>JBKPMR010000036.1:0-8613 GCA_046732255.1 Actinomycetota bacterium
ACCTAGAAGCGCTCCGTGCTCGGTGCACCGCCAACCTATGCGATCGTCGTGCGGTGGACAAGAGGTCGCCCGCACGAAAGTCGCGGTAAGAGCGGACGAATTCTCGGCGCCCGGCCTAGCCGACGGATACCGCCGCCCGCCCACCGTCCGGCTCGAGGGCGTCGAGCAGGGCGGCCTGATTGCGGAGCATGTAGGCGTCGCGCTCGGAAACCAGCTCCTTCACGAACGCTCGGCATTGCGCTCCCAGCACATCGCGCGACGGCGACGAGGCTGCACCGTCGCGGCAGACGTCGACGAGCTCCTCGACCACGTCGCAGAGGACGGCGTTGCTCGCGGCCGTGATCCGCCGCAGCGTCTCGCGGTAGTCCTGGAGGCCCGGGAGCCACGGCAGCAGTCGCTCGATGATCGCGAGCTCGGCCCACGCGAACTTCAGTTGCGGCGACAGGGCGCTCAGCCCGTGGATCCAGCCCGTCACCTGGAGCGCCTGCGAAATCTCCTCGTAGAAGCGCTCGAGCCGTGGGTCGAGGAAGTCGTAGTCCGGATGAATGACGTCCCCGCGCAGCCGCCCCTCCTGCTCGAGCGCGTCTTTGATCGGCGTCCCGTCGTACGGGATCATCCGGCAGAACTCGGCGGCTGCTGAGCCGTCGCCGACGATGCGGCGCAGGAACGCAACGTTCTCGAGGACCGAGTCGAACGTGCTCGACGGGTCGAGCATCATGAAGCCGAAGTCGAACAGGATCCCGAGCTCTTTCAGGATCTCGACGGCCCGGACGTTCTGCTCGACCGTGATTCCCTTGTTCAGCACCTCCAGCCCTTCGTTGCTGCCGGACTCGAGGCCCATGTAGACGAGGTACAGGCCCGCGTCCCGCATCTCGCCGAGCAGCTCCGGATCGACGGCGTCGGCCCGGCAGTTGATCTTCCAGAGGACGCGGCCGATCAGGTCCTGCCGGTCGATCTCGCCGAGGAGCTCGCGCGTCCAGCGGTGCCAGGCCGGGCCGAAGATCGGGAAGTCATCGTCCTGGAAGAGCAGCACGGTGGCTCCGTGGTCGTCGTAGAGCATCCGCATCTCCCGGGCGACCTCGGCCGGGCGCCGCGTGCGCACGACCTTTCCCGGAGCCGTTCGGTAGAACATGTGGATCGAGCAGAACGAGCAGGTCCGCGCGCAGCCGCGGCTCGCGAGCAGCTGCGCCGATGTCCGCCCGAGGATGCTCCGTGTCTGGGCGATGCGGTGCGGATGCGGCAGCTCGTCGAGGTCGCCGATCAGCGCCCGCATTCGCGTCTCGACGATCTCGCCGCCGTCGCGATAGACCAGGCCGTCGATCGAGTGCCAGTCGTCTTCGAGGCCCAGGTGGTCGACCAGCTCCAGCAGCGTGAGCTCGCCTTCGAAGCGCACCACGCTGTCGAGCTCCGGGACGAGCTCGAGCGTCTGCTCGGGGCTGAGGCTCGGGTAGTGCCCGCCCATCGTGAAGTGGCAGTCGACGCCGTTCTGCCTCAGGTAGCGGGCCAGCTTCTCGAACCGGTGGACGTAGAACTGGAAGATCAGCGAGAAGCCGACCAGCACCGGATCGGTCTCCTCGATCACGCCGAGGATGACCTCCAGAGGCTGCTCGAAATCGACCACCTCGACGCGATAGCCCTGGGCGGCGAGGGTGGCGGCGAGGTAGCCGATGCCGAGGTTGCCCTGCTCCTGGAAGCCGACCAGCACGACCGCGCGCGACGTGTCGCGCTCGCGGCCGCAGAGCTCGCGGTAGGGCGACGGGCGCCCGTCCTCCACGCGCATTGAACGAAGCCGGCCGAGCCGGACTAGCCCTTGGCCGCGCGCCCGCCGAGGGTCTGCTGCAGCTGCTTCAACCCACCGAGGCGGGCCTCGGTCATGGCGAGCTCGATCCCGATCAGACCGCTGACGAAGCTCACCCGCTGCTCCGCGCTGAGCTCTTCCTGGATCAGCCTGTAGATCTCCGGCCCCGGATCCCCGTTGGGCCACGGCCTGAAGCGAAGGAACTCATGGAGGAGATCTTCCCGGTACATCGACACAGTGCTTCCCCCTTTCGACGGCGACGGCGTGCGGACGGCCGAGTATCCGGACGGTGCGTCACGCAGCCGTCACCGGTTCGTCACCGCTTCGGGCCGCCGATGTGAGAACGCGTCGCCGAACGGGTAACAAGGTCACGGTGAGGGAGTACGAGATCGGCAGCGAGGCGTGGGAGCGCGACCGCATCGACCGCGGCCTCGATCCGAGTGAGGGCGACCGGCCCGACGACGACCCCCTTCTCCGCTTCGAGCTCGACCCGACAGGCCTGCGCCTCGGCGGACTGCCGGAGTACGAGTCACACGCCTTCTAGCCGCGCGGTCGTTTCGTTCCTCGCACCACGAGCCCCGGGACCGGCTCCCCCGCCTCGAGGCGGAGCTCGGCCGGGACGATCTCCGGTTGCAGAGCCGCATCCGCCAACACGCGCTGGACGTACGCGCGCGCATGGCGGTACCGTCCGTTGGGGCTGATCGCAAACCCGCTCTCGCCGTCTTCGCGCAGCTCTTCGACCGTGAAGACGAGCAATCCATGGGCACGCAAGGCGTTCCCGGCAGCCCCGACGACCTCCTCGAGCGGGCCGAAGTAGACGAGCGTGTCGGCCGAGACGATCACGTCGAAGGCGCCCGGATGGTCGCGCAGGTACTCGGTCAGCTCGCACCTGACCAGCTCGTCGTAGACCTCCCTCGCCCGCGCCTGGTCGAGCATTCCTTCGGAGAGGTCGACTCCGACCAGGCGCCGTGCGTACGGGGCGACGAGCGGACCGCACAGTCCCGTGCCACAGCCGGCATCGAGTACGTCGAGGCTTCCCGACGGCCTGACGTCCGCGTCCTCGAGCATCGCGCCCACCAGCGCCGGCGCTCGATACGACAGCTTGGCGAGCTTGGAGTCGAAGGTGGCGGCGAAGCTGTCGAAGGTCTTCTCGATGTACGCATCTGACGCCCGCGGCGGGACATCACGGCCGGAGCACGCCGCCAGCATGTGCCGGGCGATCGGATCGTCGGGCTCGTCCCGAAGCCAGTCCTCGAAGATCTCGACCGCCTTGTCCGTCTCGCCGAGGGTGTGGTGCGCGAGCGCGAGCAGCCGCCGCGCCTCGGGATGCTTCGGCCTGAGCGTGATCACCTTGGAGAAACACACGGCCGCCTCGCGCTGCCGTTTCTGGCCGTTCAGCAGGACGCCGAGATTGTTGTACGCGTCCAGGTGGTTGGGATCGATGCGAATCGCCGTTCGGTAGGCCGCTTCCGCTTGCGCGAATCTCCCCGTAGCTCGGAGCACGACGCCGAGGTTGTTGTGGGCGTTGGCGTGATCCGGCTCGAGGTCGATCGCATGCTCGTAGGCTGCGATCGCCTCGTCCAGCCTGAGCCGGTCCTGGAGGACGATCCCGAGATTGCTGTACCAGTCCGCGCGCTCCGGCTCGAGCTCGAGACTTCTCTCGATCAGCGCGACCGCCTGCTCGCTCCGCTCCTGCTGGTGGGCGAGCACCCCGGAGAAGTGCAGCGCGTCGGCATGGTCGGGCGCGACTTCGAGGATCCTGCGGTAGATCTCGCCGGCGGCCGCCCATTGCTCGTTCTGCTGCAGCACGATCGCGACCGACAGCGCCTCGTCGAGGCTGAGCGCGCGGTCTTCGCCGGAGGGCTCGGTCGTCCGGACTACGCTTCCTTGTGGGCCTTGATGTCGTACTTGAAGTGAATGCCGGCCTCGAGAGACCCGTCGGCCTTCTGCGGCCTGTACTCGAGATCGACCTTCGCAAACGCCAGGCTCACGGTCTCGAGACGGCCTTCGCCGCTGTCGTCGTCCGCCACGGCGGTGATGAGCACGTCGCTCATCTTGATGATCAGGAACTCCTGCTGACCCTTGCCCGCCTTGCGATGCGTGATCGTCGCTTCCTTCAGGTGCTGACCGGTAGCGCAGCCTTTCATCAGCAGCGGGGAGGCCTTGTCGACCTTGTGCGTGAACGAGAGATCGTGGAAAGTCGCCTTCCCCGCGCCCCCTCCGCCTCCCGTCACCTTCTGGGGGTTCGTGATACCCCAGGACCAGCTCAGGACCTCGATCTCGTCCTTGTGCTTGTCGTCCAGCGACTCACCCTTGATGTCGCCGAGCTTCGCGAAGATGTCCGATGCCACGGCGCCCCCCTGTGTTTGCCGTGTCGTGCGGTCGACGGCTGTCCCGGGGAGGATAAGCGGCGCTCCGAGAACCGGTCAAGTTGCCGAGTGCGCCGAAGCGGTACGGTCCGCGACTGTGCGGATCCTGGTCATCGGCGCGGCGGGCATGCTCGGCCGCAAGCTCGTGGAGCGCCTGTCGCGGGACGGCACACTCGCCGGCGAAGGCATCACACACGCGGTGCTGGCCGATGTCGTCGCGCCGACACCCTCGGCGGTCGCGCCGGGCTTCGAGGTCGAGAACGTCGTTGCCGATCTGGCCGAGCCCGGGGTCGCCCGCGGGCTCGTCTCCGGCCTGCCCGAGGTCGTCTTCCATCTCGCCGCCGTCGTGTCGGGCGAGGCGGAGGCCGATTTCGAGAAGGGCTACCGCTCCAACCTGGACGGGATTCGGCTGCTGCTCGACGCCGTCCGCGCCGCAGGCACGCGGTACCGGCCGAGGCTGGTCTTCACCTCGTCGATCGCCGTCTTCGGCCCGCCGTATCCGGAGGCGATCGGCGACGACTTCGCCACGGTGCCGCTGACGAGCTACGGCACGCAGAAGGCGATCGCCGAGCTGCTGCTCTCGGACTACACCAGGCGCGGGTTCGTCGACGGTGTCGCGATTCGGCTGCCGACGATTTGCGTCCGCCCGGGTGAGCCGAACCTGGCGGCGTCGTCGTTCTTCTCGAGCATCATCCGCGAACCTTTGAACGGCCGTGAAGCGGTCCTGCCCGTGCCGGACGAGATCCGCCACTGGTTCGCCTCGCCGCGCGCGGGGGTCGACTTCCTCGTCCGCGCGGCCGACGTCGACGGCGAGGCCGTGGGCGACCGGCGATCGATCACGATGCCCGGGGTGTCGGCAACCGTCGCCGAGCAGATCGAAGCGTTGCGCCGCGCCGCGGGCGACGAGGCCGTCCGGCTCATCCGCCGAGAACCGGACGAGCGGACTCAGCGGATCGTGCGGACCTGGCCCGGCCGTTTCGAGGCGAAGCGCGCTCAGGCGCTCGGGTTCCGGGCGGAGACGAGCTTCGACGAGATCATCCGCGTCTACGTCGAGGACGAGCTCGGCGGGCGGGTCGGAGCGGTCCGGTCGTGACCCGGGTCGCCGTCGTCACGGGCGCCGGCAGCGGCATCGGCCGCGCGTCGGCGATCGCACTGTCCGAGGCAGGCTTCGCCGTCGTCCTCGCCGGTCGCCGCCGCGAGCCCCTGGAGCTGGCTGCGGCCGAGGCCGGCCCGCCGTCGGTGGCGGTCACGTGTGACGTCCGCGACCCTGCGTCGGTCTCCGCGCTCTTCGGCGAGGTCGACGATCGTTTCGACCGGCTCGACCTGCTGTTCAACAACGCAGGCGTCGGCACTACTCCCGTCCTCCTGGAAGAGGTCGAGGTCGACGACTGGCGCACCGTGGTCGACACGAACCTGACCGGGGCGTTCCTGTGCACGCAGCACGCGTTCCGGATGATGAAGCGCCAGAGCCCGCGCGGCGGGCGGATCATCAACAACGGATCGATCTCCGCGAGCGTCCCGCGTCCCAACTCGGCTGCCTACACGGCGACCAAGCACGCGATCACCGGGCTGACCAAGTCCACGTCGCTCGACGGTCGCGAGTACGACATCGCCTGCGGCCAGATCGACATCGGCAACGCCGCGACCGATCTGACCGGGCGGTTCCGCACCGCCGGTGCTCTCCAGCCCGACGGGTCGACCCGCCCCGAGCCGACGATCGACGTCGACGATGTCGCTCGGGCAATCGTCTACATGGCGACGCTGCCGCTCGACGCCAACGTCCAGTTCATGACGGTCATGGCGACGAAGATGCCGTACGTCGGCCGCGGTTAGTCGGGAAGCAGCGGCATGTCCGGGGCGGCCCTGTGTCCGAGGAGGATGCCGCGGGTGATCGCAGTGGGGCCGTAGCGGGTGCGGATCTCGTCGAGTGCGGCGTCGAGGAGCTCGGCGTTGTCGGTGTCGAAGGGCAGGCAGAGCTGCAGAGGGAGATCGTCCTGGAGGTTGGCGATCGTGACCCCGATCAGCGTGAGGCCCCGGCGCTCGATCAGCGGCTGTGCAGTCGTTAGCAGGGAGCTGGCGGCGCCGAGGATGGGGCGGGTCTGTGCGGTCGGGTACCGGAGGGTGTGGGAGCGCGTCGCGCGGCTGTAGTCGCCGAAGCGGAGGCGCAGAACGACCGTGCGTCCGACTCGGCGTGCCGCTCGGAGCCGCCGGCTGACGCGGTCGACGATCGCGAGGAGGTCGGTCTCGATCTCTGCGGGTGATGCCCGCCGCAGGCCGAAGGCGTGCTGGGAGCCGATCGAGCGCCGGCGCGGGCGCCGCCGGACCGGACGTGGGTCGTAGTTGTTGGCCAGCGCATGCAGGTGGCGGGCCGCGGCCGTGCCGAGGACGAATTCGAGGTCGGACTCCGGCACGCCGGCGAGCTCGCCGGCGGTCGCGACCCCGATGCGGTGCAGCCGGGCGGCGGTCGCCGGTCCGATCCCCCAGATCCGCTCGATCGGCAGCGGGTGGAGGAAGGCGAGCTCGTCGCCGGGCGGTACGAGGAGCAGCCCGTCCGGCTTCGCGACCGCGCTGGCGATCTTCGCCAGGTGCTTCGTGCTGGCGATCCCGACCGTGAGAGGCAGCCCCAGCTGCTCGCGGGCGCGGTGGCGGAGGCGGACGGCGATTTCCCACGGTGTGCCTGCGATCCGCTCCATGCCGCGGACGTCGAGGAATGCCTCGTCGATCGAGAGGCCCTCGACCGACGGGGTGGTGTCCTCGAAGAGGTCGTAGAGCGCACGGCTCGCCTCCGCGTATGCGGCCATCCGCGGGCGGACGACAACCGCGTGCGGGCAGAGCCGTCGGGCCTTCCCTCCGCCCATCGCCGTCCGGACGCCGTACGCCTTTGCCTCGTAGCTGGCGGCGAGCACGACGCCGCCCCCGACGATCACCGGCCGTCCGCGCAGGCGCGGGTCGTCGCGCTGCTCGACCGATGCGAAGAACGCGTCGGCATCGGCATGCAAGATCGTCGCCTCGGCGGGCAAGGAGTCGATGGTTGCACATCGAACATATGTTCGCTTTGATTGATGAGTGCAGCTTGCGCTGGACGGCCTCGATCGGCTCGTGGCCTCGCTGGAGGAGCAGGGGTCGCTGCCCGCGCTGGACGCAGCCAAGCTCCTGTTCGCGAGCCGCTCGATCCCGGTCGGGCTGGCCCCCACGCTGCTGGCCGAGGTCTGCGCCGGCGACAGCCGGGTCGTCTGCACCGGTGCGACCGTCGCGCTCGCGGGCGCCCCGGACCCGTTGCTGGAGGAGGCCGAGTTCGTCGTCTTCGACCTGGAGACGACGGGGCTCTCGGCGCAGACCAGCCGCATCTGCGAGCTAGGCGCGGTCCGCGTTCGGGCGCTGGAGGTCGTCGACTGCTTCCAGTCCCTGGTCGATCCTGGTGTGCCGCTCCCCCAACCGGTCGCCGATCTGACCGGGCTGCGCGAGCGCGAGCTGCGCGGCGCACCCCAGGTCGGAACCGTTGTCGGCCGCTTCCTGTCCTTCGCCGGCGACGCACCTCTGGTCGCGCACAACGCCCGCTTCGACCAGCGCTTCCTCGAGCGGCAGCTGCACCGGCACGAGAGTCGCAGGCTGGCCGAACCGCCCCTGTGTACGGCGGCGCTCGCCCGCCGCCTGCTCGCAAGCCGCCTGCACCGGGTCAGCCTCGCCTCCCTGGCCCAGTTCTTCGGCGTGCCGACCGCCCCCTGCCACCGGGCGTTGCCCGACGCCGAGGCGACCGCCCAGGTCCTCGTCCGCCTGATCGAGCTCGCGCAGGAACTGGGCGCCCGCCGCGTCTCCGAGCTGCGCACCCTGGCCGCTCCCCGGAAGCGGCGCGTGCACGGCAAGCGTCCGCTCATGCGCGGCGCGCCGACGCGGCCCGGCGTCTATCTCTTCCGCGACTGCAACGAGCAGGTGCTGTACGTCGGCCGCGCCCGCGACCTGCACGCACGCCTGCGTTCGTACTTCCAGGGCCAATCACAGCGCCCTTCGGTGGAGGCTGCCCTCCTCGCGCTCGAACGGATCGAGTGGCGCGTACTCGGCTCCGAGCTGGAGGCGGCGCTCGAGGAGCTCCGCCTGATCCGGGAGCTGCAACCGCCCGCCAACTCCCGCAGCCGACAGCGCAACGGGTGCGTCTACCTGCGACGCCGAGGCGACGAGTTCGTGGTCACCAAGACGCCGACCGAGCTCGGTCCCATCGGCAGCCGCCGCCAGGCCGCGCTGGCGGCCCGCGCCCTTGCACGGGCGACGCCGGAAGAGCTCGATCAGCTGCTCGAGGATGGGCCGCTGCCCCGCCTCCGCGAGCACCTCGCCAACCTGACCGAGGACCTCCGCTACGAGGAGGCGGCGCGCCACCGAGACCGTCTCAAGGCGCTCGAGCACGTGCTGGAGCGGCTCCGCCGGCTCCAGCACCTCCGCACGGTAGACACA
>JBKPMR010000037.1:0-31982 GCA_046732255.1 Actinomycetota bacterium
CGAGATCTGGCCGTCTGGGCCGCTCCCGCTCCGGTTCCGCGGCCGGTGGCCGCTCCACCGGCGCGTCCGCTTCGCGCGCCGAGCCCGTCACCGTTACTTGTTCAGTAGCGGTGCCGGGCTCGGCGCACGCCCCAGAGGGGCCAGCTCCCGCACCGGAGCAGACGATCTTTTCCGGTCAGCCATCTAGGAGGGCTAGCGTCCCGCGTCGGCCGCGGGAGGCAGCAGCTCGGCCTGGACGGACTCGGCGCGCGTGAGCTCGACCGCGGTTAGAGGAAGCGGCGACTTCTCGAGCGGCTCGACCGCACCGAGGTCGCCGGACGCTGCGCCGTGCTGCTCGAACTTCCGCGCGGTGACGAGCAGACGCCGCTCGAGCGAGCCGGTGGCCTGGTTGTAGGCGCCGACGGCGGTGTCCAATGCCCGGCCGACCTTCGAGAAATGCGATGCGAAGACGCCCAATCGTTCGTACAGCTCACGTCCGAGGGCGGCGATCTCCCGCGCGTCCTCGGCGATCGTCTCCTGCTGCCACGCGTAGGCGAAGACCTTCAAGAGGCCGATCAGCGTCGTCGGCGAGGACGGCAGGACACCCGACTCGGGGCCGAGCTCCAAGAGGCTCGAGTCTGCTTCGCAGGCGGCCCGGAAGTACGTCTCGTCGGGCAGGAACATGATCACGAACTCGGGCGCCGGCTCGAACTGCTGCCAGTACCGCTTGGCGCTCAGCCTGCTGATGTGCTCGCGGACGTGACGTGCGTGTACCTGGAGGTGGCCCTTGCGCGCCGCGTCGTCCTCGGCCTCGAGCGCGTCGAGGTACCCGGCGAGCGGCGCCTTGGCGTCGACGACCACGTGCTTGCCGCCCGGGAGGTTGACGACGAGGTCGGGGATCAACAGCGCGCCGTCGCCGTCCCTCGTCGCCGCCTGCTCCTGGAAGTCGCAGTGCGCCAGCATCCCGGCGAGCTCGACGACGCGCCGTAGCTGGATCTCGCCCCACCGCCCGCGGACGTGGGGGGCGCGCAGGGCCGTCCGGAGGTTTCCGGTCTCGGCCCGAAGCCGCTCCTGGCCCTCCGCGAGTGAGCGCACCTGCTGGATGAGCGACCCGTATGCGCGCTGGCGCTCCTGGTCGAGCGCGGTCGTCTTCTCGTCGAACGTCTTCAGCGTCGAGGCGATCGGCGCGAGCTGGGACTGGGCGAGGCTCAGAAATGAGTCCGAGTTCTGCTGGAGCGCTTCGGCCGACAGCGAGCGGAAGGTGGCAGAGACCTCGTCGGCCGCGCGACGATGGGCCGCGACTCGCTCTCGCAGGATCAACCAGGCGGCGAGACCGCCCAGGAACGCGCCGACGATGAAGGCTCCGATCAGCATCGGGCCGCCAAACGTAGCGCCGTCGTCGGACGGAGCCGGCTAACGCCTATTGATCGTCGTGCTCGTGCGGCTGATCGTGGTCGTGGTCGTGCTCGTGCGGTTGCTCGCCCGTTGGCATCGTGTCGGCGGGCGGGGCGGAAACCGGTGCGGTCTCCGTGCTCTCGGCGGCATCGTCCTTCTTGCGTCCGAGCAACTTGTCGAGGAAGCCCATCGAGGTCTCCTGTCCTCGTGGTTGACGGACCTGAGTATCCGTCTTGGGCGCAAAAAACGCCAGATCCGGCGAGCCCGAAGGCTTACCGGATCTGACGCGATGAATCTACAGCGGTCTCGGCAAGCCTGTCAAGCGCGAAAAAGTCGCACGTTGCGAACTTTTTCACCACCCGGGTGCGAACAGGTGTTCCTCCGGCCGCGGTCCTCCGTACCCTGTCCGCCGTGGAGGGATTCTTCGGGCCCGGCGGGCGCCTCGAGCAGGTCCTCCCCGGGTACGAGCCCCGGGCCGAGCAGGCCGCCCTCGCCGCCGAGGTCGAGGTGGCGCTCGCGTCGGGCGAGCACCTCCTCGCCGAGGCGGGGACGGGCACGGGGAAGAGTCTCGCGTACCTGATCCCGGCGCTCGACTCCGGCCTTCGGGTCGTCGTCTCGACGGCGACGAAGGCGCTGCAGCAGCAGCTGCTGGCGTATGACATCCCGATCGCGGCGGCCGCGCTCGGGCGCGACGTCGAGGTGGCGGTGCTCAAGGGGAGGCAGAACTACCTCTGCCGGCAGGCGCTGCACGGCTTCGAGCTGCTCGGCGGGCAGCTCTTCCCGCGGGCCGAGGACGCGGCCGCCTTCGAGGCGATGCGCGACTGGATCGGATCTACGGCGTCGGGTGACCGAGCCGAGCTCGAGGTCGAGCCCTCGGACGCGGTGTGGTCCGAGATCGCCGTCGGCTCCGACCGCTGCCTCGGCCGCCGCTGCGTCTTCTCGTCACTGTGCTTCTCGGAGGCGGCGCGCGAGCGCGCTTCCCACGCCGAGCTGATCATCGTCAACCATGCGCTGTACTTCGCCGATCTGGGCCTCCGAAGCCGAACGGACGCACCGGCGGTCCTCCCCGAGCACGACGCGGTCGTCTTCGACGAGGCGCACCGCCTGGAGGAGTCGGCAGCAGCGTGGCTCGGAGGTCGGATCAGCGGCCCGGTTCTCTACCGCCTGCTCCGGGATGCCGATCGCGCGTGCCGGGAGGCGTCGATCCCCGCGCCGGCGCGGGCGCTCGACCGGGTCGAGGGAGCCGGGCGGAGGCTGCTCGCGGCCGTCTCGCCTCCGGCCGGTCGCCGGCGGCTGCGTGAAGTGCCGCCCGAGGCGGTCGACGCGCTGGAGACGAGCCTGGCCGAGCTCGCGGCTGCGCTGGAAGGAGGCCGTGACGAGCTGGACGCTGTTGCCGCCCGGGCGCTCAGGCTCGCGGCCGACGCCGCTGCCTGCCTGGAGCCGGACGAGAACCGCGTCGTCTGGGCCGAGCCCGACCTGCTGGCGTGGGCGCCGATCGATGTGGGTGCCTCGCTGGAGGAGCTCCTCTGGGACGACGGGCCGACCGCCGTGCTCGTCTCGGCCACGCTGACCGCGGGTGACGGCTTCGGCTTCGTGCGCGAGCGGATCGGGCTGCGGCGGAACGCCAGGGAGGTCGCGGTCGGGTCGCCCTACGACTTCCGCTCACAGACGCTCCTCTACCTCCCGCGGCAGCTCCCCGATCCCCGGGCCGACGGAGCCCTCGACCGCATCGTCGAGGAAGTCGCGGCCCTCTGCCGGATCTCCGCGGGCAGGGCACTCGTCCTCACCAACTCGTACCGGGCGCTCGCGGCGGTCGCCGACGGGATCCGCGGACGGATCCCGTACGAGATCCTCGTGCAAGGAGAGGCGCCGCGCGAGCGGCTGCTCGAGCGCTTCCGCGACGAGGTCGCCTCTGTGCTGGTCGCCACCTCGACGTTCTGGCAGGGCGTCGACGTCCCCGGCGAGTCGCTGTCCTTGCTCGTGATCGACAAGCTGCCGTTTGCGGCTCCCGGCGATCCGCTGGTCGAGGCGCGGTGTGAACGGATCGCGGAGCAGGGCGGCGACTGGTTCCGGGAGTACGCGTTGCCGTCGGCGGTCCTCCAGTTGCGCCAGGGATTCGGTCGGCTGATCCGCTCGCACGCCGACCGCGGTGTGGTCGCGATCCTCGATCCGCGCCTCTCGTCGCGGCCCTACGGACGCGCATTCCTGGAGGCTCTGCCGGCGTGTCCGATCGCCACGGATCGGGCCGCGGTAGCCGATTTCTTCGCTCAGGAAGCTCTCATGAGTGCCTGATACCCTGGCGCGGCCGTGGCCAAGAAGCCCCGCACTCCTCCGCCTCCGCGCAAGGTCCAAGCGCCGAAGCAGCGCCATGCGCCTCGTCAGGGTCTCGATGCCGCGCGCAAGCGGCAGCTGCTGTTCGGAGCGATCGGTGCGGCGGTCGTGGGGGTCGTGATTGCACTCGTCGCCGTCTTCGCCACCGGGAAGAGCAGCAACGCCGACTCGGGCAGCGACAAGAAGGTCGCCTCCGCAATGGCCGCCGCGGGCTGTACGTTCGTCACGAAGCCGGTCCTGTCTCCGGTGCACAAGGTCGCCAGCGGCTACCACGCCGATGTCCCAACGCTGACGTCGAAGGTCAAGTGGAGCACCTTCCCGCCATCCGGCGGCTCGCACTACGGCCTCTGGGCGGTCTGGGGCTTCTACACGCAGCCCGTCAACCCGCGGCAGGTCGTCCACAACGAGGAGCACGGCGGCGTGATCATCTGGTGGGGGCCGAAGGTCTCGCAGCAAACGATCGCGCAGCTGCGAAAGTTCTACGACGAGAGCCCGAACGGCATGTTCGGCACGCCGATCGCCGGTCTCGGGAACAAGATCGCGCTCACCGCGTGGACCGGCGACCCGAACCGCTATTACCAGAACGGCTATTACGGCGTCGGGCACCTCGCGACCTGCACGAGGTTCGACCAGAAGGCGTTCGAGACGTTCCGAGACGCCTACCGCGGCTACGGCCCCGAGGGCGTGCCGCTCTCGAACGACCAGCAGGGCACCGGGCCGACGTAGCTTCTGGCTTCACCCGTTCGGCGCGGACGGATCAAGGCGCCTGTGGCCGCTGCCGATTGGAGGATCGTGCGGTGGATCTCCATCCTCCTGGTCGTCGTGACGCTCGCCGCGGCGGGAAGCGCGCATGCAGCCGGTCCCACTGACTTGAGTCTCGCCGCGCACAACGTGCTGGACGCACGACCGGCGGCCGAGGTCTACTGGGTGACGCATCGGAAGAGCTACTCCGGTATGACGACCGCTCGCCTTGCGGCGATCGGCGGGGCGTACGGTGGCCCGATCCGCGCCAGGGTCGTCTGGGCGACGAGGTCGAACTACTGTCTCCAGAGCTCGGTACGCGGAGCGAGTGCGCATGCCTTCTCGAGCAGCGTAAGCAGGCTCGTCTGGCTCGGCCCTTGCCCGCCGCGGCCCTGACGGGCGTTCGGTCCCGACTGAATCCCGGCGGTATCCTGGCCCGGCCGGGGTGGCGAAACTGGCGAGACGCGCCTGGCTTAAAACCAGGTGTCCCCTCGGGGGCGTACGGGTTCGAATCCCGTCCCCGGCACCTCCGAGGTCTCCGAGGCCGCTCATTTCGCCTTCCCGGGGCGAAGCGGAAGGGCGAAGTTGACCCGATCGGGCCATGGCCGCGGCAGGCACACTCGACCGGGCGCACCGACCGTCCGGTCGATCCCTCTCACGTCGGCCGGACGGTTCCGCCCTCGTTCGTCCGCTACGCGCGTGGCGCGAGCACGGTCCGCGAGAGCTGTGGGTACGTCGCCCCGATAGCCGCGTTCCAGCTTCAGGGTCACCTCCCCTTCGAGCACGGTGAGGCGCTCGACGACCGTGGGATGGCGGTGCTCGCCGGAAAGCGGGTTCCGAATGGTGCGGTCACCTCGGCCGTGGGCCAGCCTTCGGGATTGGAGAACGGAAGCTCCAGGATCGTGGCGCGCTCGCCGGTGACGGGGTTCTCCCAGACCTCACCGGATCGGGCTGAGATCGGGCGGGCCGTTCGGGTCCGGATGCGACAGCGGCGTGTGTCAGACGGTCGGCATCACGTCAGAATCGGCGTGAGGAGATAGCTGCGGTCCGCCTCGACAAGGTGGTTGCCGGTCGTCACCTGGCGGTGTAGGTCGACAAATCTGAACCAGCGCTCGTACCAGTCGGCAGCGAATCCATTGTCCTGGTAGTGCGCTGCCAGGCTCCGGAGCTGTTGCAATCTCCGGGGCTTCCTCGGCGATTGCTCGTGGGCGGAGATCCGACTATCGAGCTGTGCCGCGAGACGGTCAGGCGTCGTTCTGAGGGTCAAGAAAGCAATCGACTCGGCGTAACTCAGTGTCGTCGTGGCGGGATCGGCCAGATGCGAACGGAGTCCTTTGTGGTGCGGTTTGAGGATGTCGTAGTGAAGGATCAGCTCGTCGATCGGACCCGCCGAGCTAAGCCGTAACAACTCTTTCGGGCTCACCGCCGGCGCCTTCGGCACCCGAAGACGCTCACGAAGGCGTTCGTCTGCTGCCAAGAGTTTCAGGAGTCTGGTCTTTCCGACTGCCGTCGGTCCCGCCACGACGGTGAGAGACCGAATCGGCCGGGCGCTGACCGCAGCCGCATCGACCACAGTCGCGAGACGCTCGGGGGAGGGGGTGTTTACCACCATAGCGTCGCCAAGGTCGGCTCAGCTTAATCCGGTACACGGCCGACGCAAACCCAGGAGAGCCTCGTTGCGGGCTCGGGGACGGCTTTGCGGCGCCGGAGCAGACGACTGACTGCGGCTCGCCGGCTCCGATCCGTTGCCATACTCCGGCCATGAGGAGGTCCAAGCGCCGGCGGCGGTGAGGGGCACGCCTCGGTTCCTCGCGATCGGAGCTGTGTGCGCCCTCGCGCTTGCGGCCGGGATCGGGATCGGTTTCAGCGCCCGAGGGCGATCGCCACAGGTCAAGACGACGACCGTCTTCGCGCTCGAGAACGGGTTGAGGACCGCGGGTCGGCGACCGGCGCCGATTCCGACGCTCCTCCAGGGCTCCACCGACCCGCGTCAGGTCACGCTCTCGCATGCCGTGCCGGCAGACGCCAACCTCGAGACCGCGAACTACGTCCTGCGTTGGCCGCGGCAGTTGGTCGTGACCTGGGATCGCGCACGCTTGACCTCGTACGGCGCCGCCGTTTGGCAGCGACATGGTGTTGCGATCTGGCAGCTCGTCGGTGACAGAGCCGCAGTCTGGCGTCGAGTCTTCACCCGAGAGTCTGCGGTCGACAACGAATCGGGCGTGGACGGATACGCCGTCACGGTCGGCGACGCCTCGGGTGACGGCCGAGCCGAGGTCCTGGTCCTGTTCGCCATCGACGGGAGCGCGGGAGGCGGGACGTACCACCTATACGCGAGCGACGGCGACCGGCTGCGGGAAGCGTTCGTGAAGCGCCTCAGCCAGGACGAAGGGACTTTCTCGTTCGACCATCACGCATTGCTCGTCCGGGAGGGCGTGGACGGCTACTTCACGACCGCGCATTGCTGCTTTGCGAAGGTTCGCGAGCGTCGGCTCAGGTGGGACGGTCAGCGCATGGTCGTCGTTCGCGACGTGACCCGCGCGAATCGACGGGGCTGGCCTCCCGGCTGATGCCGATTAGGCTGTGCCGGTGCCGGACCAGCCCTCTGACTGCGGCTCGCCCGTCTCCTATCTCGCGCTCGGGGCGGGGACGCCTGTGTACGCCACGGGTTGGGAGCAGATCGGGACCGTCGAGAGCGTCCGGTACGTCGAGGCGCAGGACGTCTTCGACGGGATCGTGGTCCAGACCCAGGACGGCCTCCGTTTCGTCGACGCCGACCAGGTCGACCGGATCTACGAGCGCTGTGTGATCACCACGCTCACGCCCGAGCAGGCGAGGCAGCTACCCGTGCCGGCAGGCGGGCCTCCGGTCTTCGGGGTCGATCCGGCCGAAGCAACCGGGCCGTCGCTCCGCGACCGCCTCCGCCGCCTGTTCGGGAAGGGCGGATGGAAGAAGCGCGCTAGCTAGCGGTTCGGCCGTCGCCCTTGCGGAGGGATTGCTCCGCGAGCCCGATCACCTGCGAGAGCATCCCGGTCAGCTCCATCGGCACGAGCAGCTTCGTCGCCGGCGAGGTGCCGATCTGCTTGAGCGCGTCGAGATACTGGAGGGTCATCGTGTTCGCGTCGATGGTCTGCGCGACGTCGAAGATCTTCGACAGCGCGAGCGAGAAGCCCTCGGCGCGGAGGATCGCCGCCTGGCGTTCGCCTTCGGCAGTGAGGATCGCCGCCTGCTTCTCGCCTTCCGCGACGGTGACTGCCGCCTGCTTCGACCCTTCTGCCTCCGTAACGACCGCACGGCGCGTCCGCTCGGCCGACATCTGCCGCGTCATCGCCTCCTGCACGCCCGGGGGCGGGATGATCTCGCGCACCTCGACGTTCGTGACCTTGACGCCCCAGCGCTCGGTTACCTCGTCGAGCTTCGTGCGGAGCATCATGTTCATCTCCTCGCGCTTCGACAGGACGTCGTCGAGTGCCATGTCGCCGACCACGCTCCGCAACGTCGTCGAGGCGATGTTCTCGGCCGCGCCCTCGAAGTCCTGGACCTTGACCACGGAGTCGACGGGGTCGACGACGCGGTTGAAGACGATGAAGTCGATCGAAATCGGCGCGTTGTCTTTCGTGATCCCGCTCTGCTGCGGGATCTCCAGGTACTGTTCGCGCAGGTCGACCCAGACAGCCCTGTCGATGATCGGGATCAGGGCGATGATCCCGGGGCCTTTCGCGCCGATACAGCGGCCGACACGGAAGACGACGATCCGCTGGTACTCGCGCACGATCTTGATCGCCGTCACCGCCCAGAGGACGAGGAGCGCCGCGACGACGGCGACGATGATGATCGCAGCGGTCACGGCGCGAGTCTGACGCAGCCGGCCGCGAAAAGCGAGTGGGTTAGCGGCGCCAGAGGAGCGCCGCCGCGCCGCTCACGTAGGCGACGAGCGTGACGAACGCGCTCAGCTTGAGTGACCTGGTCATCTGGGGGGAACCTTTCGTTCGACAGGCAGAAGATCGGCTCCTGCGATCCGTTCCTTGAGCGCCGAGACGGTGTTGGGGACAGGATGAATCCCGTCCCCAACGCTTACACTCGCCTGCGTGTCGCGCGTGGACGAGGTGACCGAGGAGTACGCCCCGCTCGAGTGGGAGACACCGCTCTTTCACCAGGCGATCGCACAGTTCGAGCAGGCGGTACCGTACGCAGAGGTCAGCGACGCGATCGTGGAGCGCCTGAGCTTCCCGGAGCGGTCGCTGATCGTGTCGGTTCCGATCAAGCTCGACGACGGCCGCCGGGCCGTGTTCCCGGGCTACCGGGTGCAGCACTCGAGCGTGCTGGGGCCGACCAAGGGGGGCGTTCGCTACGACCCGCACGTCTCGCTCGGAGAGTGCGCGGCCCTCTCGATGTGGATGACCTGGAAGTGCGCCCTCCTCCGGCTCCCGTACGGCGGCGCCAAGGGCGGCATCCGTTGCGACCCGCGCGCGCTCTCGCTGCGCGAGCTCCAGGCGATCACGCGCCGTTTCACCGCCGAGCTCCTGCCGGTGATCGGACCTCAGGAGGACATCCCGGCACCGGACATGGCGACGGACGAGCAGACGATGGCCTGGATGATGGACACGTACTCGATGCAGGTCGGCCATGCCGTTCCCGAGATCGTCACCGGCAAGCCGATCTCGATCGGCGGCTCGGTCTTCCGCGCGGAGGCGACCGGCGCGGGCGTGGTCATGGTCGTCGAACGGGCGTGCAGCCGACTCGGCTGGGACCTGGCCGGTCGGCGCTGCGTCGTCCAGGGGTTCGGCAAGGTCGGCGCGGTCGCCGCCCACGAACTGTACGACCGTTGCGCACGGGTGATCGCCGTCTCCGACGTGTCCGGCGGCGTCTACGACGAGTCCGGGCTCGACATCCCCTCGCTGTACGTGAACGCGCTTGAGCACGGGCACGCGTCACTCGCCGACCGCGAGGGCGAGCACGTGACTAACGAGGAGCTGCTCGAGCTTCCCTGCGACATCCTCGTCCTCGCCGCGCTCGAGGAGCAGGTGACCGGCGAGAACGCGCCGCGCGTCAAGGCGCGGATGATCGCCGAGGGGGCGAACGGCCCGACGACGCTCGAGGCGGACGCGATCTTCGCCGAGCGCGGCGTTCAGGTGCTGCCCGACATCCTCACGAACGCGGGCGGCGTCACCGTCTCGTACTTCGAGTGGGTACAGGACCTCGGGCGCCTGTTCTGGGACCGGGACGACATCCGCGCCCGGCTCGCAGACAAGATGGGCGACGCCTTCGACCGCGTGTGGGAGCTCGCGGAGGCGCGCGGCATCACCCTGCGCCAGGCGGCGCTCGTCACCGGAATCCGCGAGGTCGCAGCCGCTCTGAACGACCGCGGCCTCTACCCGTGATGCGACCATGAGCCTCGTCCGCGACGGCATGCTCTCGGATCCGGCGACGCTCGGGTCCGAGGCGAGTGTGCAGGAGGCCGCCGAGCACCTGGCCCGCCCGGACGTCCGGGCCGTGCTCGTCGTGGACGGCGAGGGTGCGCTGCTCGGCCTCGTCACGCCCGATTCGCTCGTCGAGCACATCGTCGCGGCGGGTCTCGATCCCCGCTCGACCCCGGTCTCGACGGCCGTCGTCCGGGCGCCGCTCGTCCTCGACGCCGACCAGCTGCTCGACGACGGCTACCGGCTGCTCGAAGAGTCCGAGCTCGAGCGCGCGCCCGTCGTAGAGCAGGGCCGGCTCGTCGGCGTCCTCTCCCGGTCGGTCGTCCAGCGTCGCCTCGCCGAGGAAGAGCCGCCGTCGGCCAGCTGAGAACTGCGCGCGTGCCAGAGCTTGCTCTGGCTTGCGCTCCGCTTACTCGTAGACGTAGACGCGCTCGCCGACCGGCGACTGCTGGTAGAGCCAGTCCGCGAGCCAGATCGGCACCCGGACGCACCCGTGGCTTGCCGGGTACGTCGGAACCGAAGGGAAGCCGTGGATCGCGTAGTGCGTGTGGAAGGTCATCGTCCGGTAGAGGATCGCCGGGCCGAGCCAGGTGGTGGTCGCGAGCGCCTTCCAGAGGATCCGATAGCCGCCGACCGGCGTGATTCCGCCCGCGCCGGACGACACCGGGAGGTACGAGACGGTCTCGCCGTCGCGGACGATCATCAGGATCTGGCGGCTCTTCGATACCTCGATGTGCGTGCCCTGCCCGCGATAGCGCGGCGGCGGGACGACGTCCTGGGACAGAGCCCGCCACGTCCCCTCGTCGACGGTGCCGGTTCGCTCGAGCCCTCGCGCCTTCTGGAAGGCGACGACGCTGTCGTACAGCTCCGAGCCGAACGTCGTCGACGGAGCGGGGACGTGGACGTGCAGCTCCGCCAGCCGGCTGCGCAGCGCGACCACGTCGGGCCCGTCGGATCCGACCGAGAGCGTGCGGCCCGTCGCGGTGACGCGGGTGCGGGCGACCGATGTGCCCAGCTGGGCGCGGAGGGCGAAGAGACCGGCGCCGGCCGTCGGCACGACGACTCTCCGCCCGATCGGAACCTGGAGCTCCGCCAACGGCCGGCCGAGGCGGAAAACCAGGAGCGTTACCCGGCCGGAGGTGCGCGGCTTGGCACGGACGATGACCGGAGCGCCGACGAATGCCGCCGCCGTCGACGCGTCGATCCGAAGCTGCGGCGAGACCTGGATCCGGACCGGCCCGGACCACGTGTTCGCGCCGGCCAGCCGAGCCCGCCAGATGCCGCTCCGCGCGGGCCGCATCCAGACCACGTACCGTCCGCGCGAATCCGTCCGCGCCCGCACGAGCACCTTTCCCTGCCGCATGAGCAGGACTCGCGTGCCCGGGGCCGCAGGCGTCACCGCCCCGCGCAAGGCAATGCGATCGCCGAAGACGATGTTCGGCCGGAGGACGTTCAGCGTGACGCCGAAGGGCTCGGCGTCGGCCAGGACGGGCAGCGCCAGGGCGAGAACGACCGCGCCGAGGAGTGGACGCCGCACCGGCTGAATGTAGAAGGCGTCCCGGTCGGACTTGGTGCCCGTCCTAGCAACACGTGTACGCGCCCGGCGGCACCGCGTCCTCGTCTCCGGCCGGTAGCTCGGCGGCTGCGAGCGCCGCGCCGTGGAGCAGGTCGTGCTCGCTCGCCTCGATCGAGCTCAGGCGGTACCGGCGCAGCACCGCCCGCAGGATCGCCGCTCCCGCGACGATCACCGATGCTCGTTCGGGTTCCAGCCCAGGGAGCTCGCGGCGCTCCGCGAGCGGCAGCGACGCGAGCCGGCCCAGCTGGTCGTCGACCGCGGCAGCGGTGAGGACGTGTCCGTGGACGCGCTCGGCGTCGTAGTCGACGAGGCCGAGATCGAGCGCGGCCAGCGAGGTGACCGTCCCGGCGACGCCGATGGCGCCCCCGACCGTCCAGTCGGGGAGTGCATCGGCGACGTACCGGCCGGCGGCGTCGGCGTCCTCGCCGAAGCGCTCGGTCAGCCGCACGCAGCCGACGTCGATGCTCACGTGCCGGTCATTGAGGATCAGCTCGGTCGAGCCGCCGCCGATGTCGACGATCAGGGTGTCCGGTTCGATCCGCCGGCCGGCGGTCACGCCGCGGTACGTGAGTGACGCCTCCTCGTCTCCGGAGAGCAGCTGCGTGGCGAAGCCGTAGCTCCACTCGACCTCGCCCAGGAACGCCTCGCCGTTCTCCGCGTCGCGCACCGCGCTGGTCGCGACTGCGAGCGTACGGTCGGCGCCGAGCGCGTCGAGCTCGCGCCGGTAGTCGGTGAGCACGTTCCGGACGCGGGCGACCGCCGTCGGCAGCAGCCTCCGCCGCCTGTCGACCTCCTCCCCGAGCCTGGTGATCCGCAGGCTGCGCGCGACCTCGCGGACGGCCCCGTCTTCAACGTCGGCGACGAGCAGGCGGGTGGAGTTCGTCCCCAGGTCGACGGCGCCGACGCGCACCGTCACTTCTTCGGGGCGTACGAGAGCACGCCGCGGACGACGTCGAGCGCCTCGTCGACGGCGCCGACGAGCACGCGGTTGCGGGCCGTGGAGCGCTCCAGCCTGGCCAGGGCGGCTTCGAGCTCCTCGGCTCGTGCGGTGACCCGCTCGGCCTTCGCGGTCAGCGCCTCGCTGCGGGCGATCAGCAGATCGACACCCGCCGCGCCGGCCACCGCCAGCGACACGAATGCCTGCCAGGCACGCCAGGCGCGGACGCCGACGTAAGCGGCTGCAGCGACCGTCGCGACGAGGAAAAATCCCAGCGCAGTCCAGAAAATCGCGTCCACGGTGGTATACTGCCGCTCGCGACGCGGGGTGGAGCAGTCAGGTAGCTCGCCGGGCTCATAACCCGGAGGTCGCAGGTTCAAATCCTGCCCCCGCTACTGAGAAAGGCCCCGGAAACGGGGCCTTTTGCTTTGTCTGCCCAAGACGCGGTAGCGGCACTGAGCCGTTTTTGACGTTGCCGCATTGCCACCGGTTGCAACCGGTTGCAACCCCTCGGCTCCATGAGCGCTCCATCCGCGGGCGATCGTCTCGGCGCCCGAGGCGCAGATCCTTGCGCGAAGAGGTGCTCGGGCGAGATCCCTGCTGTCGCGCGGCAGGACGTCATTCGCTTGCGGCGTATGCGAGCGCGACGGCGTCTCAGGGCCCACGATCACGGGTGCCTGGTGGATGAGCTCGTTGTCGGTTCGCTAGGGTCGGTGAGCTTCCACTGCGACCGAGAGGAGTTCGGTATGGCGTCCATTTCGGAGCGGGAGAACCGGGAGATCGAGGCGGCCAACGCCTCTGGCAACACCCCGGTCGTCTTCATCCACGGTCTCTGGCTGCTGCCGAGCAGCTGGGACAACTGGGCGGACTTCTTCAAGCAGGCCGGCTACGCGCCGCTGACGCCGGACTGGCCGGACGATCCGGAAACGGTTCAAGTGGCCCGGGCGGAGCCGGAAGTCCTCGCCAAGAAGTCCTTGAAGCAGGTCGCCGATCACACCACCGAGATCATCAATGCCTTGGACAAGAAGCCAGCGATAATCGGGCACTCGACCGGGGGCTTGCTGGCGCAGATGCTCGCGGGCCAGGGGCTCTCGGCGGCCACGGTGGCGATCGACCCCGGAGTCTTCCGCGGTGTTCTGCCTCTGCCGGGCTCGGTGCTCAGGGGAGTGGGTCCGTTCCTGGTCAACCCACTCACGCGCGGCCGCGCGATCACGCTCACCTTCGACCAGTTCAAATACGGCTGGGCGAACGCGCTGGACGAGAAGGAGGCTCAGGAGCTCTACGACACGTTCCACGTCGCCGGCTCCGGGATTTCTCTCGTCCAGATGGGCAACGCGAACCTCAACCCGCGGACGGAGGCCAAGGTGGACACGAAGAACCCCGACCGCGGCCCCTTGCTGATCATCGACGGCGAGAAGGACCACACGGTGCCGTGGGCGATCGCCAACGCCGCCTACAAGCGGCAGAGGCGCAACCCCGCGGTGACGGAGATCGTGAAGATGCCCAACCGAGGCCACTCCCTCACCATCGACCACGGCTGGCGCGAGGTCGCTCAGACGGCGCTCGACTTCGTCAAGAGGTTCGTCCCGGCCAAGCCGAGCTAGCCGGCCTCGATCTGCCGCCGGAATTTCTCGGCCGGCCGGACGCTGACCGACGAACACCACGTGCTGGTCTGTATCGGGGTAGTCGATGTCGACGGCTCGCATTCTTCGGGCGCCGCGGCTGGTTCCAAGACTCGGCAGCATGGAGGACGTGCGAGCTCGATCGGGCGATCGAAGGCGTAGACCGTGAGCCAGCTCGTTCTATTGGCGAGCACCGCGCCGGCTCAGGTGCAGCAGGACTACCTGCTCCAGGCGAGGCAGATGCAGGCGCTCTCGTTCGCCGTGCACATCCCGCTTGTCTGCTTCGGGATCGCGTTCCCGGCGCTGGTGCTGCTTGTCGAGTGGTTCTACCTGCGCACCGGCGACGAGCTCTACCGGGTACTGGCGAAGCGCTGGACGAAGGTGATGGCGGCCCTGTTCGCCGCCGGGGTTGTCACTGGGACGATCCTCAGTTTCGAGATGGGCCTTCTGTGGCCCGCTTTCACGGCCAGCTTCGGCAGCGTCTTCGGTCTTGGCTTCGCGATCGAAGGCTTCTCTTTCTTCATGGAGGCGATCTTCATCGGCATCTACATCTACGGCTGGGATCGGCTCTCTCCCCGCGCCCACTTCGCCAGCGGCATCCCGATCGCGATTGCCGGCTTCACCGGCTCGCTGACGGTGATTTCGGTCAACGGTTGGATGAACCACCCGACCGGCTTCGATATGCGCGAGGGCAAAGCGGTCGATGTGCATCCCGTCCAAGCGCTCTTTGGCAACAGCTACTTCTGGCACGAGCTCGTGCACATGTACCTGGCCGGCTACATGGTCACCGGCTTCCTCGTCGCGGCCGCCTACGCGGTCGCGCGCCTGCGCGGGCGCTGGGGCCGCTACGAGCGCACCGCGCTCGCGATCCCGCTCACCATCGCCGCGCTCTGCGCGCCGGTGCAGGTGCTCGTCGGCGACTGGAACGGGCGCGAGGTGGCGCGTGCACAGCCGACCAAGCTCGCTGCCTTCGAAGGGCTCGGCGAGACGAGACGGGGGGCGCCCGTGCACCTGCTCGGCTGGTACAGCGCTGGCCGGGTCGAGTACGGGATCCCCATCCCCCGCCTGCTTTCCCTGCTCGCCTACCACGACCCAAACGCGCGCGTCGCCGGCCTCGACTCGGTTGCCGCCGACAAGCGGCCGCCTGTCAACATCGTCCGCATCGCCTTTCAGACGATGGTCGGGATCGGAACGCTGCTCGCCCTGCTCGGCCTCGCCTTTCTCGCGGTTCGCTGGCGGCGCAAGCGGCTGCCGGAGTCGCGGTGGTTGTACCGTGCGCTTGTGCTGGCGGGGCCGCTCTCGGTCGTCGCGCTGATCTGCGGCTGGGTGACGACCGAGGTCGGGCGCCAACCTTGGGTCGTCTACCGGGTGATGCGAACCTCCGAGGCCGTCACCGGCGCCGGCGGCATCCCGGTCGGCTACGCGACGCTCGCGCTCGTCTACCTCGCGCTCGCGCTTGCGGTTGCCTGGATTCTTCGTCGCCTCGCCCGCGCTCCACTGGATCCGGCATCTGTGACCGACGAGGAGCCCTGATCGTGCATGTCTACGCGCTGCCGCTGCTCTTCGCGCTGATCGGGCTCGCCTTTTACACGGTGCTTGCGGGAGCCGACTTCGGCGCCGGCTGGTGGCAGCTGACGGCGGGGAAAGGCCCCGACGCCGACTCGATACGCGATCACGCTCACCGGGCAATGGGCCCCGTATGGGAGGCGAACCACGTCTGGCTCATCTTCGTGCTGACCGTCGTCTGGACCGCCTACCCAAGCGCGTTCGGCTCGATCGCCTCCACGCTCTCGATCCCGCTCTTCATCGCCGCGGTCGGGATCATCTTCCGCGGCACCGCCTACGCCCTCCGCGCCGGCGCGTCCACGATGCGCGAGCGGCGCGCGATCGACACGACTTTTGCAATCTCGTCGATCCTGACGCCGTTCGCGCTCGGCACCGTGGTCGGCGGAATCGCCTCCCTCCGTGTCCCAGTCGGGAACGCCGCCGGCGACCAGTTCTCGAGCTGGCTCAACCCGACCTCGCTTCTGGTCGGCGTCCTCGCCGTCGCGACCGCCGCATACCTCGCCGCCATCTTCCTCTGCGCCGACGCCGCCCGGCTGGGCGAACCGACGCTCGAGCGGAAGTTCCGCACCCGCGCGCTCGCGGCCGGTCTCGTCAACGGGGCGATCGCGCTCGCCGGCGTGGCCGTGCTGCGTTCCGACGCCCAGCCGCTCTACCACCGTCTCGTCGAGGGCAGGGGGCTGATCGGCCTGATCTCCTCGATCGTTGCAGGCTGCGCGACGCTCGCGCTCGTCTGGTGGAAGCGCTACGAGGCATCCCGCTACACCGCCGCGCTCGCCGTCGCCGCGATCATCGCCGGCTGGGCACTCGCGCAATCGCCGGTCTTCCTCGAGGGACTGACAGTCCGAGAGGCCGCCGCGGGCCGGGACACGCTTGTGGCTGTGACCGTCGCCGTGCTCGCGGGAGCGGCGATCCTCTTCCCCTCGCTCGCGCTGCTTTTCCGACTCGTGCTCGGCGGAGGCCTCGGCCGTGGCGAGAGCGTGGCCGAGCAGCCGGCCCAGGCGCGTTCTCTGCTCACCGCGCTCGCACCAGGGCTGCTGCCGCGGCTCGCGATCGCTTGCTTCGTGGCCGGGATCGGGTTCCTCACCGTCGCCGACTCAGCTTGGGCGCATACGCTCGGCGTCTTCTGTCTTTTCGCCTTCATCGTCGCCGCGTTTCCGGCCGCTCTCCCACCCGATCTCCTGCCAGCCCCGATCAAGAACGGCAGCCGAGATCAACGATGAAGTGCTCGCCTTTTCGCAGAGACCTCCGGGACTACTGTCGGAGCAATGTGAGGTCGTTGGGCCGATCTGGTGGAGCTATTCGCCGCCTGCACATCGCCGGGCTACGCGTGTTGCTGGCCGGCCGGGCGCCGGAGGCGGGCCTCTCCGTTAGCTTCGGCCGTGCCGAGTGAGATCCGCGCAGGACTGCGGTCGGTGCCCCAACGAGAAAGGCTCTGTTTCCAGGGCCTTTCACATGCCTTGGAGGCGACGGCTCGATCGTCACGGCCGGTGGTGCTGGAGTGCCGCCGCAGTTTGCGCCTGGACGGTGAGTCCAGCTGCTCGTGCTCCCGGTACGCCGACGTCGCGGGTCCGACGGCGCAGGACGAACCTGGACGACAGGGCCACGTGGCCGACAGCGCTCCACAAAGTGGAACACCTCCACGACGTCGAACGTGCTGGCGAGAGCGAATGGACGCCCTGGATTGCGATCCTCGACCTCATCGTCTTCTTCGCAGCTGTCGGGACGCTCATCCTCGGGCTGGTCGAGGCTGCGGCCCGCTGATCGCCTAGGCGGCCATGAGAATGGACGGCTCGAGCGGCTGGCCCGCTCGGCCCCTTGTTGCAAGCGTTCTGCAAGCATCGGGCTTCCGCAGCGATGTCACCGTGTTCCGCCTAAATGCAACTGCCAAGGGCGAATCTGGCTCCCAGACTGCGTTTAGGCGGAATACGACGGAACGCGTGTACGCAATCGAGGCGACTCATAACCCGGAGTGTCGCAGGTTCAAATCCTGCCCCCGCTACTCGGAAAGGCCCTGGACACCAGGCCTTTTTTTGGTCGGCTGCGGCAGCTTTGACACGGCGGTGACGGTCGGGTGACACCGAAGCGCGACGATCTGCTCGGAAGGATCGAGATGCGAGGATCGATGCTCGTCAGGCTGGCAGTCCTGTTCGCCGCGCTGGCTTCCTTCGTCGCGTCGCCTGCGGCGGCAGACAACGGGGTCCGGTACTACCTGTCGCTCGGCGACTCCCTCGCAGCCGGCTTCGAGCCGACGCTGCCGCCCGGCGAGAACTTCGGCCCCGAGGGTTACAGACCAGCTGCTCGTCATGGAACAGACTGAGATCCCGCAACTCCGGTTGGTCAAGCTGGGCTGTGGCGGCGAGACGACGGGAAGCATGAGCGATCCGTTCCCGTACGAGGGCCGCGGCGACCACTTCTTCTGCCGCTTCCCGCATGGGTCACAGCTCGCGGAGGCGCTCAACTTTCTCCATGCCCACAAGCGCGCAGTCGCGTTCGTGACGATCGACATCGGTGCGAACGACGTCTTCGCCGGCGTCCCGGTGCCTCTGATTCAGGCGAACCTGGCGTCGATCCTGGTGCAGCTCCGGGATGCGGCCGGACCGGACGTCCCGATCGTCGGCATGAACTACTACGACCCGTTCCTGCCTCAGGCCTGGTCGCAGGGCGGTCTGCCCGCCCTGCAGGCCGAGATCGCGGGTGTGACAGCCTTCAACGACCAGCTCGAGAGCGTCTACGCGGCGGACGGCGATCCCGTCGCCGACGTCGAGTCCGCCTTCTCGGTCACCGACACCACGCTCGTGAACGGAACGCCGCTCGACGTGCTGCGCGAGTGCGCCTGGACATGGTTCTGCACGGCCGGCGACATCCACGCGAACGCGACCGGCTACGGGGCGATCGCCCAGGCCTTCGCGACTGTCCTGCCCTAGAGAAGGAGCACATGATGACGAACGCGACACGGACTAACCGAGTGCCCCGTTACATGTTGATCGGCGCCGCAGTACTGGCGGCGTTGGCGGTCGGGCTCGGAATCGGCATCGCACGGGCCGCCGACCCCCGCCTCGACGAGGCGGACCTCGCACTCCAGAAGGCCCAGGCACTACTAGAGGCATCTCAGACTGGTGGCGTGGATGCAAAGACCCAGCGCCGGTTCGACAAGGCGGTCGGTCGGGCGATCGCCGACGTCCAGGACGCACGCGCGAGCATCGTCGATGCGAAGAGCGTCGTCGACAACCCATGACGCGACTACGTCCTCAGCACCGAGTGCCGAGGTCGCCCTTCACGGCTTCCTGTGCTGCGGTACGGACTGGGCCGAGGCTCTGTTTGGCCGTGCCGTCGGCGTAGCGGACGCCTGACTGCCACCCGGTCAACGACGGCTCGTCCTGGAGGTGGAAGAAGAGCACGCCGGCGACGTTCGGCTGGCAGGCGGCGAGCTCGAGCGTGCGGCGGTAGGCGGCTGCCTGTTGCTGCTCGGACGTGGTCGGCGTGATCTCGCTGCCGCTGTAGAGCCCCTGCTTGGCGGACGGGATCGCGGTCTCGACGCCGATCTCGCCGTAGAGGATCGGGAGGTCGCTTCCCTCCTGGGCGGTGCCGTCGAAGGCGGTGCCGAGGAGCTTCACGAGCTTGCCGTGGTCGGCGAGGCCGATCGTCTTCACGCGTGGGTGGCGCAGGTCGATCGGCACGTTCGCGGACTCCGGATACGGGTGATGGACGAATCCGTCCATGACCGGCCGGTCTCGGCCGCTCTGCCGGTAGGCGGCGCCGAGCGCCCGGATGAACGCAGTCGGGGACGTCGTCGCGCGGGCTGCTCCCGGCCGATCGGAGCCGCGCGGCGCCGTCGTGCCGCCCCAGATGTGGACGTCGTCCCGGGCGTGCTTGACGGCGTCGTAGGTCGCGGCCAGCAGCTCGAGGTAGGCGGCTGCGGAAACGATCCTTCCGCCGGGGCCGAACTGGGGGAGCCAGAACCGGTTGAGGTTCGGCTCGTTGCCGATGATCAGGTCGCGGACCGTCGAGAGCTCGGCGGCGAGGGCGGCGGCATACGCCGCAAAGTCCGTCCGCGCGTCGGCCATCAGCGGCGTCGTGGCCGAGCCGGGGTGGTAGACGATCACGAAGAGGCGGACACCGGCGGCGTCGGCGGCCTCCGCGACCCGCCGGAGCACCGCCGTCTCGCGGGCGTCCGGCGCGGTCTCGCCTGGTTCCCAGATGCTGGAGACGGCAAGCGCGTCGAAGCCGGATCGGGTCAGCTCGTCGACGAAGCCGGCCGTGTCGCCGGACCGCGCGGCGTCGTCGACCACGCCGACGGCGAGCTTGTTCCCGCCCGCTCCACACCCGGCGACGACCAGCATCACAACGAGCAGAGCCCAGATTCGTCCGGTCGTCAGAACGTTTCGTCTTCCCCTTTCCGCACTGCCCGCAATCGCGGCCCGAGCCTCCTCCTGGCGGCGGGTACGCCGGTCGGGAAGGATTGCGGCATGTGCCGCTGGCTCGCCTATTCGGGGTCCGCGATCCGCCTCGAGGAGCTCCTCGTCAAGCGCGATCGGTCGCTGATCGACCAGAGCCTGCACGCCCGGCAGGGTGCGACGCCGACGAACGGCGACGGCTTCGGCGTCGGATGGTACGAGGACGGGGGCGACCGGCCGCCGAGGCTGTACAGGAGCACGCACCCGGCCTGGAACGACCGCAACCTGCGTGAGCTCGCGGCGGGGATCGAATCGCCGCTCTTCTTCGCGCACATTCGCGCGTCGACCGGAACTGCGATCCAGGAGACCAACACGCATCCGTTCCGGTACGGCCGCTGGCTCTGGATGCACAACGGCCTCATCCGCGAGTTCGCACGTCTCAGGCGCGAGCTCGTGCTCGCCGTCGACGACTCGCTGTTCCTGTCGATCGAGGGCACGACCGACTCGGAGCTGATGTTCTATCTCGCGCTCACCTTCGGGCTCCAGGACGATCCGGTCACGGCGGTCGAGCGGATGGTCGGCTTCGTCGAGCAGACGGGACAACGGAACGGCGTCGACCAGCCGATCCAGATGACGATCGCGACGAGCGACGGCCGAACCATCTGGGCGTTCCGGTACTCGAGCGAGCACGATTCGCGCTCGCTCTACTTCAGCACGCGCATGGACGCGCTGAAGGTGCACTACCCAGACATCGAGGAACTCGCGGGCCTTTCGGACGAGACCCGGGTGATCGTGTCGGAGCCGCTGGGCGACCTGCCGGGTGCCTGGAACGACGTGCCGGAATCGCATGTCGGCATCGTCCAGCCGGGCGACGACGAGCTGCGACCGTTCACGCCGCGACCGGCGTGACCACGTCGAGCGCGGCAGCTGCTCAGTGGGTGACCCTGACCAGCTTGAACCCCTCGTGTCCGCCCTGCACGACGGTCTCCGCCACCTCGCCGATGCCGGCCACGTACACCTTCTGCTCCAGCTGCGGCTCCACCGGGCTCCACTCGACGGTGACGAGCGGATGCCCGAACGTGCCGACCCAGGTGTGCACCGTTCCTGTTCTTCCGAGCACACGAGCCTGGTCGAGCGCTCCGCCGGACGGGTAGTACTCCTGCCGGTAGACGTCGCCGGGCCGCGGATTCGCCTCCATGATGATGCCCGGCTTGGCTGCGTCGACGCCTGCCTCCCACGAGTCGTCGGCCCGGACGAAGCGGCCGTTCTTCAGCTCGAGCGAGTCCTCGCCCATGTACCAGACGTTGCCGTGCTTGTCCTGGGCGTACCAGTCGAAGGTCCGCTCGATCGGCTTCCCGCCTTCAGAGACCATGTCCTTGACGACGGTGCACTTGACGCCGAGCACGACCTTGACCTGGTTCGTCACCACCATGTCGTCGGTCTGCGCGGCTGCGTCTTTGAAGCCGCGGAAGTGGAAGCCGGTGCCGGGCTTGAGGGGGAAGTAGCGGTTGTCGATTCCGCTGACGAAGTTCGCCGGGTTGATCACCGGCGAGTACGAGCCGTGCAGAGTCCAGCTCGGCGGCGTCGGCCGCGCACCCGTCGCGGTCGAGACGATCGACGCGGTGACGAGCATCGACGCCGCCGTCATCAACGCCTTCCCGTGCCTTCGACGCTTCGAAGCCATGAGCCCTCCGATCTCGTGTTCGGACGAACCCCAGGCTGGCATCGTGAGATGAACCGCTCGTGAACGGGTTCAGGCGCCAGGTAGGTCTTGCCCTTCCCGTGGCCCGGAGGGCGGCACGACGATCGACTCCTAGGCGGGAGCCACGCTAGGCGGCCGCGGACGAATCCACCGCAGCGTCGATCGCGGCCTCGATCTCGGCCGCCACCACATCCACGTTCGGCGGCAGCAGGAGCCTTCGGTGCTCCCCCGGTAGTCGGCTCCAGCGCCACGGACTCCGGACGACCGACGCGAGGTACCACTGGGGCAGGATCGCTCTGCAGAACTCGTCCGAGACGACAACGGCTGCCGGGAAGTCGAACGGCTGGACGGGGTCGTCCTCGCGGATCCGAGCGAGCGACTTCGAGACCTCCGGCACCTCCAGCGGCTTCGCGAGCATGCTGCGGACTCGACGGTTGAACGCGGGTACGAGCTGCCGCTCTCGTGCCCGCTGCCAGGCGAGCCCGACAGACCGGCGCGTGCGTTCCAGGGCCAGCCCGGCGCTGCGGCGCGCCCGCCACGCGCGGTACCGGAGCCCGTTCGGCTTCCTGAAGCGGGGATCGAGCAGGACGAGGATCGCCACGTCCTCGCCCGCGCTCTCCAACTGACGTGCCATCTCGACCGCGACCGGAGCGCCCATGCAGTACCCGCCGAGCAGGTACGGCCCGCGCGGCTGCACATCGCGGATCGCCGAGACATAGTCCGTTCCCATCTCGGCCAGCGAGGCGTGCGGGCTCGCGCCGTCGTCGATCCCGCGGGCGCGGAGCCCGTACGTCGGCTGGTCCGCCCCGAGCCGTCGCGCCAGCACCGCGAACGCGAGCACGTCGCCGTCGGCGCCGTGCACCAGGAAGAGCGGCGGGCGGCTCCCGGACGGGCGTAGCGGGATCGCTCCCCATGACCCGCTGCCGACGTGTTCGAAGATCTCGCGGGCCATTGCGGCCGGGGTCGGTGCCCGCACGATCGACGCCAGCGGGAGATCCGGATCGCCGACGAGGTTCCGGATGCGCGCGACCGCCTCCGCACCCAGGATCGAGTCGCCGCCGAGGGCGAAGAAGTCGTCGCCCACGCCGACGTCTCGCCGCCCAAGCACGTCCTTCCAGATCCCGACCAGCTCCGGCTCCAGAAACGCGGACGGGAGCCGTTCGGGATCGGCGGCGGCCGGTTCGGCCGTACCGAGGCGCTCGGCCAGGCCGATTCGCTGGATCTTCCCGGTCGGCCCCTTGGGGATCTGGTCGACGACGACGATCCGACGGGGCACCTTGAACGGAGCGAGCTGAGCGGCGACGAAGTCCTGGAGCGACCGCTCGTCGGCCGGTGAGTCCGGGGCGAGCACGACGGCGGCTGCGACCTCCTCGCCGAGGCGTGGATCGGCGATCGGGAAGGTCACGGCCTGCTCCACGGCGTGGTGCCGAAGCAGCGCGTCGTCGACCTCGAGCGGCGAGATCTTCTCGCCGCCGCGGTTGATGATCTCCTTGATCCGCCCTCGCAGCGTCAGGTACCCGTCCCCGTCGAGGAAACCTTCGTCGCCGGTCCGGAACCAGCCGTTCGTGAAGGCGGCGGCGTTCGCATCGGGGTTCGCCTCGTAGCCGGAGAAGACGTTCGGGCCGCGGATCGCCACCTCACCGATCTCGCCCGCCGCCAGCGCGGCGCCGGCCTCATCGAGGATCGCGATCTCGAGACCCGTCGCCCGGCCGACCGACCCCGGCTTGCGCACGCCGGGGGGCAGCGGGTTGGACGCCATCTGGTGGGCGGCCTCGGTCATCCCGTACGCCTCGATCACGGGCACGCCGAACGTGGTCTCGAGCCCCTCCAGGACAGGGACCGGGAGGGAAGCCGATGACGATCGGATCAGCCGCAGCCGGCTGCGCGCGATGGTCGCGGCGTGATCCTCGGCCCGGCCGAGCACCGCCGCGTGCATGGTCGGGACAGCCGTGTACCAGGTGGGTGCGAGCTCGTCCAGCCACTCGAAGAACCGAATCTGGTGGAACCCAGGCGTGCACGCGACCGACGCCCTCGCCGTCAGCGAGCCGAGCAGGGCGGCGACGAGGCCGTGGATGTGGAACAGCGGCATGACGTTGAGGCAGCGATCGGTCGAGTCGAGCTGGAGCGTCTCGGCGACGCTCCGGGCCGACGCGGCGAGGCGGCCGTGCGTCAGCGGCACGAGCTTCGGCCGGGACGTGGTGCCGGAGGTGTGCAGGAGGAGCGCGATGTCGTCCGGGTCTGGCTCCACTGCGACCGCCGCGGTCGTAGGAACGCCCTCGAGGCTGAAGACGCCGGCCGGTTCGGCTGGGTCGACGTCGAGTTCGATCACCTCGATCCCGCGCTCGGCGGCGACTGCGCGCGCGGGCGAGTCGACCGTCGACGCGATTACGAGCGCCGCGGCGCCGACGTCGTCGAGGGAGAACGCCAGCTCCGCCTCGCGGTACGAGGGGTTGAGCGGCGCGACGCCCGCCGCCCGGCCGATCGAGAGGAAGGCGGTGGCGGCTTCCGGGCCGTTCTCGACCACCAGCGCGACGCGGCTGTCCGGGCCGAGCCCGTGGGCGCGGAGCCCACCGGCGGTGCCGGCGACGAACTCCCGAAGGCCTCCGTACGAGAGCAGTGTGCGGCCCGGAGCGAGAAGAGCCGGCGCAGCCGGCTCGCGAATGCCTGCCCACTCGACCATCCCGACCAAGTGTGCGAGCGGCGGCGAGAGTCGTCAACGCCAAGGGTGCAGTGTTGGCAACGCTGCTGCGGCTATGCAACACTCCTGATGCATGAGTGAGACGAGGGCGATGCAGAGACCGGCGGTGGACGAGGTGCTGCGCCGGGCGACGATCGAGGTTCTGCGGGAGCGGGGGTTCGCCGGTCTCACGCTCGAGCGGGTCGCCGAGGTCGCCGGCCGTGCGCGGTCGACGCTCTGGCGCCAGGGCCTGACCCGGCAGGTCCTGATCCAGGCGCTTGTCGGGGAGCTGGCGGCGGACTTCCGCGAGACCATGTACCCGGTTCTGACCTCGGGCGGGACCGGCCGCGAGCGGCTGGCGCTGGGCCTCGAGCGGCTCTGCGAGCTGCTCGACCGCCACCTGCCGCTGATGCTGGCCACCGACGAGGCGTTCCACCAGGAGACCGGGCCCGGGCAGCCGCCCGACTACCTGCACCCGTTCATCCGGTTCCTCCGCGAGGGAGTCGAGGACGGATCGCTGCCGGACGTTGCGGACGTAGTCGAGACGGCGGATCTCGCATTCAACGGGGTCGCGTGGCCGTACGTCCACCTCCGCGGACGTCACGAGTGGCCGGCGGAGCGGGCGCGCACGCGCATCGTCGACGCCGTGCTGCACGGGATCGCCGGGCCTGAGCGCAAGAAAGGAAAGGGGACACGATGAACAACGCGATGACGCTGCCGTACCGCGAACCGCTCGTCCCGCGCGAGCCGTAGGAGCAGGTCGTTCCCGAGCCGCCGCGCCGCGGCGAGCCGGGCGGGCCGCCCTGTGCGATCTGCTCGGGTGCGACGACGGGCGCGTTGTGGTCCGACGACAACTGGACGCTGCACGCCCCGGTGGGCGGCAGCCTGCCCGGGCCGGTCTGGCTGGCGAGCAGGAAGCACGGCGACGCCTTCTTGCCCGTGCGCTCAGGCTCGGTCGCCTGAGCGCGGGGCGACTGCGGCGCGCACTTCCACGTCTGGTTCCTGCCGCGCCCGCTCGGGATGGTCGACGCGTCGGGGATGATGCTCCCGCTGTGGGAGGACGTGCTGCCCAACGTCTCGGACGCCGAGCTCGAGGCCGCCGCGAAGCGCGTCGCGGACGCGATGTGACCACGGCGGCGCTCACCCGCCGCCTCGGGACCGGTGACGCCGTCGTCATCGGGCTCGGCTCGATGATCGGCGCGGGTGTCTTCTCCGCCTTCGCTCCCGCGGCGCGCGCCGCAGGGACCGGGCTGCTAATCGGCCTGGCCCTGGCGGCGGCGGTCGCGTACTGCAACGCCGTCGCCTCGGCGCAGCTCGCTGCGCAGTACCCGACCTCCGGCGGCACGTACGTCTACGGGCGCGAGCGGCTCGGCGAGTGGTGGGGGTTCGCCGCCGGTTGGGGGTTCGTGGTCGGGAAGACGGCCTCCTGCGCGGCGATGGCGCTCACGTTCGCGTCCTACGCGGTGGGCGGCTCCGACTGGGCCGTGCGGCTGGTGGCGCTCGCGGCAGTTCTCGCCTTGACCGCCGCGAACTACCGCGGGATCTCCAAGACCGCGGAGATCGCACGTGTGCTGGTGGCGCTCTCGATCGCCGCCTTGCTGGTGGTGGTCTGCACGATCGCGGTCGATCACGACCAGGGCTACGGGCGGGAGGCGCTGAGCTCGTGGGGAACCGGCGGCCTCTACGGTGTTCTCCAGGCGGCCGGGCTGCTGTTCTTCGCCTTCGCCGGTTACGCGAGGATTGCCACGCTCGGCGAGGAGGTGCGGGAGCCGGAGCGCACGATCCCGCGGGCGATCCCTCTTGCGCTCGGGATCGCGATCGGGATCTACGTGCTGGTCGGAATTGCCGCGCTCGTCGCGCTCGGGCCGGACGCGCTGGCCGCCAGTACGAAGCCGCTTTCGGACGCAGTGGACGCGGTCGGCGCAGCGTGGGCGGTGCCGGTCGTCCGAGTCGGTGCAGCGGTTGCAAGTCTCGGTGCGCTGCTCGCGCTGGTCGCGGGCGTAGGGCGGACGGGGCTGGCGATGGCACGTAACGGAGATCTCCCCCGATGGCTCGACTCGGTCCATCCGCAGTACCGTGTCCCCGACCACGCGGAGCTGGCCGTCGCCGCCGCCGTCTCGGTGCTCGTCCTGACGACCGATCTTCGAGGCGCGATCGGTTTCTCGTCCTTCGGCGTCCTCACCTACTACGCGATCGCGAACGCGTCGGCGTACACGCAGGACGCGGCGCACCGTCGCTGGCCGCGCATCCTCAACGTGGTGGGACTCCTCGGCTGCGCGGTGCTGGTCGTCACCCTGCCGTGGACGGCGGTTGTCGCCGGCGTCGCGGTCTTCGTGGTGGGGATCGCCGGGCGGGCCGCGGCTCGGCTTCGCGCCCGCCGAGGCGTGGGGAGTACTGAATGAGAGTGCCGACCGCCTCGACGGCTGACGACGGTGAGCACTTAACATGGCCGCCGTGGAGTCCGCGACAGCTGTGCCCGCTTTCGAGGAGCTGGAGGCCCACCGGCGGGAGCTGACGGCGTACTGCTACCGGATGCTCGCCTCACCGTTCGAGGCGGAGGACGCCGTCCAGGAGACGCTGCTGCGCGCGTGGCGCGCGCGCGAGCGATTCGAAGGTCGGGCTGCTCTGCGCTCGTGGCTGTACCGGATCGCGACGAACGTGTGCCTCGACCTGCTGAAGGGACGCGAGCGGCGCGCGCGGCCGATGGATCTCGGGCCGTCCGTCGAACCGATCGTCGAGAACCTGAACGAGCGCTCGGAGGTGACCTGGATCGAGCCGACGCCCGATCCGGCCGACGCGCTGGTCGAGCGCGAGACGATCAGGCTCGCCTTCGTCGCGGCGCTCCAGCATCTGCCGCCGCGCCAGCGCGCGGTGCTGATCCTCTGCGAGGTCCTGCGCTGGCAGGCGAGCGAGGTCGCCGAGCTGCTCGGGACGACCGTCGCCTCGGTGAACAGCGCCCTGCAGCGTGCGCGGGCGACGCTCGAGTCGGCAAACGTGAGCCTCGACGATCCTGCGCCGGCGCTGAGCGACGCGGACCGTGAGCTGCTCGCGCGTTTCGTCGAGGCCTTCGAGGCGTACGACATCGACCGGCTGACGGCGCTGATTCGAGAGGACGCGACGCAGTCGATGCCGCCGTACGACCTCTGGCTCTCGGGCCGCGACGACATCTTCACCTGGTGGCTCGGCCCCGGCATCGGGTGCAAGGGCTCGCGCGTGGTCCCGGCCGGCTCCGCGAACGGCTCGCCCGCCTTCGGCCAGTACAAGCCGAGCCCGGGCGGCGGCCACGAGCCGTGGGCGCTGATCGTGCTGGAGCTCTCAGAAGGGGCGATCCAGGAGCTGACCTTCTTCCTCGACACCGAGCGGCTCTTCCCGCTCTTCGGCCTTCCGCCCCGGCTCGATCCGTAGCACGTCGCCGAGCCCGGCGATCTGGATCAACCGTTCGAGGTCGGCCGACGTGCCGCGTAGCTGGAGGAGGCGGCCTCGGCGACGGGCGGCCAGCTGCTGCCGGGCGAGCAGGTCGATCGTCGCCCCGGTGGGCGGGAGCAAGCTCGCGTCCAGGACGATCAAGCCCGGGCAGATCGGCACGCCAAACAAGACTCCGATCGGAGCCGAAAATCATCGCGTCGTGACCGATGATTCTCGACGCAGAGGTACGTCGTATCGGTAGAACCGAAGAAACGCCATGACCATCTCCGACAACCGCACCCGTTGGTTGGCCCTGATCGTCCTCTGCCTCGGCGACCTGATGATCGTGCTGGACACCACGATCGTGAACGTCGCGCTCCCGTCGATCCGGGATGACCTCGGCTTCAGCGAAACCTCGCTGGCGTGGGTCGTAAACGCCTATCTGCTCACCTTCGGCGGCTTCCTGCTGCTCGGCGGCCGGCTCGGCGACCTGTACGGGCAGCGCCGCCTGTTCCTGGGCGGGATCGCGCTCTTCACCGGCGCCTCGGTCGTCTGCGGGCTTTCAACCACCCAGGGGATGCTGGTCGGCGCGCGTGCGGTCCAGGGCCTGGGCGGTGCAGTCGTGTCTGCGGTCGCCCTCTCGCTGATCATGACCCTGTTCACCGAGGCGGCCGAGCGGACGAAGGCGATGGGCTTCTTCGGCTTCGTGATGGCCGGCGGCGGCAGCATCGGCGTCCTCCTCGGCGGCGTTCTGACCGACGCGCTCAGCTGGCACTGGATCTTCCTGGTCAACGTCCCGATCGGCGCGCTCGTGTACGTGCTGACGCTGAGGCTGCTCCCGCCGTCGCAGGCTGCGGAGTCGCGCGGGCGGATCGACCTCGCGGGCGCGGTGACCGTGACCGGCGCGCTGATGCTCGCGGTCTACGCGATCGTCAACGGCAACAAGAACGGCTGGCTGTCGGCGGAGACGCTCGGACTGCTGGCGGCCGCCGCGGTGCTGCTCGTGGTGTTCGTGCTGGTCGAGAGTCGCGTTCGCGAGCCGCTGATCCCGCTCGCCGTCCTGAAGCTCCGCAACATCTGGGCCTCGAACGTCGTCGGGACGCTCTGGGCGGCGGCGATGTTCGCATGGTTCTTCCTCTCGGCCCTCTACATGCAGTCGGTCCTCGGGTACAAGCCGCTCGAGGTCGGACTGGCCTTCCTGCCCGCCTGCGTGATCATGGGCCTCTTCTCCGTCGGCCTCTCGGCGAAGCTGGTGATGCGCTTCGGGATCAAGCCTCCGCTCGTCACCGGCCTCGGGTTCGCGGCTGCAGGGCTGATCCTGCTCGCACGCGCTCCCGTCGACGGCAACTTCGTCGCCGACCTCCTGCCGTGCATGGTCCTGCTCGGGATCGGTGCCGGGATGGCGTTCAACCCGGTCCTGCTCGCTGCGATGAGCGACGTGAGGCCGGAGCAGTCCGGGCTCGCCTCCGGCATTGTCAACACGGCGTTCATGATGGGCGGCGCGCTCGGGCTCGCGGTGCTCGCCAGCCTCGCCGACTGGCGCACCGGCGACCTACGCGACTCCGGATCGACCGAACTCGCCGCACTGACCGGCGGCTACCACCTGGCCTTCATCGTCGGAACGGCGTTCGCGGTCTCCGCTGCGGCGCTCGCCGGCTTCCTGCTCCGTCCGGGGATCGCGGCCCAGCAGGCGCCGGCGCACGGCGAGATGGCCACCGAGCTGGACTAGGCACCGGCGCCAAACCGGCCGCTCGAGCCGCTCGTACCCACCCCTGATGGAAGGAGGTGGCATGCGGCAGATCACGCTCCTGACGATCGCACTCGTCCTGGTGGCGTCGCTCGTCCTCGCCGGCTGCGGCGGCGGCAACTACTAGGCGTCGCGACATAAACGGAGGCACCCTCCGTTTTTGCTAGCGTGAGGCGGTGAGCACCCTTCGTCGTGACGCGGCCAGAAACCGCGCGAAGCTGCTTGCGGCCGGCCGCGACGTCTTCGCCGAGCAAGGCCCAGATGCGTCGCTCGAGGAGGTCGCCCGGCGCGCAGGCGTCGGGATCGGGACGCTGTACCGCCACTTTCCGTCCCGCGAGGCGCTCGCCGAGGAGATCTTCGCCGAGCACATCGACGAGGTCGTCGCCGCGGCGCAGGCCGCGGCGACGGCCGAGGACGCCTGGGCCGGCCTGGTCGCCTTCCTCGAGCGCGTGCTCGATCTCCAGGCCCGGAACCTACCGCTCCGCGATCTGTTTCTCCGCCACCGCGGCGGGCGGGCCGCCGAGCGCCGGCGGATGGTGCTCCCGTTGCTCGAGCAGCTTGTCCAGCGCGGGCGCGAGCAGCGCGCGGTCCGGGACGACCTTGCCGTCGGCGATCTCCTGCTCACGCTGTGGTCGTTCGCGCCGCTGCACGAGGCGACCGCCGGCGTCGCGCCGAACGTCTGGCGCCGGCACCTGCGCATCCTCCTCGACGGGATGCGTCCGATCGCCGCGACGCCGCAGGAGGTTCCGCCCCTCGCCGGCCGCCGCCTCGAGAGGGCGATCGACAGGCTCCGCGAGCGCTACCACCGGCGCAGGGCGGTCGCAGCGTGACTCCGCAACCGCCGCGCATACGCGTCGTCTTCGGCGCTCTCGTCCTCGTCCTGCTGCTCGCCTCCCTCGATCAGACGATCGTCTCGACGGCGCTGCCGACGATCGTCGGCGACCTCGGCGGGATCGAGCACCTCTCGTGGGTCGTGACCGCATACCTGCTGACGTCGACCGTCTCCGGGCCCCTCTACGGCAAGCTCGGCGACCTGTACGGTCGCAAGCTGGTCCTCCAGGCGGCGATCGTGATCTTCCTGATCGGCTCGGCGCTCTGCGGGCTGAGCCAGAACATGGGCGAGCTGATCGGCTTCCGGGCGCTCCAGGGGATCGGCGCCGGCGGCCTGATCATCACGACGATCGCGATCATCGGGGACGTCGTCCCGCCCCGCGAGCGCGGGCGCTACCAGGGCTTGTTCGGCGCCGTCTTCGGCGTCGCGACGGTGATCGGCCCGCTGCTCGGCGGCTTCTTCGTCGACAACCTGTCCTGGCGGTGGATCTTCTACGTCAACCTGCCGATCGGCGCAGTCGCACTCGTCGTGATCGGAGCCGTCTTCCACGCGCCCGTCGAGCGGGTGCGGCACAAGATCGACTGGCTCGGGGCGTCGCTGCTCACGGGTGGGCTCTCTGCCTTGATCCTCGTGATCAGCCTGGGCGGGACGACCTATCCGTGGGGCTCGACGGAGATCGTCTCGTTGGCCGTGATCGCCGCGGTGATGCTCCCGCTGTTCGTGCTTGCCGAATCCCGGGCGGCGGAGCCGATCATGCCGCTCTCGCTGTTCCGCAACCGTGTCTTCGTCGCCTCGAGCGCGATCGGCTTCGCGGTCGGCCTCGCGCTCTTCGGCGCGATCGTCTACATGCCCGTCTTCCTGCAGATCGTGAAGAGCGAGAGCCCGACCGCCTCCGGGCTTCAGCTCACGCCGATGATGCTCGGCGTCCTCGCCGCGTCGATCACGAGCGGTCAGCTGATCTCGCGCCGCGGGCGCTACAAGGTGTTCCCGATCGTCGGCACCGTCGTGATGACGTTCGGGCTCCTGCTGCTGTCGCGGCTCGGGGTCGGCAGCTCGGTCTGGACGGCTTCCGTCTACATGCTCGTCGTCGGGCTGGGAATCGGCATGGTGATGCAGGTGCTCGTGCTCGCGGTCCAGAACTCGGTCGACCACCGGCTGATGGGCGTCGCCACGTCGGGCACGATGCTCTTCCGCCAGATCGGCGGCTCGATCGGTGTCGCCCTCTTCGGCGCGATCTTCGCCAACCGCCTGGCCGCGAATCTCGCCGAGCGGCTCCCGGGCGTCCGGCTGCCGAGCACGGCGAACCCGGAGGTCGTACGCCACCTGCCGCCGACGATCCACGACACCTACGTGTCCGCCTTCGCCGCCTCGCTCGAGCCGGTGTTCATCGTCGGTGCCGCGGTGGGCTTCGCCGCGTTCCTGCTCACGTGGCTCCTGCGGGAGATGCCGCTGCGGCAATCGACCGGTGTGGGGGAGAAGGCCGGCGAGGCATTCGGCCTCGAGGAAGCGGCTTAGAGCGCCTAACGCAATGAGCAGTTGTGTCCCCGGGCCGCGCTGGGCGGCGCGCTGCGGCGTCCTCAGTCGCCCCGATAGTTAGCCCACTATCGGGGCTCCCTGCGTCCTTGCATCGCACTCGCCCATCGCACCCCGGGAACGAA
>JBKPMR010000038.1:0-11139 GCA_046732255.1 Actinomycetota bacterium
CACCTTCGCGTAGCTGCTGCTCGCCCTCGTGCGTGCGCAGCGTGGGCTCCCCACGGAGGACGATGACCCACTCCTCGTTCGCGTGGTGCGTGTGGAACGGCCCCTGTTTGTCGCCAGGCTCGACCTCGTACATGCTCGCGCCGATCAGCTCGGCGTCGATGTGCGCGCCGACCCAGGCGTCCTTGATCCTCCACCCCTCGCGCTCCTCCGTGCGATCCCACTCGGGGTCGTCATTGAGATTGAAGATCTTCATGGCGCCAGCCTAGACTCCGCTGGTGGCCGTCTGCCCTTTCTGCGGCACCGAGAAGTCCGGGCGGTTCTAGCGAAAGACCTACTCTTGCTCGCGTCCTAGCGGCGATGATGATCGCGCCAGTGATCAACTCCCCTGGCGCGAATCGACGACTTCTTGACTTCCGGGCTCGGCAACTTGGCCCATCTCATCGTGCGGCAGCACCACCACCAGGGATCATGGCGCGAGTTGCGGCTACGGCGGAATCGTCGAGAAATGGGCGATCAGACGCGCTGGTACGAGGCCCCGACTATCTCGTCGCTGCTCATCCGCCGAACCCGGAGTCGGCCAGCTTGCGAAGATCGCACGGCGGGGCGCGTCCGGGGCACCCGCGTAGGTCTGCGAGGTGACGCGCATGTTGGCGTGACGGGCGAGCACGCTCGTCCGCGAGATGCGACTGGTTGGCGAGCCCGATGGTCACCATCGAGCAGCGTTTTCAAGTCACTTCGTAAGACTGAATGCGCCTGCAAGGAGCGGGAATTAGCTTGCGGTTGGTTGCCCCAACCGCGCCGTCTGGCGACGAGCCTGTACGTCGTCTTGTCCGCGCACCGCCTCGAGGACTCATCGGCGAGTCGTGCTCAACCGCAAAGCGCCGAGGACGTCATCCCATCGTTCCTGAAGCCGGTGGCGACAGAAATCGGTGTCTTTCAGGCGAAGTCATTTCGGCAGGCGATCTGCGCGAGTATGACCCGCCACGGCGGCCGCTGTATCGATGTCCTTCGCGCCTTCAACGGCGTAGACGGGACCGACAACGGCTACGCGAAGGGACTACTCAATCACGCTGCTTGCTGCTACCCGAGCGGTAAAGGGCAGCAGCTGATTGCGCAACTCTTGCTCCAGACTGGGCTGAAGCCGCTCCGCTAGAAGTCGGGCCCAGACAGCAAGGTGGACGGAAGGTGTTGCCTATTCGACAACAGCCGATGGACCTAACCGGACAGCTCTAAACCCCTCTGGCCCTCTGAAGGGGCTGCTCGCGCTGGTCTAATCGGAGCCTGCCGGTCTCGACGCCACAACAGCACAAGACGGGGAGAGCGACAGCGTTGACTCGAGCGCCGGTTACCCGATTTGCGGACTTTCGGAGGCGCGCCTTCCCCCCGCCCCACCTTGAGTTACGCACAAGACGATGGCGCTTCGACACACGTGGCAAGCCGAAACCTTGCCACGCCCTTGCCAGCGTTTACAAATCAGCAGAGGCAATCTGGCGATTTCCAGGGACTTTCAGAGCGGATGAAGGGACTCGAACCCTCGACCTTCTGCATGGCAAGTGGGCTCGGGACGTTCTGATTAGTTCCGGCTATTCTCGATTTCGCTCAACAAGGCGGGTTTGCCTCCGCCTGCAGAGTCGTCGGTAGCCCCCCGTTTCCGGTCGCTCCTTTCCAGACGCTTTCCAGGCCCGACCGCCGCGAGCACGTCCCCGAACGCCTGCTCTTGCAGCTCGCGGAAACGCTCCTCATGCTCGACCTTGGCGAAGACGTGGGAGTAGGTCGCCAGCGTGACCGCAGGGTTCTTGTGCCCGAGCACGCGGGCGACGTAGCCCGTCCGCTGCAGGTCGGCGAGCAAAGCCGCCACGTCATCAACCGTGATCGAGGCGAGCTTCCTACGCCCAAGCCTGGGCAGGATGTGCAGCCGCAGGTGGTCGCGGTAGGTGCGGACCGTCTTCGGCCGGCGCTGGCTCTGCGTCTCGATCCACGTCTCGGCGTACTCTGCGAAGGTCAGCTTCGTTCGTGCGACGCGCTCGCCGCGTGCGAGCTTGGCCACGGCATCACCGCGAGCGGCTCGGGCCTCACGGAGTCCGCCCTCGATCGTGCGCCAGCACAGGCGACCGTTCTCGGTCCAGCAGATCTCGTAGACCGCCGGCGACGTACCGGGTCGCATGTATATGCCCCGCTCAACCTTCACGCGGCGTGCCGTCTGAGAGACTTCCTTACGCATGGGAACCTCCGTTCCTCATGCCGGGGCGGGGCCGTTGCTGCGGTGCCCGCCCATTGACGTTGACCGGCCATGGTAGCCGCTCCGACCTCCTGCTGTCGCAGTAGGCGGCTCGTCCGCAGATGGCTTGGTTACGCGGAACACTGGCAGTCTGGAAAGCGCCTGGAAAGCGCAGCGACCGCGATCAGCGTTCACGGCAGCCCTTTACGAAGGCGTCCAGCTCATCGCGCCGGAACCACAGCCTGCCGCCCTCGGCGCGATGGTGGGGCAGCTCGTACAGATGGGCGTAGATCCACTTCCGGGACGGGAGGCCGAGGTAGGCAGCCGCCGCCGATGCTCCGCAGAGCCAGGCTGAACCGTCACGATCCGGCAAGGCTTCGGCGATAGCAGTGAGCGCCTCGTCATCGAGGACGACCGGAACCGCGATCCCGTTCAGGGCGACCATGACCGTCACTTCCACGAGCCATCGTCCCCGTACAGGTGCGGCGCAACGTGAGGGCAGAAGTGCGAGCGGCACTCACGGCAGTAGGTTTGCTCGGACTTCGCGGTGCCCGTCGGCGGCGGCGCCGCGGTCGGCGACGCCGACGCCTGAGCCTCGTTCAAGGTGGGCTCGCGGGCCTTCGCCTCGCTCCCCGCCCCCGTATCCCACCCTTCTTGCCGCCACAGCGCCACATCGCTGTATCCATGCCGGTTAGCGCCACTTTTCCATCCGCCACAAGGGTCGGGCTGTGGCGGATCGGGATAGGCCGCAACCCCAGTATCCATGCGCGTTGTGGCGTTGTGGCGGATAGAAGGGCCTGGTACGGGGAGATAGCGAGTCCAGGCGTCTTCGAACTGCTCGCGGTGGTAGCCCTTTGGGGTGCCGGCGTCGAGCCGGATCGTCCTCGACGTGATCCCGTAGGGCTTCAGCAGGCGAGCCAGTTCCCGCGGACTGAGTTGACCGCGGTCGCGCCAGTCGGCCCAAGGGGCCTCCTCGTCCTCGACGAGGACTCGGATCAGCTCTGCGGTCGGGAGCCGTTCCTGCCCTTCGAAGGCCGTCCGGCAGTCGGCAAGGAGGCGAACGCCGAGCGAGTCGTCCTCGCGCTCGTCACCGGTCGAGAGCGCAAGCGCCGCCTGCCGTGCCCGTTCCGGCCAGGTCCCTCCGGCCAGGTCGGCGATCGCCAGTAGCGGCTCCCAGAAGTCCTGCGCGCGGTCATCGAGGGCGTCGGGCAGCTTCGGCCGTGCGTCGCGGAGTTGATCGAGGCTCTCTTCTGCCCATGCTTCGAGCCCGAGCCGCAGTGGCTCCGCGGACTGTTTTGCCTCTCGGCGCCGGAAACGGGCGACCGTTTCCCCGGGGACTTTGCGCTTCATCTCGATCGGGATCGCACGATCGGTGATGGTCGTAGGGAGACGGCCGATCCCTGCGAGCACCTTCGGGCAGAAGACCTCGAACGCTTCCAGCGTCGTCTTCTGCGCTCCGCCCATCCGGCGGACCAGTCCTCCCCGCCGCCATCCGGCGTCGAGCAGTCCGCGCAGGTCCTCGCGGTCGCGTGCCTTGGGGCCGAAGGTCGCATCGATCTCGTCGAACAGCAGCGTCGGTCGTTCAGCGGTGATGGCCCGGAACAGGGCCGCGTCGCTGATGTTCGTGGTCGCCAGCGGGCGTGCGACCAGCACTTCGATCACTTCGAGCAGCCGAGACTTCCCGGAGCGCGGCATAGGCGAGAAGACATACAGGTAGGGCGTCGTGTCGAAAGCTTCGATTACCTCGGCATGGGCGATCCAGAGGGCGACGGTCTCGGCCTGCTCGACCCGGAGGACGACGTAGTGGCGGATGTAGTCCGCCAGCTCATCGAGCAGGTCTGCCAGTCCCGGCGGCACGTAGGGCTCGGCCGCGTCGAGCCGCCCCTGCAGCGCCTCGCGCCCGCGCTCGCGCAGGAAGTCGGTGAGGTCGTAGCCGTCGTCGCGGCCGGGGTCGAGATCGACGACACGGCAGTTGACGCCCGCCTGGATGAGTGAGACGGCGACCTTCGCGGCTGCGGCGCGCCCGCCCTGGTCGCAGTCGAGGACCATGTACGCGGTCCAGCGGCGGCCGGTGAAGCGGGCCGGGTGCTCGTCCTCCTTCCATCCTTGGGTGCCGGGGATGGCGACGGCGTGGAAACCGGCGGCGATGGCGGCGACCGCGTCCGGCTCGCCCTCGGTGATGACCACCTTGCTGGCGTCGTTCGAGATCGTCTCCGGCGGCGGGAAGAGCTGGCGAGGGACGCCGGCCGGTTGCTGCATCTTGGGGCGGTCGTTCCGCTGCTCCGCGAACGGCAGGTAGGAGATCCGGCCCAGCTCGTCGCCGCTGGCGTCCCGAACCGGGATGCCGACCACGCCGCTGGCGGCGTCGTAGCGCAGTCCGAGGCGGCCGATCGCTCTCGGCGTCCAGAGGCGGGCGGAGAAGATGCGGCTGAGCACCTCGTCAGTCCAGCCCAGCCGGGCGAGGGAGCCGTTCATGCCGACGTGCCCCCGTCGGGGACGAGCATCAACCTCGGCCGCTTCTCGGGCTCGTCCTGCCTGTGGAGAGCCCGCAGCCAAGCGAGAGTCTGCGTCCAGTCGTGACGGTCGTTCAGGTCCGGGTTCCAGCACCCCTGCTCGTAGTCCGGGTTCTGGCCCCACTTCTGTCGAGCGGCGCTCACGGCGCCATCCGCTCAGGTGATGGTTCTGGGTCTGAGTCGGAGTCGGGACCAGCCCGGGTCGTCCGGGCCGTGTGCCGACGCACTCGCCGCGCCGCTCGCAGCGGGCGACAGGCGGTGCTGTACCGAACCCGGGGAAGTTCCTTCGGTGCCGGATCGCGGTAGCGCGCTACACGGAGAACCTCCCGCCGGACAACCGCCTTGCTCGCTTCGGTCAACCCGAGGACGGCGCCCGGCCCGTCCTCGTCACTGGCATCGACCCACCCGACCTCGGCCTTCTCGGTCTGGGAGTCGATCAGGCGGGCGCGGTGCTCGGGTTCGAGGTCAGGAGCCCGCTCGTCCACCAGGTCGGCGATCTCCCGGCGGATCGACTGCTCGTAGTCGTCGTCGCCGCCGTAGTCGGCGTTGCTCTCGTCTGGGTCCACCTCGTCCCCCAACTCGGTTCCGATCCACCGCCCCTACAAGGAAGGCCCCTGGCTCCGGGCCGGCGCTCCGGCCGGAGCCCTGGGCGCAAACCGTATTGGGGACGGTCACCCGCATCTTTAGCAGGTCCGAGGCTCCATACGTACAGCCGCCCCGGGAGTGGCCTGATAACTAGGCCCTGTCGCGCTCTCTCATGTCGTTGGGCTCTCTCCTCGGTCGTGGCTCTCTGGGCCGTAGGAGCAGGCTTAGAAGCCCCTGCGCCGGCTCAGGAAGGGTAGGGGAGGGTCGGGAGGCGCACATGGCCCCGGAGGAGCCACCCCCTCCCCCTTGGCGATCCTTCAGTTAACTGTCCGCACGCCTTGCGAAGACGGTAGCCGCTCCAGCTGCTCGCCACCCGATGGTCGGCCGGCAGCGTGCCGGCGTGGTACGGCGGTCGGCGTGGTGGTGTCTGCGGGCAGCGTTACGGTGACGACAAGACCGCCACCTTCCCGCGCCTGCGCTGTTGCCTCGCCGCCGTGGGCAGTGGCAACCGCCGCGACGATCGAGAGCCCGAGCCCGGCGCCACCGCTGTCGCGCGAGCGCGACTGGTCGACGCGGAAGAACGGCTCGAACAGATGCGGGGCGGTCGCGGCTGGAACGCACTCGCCGCTGTTCCTGACGCGCAGTATCGCCAAGTTGTCGCTCCCCGAGAGCTCAACGCGAACGAAGCCGCCCGGCTGGTTGTAGTGGAGGGCGTTCTCGACAAGGTTCGCGATTAGACGCTCCAAGAGGGACCGATCTCCACGGCAGGACACCGGCTGGCAGGATGTCTCGATGCTGATGCCCTGCGCTGCCGCGGTGGGTTTGCAGGCGACCACGACTGCGCGTGCCAGCTCGCCGAGTTCGACGGTGTCGTAACGGCGGACGGCTGCCTGCCCTCTGGCGAGTATCAGCAGGCTCGTGATCAGCGACTCGCTCCGGCCGATGGCGTCGTGGACGACGGTCGCCATCTCCTGGAGCTCCGCTTTCGTGACGTTCGGGTCGTCGAGCCGGTCGTCGATCTCGGCGCGGATGATCGCGAGCGGGGTTCGCAGCTCATGTGAGGCGTTGGCGACGAAGGCCCGCTGGCTGGCGAACGTCCGGTCGAGACGCTCGAGCATCGTGTCGAAGGTGTCCGCCAGTTCGCGCAGCTCGTCGGCTGGGCCGTCGAGAGCGATCCGCTCACCGAGGTCTCCCTCGGTCGCCACTTTCCGCGCCGTCGCGGTGATCCGGCCCACCGGTCGCAGCGCGTGGCCGGCGACGAGCCAGCCCGCGAGCACGGAGATGAGCGTGGCGCCGCCGAGCGCGAACGCGAATTCGATGATCGTCTCGCGATGAAGGTCTCCACCCACCTTCTGCTCCGCGACCTTCCGCGCCCTTTCGACTCTGGCGAGAAGCTCGCGGTCGGGCTGACCGAGCGGGACGCCCGGCGGCACCAGAACCTTTTCCGTCGGAGCGACGTCCTTTCCGCCTCCGACCCCCACAGTCGAGACGGCTCCCTCGGCTGCCAGCTTTTGGGTCACACGCAGTGGGAAGTTCGAGGTGTTTCTGCTGACGATCACGTAGCTGATCGCCAGGAGCACGATGCCGAGAAGCAGGAAGATCGACGCGTACCATGCCGTGAGGCGGAGGCGGACGGTCGGGCGCATCACGCGATCCGGTAGCCGGAGCCGGTGACGGTTTCGATGAGGGGCGGCTCGCCGAGCTTGCGCCGTAGCCGTCCGAGCGTCACGCGAACGGTGTTGTCGAACGGCTCGAATCGCTCGTCCCACAGCCGGCGGCGCAACACGTCCGTGCTGAGCACCCGGCCCTCGGCGCGCAGCAGCGCTTCGAGCAGATCGAACTCACGAGGCGCCAGCTTCAACGGGCGGCCGGCACGCCGGACCGTCCGCCCACCGGAGTCGAGCTCGAGATCGCCGCGCGCCAGGACCGTCGGCGCCGGACTCGCGGTGCGCCGTTGGAGCGCCCGGAGCCGCGCTCCGAGCTCCGCGAGCATCACCGGCTTCACGAGGTAATCATCGGCCCCGAGGTCGAGTCCGCCCACCAGCTCGTCGGTCGAGTCCGCCGCCGTCAGCATCAGGATCCGCGTCGCTGCCCCGTCTGCGACCAATCGGCGACAGACCTCGTCGCCGTGGAGCACCGGCAGGTGGCGGTCGAGGACGACGACGTCGTACGACACGAGTCGCGCCTTCGCCAGCGCACCCTCCCCGTCGTGGGCGACATCAACGGCCATTCCCTGCCGGCGGAGCCATCGAGCGAGCGCAGCCGCCAGCGGCCGCTCGTCCTCAACGAGGAGGACGCGAATCACAGATCTCCCACGGCCGTCATCGCCTCCGTCATGCTGCCACGAGAAGCCACGTCTGGCCCGAGCGGCGCCTCCGGAGAGGCGCCGCTCGGGCCTCTGAGCTCAACGCGCTAGGGCGTATCGCCAACGCGGACGTCAGGGACTCCCGGTCCGGCGATTGCGCCGACCTTCTCGACGCACGGCTCGGGCAGGCCCTTCTGGTTCACGAGCTTGTCGACGGCCTTCTCGAGATCGGCAGTCGCCGCCTGGATCAGCGCCTGCTTCAGGCCGCTGACCGACTTGCCGTGCCCAGACGCGATCTCGGCGAGCGACTTCCCCGCATGAAGCTCCTGCTTCAGCTCCTCGACGGAGAGCCCGAGATAGTCGGCCGCCGTCTTGAACGGCTCGCCGACCGCGATATCCGGCCCGCCACCCTTGACCTCGACTCGGACCGTGAGGCCGCCCTTGCCGTTCACGAGGTCGTCGACGCCGGCCTCGAGCTTGGTCAGGATCGCCTGCGCCTCCTCAGCGGTTAGGTCGCCGTCGGCGACAGCCTTGTCGAGGCCGGTCTTGGCAGCGTCGAGCAGAGCCTGCTTCAACCCGTCGACTGACTTGCCCTGAACGGACGCAACCTCAGCCAGAGACTTCCCGCCCTCGAGCTCATGCGCAAGCTGCTCTTCCGACAGCCCGAGGTACGCGGCGGCACTCTCCATAAAGTCGGGAAGCGGCTTGGGCGGGAGCGGGCCGCAGTCGTCCTTCGAGCCGACGGGGCCCGCAACGGCTTTGGCGAACAGCGCAACACCTGACTTCGACGCCGGCTGCGGAGAGCCAGACGAGCCGGAACCAGACTCGGCAAGGGCGGTCGCACCCCCGGCCACAAGCCCGAGCGCAACCACGACTGTGACTGCGATAAGGACTCGGCGTGATGTGAGTCGCATCGTTGTCTCCTCCTCTATTCGATGATCGACTCATTGAGCTTGGCCGCGAGCGCGTGACATCCGCGTGACATCGCGCACATCTTCAGAGCTGTACCCGATCAGCAGTTGCTCGCCGAGCCAGGTGTGCTGCGCCGAACGGCTCCGACGGCGATGGTGAGATTCCGTCCTTCATGGCCGACGGTCGATCTGGACGACGACGTCGCGGAGCGCCGCCAGCCACGCGACGTTGTTTACGCCCCAGCTGCTACCGAGGCGTACGACCACTGTGTCTGCGTCAGCTCGCAGCAGAGCACGGACTTCCAGACGCAGCGGCGTCGTTCATCACCGGCTCGGCCGTCGAGGCGATCGAGGCGAACCCGCAGTACGGGATGCCGCTCTACAACCTCGCCTGCGCCGAGAGCCTCGGCGGACATCCGGAAGATGCGATCCACCACCTGGGCATGGCGATCGAACGCTGGAACGGGGCTCGCGACCTTGCGCGCAAGGACCCGGATTTCGACGCGATCCGCGACGACCCCGGCTTCCAAGAACTCGTGGCCTGAACACGAGCAGGAATGCCCCTGCGCGGTCACGGCCCTCCTGGCTGGGGCCGGACGGCAAGGCCCAGCCTAGTCGATGCAGATCAGGGACGCGATCCGCCTTACACTCGTCCCGATGGCGATGGACATCGACGTCCAGAGGCTTCAACTCGGCGACGTGATCCTCATTGATCTCCCCGACCAGGGCACGAACATCGAAGCGACAGTGGTCCGCGACCCCGAGGTTTTACGCGAAAGCGAACGGAGCAAGAGCACCGTGCGCGCAATGCCGCGTGTGCCCGGTCGAGACGACTTCATGATGGAGTGGCCGCTGGACGCAAAGGTCATGAACGTCCGCGGTCCTTAGACAGATCGATGCGGGGTCGGTTAAGGAAGATCGCCCTCGGATGCCCCTGCGCAGCCAACTGCCCTCCCGGTGGGGCCGGACGGCCAGCTCAGCGTAACTCAGAACGATCGCGACCTCGCCCAAGTTTCCGCCGCGATCACTGCGGCGCACTCGGGGCACAGCGTCACGCCGTTGCCGAGACCCTCGTAGCACGCCCGCCAGTCGTCCTCGGCGTTCTCGTTGGGGCGCGGCTTGCGGCCGCACTCTCTGCACTCGAGTACGTCCTCCACTTCGATCGGGTCTGGCATGGGCAGACGCTGTCCGTGAGGACCGCGGGCTGGCTTCATCATTTCCTTCATCGCGTTCGAGGAGGTAGTACGGGGTTCAGGCCAATCCCTCGACCGCCGGTCTGTCTACTGCAAACAGACTCCATTCCTCGTCCACGCCTCTGAGCTCTGCTGACCCTCGCTGTCGGAACCGCAGGCCGGAGCCGGCGACCAGATCCTTCACGGTGCTGGAGACGAGAACCTCACCTGGCTGAGCCTGCTTAGCGATCCTCGCTCCGATGTGTACGGCGACGCCACCGACCTTGCCCTCGATCACCTCGCACTCGCCCGTGTGGAGGCCCGCCCGAACCTCGACTCCGAGCTCACGCACGCTCTCCGTGATCGCACAGGCGCACCGAACCGCCCGAGCTGGGCCATCGAAGCGCGCAAAGAACCCATCGCCGGCGACGTCGAGCTCTGCACCGCGGAAGCGGACGAGTTCGCGCCGGATGATGGCATGATGGCGCTCGAGCAACTGCCGCCACGCGCGGTCGCCGACCTCGACCGCCTTACTCGTCGAACCGACGATGTCCGTGAAGAGAACGGTGGCGAGAACTCGCTCAGGTTCTTGCTCGTCCCAGCCCCCGGCCTCCCATACTTCCTTCAGGAACCGCTCGATCTCGTCGACGACCGCACCGATCGCCTCCCCGAGCGCGAGATGGCCGATCCCCGGTATCTCAACTAGGCGTGCCGCCGGGATACTCGAGGCGACGTAACGGGCAACGTCGGATGAGACGACCGTGTCTTCGGAACCCCGGAGCACAAGAGTCGGAACGCGCACCGCCGGTAACACGTGCCGGACGTCGATCTCCCGGTTCATGCCGTGGAACGTCTCCACGGAGCCCGGGCTCGAGCTAAGACGGACGAGGTCGAGCAGAGCCTGCGCCTCGCGATCGTCGAAGCTCCCAAGGGCGCGGATGAGATCCAGCGCCTGATCGCGCGGGCCAAAGAGGCGAAGACCTTGCTCCACAGCCCGCGCGTACTGCTCCTCGTTTAGCCCCCACGGGTAATCCGGAGCCCACATCTGACGCGGGAAGGCGCTGCGCAGGACGAGAGCTGCAGCTCGATCGGGGTAAGTCGCCGCAAACAGGACGCTCAGCGCACTGCCCTCGGATACGCCGAAGAAGGCCGCACGTCGTGAACCGACCGCGTCCATCACCGCACGCGCGTCGTCCATCCGCACCTCCAACGTCGGCGCCCCGCTGACGCGATCGGACATGCCAGTCCCACGCGGGTCGAAACGAATCAGCCGCGAGAAAGACGACAGCTGTTCGATGGCGCCCGCAAAGCCCGGCAGATTCCACTCCAACTCGAGGTGCCCCCCGAGGAAACCTGGCACCCACACAAGGTCGAACGGGCCTTCGCCCGTGACCTGGTAGGCGATATGGACGTCCCGGCTCTTAAGGTAGTTCGT
>JBKPMR010000039.1:0-18270 GCA_046732255.1 Actinomycetota bacterium
GGGCCGCGGACCTGTCGTTCTTCATGAGCCAGGCGCCGCGCGGCGACGAGGCCGCTGCCCGCTTCCGGCTGATGGAGACCGTAACGGGACGCGGCGGACGGCAGATCTTCATGGGGTTCGTGGACGGAGACCTGCTCCGCGACGAGCTCTCGCAGCCGATCTCCGACGTCTCGCGCTCCGCCGAGCGGCTGATCGCAGAGCTGAAGGACGCCGAGACGATCCGCATTCGCGGCCGCGCCGGAACCGACCTCACGCTCCGGGTCGGCGGACGCCCATGGAAGTCCGACGCGGGTGACCTCGAGCCCGGCGAGTCGGCGAACTTCCCCGGCGGCGAGATCTTCGTCGCCCCGTACGCGGACGGCGCCGACGGTGTCCTCGTCGCCGACGTCACCGTTCCGTACACGGTCGAGGGTCTCGTCGACGAGCCGGTCAGCCTCCGCTTCGAGCGCGGGCGGGTCACGTCCATCGAGGGCGGGCGCGCCGCCGAGCTGCTCCGCGAGCTGGTGGAGAGCGCGGGCGAAGGCGCCAACGTCATCGCCGAGCTCGGGATCGGGCTCAACCGCTCGCTGACGCCCCGCGGCCACGTCATGCTCGACGAGAAAGCGGGCGGCACCGCCCACGTCGCCATCGGGCGCAACACCGGCACGTACGGCGGCGACAACGAGGCGTCGATCCACGTCGATTTGATCTTCTCCGAGCCGGTGATCGAGGCCGACGGCCGTCCGGTCGATATCCCGTAGCGTGGACTCGCAGCGTCAGCTCCCCGAGCGCGACTACCGCCCGATCCATCCCGAGCCCGGTTGGCGGTCGCTCGCGCGCAAGATCTGGGCGCCGATCGCCCTCCTCATCGGCCTGGTCGTCAAGTTCGGCTTCGCGTTCGCCAAGTTCGCGTCGATCTTCGTCGCCGTCGGCGGCTACGCGCTGATCTGGGGCTGGCAGTTCGGGGTCGGGTTCGTGCTCCTGATCTTCGTCCACGAGCTCGGGCACTTCGTCGAGGCGCGGCGCCGAGGCTTCAACGCCTCCTGGCCGGTCTTCCTGCCGTTCCTCGGTGCGTACGTCGCGATCCGCGACGCGCGCATGAGCCCGTGGCAGAGCTTCTGGATCTCCTACGCCGGCCCGTTCTGGGGCAGCGTTGGCGCCGGGCTCGTCTGGGTGGTCGGCGAGCAGCAGCAGTCCGCGCTCCTGCAGGCGCTCGGCTACGTCGGGTTCCTGCTCAACCTGATCAACCTCGCCCCGATCGGCATCCTCGACGGCGGCGCGATCTGGCGGGCGATCAAGACGATGCGCATGGGCGGAACGCCCGGCAAGGCGCAGCTGGCCAGCGTCGCCTACTTCGGCCTCGCCGCCCTGCTCATCATCGGGATGTTCGGGGCGCACGTGCCGCAGCACCGGTTGTAGACCGGTGGCGGTCGACCGGCGCATCCTCGAGCACGACGACCGCGACATCGAGCAGAACGTCGCGTTGATCGCGGAGGAGCTGCGGATCGGCTTCGAGGCGGTCGACCGGATTCCGCGGCCGGCGGCGACCGTGTTCGGATCGGCGCGGACGAAACGCGGTGATCCCGAGTACGCGCAGGCGCAGCAGTGCGGGCGTGCGCTCGCCGAAGCGGGGTTCGCGGTGGTGACCGGCGGCGGCCCCGGGGTGATGGAGGCGGCGAACCGCGGGGCGCGAGAGGGCGGTGGCTTCTCGGTCGGCTTCAACGTCCAGCTCCCGCACGAGCAGGCCGCGAACCCCTACGTCGATCTCGCCGTTGCCTTCCGCCACTTCTACGCGCGCAAGGTGATGCTCGTGAAGGCGGCGGAAGGCTTCGTGCTCTTCCCCGGCGGGTTCGGCACCCTCGACGAGCTCTTCGAGTCGTTGACGCTGATCCAGACCGACAAGGTGCGCGAGTTCCCGGTCTCGCTGATCGGCACGGACTACTGGGGCGGCCTGATCGAGTGGATCGCGGAACGACCGCTCGCCGAGCGGAAGATCTCGCCCGAGGACGTCAACCTGCTTCGCCTCACCGATTCGGTCGAGGAGGCGGTCGACGCCGTTTACGACTGCTGGACACGGTGGTGCGCCGAGCCCTCGGTGCACGAGCCGGAGAAGGCCGACGCTCAATAGGAACAGTCCCTCATGGGACTGTTCCTAGGGGTAGCACCACCACGAGACACCGGCCCACCGGATGGCCGTCGAAGACGGCTCAGGGCAGCCTTGGTTCACCATCATTCGCGACAGGAGTCGAACCATGAGCATCACCGCCCCCTTCCGCCCACTCGTCCAGGCCCAGACGTATAGAGCCGTCCTCTTCACGGCCGCCGCCGTCCCGATTGCCGCCGTCGTCCTCGGGGTGTTCATCGCCGGCTGGACGTCGATCGCCGTGCTGGCAATCACGCCGCTCGTCGTCCCGATCCTGCTCGGCTACCGCGGCGTGGTCGGCCTGCTCGCGCGCACGGACGCCGCGCTGGCGCGGTCGCTGCTCGGCACGGAGACCGGACCGCCGGTCTGGTCGGAGGGACGCGGATTCTGGGGCCGCGCGAAGGCGGTGTTCCTCGATCCCGCCTTCTGGAGGCAGCAGGCCTACCTCGTCTTGCGGATGACGCTCGGCTTCGCCGCCGCGGTCGGTGAGCTGACCCTGATCGCCGGTGCTTTCGGCTGGATCACGATGCCGATCTGGTACCGCTGGACCGACAACAACTACGGCTCCTGGCACGTGGACACGGTCGGCCGCGCCTTCCTGTTCGTGCCGGCCGGGATCGTCGCGCTGGTGGCCGCCGCCTGGATCGCCCGTGCGCTCGGGGCGATGTGGGCCGGCCTCGTACGGTCGCTGCTCGCGCCGCGCCCGGCGCCTCCGTCGACTGAGGCAATGAGGCGCTATCGCAGGCGCGCGCTGTGGATCGAAGGCGGGACGGCAGTCGGGCTCGTCGTGCTCATGACCGTCATCTGGGCGGCCGCCGGGCAGGGCTACTTCTGGCCCGAGTGGGTTCTTCTCCCGCTCGCCCTGCTGGTCGGGATCCACGCGGTGATCGAGCTGGTGCTTGCGAAGATCCCCCGCGAGCAGCCGTTCACCCGCGGCGTGGCGATCCACGCCGGCATCGTCGCCGCCCTCTTCCTGTTTCTGACCGCCGTATGGGCAGTGACCTCGCGCGGCGTCTTCTGGCCCGGCTGGACGCTGATCGGCCTCGGCTCGGCGGTTGTCGTGCACTGGCTGATCGTTCGCACCAAGCGGCGCGACTCCCTCGCCCAAAGGGTCGAGACATTGGAGACGACGAGGCTCGGCGCGGTCGAGGAGCAGGATGCCGAGCTGCGGAGGATCGAGCGCGACCTCCACGACGGCGCCCAAGCCCGGCTCGTCGTGCTCGGTCTCAGTCTCGGGATGGCGGAGCAGAAGTTCCGCTCGGAGCCGGAGGAGGCCGAGAAGCTTGTCGCCGAGGCCCGCGCCGGCGTCGCCGAGGCGCTGCGCGAGCTCCGCGACCTCGCCCGGGGGATCCATCCGCCGGTTCTGTCCGACCGAGGCCTGGGCGCGGCGCTCGACACCCTGGCCGACCGCAGCCCGCTGAGGACGACCGTGAGCGTCGACCTCGAACGGCGCCCGCCGGCACGGATCGAGACCGCTGCCTACTTCGTCGCCGCCGAGGCGCTCGCGAACGCCGCCAAGCACTCGGGCGCCACCCGGGTGGAGATTGCGATCGGCGAGCGCAACGGGTCGCTCGCGGTCGCGATCACCGACGACGGGACCGGCGGCGCCGACCCGGCAGGCAGCGGACTCCTCGGCCTGCGCCGCCGGGTGGAGGCGCTCGACGGGACGCTGACGGTCGAAAGCCCGTCGGGCGGGCCGACCACGATCCGGGCGGAGCTGCCGTGCGCGTCGTGATCGCCGAGGACCTCGCGCTCCTCCGCGACGGTCTGACCCGGCTCCTGCGCGACAACGACCTCGACGTCGTCGCCGAGGTCGCCGATGCCGACGCGCTCGTCCACGCCGTCCTCCGCGAACGCCCGGACCTCGCGATCGTCGACATCAGGCTGCCGCCGAGCTTCCGCGACGAGGGGCTGCGCGCAGCGCTCGAGCTGCGGCGGACGGCTCCGGACACGGCGATCCTGATCCTGTCCCAGTACGTCGAGCACACGTACGCGACGGAGCTGCTCGCGCAGGCGGGCGCCGGCGGCGTCGGCTATCTGCTGAAAGACCGCGTCCTCGACACCCGCGACTTCGTCGAAGCGGTCCGGCGCGTCGCCGCCGGGGGCACCGCCCTCGACCCCGAGGTGGTGTCCCAGCTCCTCGGCACCCGCGGCGGGCAGCGGCTCGACGAGCTCACGCCGCGCGAGCTGGAGGTGTTGACGCTGATGGCCGAGGGACGCTCGAACGCCGCGATCGCGGAGTCGCTCGTCCTCACGGTCGGCGCGGTCGAGAAGCACATCGCGAGCATCTTCCAGAAGCTGCACCTACCGCCCTCGGAGGGCGACCACCGCCGCGTCCTCGCGGTGCTGGCGTACCTGCAGGAGCGCTGACCCGGGCTCGCGAGGCCGAGCCCGGAGGGGCCGCGTACTGCGGGAATCGCGGGGTAGGCTTCGGGGTCCATTGGAGCACGTGGGCGGTCTCCTGGAATCTCAACATGCGCAGGCAGCGGCGGGAGACGGCGACGGCCGCCCGATCATCCGGCTCGAGGACGTGCGGAAGAGCTTCGGCGACAATCTCGTCCTCGACGGCATCGACCTCGAGGTCGCGCCGGCCGAAGTGCTCGTCGTCATCGGCCCGAGCGGCAGCGGCAAGAGCACGCTGCTCCGGTGCGTCAACCTGCTCGAGCCGATCCAGGGCGGCCGCATCTTCTTCGAGGGTGAGGAGATCACGGCCAAGGGCGTCGACGTCTCGGCCGTCAGGCAGCGCATCGGGATCGTCTTCCAGCAGTTCAACCTGTTCCCCCACCTCACGGTGATGGACAACCTGACTCTCGCCGCACGGCGGATCCGCAAGCTGCCGCGCGCGGTCGCGGAGGGCCGTGCCCGCGAGCTGCTCGAGACCGTGGGCCTGCCCGAGAAGGCGTCGCAGCACCCGCACCAGCTCTCGGGAGGCCAGCAGCAGCGGGTCGCGATCGCCCGGGCGCTGATGATGTCGCCGGCCGTCATGCTGTTCGACGAGGTCACCTCCGCGCTCGATCCCGAGCTCGTGGGCGAGGTGCTCGTCGTCATGCGCGATCTCGCTCGCGGGCACGGGACGACGATGCTCGTCGTCACGCACGAGATGCAATTCGCCAGGGAGGTGGGTGACCGCGTGATCTTCATGGACAGCGGCCGCATCGTCGAGCAGGGCCGTCCCACCGACATTCTCGACAACCCCCGAGAGGAGCGGACGAGGCGCTTCCTCCGCCGTTCGCTCCAACTCGCGCACTCGCTCGAAGAGTTGACAGTCACAGACGAGAAAGGAGCCGATTGATGAGGAAGATCGTCCTGGCCTTGGCCGGAGTCGCGCTGATCGCCGTCGTCGCGGCCTCGCTGGGCGCGGCAAAACCCACCGCGGGGAGTGGCTCCGCGGGCACCGCGGCCAAGTCACCGCCGCTGCCGAAGCTGCCCGCCAACATCAAAAGTCGCAACCGGCTGATCGTCGGCGTCAAGTGCGACACCCCGCCGTTCGGTTACACCGACGTCCGAGGCAAGAACGCCGGCGTCGACGTCGAGATCGCCAAGTGGTTGGCCCGCTACGCCTTCGGTCGCGAGCAGCGCCTCACGTTCGTCTGTGCACCGACCGCAGTGCGGGAGCCGCTGCTGACCACGAACCGTGTCGATCTCGTCATCTCGACCTTCACGTACACGGCCGACCGCGACACGCGGATCGACTTCTCGAGGGCGTACTACAAGGCAACGGGCCGGCTGCTGGTCAAGAACGGCTCGCCCATCCAGGCCCTCACCGACATCCGCGGCAAGAAAGTCGCGACGACGAGCGGCTCGATCTACGACCGCTGGATGAAGCGTTGCTTCCCGGACACGCAGGTGGTGGTCGTGGACAGCGTCACGAACGCCGTCCTGGCCTTCAACCAGGGCCGGGCGGACGCGGTGATGTTCGACGACACGTCGCTCGCGCTGATCGCAGCGACCGATCCATCCTCCAAGTTGACGGACGACCAGTTCCTCGAGGCGCCGTACGGCATCGGGATCAAGCAGGGCAATGTCGAACTGAAACGGTGGGTCGACGCCAGGCTCAACCTGATGAAGAAGAAGGATCTCTTCGCGCCGATCATCCGCAACAACATCGCGCCGCGCTTCGTTCCGACATTTCTGAAGAACGTCTTGCGGCCGAACAACAACTTCACGTACAGGGCCGCGAATCTTCCCAGCAGCGACACGGTGTGCCCGTAAGCTGACGTCCCTCGAGCGGCGGCCGCGGGCGACGCGGCCGCCGCTCGCGTCTCCACCTTGGTCGCGACCTATGACCTGTGGGCGTTCGTGTCGGACAACTGGCACGAGCTGCTCCACGCCCTGCTCAACACCCTGAAGGTCTCCGCAGTCGCGATCGCGGGCGCGTCCGTGATCGGCCTCGTCCTCGGCGCGGCGCGCGCACGGCGGGTCCCGGTCGTGAGCCAGCTCGCCGCGATCTATGTGGAGGTGATCCGGAACACGCCGATCCTCGTCCAGATCTTCATGCTCTTCTTCGCGCTGCCGCAGGTGGGGATCCGCCTCGACGCGTTCACCACGGCCTGGCTCGCGGTGACGATCTGGGGCGGGGCGTTCAACACCGAGAACTTTCGCGCGGGCTTCGAGGCGGTTCCCCAGCGGTACCGCGAAGCCGCGTATGCGCTCGGCTTCGGCTCACTCGCGACGTTCTTCAACGTGACGCTCCCGATCGGCGGACGCATCGCCCTGCCGTCGTCGATCAACACGTACATCTCGGTCGTGAAGAACACCTCGCTGGTGTACGTGATCGGCTACCCGGAGCTGACGACGACGGCGATCAACATCGCCAACCTCACCCTCGAAACCCTCGAGGCCCTCACGGTGCTCGCCGTCGTCTACCTGACGCTCGTGTGGAGCCTCTCGGCGACGATTCGCCTGCTCGAGTCGAGGCTTGCCCTCCCGGAGACCCGCTAGATGCCCGACTGGGCCGAACCCGTCGTTCGTTACATCCTCGGGGTCGGCCTGCCGGCGACCCTCATCGTCTCCGGCGTGGCCGTGGTCTGCAGCACGCTGATCGGCGTCGTCCTCGGGACGCTCCTCACGATTCGCTTCCTGGCCCTACGGGTCGTGATCCGCGGGTACGTCGAGGTGTTTCGCGGATTGCCGATCCTCGTCACGGTCTTCATCGTCTACTTCGGGCTCCCGTCGATCTCGCCGGCCCTCGCGTTCGGGGCACTTACGGCCACGGCGATCGCGCTGACCCTCTGGGGGAGCGCCCAGGTCGCCGAGGCGACGCGCGGAGCCGTCGGGTCGATCCCCCGGGAGCAGCACGAGGCAGCCGCCGCGCTCGGCTTCCGCTGGGTCGGTCGCCACGAGTACGTGATCCTGCCCCAGGCACTGCGCCGGCTGCTCCCGCCGCTCGTCGGCCTGCTCGTGAACATCATCCAGAACTCGACCCTGGCCGCGGTCATCGGCGGGATCGAGCTGCTTCAGGCCGCGAAGGCGCAGTCGGAGCGATTGACGTTCTTCCCGCCCGCCGGGATCGGCGAGATCCACGCGTTCGAGATCTTCGCCTTCGTCGCGGTCATCTTCTTCCTGATCTCGTTCCCGCTGACGAGACTGGCCGCCTACCTCGAGAAACGCCTCGTCTAGGTCACCTGCGGGTCGCGAAGCCGTACGCGAACAGCTTCTTCACGTCGCCGTAGGAGTCGTCCGCACCGAGAACGACGGCGATCAGCCAGACGCCGTTCCGGCGGACGCTGGCGACGAGGCAGTGCTTGGCCTTCGTCGTCCACCCCGTCTTCACGCCGTTCGCGCCCGGGTAGGAGCGGATCAGGTGGTTCTTGTTCACGTACTCCTTGGCGTACGTCGGCGCCGCCCACGGCACGAGCTTGACCCGGGTGCGCACGACCGCCCGGAAGCGCGGGTTCCACATCGCGTAGCGGGCGAGCGAGGCCATGTCCCAGGCGGTCGAGTAGTTGTCCCGGTCGATCAGGCCGCTCGGACTACGGAAATGCGACTCCCTGAGGCCGAGCGCCTGGGCCTTCTCGTTCATCAGCGCCACGAACCGCGACCGCGTGCCGCCGGCGCCGACTGCAAGCGCGAACGCGCTGTCGTTCCCCGAGTAGAGCAGCGTCCCGTAGAAGAGCTTCCACGCCTCGACCTTCTCGCCTGGCCGCAGCCCTTCCTTGATCGGTGCGACGCGTCGCACCGACCTGTCGACGGTGACGACGTCGTGCGGACGGAGGCGCTCCATCGCGACGATCGCGGTCATGATCTTCGTCGTCGAGGCGACCTGGAGCCGACGGTGCTGATACTTCGCCCAGAGCACGGTGCCGTCGGAGGCGTCGATCAGGATCGCGCCCTTCGCCGTCACCTTGATCCCGTGGCCCGGCAGCGAGCCGCTCTGGTGGACAAGGGGCTCCCGCTGCCCGGCGGCGGCCGGAACCAGCACGAGGACTACGATCAGCGCGAGCAGGGGGAATCCGCGCACCGGCCCAGAGTAACGCCGAATCCGGCGAGAAACGGAGCGGGAGCCAGACTGAGGTCTGGCACCGGCCTAGAATTTCTCTTCCGATGCAGCTGCGCGATCTCCCCTCGGTCGACGAGCTCGCCCGTTCCAGCGACGATCCGCTGGCCGTCGACGCAGCCCGCAGCGTGATCGACCGCGCCCGCGAGGAGATCCAGGCCGGCGCCGACCCGGGCGACCTGTACGAGCGGCTCGAGGCCGAGCTGGCCGGAGCGCGGCGACCGCACCTTCGCCGCGTGCTGAACGCGACCGGGGTGATCGTGCACACGAACCTCGGGCGGGCGCCGCTCCCGGCGGCCGCGCTGGAGCGGGTCCACGAGGTCGCGCGAGGCTACTCGAACCTCGAGTTCGACCTCGACCACGGCACGCGGGGCTCGCGGCAGGACCACGCTGTCGACCTGCTCCGACGGCTCACCGGCGCCGAGGCGGCGCTGGTCGTGAACAACAACGCCGGCGCCGTCCTGCTCGCACTCGCCGCCCTAGCGGAGGGCCGCGAGGTGGTCGTCTCGCGCGGCGAGCTGATCGAGATCGGCGACGGCTTCCGCATCCCCGATGTCCTTGTCCGCTCGGGCGCGCGGCTCGTCGAGGTCGGGACGACGAACCGCACGCGCGCCGAGGACTACGAGCGCGCGATCGGCCCCGACACCGCCGTTCTCCTCCGCGTACACCAGTCGAACTTCCGCGTCGTCGGCTTCACCGAGCTGCCGGAAACGGCGCAGCTGGCGGCGATCGCCGCGCACTACCGCCTGCCGCTGGTCGACGACCTCGGCTCCGGCGCGCTCGTCCCGTTGCCCGACGAGCCCGCCGTCCGCGACGCGCTGGCCGCCGGCGCCGATCTCGTCTGCTTCTCGGGCGACAAGCTGCTCGGCGGGCCGCAGGCCGGAATCGTCGTCGGCCGCGAGGCGCTCGTCGAGAAGCTGCGGCGGCATCCTCTCCAGCGTGCGCTCCGGGCCGACAAGCTGACACTCGCGGCGCTCGAGGGAACGCTGATGCTGTACCTCGACGCCGAGCGGGCAGTCCACGAGCTCCCTGCCCTGCGGATGGTCGTTGAGGACGCCGAGACCGTCCACACCCGCGCGCAGCGCCTGGCCGAGCTGACCGGCGGCACGGTCGAGGAGACGGTCGCCCGTGTCGGCGGCGGCGCGCTCCCACTCGCCGAGCTGCCGAGCTTCGCATGTGCGCTCGAGGACGGCCTGGCGGAGCCGCTCCGGCGTGGGGCGCCGCCCGTGGTCGGCGTCCTCCGCGACGGCCGCCTCCTGCTCGACTGCCGCACGCTCGCCGACGCGGAGCTGGACGAGGTCGCCGCCGCGGTCGAACGCGCGCGCGGATGAGAGACGAAGCCGAGTACAAAGACGACAGCGCTGCTGTCGATCTTGGTGCGAGGCGATGTCGTGACGCCGAAGGCGTCACTGTCCGCGAACGGCAGGGCGTCCTCTGGAACGCGATGCGCGGCGCGCTCGTGACGCGCGCGCTCGCGGTCGTGGCCGACGCCGGCGTCGCCGACGTGCTCGCCGATCGACCACTCCCCGTCGCCGACATAGCGCGCCTCACCGGTACCGACGCGGACACGCTGAACCGACTCCTGCGCGCCCTGGCGAGCGACGGGATTTTCGCCGAGACCGAGCCCGGCGTGTACCGGAACACCGACGTGTCAGACCTTCTGCGTGAACCCGGCTGGCGCGACTTCGCGCACCTGTTCGGAGGCGCCTGGCACCGGGCGGCGGCCGACCTCACCGCCGGCTCCGGCGAGCCGACCTTCGAACGTGTCTTCGGCTCCGATTTCTGGACGTGGCTGAAGACGCATCCCGACGAGCGCGCCGCCTTCGACCGCGCGATGACCGAAGGGGCCGAGCGTCGTGCGGATCGGCTCGCCGCAATCGAGTGGCGGGACGGCGAGATCGTCGTCGACGTCGGCGGCGGTAACGGGTCGCTGCTGCTGGAGCTCTCCCGCCGGCGGCCGGGGCTACGGGGAATCGTCTTCGACCTTTCGGAGACAAACCGCGACGAGGCCGTCCTCGCCGCGGCCGGAATCGAGTTCGTCGGAGGAAGCTTCTTCGAGCGCGTCCCCGCCGGAGACACCTACGTGCTCGGGACAGTTCTCCATGACTGGCCGGACGAGCGGGCGGCCGCGATCCTGTCGACGATCCGGGCCGCGGCTCCCACCGGGGCGCGCGTCCTGATCCTCGACAGCGTCCTCCAGCCCGGCAACCAGCCGGACGGGGCGAAGTGGCTCGACCTGCTGATGCTCGTCCTCGCCGGCGGCCGCGAGCGCGCCGAGCCCGACTGGCGGACGCTCGTCGAAGGCGCGGGGCTGCGCGTCGAAGGGTTCGGTGAAGGGCTCGTGATCGCGTCATGCCCCTGACCGTCGGCACCGCCGGTCACATCGACCACGGCAAGACGTGGCTCGTCCGCGCGCTGACCGGCAAGGACACCGACCGCCTGCCCGAGGAGCAGCAGCGCGGGATCTCGATCGACCTCGGCTACGCACCGCTCGAGCTGCCCGACGGCCGCCGGCTGTCGATCGTCGACGTCCCCGGCCACGAGCGCTTCGTCCGCAACATGGTCGCCGGTGCAACGGGCATCGACCTCTTCCTGCTCGTGATCGACGCAGCCGAGGGTGCCCGTCCGCAGACGCACGAGCACCTGGCGATCCTGCGCCTGCTCGGCATCGAGCAGGGCGTCGTCGCCGTGACCAAGGCCGATGCAGTCGACGAGGAGACGCTCGAGCTCGCGCTCGCCGAGGCGCGCGAGCTCGTTCCGGATGCCGAGGCGGTCGCCGTCAGCGCGAAGACGGGAGCCGGGCTGGACGAGCTTCGCGCCGCGCTCGGACGGGCCGCAGACGCGGCAGCCGCCGACACGCCCCGGCCGGAAGCGGCTGCGCGCCTCTACGTCGACCGCGTCTTCACGCTCCGCGGGATCGGCACGGTTGTCACCGGCACGCTCTGGTCGGGGACGATCGGCGAGGGGGACGTCCTCCGCGTCGAGCCTCGCGGCTTCGATGCGCGCGTGCGGAGCGTGCAGGTGCACGACCGGCCGGTGGAACGGGCGGAATCGGGTCAGCGGGTCGCCGTCGCCGTCCCCGGAGTCGAACGCGACCGGATCGCACGCGGCGACGCGCTCGTGGAGCCGCGCGCCTTTCCGGTCACGTACCGCCTGGACGTCGCGCTCGAGGAGGTGGAGGAGGTTCCGGCCGCGGTCACCGTCCATCTCGGCACGGCGGACACGCCGGCCCGGCTCGTGCGGCGCGGCCGGTACGCCCAGCTCCGGCTGGAGCGGCCGGTGGTCGCCGCCCGAGGAGACCGGGTGGTGCTGCGAACCCGGTCGACGATCGGCGGCGGCGTCGTGCTCGATCCCCTCCCGCCGCGGCGGCTCGACTCCGAGCGGCTCGAGCGGATCGAGCGCGGCGAGGCCGGCGCGACCGTCTACGCGCCGGTCCAGGCCGACACCCTCAGCCACCTCGGCGACATAGCGGGGGTCGAGCGTGCAGGCGAATGGGTCTTCGCCCCCGCGTGGCTGGATCAGCTTCGGGCAGAGCTGCGTTCGAAGCTCGCGGAGGCCGACCCGCGCGACCCGGGAATCGACGCTCCGGCCGACGCCTGGGCATCCGCGATCGTCCCGCTGCTCGGGTTGGAGCGGCGCGGCTCGCGCCTCTACCTCCCCGGCGCGACCGCGCGCACCGAGGGCGCGGACGCTCTGCTCGTCGAGCTCGACGCATCCGGGTTCGTACCGCTGAAGCTCGCCGACGCGCAGCTCGCGCGGGTGCTCGAGCAGGAGGGCCGCCTCGTCCGCGTCGGGGCGGGTGAGGCAGTCGGCGCGGCCGCGTACGAGCGGGCGCGGGCCGCTCTCGTCGAGGAGTGCACGGCGAGCGGGCGGATCACGCTCGCACGCTTCCGCGACCTGCTCGGTACCGGCCGACGCCCCGCCCAGCTCCTGCTCGAGCGCTTCGACGCGGACGGCGTCACCCGGCGGGTCGGCGACGAGCGCGTCCTCCGCCGTGCCGCCCGATGACGTTCTGGATCGCGCTCGTACTTGTCATCCTTCACGTCGTCACGGGTACCTGGGCGCTCGTCCTGCTCGGCGTCACTGCGGTGTTCGAGATCTCGCAGACCGGCTTCTGGCTCTGGTATTCGTCGCGGCGCTCGGCGCAGGTCGGGGCGGAGACCCTGCTCGGGCGGGTGGTCGAGGTGGCGCAGGAGTGCAGGCCGCTCGGGTACGTGCGTGTCCAGGGCGAGCTCTGGCAGGCGCGCTGCGCCGAAGGTGCCGGCCCCGGCGAGCGCGTGCTGATCACAGGCCGCAGCGGATTGACGCTGGAGGTCGTCCATGAGCCTCGCGCGGGCTGAGACCCTGGCCGCTCGGATCGCCGCCTTCGCTCCGGCGCCGGCCAAGCCGACGCCTCCACTTTCTGCCCGGCTCCGTCGAGCCTACGCCGGTGGCGGGCTGCTCCCAAACGTCACCGGTGTCGACGGCCGCTGGGAGCTGCTCTCACCGCTCGACGCCGAGGACGCGGCCCTCACGGGCCTTCCGTGGACCGGCGGGTTCGTCGCCGGGCAGCTCTGGCTGGCGGGCAAGCACGACCAGGCTGCGGCCGTCACCGACGCGCTCCGCCCGCGGGCCGCCCAACCGACCACGCACGACCTCGGCTTCCTGTTCTGGCCGAGCGCGGTTCTCGGCCTGGCGGCGACCGGTGACGACTGCCATCGCGTGCTCGCTCTTCGCGCAGCGGCGTCGCTCGTCAGCAGGGCGCTGCCGAACGGCGTCATCCAGGTGATCGGCGACCTCGGCGACCCGGAGTACCGCGGCCGGACGATCGTCGACACCTGGCCGAACCTGCTCCTGCTCTGGTGGGCCGAGCGGCGGGGCATGACCGAGGCCGGCGAGACCGGACGGGCGCACCTGGAGGCGACGATCCCCGTGCTCCTGCGGGACGACGGCTCGACCTTCCACGCTGCGCGGATCGCCGACGACGGGCGCGTCGTCGACCGCGGGACGATCAACGGGTACGCCGCCGGCTCGACCTGGGCGCGCGGGCAAGCCTGGGCGATGCACGGCCTCGCGAGCACCGCCCGGGCGACCGGCGAGTACCGAGGAGAGGCGGAGCGCGCGGCCCGCTGGTTTCTCGACCACCTGCCGGAGTCGCTCGTGCCGCCGTGGGACTTCGACGCGCCGCCGGGCGGGCCGACCGACGCCTCGGCCGGCGCGATTGCCGCCTCCGCCCTCCTCGAGCTCGGCTGGGAGGAGGACGCGCGCCGCCTCCTGGATGCGCTCGTCGCCTCCTGCCTCAACCCTGGCGACGGCGACGGCATCCTCCTCCACTGCTGCTACCGGCAGCCGATCGGCCGGGGCCTCGACTGCGCGACCGTGTGGGGCGACTTCTTCCTGCTCGACGCGCTGTTGCGACTGGAAGCGCCCGGCCGGCGGCTCGACCCGCTTGGCTAACGCCGGAGGAGCCCAACGGCCGGTGCCGGCGGCCCGCTCACGCGCCGGCAGAGCCGAGCAGCGCGTGCACGGCATCGACCAGCTCGCGTTCCGTGAACGGCTTGTGCAACCGCGGCAGCTCGCCGCCCCGGACGAACTGGTCGCCCGAGTCACCGGTCATCAGCAGCACGGGAACGTCCGGCTTGAGCTGCTGGGCCAGGTCGGCGATCGCATCCCCGCTCATCCCGGGCATGAGCACGTCGAGGACGAGGACGTCGAAATCCTCGCGCTCGATCAGCGCCGCGGCGGCCAGCCCCGAGTGGGCGGCGACCGCCTCGAAGCCGGCCTCGTCCAGCGTCGCCCGTAGGAGCTCGGCCAGATGCCGGTCGTCGTCGGCGACCAGGATCCTGGGCATCGGTCCCTTGTACCAAACCCTTCCGGACCGGTCCGTCCGGTGCCCTCGGGACCATGTGCGTAGTGGCAGTGCAGGAGCGGTATCCGCTTCCGGCATTGGCCGGGGTCCCGACGGCGGAGGCGGTCGTCGAGGGAGCGCTCGTGCGCCTGCTCCGCGGCGGTACCTGGGAGGGGCTCGCCAGGGAGATCGCCTGGGAGGCCGTGCGCTCGACCGGGGCCGAGCCATCCTGCCTCGAGTGGCTGGCGGGACTCTGCGGCGAGATCCTCGCGGAGCGGGTCGAAGGCGTGGAGTTCGTGCTCGAAGGCGCACGTGACTCGGCCCGCGCGGAGCACCTTCGCGAATGGCCGCACGACGTCGCAGGCGCCGAGACGGCGGCGACGCTCGCCGCCCACGAGGAGGCCGACCGCCGGCTGAGCCGCCTCTACCTGAACGTGCTCGAGTGGGCGATCGACCTGCTCAGCGGCCGCCTCGACGACACCTCGCTGCGCCGCGAGCGCGAGCCGTCCGACCCTGAGGTCCCCCTCGTGGTCGCCGACAGCCTGCAGCAGACGCGACCGCGCTACGGCTGGCCGCTTCGGCGCCGCGACGCCGGTCAGGAGCGCCCGGAAGCCGCTTAGCATGCGGAGGTGGACGCTGACGCGATCGTCGTCGGCTCGGGGCCGAACGGCCTGGTCGCGGCCAACATTCTCGCCGACCACGGTTGGGACGTGCTCGTGCTCGAGGCGGAGGACGAGCCGGGTGGGGCGGTCAAGTCCGCCGAGCTGATCGAGCCCGGTTTCCTCCACGACGTCTTCAGCTCGTTCTACCCGCTCGCGGCGTTCTCGCCGGCGATCCGGCGCCTCGGCCTCGAAGACCACGGCCTCCGCTGGCGTCACGGGCCGCTGGCGCTCGCCCACCCGTCCGCGGACGGCTCGTGCGCCGTCGTCTCTCGCGACCTCGACGAGACGGCCGCTTCGCTCGACGCCTTCGTCCGGGGCGACGGCGACCGCTGGCGCGAGCTCGTGCGACAGTGGAACCGCCTCGAGCCGGCAGCCGGGCTCGCGATCGCGACGCCCTTTCCGCCAGTGCGGGCGTCGCTCCGCGTGCTGCGCGACTTCCGGCCGGCGGAGCTGACGCCCCTCCTGCGAGACCTGGTGGTCAGCGCCGGACGGTCCGCCGCCGAGCGGTTCCGGGGCGCCGGAGCGCGGCGGCTCTTCGCGGCCAACGCGCTGCACGCCGACCTGACGACCACGGCCGCGCTCGGCGGCTTGTTCGGGTTCGTCCTCTGCTCCCTGGCGCAGACCGTCGGCTTCCCGGTCGCCGGGGGCGGGGCCGGCGCTCTCACCGGCGCTCTCGTGCGGCGGTTGGAGTCCCGTGGCGGCCGTGTCCTCTGCGGACACCGCGTCAGCGCGATCCTGACCCGCGGCCGCCGGGCGGACGGCGTCGCGGTGGAGGGCGAGGAGCTCACTGCGCGGCGGGCGGTGCTCGCAGACGTCGACGCGCCGTCGCTCTACCTGAAGCTGTTGCCGCGGTCGCTCGTCCCCGGCGAGGTGCTCCGCCGGATCGAGCGCTTCGAGTGGGACTGGGCGACGGTGAAGCTCGACTGGACGCTGAACGGACCGGTTCCGTGGTCGGCCCCCGACGCGCGGCGGGCTCCGGCGGTCCACGTCGCCGATTCGCTGGAGGAGCTGACCCTGACCAGCGCACAGTCCGCAGCCGGTCTCCTGCCCGGGAAGCCGTTCCTGATCGTCGGCCAGTATGCGCTCGCCGATCCGACCCGGTGTCCGGCGGGCCGCGAGGTCGCCTGGGCGTATACGCGAGTCCCTCGCCGAGCGCATGGAGACGCCGCGGGCGAGCTGTCCGGGAGCTGGCGGGACGGAGAGGCGGAGCGGTTCGCCGACCGGATGGAGCAGCGGATCGAAGACCTCGCCCCCGGGTTCCGGTCGCTCGTCCGCGGTCGCCGCCTGCTGATGCCGGACGACCTCGAGCGGCTCGACTCGAATCTCGCCGGCGGCGCGCTCAACGGGGGCACCGCCCAGCTCCACCAGCAGCTCGTGTTCCGCCCGATCCCCGGACTGGGACGGCCCGAGACTCCGTTCCGCCGCCTCTACCTCTGCTCGGCCTCGGCCCACCCGGGCGGCGGCGTCCACGGCGGTCCGGGCGCGATCGCCGCCCGCGCGGCCGTCCGCGGTGATCGGGTCCTCCGGCTCGTCGGGGCGTAACGCGGGCTCACCAACGGCGGTGCAGGCGCTGCGCGCGGGCGAAGTAGCCCCGCCCGGCCCAGCTCGACCAGAAGACGAGCGAGACCAGGACGACGACGACGCCGAGGCCGAGCAGGCCGTAGCCGATCGTCTGCGCGTTGGGTCCGGCGGTGGAGGCGTCGAGCGCCCAGGCGAGGACGGCTCCGTCCGCAATCACGATCGTTCCGATACCGATGCCCATGCTGTTCGACTCCTCCCTGTCCGGCTATCGCCGGTCCTGTTTGGCGGTCAGCCGAGCCGCCGGAACCTGCAACCACGCGCCGGTGCGGAGGTCCCGGAGCACCGCCGTCGTCGGCTGGATGCTGGCGGGCGTCACTCCGCAGAAGCGGTACGCACGGCCGCGATAGACGACGGTCGTGCCGATGGGGGGAAGCTCAGGCGTCAAGGTGGGGGGCGCGCGTGGTTCGGGGGCTCTGGTGGTCTAGAGGGAACCCGCGGCTCGATCCTGTGCTGCGATCGGCCGAACCCCTCGTTCGAGGGAAAGGCGCCCGCGGCGGCCTTCTCCGCCGTCTGGGTGATCGAGGATCTCCCCCGCACGGGCGATGGAACTCTCAGTGGCGGTCGACGCGCTGAGGGCCGACGGGAAGCTCGAGGGCGATGCGCTGCTGGCGGACTACGTGCGGCGCTACCGATCGCCGGTCGAGCGCCTCTGCCGGATCCTCCTCAGCGACTCGACCGATGCCGAGGACGCGACGCAGCAGACCTTCCTGCTCGCGTACCAGAGTCTCCTGGCGGGAACGCGGCCGCACCATCCGCGCGCCTGGCTGTGCACGATCGCGCGTCGGGAGTGCTGGGCCCGTGACCACCGCCGCCGCCGCGAGCGCGCGGTTCCCGCGGAGGAAGCTCGCGCCGAGCCCGACCCCGCCGAGCGGACGGTCCTGCGCGCGGAGCTCGCGACGATCAACGCGGGCCTGGAGCAGCTGCCGGCCCGGCAGCGGCAGGCGATCGTGCTCCGAGAGCTCGCCGGGCTCTCGTACACGCAGCTGGCCGCCGCGTTGGAGGTATCGGAGTCCGCGGCCGAGGCACTTCTCGTCCGGGCCCGGCGCAATCTCCGCGAGGCCCGGCTCCTGCTCTTCCTGTTTCCGTTCCCGAAGTCGCTCCGGGGCCTGTTCCGCCACGGCTCCGGCCACGCCCGCGCGGCGGTCGGCGTGCCGGCGGCGAAGGCGGTTGCGGTCGCGACGATCGTGACCGCGACGGTCGCGGTCGCGGGCTCGGGTGTCCCCACCGAGCGGGCCGTGGAGCCGGTACCGGTCGTCGCCGAGCGCACGATCTCGACGCCCCGACCCGTCGCCCGGCCGCACCACCGCTCCGCTCCGGTGCACCGCCCTGCAGTGCGCCACGCTCCGCCGCGCGCCGCGCACGCGCGGTCCACGAAGCCGACGGCGCCGGTCGGGGCTGGAAACACCGAACCCGCAACGGCAGCGCAGCGCGCCACGAGCGACCCCGACCCGCGTCCGACTGCTTCTCCGCCGCCGGCCGCACCCACCCCGTCGGTTCGGCCCTCTGCCCCGCCGCCGAAGGCGCCGCAGTCGCCTCGACCGCGCCCCAGAGCACCGCGCCCCCAGGCTCCGGGCCCGAAGCA
>JBKPMR010000040.1:0-4456 GCA_046732255.1 Actinomycetota bacterium
CGCGCCGACGACGAGGATCTCGAGGCCCTCTGGCCCGGCCTCGTAGCCTCGCCACGTGCCGGGCGGGACCCGCACCGCGTCCCATTCTTTGAGCTCGACGATCTCGTCGTCGACTTTCATCCGCCCGCTCCCGCGCAGGACCACGTACACCTCCTCCTGCTCACGTGCGTGTGGCCGTACGGAAAGCGATAACCGGGCGGGACGCGCTGGTAACTCAGGGCGGATTTCTCGAGCTCGAGCGCCTTGGTCGCCGCGCGGAACTCCAGGTCCGGCGCGCCGTCGAACTTCGGGCCGATGTCCTCCAGATCCTCCTTGATGTTGCTGAGCGTGAACGGCACAGCGTCATCCTATGGCGTCATTCGGTGTGCGCGAGGATCGCGTGGGCGATCGGCTCCCAGTCGGCGCGCTCGACTCCGTGCCCGGCTCCCTCGAGTGTCAGCAGTTCCGCTCCCGGGATCTCCTCGGCCAGCGCCTGGCCGTGCGCGAGGGGGAACATCGGGTCGGCGGTGCCGTGGATCACAAGCGTTGGCACCGCGATCGACGAGATCGGCGCGGACGGAACGTCGCCCTCCGAGATCAGGCTGTGGTTCTCGGAAGCGGCGACGCTACGCGCGCTCGACATCACGGCGGACGAGCTCGCGCCAGGCCGCCTCGTCGAAGGACGCACGCCTCCCGCGAGCATGCGCTCGTAACCGACCAGGTAGTCGATCACGGACTCTTGATCCGACCCAATCGACCTCAGCCGAGGCAAAGAAGTCGTCGAAGCGCTCTGTCGCGGAGGGCAGGTTGCGTTCCCCGGGAGTCGCCGGAGACGTGCTGATGAGGACGAGCGAGAGCACGCGATCGGGGAAGCCGAGCGCGAGCAACTGCGCGAATGCCCCACCCAGAGGAGGTGATCCCGTGGCGTATCAGGAACGGCACACAGAAAGACACGGAGTTGGAGGTTGGAGCCGCACACGCTGGCTATTTCTGACCCTCGTCGCGATCGCGATCGTAGTCGGCATCGTCCTGATCGTCCTCTACACCGGGGGTTCCGGCGGCGGAGGCGGCTACTAGACCGAACTGACTCCGAGTTCTCGCGACACCTCGCGGGAGCGCGGAGACTTCTTTGAGACCGGACGCCACGTCTTTGCAAGGGTGGCGTCCGGTCGTCTGCGCCCGCCGGCTCGAGGTGGTGCCCACGAAGATCGCAGTCCTAAGCATCCACTTCGGAGACCGCATCCCCTACAACGCCTAACCAGACAACGCGTACACAGAAAAACGAGCAGGCTCTGCCGCGAGCGCCCCGAGCGCCAGGCGCCGCCACCCGGAGAATCTCCCGGTCATGCGGCGAGCACCCGAGCGCGCGGAGCGCCCCCACAGGCCAACCGCGCCGTCTTCCAGCCGGCTCATTCAGTGACCGCTACCTGAACTGAGCCGGTGCGGAGCTAGCCACGACGCAGCGGGCTTGCACCTCGGCCGCTTCCCGACAGCCTGCCCCGCCGACTCCCGGTGCAGGCGAGCGCTGAGGCGTCGCCAGCGAGACGGCGCATAGGGAAGTGTCGCGTCGTCCGCGCGGGCACCGATTGTCGCTGCGCGAATCATCTCTGCGACGTTCACATAGAACATGCATCTAGGGTGCCCACGCTGCGCGATCAGCACAAATCATCGTTTCCGCACTTGGATAAGATGAGATTATGCTCGACCCGCGCCGGCTGCTCACGTTTCGCGAGGTTGCGCGGACAGGTTCGTTCACGCGGGCCGCCGAGGCGCTCTCGCTGACCCAGCCTGCCGTCTCGCAGCAGATCCGGGCGCTCGAGATGCAGCTCGGGGAGCCGCTGATGCTGCGCAGGCGCGGCGGGTTAACGCTGACGCCGGCCGGCGAGCTCCTGCTCGAGCACGCCGACGCGGTGTGGGAGCGCCTCGCACTCGCCGAGGCTCAGCTGGACGAGGTGATTCGCGAGCAGCGCCGGCGCCTCGACGTCGGAGCATTCCCCAGCGTCCTCGCCACACTCGTGCCTGCAGCGGTCGCCGACGTCCAGTCCTCGGTGGAAGAGCTCGAGTTGAGCGTTGTCCAGGGGAGCGCCGACGAGCTCGTCGGCGCCGTGCGCGAAGGCCGGCTCCATCTCGCCCTGTGCTTCCAGGACGCCGGCGAGCCTCGCCGCGAGCACGAGGACCTGCGCCGCTCCGATCTCTTCGAGGTGCCGATGGTCGCGCTCGTCGGGCCGGACCACAGGCTGTGCGGGCGCAAACGCATCCGACTGGAGGAGCTCGCAGGCGACACCTGGACAGCGGCGACTCCGGACGGCCTCATCTGGCGTGCCTGCTTCTCCGCGGGCTTCGAGCCTCGCCTCGCCTACCTCACAGCCGATCCGTTGGCCATTCGCGGACTCGTGGCGTCGCACCTCGCCGTGACACTCACGGGCCGCCTCCTCGCGGGGCAGCTCGAAGGCGTTGCGATTGTCGAGCTTGTTGGCGAGCCGGCGCGTCAGGCGGTCTACGCGGTGACGCCAAGGGCGGGCGTCCATCCGCTCGCGGATTCGTTCCTCGACGCGATGCGCGCCGAATACTCAGCGCTCGGTATTCGTCGTTCGGCGGTGAAGACGCCCCCTTCGGGTGCGTCGTTGACCCCCAAGTGAGCGATTCCTACGCGGCAGTACGCGCTGAAATTCAGTCGGAGGAGCCGTGTGAGCGTGCCGGTGAGGGCTCCGCAGCCTCCCCGGCTTGGAGGGACGCGCGAAGGCGATCGGGTTGTCTTCGGGTACCTGCTACGGGTTGTACAGCTCGGCGCTTGCGACCGGCTCGCTGCCACACCCCTTGGGACTGCAGTTCGCCAGCCTCGCGCCGCCGACGCTGAGGACCCGGCCGTTGGGAAGCCGGGCAAGGGCGGAGCCGCCGACGGGTGAGTAGACCCTCGGCCCGGTCGCAGTCCACGTGCCCGTAGCGGGGGAGTAGACGTCGCCCGCGTAGCCACTTCCGGCGAGGAGCACGCGTCCGTCCTGCAGGAGCACAGCCTGAGGGCCGCGATAATCGGTCGTGTTGGCAGCCGGAGTCCACTTGCCCGAGGCCGGGTCGTAGAGCTCGGCAGAGAGGGTCGCGCTCGGGTTGCCGCCTCCGGCAACAAGCACGCGGCCGTTACCGAGCAGAGTCGCACTCGCATGCTCGCGGGCGATAGTCATCGGCGCGACGCGCTGCCACCGGCCGCGGGCGGGGTCGTAGAGCTCCGCGCTCTGCAACCAGCCCTGGGAGTTGGAGCCGCCGGCGACCAGGACCCTGCCGTCGCGCAGCAGCGTTGCCGTGTGGTTCCGGCGAGCTAACCGGAGGCTTCCGGTCGACGTCCAGCGGCCGCTGCCGGGGTCGTAGAGCTCGGCGCTCGCCTGCACGCCGGTGCCGTTACCCGATAATCCGCCGACGACGAGCACCCGCCCGTCGCCGAGGAGGGTGGCCGTGAAGTCGAAGCGGTCGACGCTCATGCTGCCGGTCGGCGTCCAGCGATTCGTCGCCGGGTCGTACAGCTCGGCACTGGCTGTGTAGGCGCCGCCCCCGGCGACGAGCACACGCCCGTCTCGGAGCCGAACGGCTTCGTGTAGCCAGCGCGGCTGGTTCAGCGTCCCCGCCGGGATCCAGGCGCCGGTCGGCGGGTCATACAACTCCGTGGTTGACTCGCCGACCCCGCCGACCACGAGGACGCGGCCATTTTCGAGCGGCGTCGCGGTCAGGTTGTCGCGCGGCACCGCCATATTCGCCGTCGCCGTCCAGCTGCCCGCTGCGGTGGTCGCAGATGAAGCGAGTGGAACGGCCGCAATTGCGAGCATTGCGCATACAGCGAACACCGCGGCCCTCTTGCTCACGATGAGCGTCCTCCTGCTTGCCTCGCTGAACGAGGCAAGCGTAGGCAGTAACGGTTGCGCCTGCCTTACGAGACTCTTAAACGATCGCGCACTCAAGCGCTGGTTTGCAGCGCGGCCACCTCGTTCGGCCGTTGGCCGCCTGCTGCCCGACCGCTGGCGAGTGGGTTCCGACTCAGGGCCGGGCTCTTGGTCGATTTTTGGTCTCTACGAACGGGTAGTGCCGTGGTGTGTTAGTCGCACGGGACGGCGTCGCCCCCCAGGTGGACGGACGCGCGAAGGTCGCCGCGTCCGCGCTGCTCGAAGAGGCACACGGCTGGCGGGACGGATGAGCGCTTCTGCTCTGTTTCCTGGGTTCGCCCGCGTCAAGGTGCACGTCGAGGGCACGACGATCAACGCCGTCCACGCCGGCTCGGGGCCACCGGTTCTGCTTCTGCACGGCTACCCGCAGACACACGTGGTCTGGCATCGGGTCGCGCCGATGCTCGCGCGGCGGTTCACGGTCGTCTGTGCGGACCTACGCGGCTACGGCGACAGCGGCACACCCAAGTCGGACGAGCGTCACGAGCCGTACTCGAAACGCGTCATGGCTGGAGACCAGCTGCAGCTGATGCACGAGCTCGGCTTCG
>JBKPMR010000041.1:0-11262 GCA_046732255.1 Actinomycetota bacterium
TCCCAGTGCACAGCCGGCGGGCGGACGGGAGACCCACCCGAGCCTTCGCTAAGACCTACGACCCGTTCGTGGCGCTGTCCGCGGTCGCCGCTGTCACCCACACTCTCAAGCTCGGCACCGGGGTGTGCCTGGTGACGCAACGGGACCCGATCGTGACGGCCAAGGAGGTCTCATGCCTTGACCGCATGTCCGGCGGTCGGTTCCTCTTCGGCGTGGGCGCCGGCTGGAACCGCGAGGAGATGGAGAACCACGGCACCGAGCCCAAGCGCCGGTTCGCGCTCATGCGCGAGCGGATCGAGGCGATGAAGGCGATCTGGACCCAGGACGAGGCGGAGTACCACGGCAAGCATGTCGACTTCGACCCGATCTGGTCATGGCCGAAGCCGGTTCAGCAGCCTCACCCCCCGATCCTCGTCGGCGGCAACGGCGAGAAGGTCCTCGAGCGCGTCGTCGCCTTCGGCGACGAGTGGATGCCGAACCGGGTCAGCGGATTGCGGGAGCGGATTCAGGAGCTGCAGGCGCTGGCGGCAGACGCGGGCCGCGATCCGATCCCGGTCACGCTCTCAGGCGCGAAGCCCGACCCGGAGCTGATCGCGAAGGGCGAGGCGGTTGGGGTGCACCGCTGCACGTTCTACATCGAGCCGACGGATGATGGTGGGATTGAGCGGCAGCTGGATGAGCTCGTACAGACGCTTGCCATCGGGGGCCCCTAGTTGCCTGACGCCTAAACACCTGGAGACTACGCCTGCTGGCGACCTTCGGTTTCGTAGACCGAAGGTCGAGGTGGGAGGGCCTTGGGCGAGAGCGTGATAGAAGAGTGACCCTATGGATACTGGGCGTCGACCAGTGATCGTGACGCCGACAGACCGCAAAGTCCTCGGCAACCTCCAGCTCATCGCCCTGAGCGAGCACACGCCCCACTTCAACCTCGGAATCATCACGAAGGAGCCCGGGACCGAGGGGCCCGAGGCGCATGTGCATCAGGAGGAGGACGATTCGTTCCTCGTTCTAGAGGGGGAGATGACCTTCATCGTCGATGGCGAGGAGGTCGTAGCCGAGGAGGGGACGTTCGTGCTGGTGCCGCCGGGGGTCGAGCACACCTTTGCCAATCGGAGCGATAAGCCGGCGAGGATGCTGAACATCCACGCGCCGGCGGGCTTCGACAAGCGGATGCTCGGGGACTAGCGGTCGGAGAAGAGGCGTCCGAGGGCGGGCCCCGGCGCTGTGCCGAGGCCCGCTACTCAGAACGGTCTAAACGGCGACGCCGTCGACCAGGACCTGCAGCACTCCTGCGACACCGTTCGTGAGCACGTTGTCGGTGCCCAAGAGGGTGTTGACGGAGAGCTTGTCGGTCGGGTCTGCGTGGGTGAGCGACACGGCCGTTGCCAGACCGGTCACGTCCGCTCCCGCACCGTTGCCGTCGATGTGGATCTCATCGTCACCGTCGGTTGCGTTGACGATCACGTTGTCGACCGCACCGTCAGCGTCGGCGCCGCCGAGCGTCCCGGCGAGATCCAGATTCGTCTGGGTCACGTCAGTGCCCTTGAGGTTGTTGACCGTGATCGTGTCAGCGCCGCCCAGGGCGTTGAAATCGACGGTCTCGACCTCGGTGGTGTCCATCGTGATGTTGGCGGGACTGCGGAGGAAGACGAGCCGCTTACCCGCCGCCGACAGCGTGACGGTCTCGTCCACGCCAGCGCCGTTGAACAGCATCGCGTCGCGGCCGGCCTGGCCATCGATGTCGTCGCTGCCGTCGCCCGGATCCCAGCGGAAGGTGTCCCTCCCGGCGCCGAGCGAGGCGGTGTCGTTGCCCTTGGCACCAGCGATCCTGTCGTTGCCATCGCCGCCGCTGAACGTCTCGGCGCCAAGCCCGCCGTTCAGGCCGTCGTCACCGTCGCCACCGCCAATCCTCGTCGGGATGGAGTCGGTGAAAGCACCGTTCGTGTCGTCGACGCGAACGGAGTCGTCGCCGCCGGCCGTCCTGACATCGATGGCGATGAGCTCCTTGCGCGCGAACGACAGGTCGGCCGAGCCGTCGTCGCCCACGTCGACCTGGATCCGGTTCGGGTTGCCGGCCTTCAGGCGCAGCGCGAGTACATCGTCGCGATTCCCGCCGTTGACCTCGAGCGTTCCGCCCTGGACCGCAGCCCGGACGCCGTCGACCGCGCCGCCGCGAGCGCTCGAGCTGGCTGGAGCCACGAGCGCCGCCGCCGCAAGGGCCGCGAGCGCGATCATGGCGATGAGATGGGTTGGCCGCATTGGCCGTGAGTTGGTGTGCATTGGAAGCACCTCCGGTTTGGGTCTCGACCGCGGACTCGCGATCGCTTGCGTCTATGCCCTTAGACGCCGGCGATCCCCCGGTCCTTCCCGCAACCCGAAAGAAGTGCTTGGCGCTAGACGTTGCGCGAGTCGGCCAGGTCGACCAGGTTCGCCGGCGGGACCGGCGATGCGGTCGTGATCACGCAGGTCTGGCCGTCCTGGGTCCAGGTGACGGTGGTGCGATCGCCCTCGTGCGCGACGTGGTAGGTGTTGCCATCGCGCGTGACCTTCTGTCCCGGCGGATTGCCGTCGAGAGCGTCGCCGGAAACGACCGCGTAGCCGACCTGCGCTCCGTCGGGGTTGCGGTAGAAGACGGTCGTGACGGGGCGGTCGGCGACGGTGGCATCCCGGCGGCCGACAGCCTTCCATCCGAACTTCTCCTGCCAGTCGGGGAAGACGATGTTGTCGACCCTGGCATCGAGGACGGGCGGGTCACCGCCCGCCGGCTGGGGAGCGGCTTCGGTCGGGGCAAGGTGCGCGGCCGCGTAGACCTCCCCGAGCGAGGGCTGCGCGCCACCGCCCCCTGAGGTGAGCACGATCGCAACGACGGCCACCGCAGCCGCGACGCCGCTCGCCGCCAGGATCCAGCGATGCCGGCGCCAGAACGGCGCCCGCGTTGCGGCACGCTGGCGCTCGCGCTCGATCGCCTCGCGCAGTGACTGCGGCGCTTGGACGTCGGCGACGGCGGCAGCGATCAGGGCCTCGCCTTCGCGCGCGCGGGCGAGCTCCTCGTCGGTGAGCGGGTTGTCGTTCTCGTCAGGCATCGGTTCGCCCTCTAGTTGTATCGACGCTCTCCGGGGACGATTCCATCCCGCGGGCGACCTGTGCCCGCGCGCGGAAGAGCCTCGAGGTGATTGTCGCTTCCTTCGCACCGAGGAGCTCCGCTGCCTCACCGTAGGTGAGGCCGGCGACGTCGACCGCGACGAGGGCGTCGCGGAAGGCATCGGGGAGCGAGGCAATCACCGCGAACACCTCGCGCGCCTCGGCCGCGTGCTCGGGCCTCGTTCCCAGGCTCGGATCGACGGGCTCGAAGCGCTCGTCCAGCGCCTCGGGCGCGAGGCGGCGGGCCGCAGCGCGGCGCGAGCTGATGAACGTGTTGCGCAGGACCTGCAGCAGGTAGCCGATGTCATCCTCGTTGCGGATGCGGCGCGGCTTCGCAAGCACGCGGGCGAAGGTTTCCTGCACGAGGTCCTCGGCGTCGACCCGTGAACCGGAGAGCGCCCACGCAGCGCGGAAGAGGCGGTCGATGTGATCGCCGAGGGTGCTCGGATCGAGCGTCCGCTCGTTCCCCGACACGGCCTCGAGGGTAACGGCCAACCTCCCGGCGGTTACGGTCCTCCCATGGGAAGCATGACTCGCGCCTTCCCGGCGGAGGCCGATGAGTGGTTCTGGGTGTCGGAGGTCGAGCCCGGCCTGCACATCGTCGCCGAGCCGGGGCACGTCTTCAGCTATCTGATCGCAGGCTCGGAGCGCTCGGTCCTGCTCGACACCGGGATGGGGCTCGCCGACATCTCCGCGGCGATTGCGCCGGTGGCGAAGACGCCAGTCAGCGTCGTCAACTCCCACACCGACTTCGACCACGTGGGCGGCAACGAGCTCTTCGACGACGTCGCCATGCACGAGGCGGGGCCGGAGTGGATGGAGCCGGGCAAGCGGCCCTCATCGCTCGAGGCCTACGGCGAGCTGGTGGCCGACCTCCATTCGGACTGGGAGCGGCTGCGCGCCGTCGACCGCGAGGCGTTCTTCCTGATCGGGCCGGAGGAGACGGTGCGCCCGTGGCCGGCGGAGGGCATCAGAGAGGCGGGCTGGCGGATCAACGCGCCGCCGCCCACACACCTGCTGCGCGAGGGCGATGTCGTGGATCTGGGCGATCGCACCCTGCGCGTCCTCCACACCCCCGGCCATGCGGCCGACCACATCTGCCTGGTTGACGAGGCGGCCGGAATCCTCTTCGCCCAGGACCAGGCCTACTACGGCCCCCACCTCGTCTACGAGCCGGGCTCCCACCTCGGTGATTTCGCCCACTCCGCCCGACGCCTGGCCGACGAGCTCACCGGGCAGATCCGCACGGTCTACTGCGCCCACTCGCTGCGGCCGACGATCCCGCCGCGCTTCCTCACCGAGCTGGCCGACGCCGCCGAGGCGCTCGCCGCGGGTGAGGCCGAGACGAAGCCGATGAAGGGCCTCTTCGGCGAGGACGTGGTCGGCGCCGACTACGGCCACTTCTCGATCCTGATCGACCGCGAGACGGCGGCCGCGCTCTAGGCGCGGGTGAGCCCTCGGTCTCGGCGGGTAGTAGGCACGCCAATGCGACGAAGCCGACTGCCCACCGAGGTGAGAATCGTCGAGGAGGCCGGACGGACCGACGTTCCGGAAATGGGGGCTGTCTCGTCGCTCCAGCGCGCCGAGGTCGAGCTCCCCGCGGCAGAGCTCGAGCGCCTGTGGACGACGGAGAACCTCGAGCGACTCGCTCGCTCCTACTGGCGCTATTTGAACCGGATCTCGCTCGGGATCCTGCGCGTGGTCTACGAGCCCGCGGCGCGCGTCGTCGTTCTGCTCTTGCGCCCGCTCGCGCTGCTTCGGTTCCGCGCTCCGCAGTACGAGACGGGAGCGCAAGAGGCGGCGGTTACGTGGCCGATCGAGCGCGGCCTTCTCGTCGCCAGGGACGGGCGCGGCAAGGGCTATCTTCGAATCGCCGTCGAGCGCTGCGGCCCGGCCGAGGACGGGCGCGCGCGCCTGCTCGTCTCGGCGGAGGTCTCGAACTTCTATCCGTGGCTGCGCGGTAGCGGGCGCTTTGCCCGCGTCGGCACCTGGCTCTACTCCCATACCCAGGTGCGGATCCACGAGCTCGTCACCAACGGCTTCCTGCGCTCGCTCGCGCGCCTGGAGCTGCCGCCCTCGCGTGTCGGCTCCCTGCGTGGCGAGATCGAGGCGGGCGCGCAGCCCGACGCCGCCGAGCCGGATCGTTTGCCATCGGAGCGCGTCGGGCAGTAGGCGCCGGTGCGCGTTCTGATCATCGGGGCCACGGGTTTCGTCGGCAGACGGCTCGCCGCCGCGCTGCGCGAGCGCGATGCCGAGGTCGCGTGCATGGTGCGCGACCCCGATGCGGAGGCTGCTCAGGAGCTGGCCGAGTTCGGCTGCGAGCTGCGCCGCGCCGACCTCACCGATCCCGAACGCCTCGAGCCGGCGCTCGACGACATCGACGTCGTCTACTACCTCGCCCACCTGATGTCGGCGGGCGGCGACGACCTGGTCACTGCCGAGGAGGACGCCGCGCGGGCGCTCGCCCAAGCGGCGAAGCGGGCGGGTGTCGAGCAAGTGATCTACCTGGGCGGGCTCGGCGATCCGGAGGCGTCGGAGCACCTGCGCGCCCGCCACACCACCGCCCAGGTGCTCCGCGCGGTGGGGCCGCCTCTCACCTACTTCCGCGCCGCGATGGTGGTCGGCGCCGAGGGCGGGTCCTACGAGCTCCTGAAGTCGCTTGTCGAGCGCCTGCCCGCGATGGTCTCGCCCGAGTGGCTCGAGAACCGCACCCAGCCGATCGGCGTAGAGGCCGTCGTCGAGTACCTGGCCGCCGCGGCCGAGGTGCCTGAGGCGAGGGGACGCGAGATCGAGCTCGGCGGGCCGGAGGAGATGACCTACTCGGAGATGCTCGAGGGGATGGCGCGCGCGCTCGGCGAGAAGGTGCCGCTGCGACTGCCCACGCCGCGTGGGATCTCCTCCGAGGCAGTCGGGAACGTCGCCGGCGCCGTCACCCGCGGCGACCCGCGCGTCGCCGAGCACATCACCGCCGGGCTCGCCACCGACACCGTGGTCGAGGATCCGAGCGGCATGGAGCTCTTCGAGATCGAGCCCGAGTCCTACCGCCTCTCGCTCGCCCGGGCAGTCGAGGACGACGCCGAGGCCGGCGAGGACGAGCTCGTCGTCAGGCGCCCGTGAGCCGCGAGGTCCGCACCGAAGTCGAGCTGCCCGCCGGGCCCGAGGAGGTCTGGGCGCTCGTCATGAACCCCCATCGCCTCGGCGAGGGGTGACGACCCACGAGGGGCTCGAGGGCGAGGCGCCGGAACTCCTCGCGCAGGGCGACACCTTCAAACAGCGCCTCAAGGTGGGCGGTCCCGCCTTCACCGTCACCTGGAACGTCGTCGAGTGCGACCCGCCTGAGCGGGTGCACTGGGAGGGCGAGGGCCCCGGCGGCTCCACCGCCCGCGTCGCCTACGAGCTCGAGCCCGCGAACGGCGAGGGCACCCGCTTCACCTATGCGAACACATTCGAGCTTCCCGGCGGGGCGCTCGGGCGCCTGGCCGGACGCGCGGTCGGCGAGCGCGTCGCGAAGCGTGAGGCCGAGCGGACGCTGCAGAAGCTGCGCGAACTGCTTCGCGCCAACGGGAGTTGACGCGAGCGAGTCACCCCGGCCTCCTATCAGCACGACAACGAGTGCGCGATTGAAGGTCCGAGGCATGCGGCTTGCCCGCCGGCCACAGCGCCGCTACGCTCCTCCGCGTCAGGAGCACGGTTGCGGCGGGGAATCAAAAACAGCTGGCGGGATGTGGTTGTGGCGGCTGCTGCCGCGTTCGCCCTGCTGCCCGCAACGGCCGCGGCCGACACGGTCAAGGTCACGGTCATGGACGACTCGAGCGCGAACGACGGCGAGTGCTCCGTGCGCGAGGCGGTCCAGGCGACGAACGACGATCTGCCCGTCCACGGCGCCGACGATTGTGACCACTCCGGCTCGCACGCCCCGGACACGATCAAGCTCAAGACAGGGACCGCTCCCATCAGCGGCGCCGCGAACGAGAACGCGAACGCAACCGGCGACCTCGACGTGGAAGCGGGCAAGGGCCTCACGATCGTCGGGAAGGGCAGCGGATCCACGCTGCTCGACGGCGACGTCGACCGCGTCATCGACCAGCTCAGCGGGCCCCTCACGCTCCGCAACCTCACGGTCCAGGACGGCGACGCCGGGGCTGGCCAGGGCGGCAACGTGCTGGACGAGGCCGATGACACGCTGACGCTCGAGGGCGTCCGCATCCGCGACGGCGAGGCCGACCTGGGTGGCGGCGTCCGTGTGCAGCCCGGCGGAGCGCTGAACATGACACAGTCGGTCGTCACCAACAACCTCGCCGACGGAGACCAGGGCGGCGGCGGCATTCACGCCGGCGCGCCCATCCTCATCACGAACTCCACCATCTCCAACAACGACGCGACCGGGAGCTTCGGCCCCGGCGGAATGCGGATCGAGGGCGGTCCCAGCCGGATCGTGAGCTCAAGCATCCACGGCAACACGACCGCCAACGGCAGGGGCGGCGCGATCGACGTCACGAGCGGCATGAGCCCCCGCAATCTCACGATCTCCAAGACCTCGATCTACGACAACCACGCGGACAGCTACCGCGGCGGCGGCATCTTCTACAACGGCGAGGGCAAGCTCAGGATCTCGCGCTCCAGCGTCACCGAGAACAGTGCGAAGAGCGGCGCCGGCGGGATCGAGGCGAGCGATACGGCTGATGCGCTCAAGGTCTCCAAGAGCATCATCTCGCTCAACACGCTCACCTCGAGCAACGCCGAGATCATCGGCGGTGCCGCGATCTCGACCGACGGGCCAGCCACCATCAGCCAGACGATCCTGGCCGCCAACGACACGTTCGCCCCGGGCAACATGGCGATCACGTATGGCGGGGCGATCCGCAACGGCGGCCAGATGCGCATCACCCGCTCGACCCTCTCGGCCAGCGATGCCGCCCATGGGTTCGGCGGCGCGATCTACCAGGACGGGGTCGGTACGACGCTCACGGTTTCCAACTCCACCCTGGACCTCAACAGAGCAAGCTCGTCCGGCGGCGCGATCTTCAACGAGCTGGGGGCCGTCGCCAAGGTCTACAACTCCACCTTCGCCGAGAACCAGGCCGGCTCGCAGGGCGACGCCCTGTACTCCGCGGGCACCGGCTCCCTCCAGATCCGCGGCTCGATCTTTACGGACGGCCCCGATGCCTGCTTCGGCACAAACCTCCAGTCCAAGGGCTACAACGTCGACTCGGCGACGACATGCGCGGGCGGCGGGCCGCACGACCTGCCCGGAACCGACCCCGCGATCAAGGCGCTGGCGCCTCACGGCGGCGTCCTGGTCGGCCCTCCCGGCCAGACCGCGGAGCTGCCGGTGATGGCGCTCAAGCGCGCGAGCCCGGCGAAGAACCTGATCCCGAAGCGCAAGTGCAAGGACGACAAGGGCCGGCTGAAGACGGACGAGATCGGCACCAGGCGCCCGCACCGCAAGAAGTGCGACGCCGGGGCGTTCGAGGCGTAGGGCTGGCGCGCCGCTTCTAGCCCTGCGTCGCCGCGGCCCAGGCCTGTTCGATCCGGTGCTCGGCCTCGGCATCGCCGGGCGTCGCCGTCGTCGGTGAGCAGTTCTTCGTGTACTGCTCGCTCGGGAAGACGAGCTCGCTGTTCGCCATCTCGGGCGCGGTCTTCTGCAGGATCGGGCGCACGCCCGTCCCGGGCGTGACCGAGCCGGTCCAGGCGTCGATCTGAGCCTGGTGCTTCGGCTCGTACGCGTAGTTGATGAAGGCGTAGGCGGCGGTCGGGTTCGGAGCGCCCACCGGGATCACCCAGTTGTCCCACCACAGGATGCAGCCCTCGTCCGGCATCACCCACTGCAGCTCCGGGTTGTCCGCCTGGAGCTGGAAGGCGTCGGCTGCCCAGCCGACCACGGCGACCGCGTCACCTGCGGCCAGGTCCCGCGCGTAGTCGTTGCCCGTGAAGCGGCGGATCTGGCCCGACTCGCCGGCCTGCTTGATCTTGTCGATCGTGTCGAGCCAGTCCTGCTCGGTGGCCGTCGCCGGGTCGATTCCGTCCGCCTTCATCACCAGCGGCACGACCTCGCGCAGCTCGGTGACCATCTCCACCTTCCCCTTGTACTTCGGGTCGAAGATGTCATTGACCGAGGTGACGTCCGGCGCGAGCTTGGTGTTCACGATCAGTCCCGTCATCCCGCCCTGCCACGGGATCGAGTAGTCGTGATTCGGGTCGCCGCCCTGCGACGCGACCGGGCTCAGGTGGGAGAGCGCGGGGCCGAGAGCGGACTTGTCGAGCTTCTGGATGTAGCCGAGGTCGTACTCCTTCTTCGCGAGCGCGTCGGAGGCCACCATGAGCGAGCGGTCGCCCGACTTGCCGTCGGCCAGGAGCGGCTGCATCTTGCCGAAGAACTCGTCGTAGGAGTTGATGTCCTCGATGTACTTGACCGACACTCCGGTCGAATCCTCGAACTCGGGGATCGTCTTCTTGTCGATGTAGAGGGGCCAGTTGGAGATCGTGAGCTGGCCGCTCGGCTTCCCCTCCGCCTTCGCGACGGTGACCTCGTCGTTGCCGGCGTTGTCGCTGATCCCGCCCCCACCGCCACAGGCGGCCAGGGCCACAGAGGCGGCAAAAGCGGCGCCGGCTGAAACCAGGCGAAGCCTCACTGCACTCACCGCTCCCTCGCCGGCAGGCGCGCGAACCAGGCATCGAGCGCCGGGCGCAGCACAGCATTCTCGACGTCGTCGTCGGGAGCGGCGAGCTGCCCGAGGAGCAATCCGTCGAGCATCGCCAGAAACATCTTCGCCTCGAGCTTCGGCGATGGCGTACCGAGTGCCTCGAAGAGCTCGGCCAGCGCCTCTTCCCAGGCCTCGCTCCACTCGCGACAGACCGGCTCGAGCGCCGGCTGGCGCGCCGCCTCCTGCATGAAGGCGTACTGGGCGACCGTCCGCCAGCGCTCGCTGCCGAGCTGGGGCAGCAGGAGCTCGGTGAACTCCTCGACCAGGCGCTTGCGCGAGAGGCGCCCGCCCCGAATCGGATCGAGGTGCTCGCGCAGACCCTCGATCTCAAGCCGGGCGAAGTACTCGAGAGCCTGGAGCAGCATGTCCTGGCGTGAGCTGAACCAATACGTCGTCGAGCCGAGCGAGACGCCTGCCGCCTCGGCAACCGAGCGGTGGGTGACGGCGTCGATGCCGTCGTCGGCGATCAGGCGGAGGGTCGTCTGAAGCAACAGCAGGCGGCGGGCATTGCCCTCGAAGCGCCCCCGAGCAGCGGCATCGGCACCATCGCGGGCCGCGGACGGGGAGCGCTCTGCCAACTCCGTGTACATTCGTACTGTACGATCGTACACCTCTTGACCGACGTCCGCAATCACGTACCGGCTGAAGCCGAAGCCGACGGGGTCTCCCACCTCGACGAGTGCCTCTCGGTCCGTGACCGCAAGCTCTTCGTCGAGGAGTGCCGGGCGCAGGACCTAGCCGCGCGCTTCGGCACCCCGCTTCACGTCGTCTCCGAGGACCAGCTGCGCCGCAATGTCCAGCGCTTTCGCGCGGCGTTCGGCGGGCGCTGGCCGGGCGAGCTCCTGCTCCTGCCGTCGATCAAGGCGAACCCGGCGCTGGCGCTCCGCCGCATCCTGACCGAGGAGGGCACCGGCTGCGACGTCTTCGGTCCCGGTGAGCTCGAGGCGGCGCTTCGCACCGGCACCGATCCCGCGCTCGTCTCGCTCAACGGGCCGATGAAGGGTGGCGCCCTGCTCGAGCGCGCCGTGCGCGAGGGCGTGATGATCACTCTCGACAGCCGCGCCGAGCTGGAGCGCACCGTCGCCGCCGCCCATCGCCTCGGTCGCCGCGCCACCGTGCGCCTGCGCTTCCGCCCCGACCTCGTCGGATTCGACCAGCCCTCGGAGATGTCTCCCGAGGGCCTCTCGATCCGGGGAGCGATCCAGCGCTACAAGGCGGGGATGCCTATGCCCGACCTGCTTGGACTCTCGGAGGCCGAGGTGCGTGACCCCGCCCTCGACCTCGCCGGCATCCACTTCCACATCGGCCGCCAGTCGGCCGAGCCGTGCGTATGGGCCGCGTCGATCGACTCCCTCGCCGATCTGCTCGCCGAGCTCCAGCGTCGGTGGAGCGGCTGGGCTCCGCGCCAGCTCGACAT
>JBKPMR010000042.1:0-54080 GCA_046732255.1 Actinomycetota bacterium
GGTGACGGACCGGCCGGTAAAGACAGCGCCCGTCGACCAGCTCGTCGACCTCGTCCAGATGCGCAACCGCATAGCCGTCCATGAAGCTCCTCCGGGCCCTCGCGAGTCGAAATCCCGTCGAAGCCTAGTCGACCCGGATCAGCTGCCCGAGCCGACCATGTCGTCGAGCCAGCGCAGGATCGGCTCCAGCGCCTCCCGGTTGTTCCGCTCCATCAGCATCAGGTGCCCGTTGCCATGGATCCCGTGCTCGGCCAGCACGAGCCGGTCGACCCGACAGCCCGCCTGTTCCAGAAACGCGGCCGTGGCCACGCACGACGCGGCGAACGGCGAGACCTCAGCCTCGAGGATGGCGATCGGGATCTGTGCAAGCGCCGGCAGCCTGCGAGGCGCCTCCTGAAGCTCCTCGGGCGTCTCGGCAGGCGGATCGAAGGTCATCGGCGCCGCGGTCAGTCCCCAGTCGAGTGAGATCGGCAGCTCGGGATTGACCACGAAGGGCGGTCCGAACGGCTCCAGCGTGACGATCGCCTTCACGAGTGACGGGCGGGCATCGGCGGTCAGCCAGCCCATCGGGCTGCCGGCGGAGGCGGTGATCAGGATCGCCGGGCCGATCTCGTCGAGGAGCGCAGCTCCCCGGTCGCGTTCGATGGCGTGCGCGACCGACGTATCCGCGGGCAACCACCCGGCGCCGGCACCGAACTGCCGGACGGCCGGGTCGTCGGGGCCGCCGTCCCCGGGCCACTGCGTATGGCCGCCGTCCGAGCCTGCAAACAGGACGGAGATCAGCTCGTACGAGAACAGGTTGCCCATCGGCCCGAGTACATCGGGGTGGAAGGGCGCGCGGCCGTGGCCCGGTCGGTCGACCACGTACACGGCGTACCCTTCCTGGACGAGGAACGTCGCCCACCCGGGGCGACCGTCGGGCGTGCCGAGCCAGTCGGTGCCCTGGCCGCCGCCGCCGTGGACGAGCACGATCGGATACGGCTTCGTCACGTCGGCGGGCGCCTCCCACTGCACGAACATCTGCCCGCGCGGAACGGTCCCCACCGGCAACGAGACCGTGTCGTCGCCCACCCAGAAGAACCCGCGCCGGGCGGTGACGAGCTCGCCCTCGAGATGCCTAGGCGGCAAGGAATGCTTTCTCGAGCTGCGGCTTGACCTCCGAGGCGAAGAGCTCGAACGTCCGCCTCGCCTCCTCGTAGGTCATGTCGCCCGTCGGCAGCTGGAGCGCGACGTAGTCGACGAGCCCCGGCTCGAGAATGGCCGCGAAGCGCTCCGCGATCTGGTCGGTCGTCCCCGCGCCCGCGGCGATCGCGTCCTCGACATGGGCGAGGATGCTGTGGAGCGGCCGGAGCGCCGCCCGGCAGTCCTCCTCGGACAAGATCAGCCGGTCGCGGGCGTGGACGGCTTCCGCCCGCCTGACCAGGCCGCTCATCCCCCGGCGCGCGATCTCGAGCGCGTCCTGCTCGGTGTCGGCGATCGCGACCAGCATCGTGATCCCTACGCGCGGCCGGGAGTCGGGCCCGTCGACGCGGAGCGTGTCCCCGCGGTGGCTCTCCCACGCCTCGACGTACGTCTCGTAGACCTCCTGGGTCATCGGGCCCGCCCACATCAGGCTCATCCCGTGGCGCCCGGCGGCGGCCGGGTTGCCCGGGTACCAGAACGGGATCGGGTCCTGAATCGGCCGCGTCGCCAGCGGAGCGGTCGGGAAGTCGTGGTAGATGCTCCCCTCACTCGAGATCTGGCCCGTCGCCAGCGCGTTGCAGATGATTCCGAGGGCGTCCTCGAAGCGCTCCCTGCTCTCCGTCCACTCGCTTCCGAACCAGGCGTGCTCGATCGGGGCGACTCCGCGGCCGACGCCGAAGTCCAGGCGGCCGCCGGTGAGCTGGTCGGCGACGCACATGTCCTCGAGGATCCGGACCGGATGGTGGAGCGGGAGCAGCTTCACCATCGGCCCGAGCCGGATCGTCGTCGTGATCTGCGAGGCGGCTGCGATGAACAGCTCCTGGTTCGGGGCCAGGCACAGATCGGAGCCGTGGTGCTCGGCCAGATGGAACGCCTCGAACCCGGCCTCGTCGGCGAGCTTGATCAGCTCGAGCCGGTCCCGGAAGAGCCGGTCGGTGGGCGTGCCGGGGATTCCCTCGATGTGGTCGAAGATCCCGAAGGTCGGCGTGGCCACCAGGGCGAACCCTACAATCGCCGCGTGAGCACGGTCGTCCTCTCGGACCTGGCGCCGCTGGTCGTCGAGAAGCGGCGAGCCTTTGCGGCGCGGAACCCGGAGAGCAAGCGTCTCCACGACGAAGCGCGCCGGTTCCTGCCGGGCGGACACACCCGCACGATCCTCGCGCACGAGCCCTTCGCGCTCACGTTCGTCCGCGGGGACGGCGCTGTGCTCGTCGACGCGGACGGGCACGAGTACGTCGACCTGCTCGGGGACTACACCGCCGGACTGCTCGGGCACGGCGAGCGGCGCGTACTCGACGCAGTCGACGCTGCGATGCGCGAGCTCGCGAGCGTGGGTGGCGTGCATCCCCGCGAGGCCGAGCTCGCCGGGCTGATGTGCGAGCGGTTCGGGCTCGACCGCGTTCGCTTCACCAACTCCGGCACCGAGGCGAACCTGATGGCGATCACCGCCGCGCGCACGTTCACCGGCCGGTCGAAGGTGCTCGTCTTCTACGGCGGCTACCACGGGGGCGTGCTCTTCTTCTCGACCGGCGTTGCACCCTGGAACGCGCCGTACGACTTCGTCGTCGCTCCCTACAACGACCTCGCTGGGACGACGGCGCTGATCGACGAGCACGGGGCGGATCTGGCAGCGGTGCTCGTGGAGCCAATGCTCGGCTCAGGCGGCTGCATCCCCGCGCAGCCCGGCTTCCTCGCCGGAGTCTTCGACGCCGTCCGGTCGGCCGGCGCGGTTTGCATCGCGGACGAGGTGATGACCTCCCGCCACGGGCACTCGGGCCTCGCGGCGCTCCTCGGAGTCCAACCGGATATCCGCACCTTCGGCAAGTACATCGGCGGCGGCTTCTCCTTCGGCGCGTTCGGGGGCGCTGCGGAGCTCCTCGACCAGTTCGACACTGCGCGTCCGGGCTCGATCCCGCATGCCGGCACCTTCAACAACAACGTCGCCACCATGGCCGCCGGCTGCGTCGTGCTCCGGGAGCTCTACACGGCGAATGCGGCGGAGGCCCACACGGCCCGCGGCGAGGGGTTCCGGGCGGCCGTGGGCGAGGTGATCGGCCGGCACCAGCTTCCGGTCAGCGTGTCCGGGTACGGCTCGATGCTCGCGCTGCACGCGCTGTCGGCGGCTCCGGTCGACGGAGTGGAGTCGGCCCGCCGCGATCCGGCGTTGCAGGAGCTCCTCTTCCTCGGTCTCTACGAGCGCGGGATCTACACGGCGCCGCGGGGGATGGTGAACCTGAGCCTGCCGCTCACGGACGAACAGCTGGAAGCGGCCCTGTCGGCGCTCGACGACACGCTGGCCGAGCTGGGCGCGCGCGTCGGGTAGCGGCGATCACTCTCGTGAAGGCGAACCGCTCGATCCCGTCGGCCACGGTCATCCCGGTGCTCATCTATCCCGACGTGCGGGAGGCGGTTGCCTGGCTCGAAGCTGCTTTCGGCTTCGTCGAGCGCCTGAAGATCGGCGAGAGCCACCGCTCGCAACTCGACGTCCCCGGCGGCGGCGCGGTGATCGCCGCCGACGTCCGGTACGACCGCGTGCCGCCCCGGCCCGGCGAAGCCACGCATTCGGTCGTCGTCCGCGTCGAGGACGCCGCCGCACACTGCGAGCGTGCCCGGGCGCACGGGGCGGAGATCCTCGAGGAGCCGACCGACCACGAGTACGGCGAGCGCCAGTACTTGGCCGCCGACCTCGCCGGCCACCGGTGGACGTTCTCTGAGACGCTCGCCGACGTGGACCCGGCGTCGTGGGGCGGCGAGCTACAGACCGCGGACGAGCCGTAGCCCGCCGCCCTCGGCCACGTGAAGCTCAGGCGTGCTCGACGACTTCGCGAACCTCGACGTCCTGGAGCGCCACCGCGTCCGGGACCGGCGCCGTCCTGATCATCTCGGCCGCCGCCCGAGCATTCTCCTCGGACTCGAACAGCAGCATCGACAGGCCGTTGCTCGCATCGTCGGACCGAGTCCAGTAGCCGGCAACGAAACCGGGCGCCGACGACGCGCGCGGAACGACCTGTTCGCGCAGGTGCGCGCGTCCACCCTCGAAGTCCGAGATCGACACCCTCACCACCACCGCGTGCATAAACGCCTCCAATCCGGGACGACAGCGCGGGAAGACTAAGCGATAGCCTGGCCCGGTGCGGATGCTCGCCGTCCCGCTCGCGGTTCTCGCGCTCCACGGATTCGAGTCCTCGATCAAGCCGCTGCCGCCTCCGGTGAAGAAGAGCATCGTCGCCGCACACGCCTGGCAGCCGGGGTGCCCGGTTCCGTTGACTGGCCTCCGGCTGCTGTCGGTGTCGTACCGGGGCTTCGACGACCGCGCCCACACGGGGCAGGTGGTCGTGAATGCGCGCTACGCCGCCGACCTGGCGAAGGTCTTCCGCAGGCTGTACGCGATCCGCTTTCCGATCCACCACATGACGCTGGCGATGTACGGGCCGGCGCGCTCCCAGCCTGCCGACCGCGACCTGACCGGGGCGTTCGAGTGCAGGCAGGCGGTGCCGTCCCCCTGTACCGGAGGGACGGGCACCGGCCACTGGTCGGAGCACGCCTACGGCGAGGCGATCGACCTCAACCCGATCGAGAACCCGTACGTCGGCTGCGGCATGTCGCGGGACAAGGCATCGCGGGCGTACATCGACCGGTCACGGCTGCGAAAGGGGATGGTCACGCCTGCGGTCGTCGCCGCCTTCCGGTCGATCGGCTGGGGTTGGGGCGGCGAGTGGTCCGGCTCGACCAAGGACTACATGCACTTCTCCGAGAGCGGGCACTAGACCATGACTTTCAGCGTCCTGGTGTCGATCCGCGCAACCGTCCCCCCGTCCTTTGACTTGACGAGGAGCGTGTCGCCGGACAGCTCCAGCCGCGCCTCCCAGACGTCCTCGCCGCCGGACCAGCCGGGGAGGTCGATGCAGAAAGCAGACCGCCCAGCAGCGTTCAGCGCGTGCACGAACGTCAGCGAGGAGCCCGCGTTCTTCGTGTACAGCGTGTAGACCCAGTCCCCGCTCGACGTCGCCGCGCGTGCGACCGGATATCCTCGCATGACCTCGCTCGGGTTTCGCTTGTCGACGATCGCCCCCCGGAGCAACCGGCGTGCGGCGAGGTCGTAGGCGCGGACGACGTAGCGCACGAGGTCGCGGTTCGAGATGTGCTGGATCACGTAGAGCGTGCGCCGATCGGGCGAGATCGCGTCGAAGCCGAACTCGCCGGGCAGTGCGATCGACGCCGTCCGGCGGAGCCCGTCGGTCGAGAGGACCACGAACCGGCTCTGCGTCCGGAGGCCGTTGTAGACCGGCGGCTGCACGAGGACGAGCAGGCGGCCGTCGGGGGACAATCCCCCGGGCGTGCCGATACTGGTCACGGCGGGAATCCCGAACGCGCCGGCGATCGTCGTCGAGGCGACGACGCGGCCGGACTGGATCGCCTTCACTCTCGTCATCCCTCCGCTGCGTGCGGCCGTGTAGCGGACTTCGCCGGACGGGTAGGAGACCGACGACGCCAGACCGGGCCAGGGGCCGACTGCCAGCGCCGCTCCGGCGGCCGACAGCGCGGCGAGCACGACGACGACCGTCACGAGCATTCGTGACCTATGCATTTCTCCGCCTCCTTGTTCGATGCGACTCATACACCGGAGGAGGCTGCTGGGTTCCACCTACTCGTCGAGCCAGCTGCGGTCGAGGTCTTCCGCGTAGCCGGTGAGTGACCGGCGGTACCGGAGGATCGTCGGATCGTCGGTCGCCTCGAGCAGCACCTCGATCAGGGCCCGCACCGCGTCGCGGGACCGGCCCAGGTTGTACTCGAGCATCGCGTAGAAGACCCGCAGCGGCAGGAAGTCGGGGAAGCGTTCGAGCCCTTCCCGGAACACCCGCTCCGAGTCGGCGTCACGCCCCATCGTCCGCAGCGTGCTGGCGAACCCGAGGTAGGCACCGCGCGCCTGCTCGTCGGGCAGCCCGGCCGCGAGCGCGGCCTCGTAGTGCGGGACCGCTTCGTCCTCGAGGCCGAGCGAGTCGTGCACCCAGGCGGTCTGGATCGCGACCTGAGGGTCGCCCGGGAGCTCCTCGCGCAGCTGGACCAGCAGCGGCAGTGCCTGGTCGAGCTCGCCGCTCTCCCGTAGCTCGATCGCCCGCGCCAGCCGTTCGGACGCGCTCACGGGATCGGCTTCTCCATCGCCACGCACGGGATCGTGACACCGTCCGGCATCGTCACGTCGAACTCCTCGATCGGCTCGAAGCCGTATGCGAGGTACAGCGGCAGGCCCGAGAGCGTCGCCCCGAGCGCAAGCCTCCGGAAGCCCTCGCGCTTCGCCGCCGCCTCGCAGGCTTCGAGGATGCGCCGGCCGAGGCCGCGGCGCGTCCAGTCGGCCCGCGTGAACATCGCGCGAATGCGGGCCGGCTCGGTCGCCGGGTCGAGGAGGCGCGCGCCTCCGGCCGCCTCGTCGCTGCCGGTGTAGAGCTTGTCCCTGCGACTCCAGCCGCCGCAGGCGACGGGCTCGTCGCCGGCCTCGAAGACGAAGTAGGTCCCGTCGACGAGGAGCTGCTCGTCGACCTCGGCGACGTACCGGACCGCGCTCTCGGACTGACGCTCGTCGTACCCGTCGCGGAAGAGCGCCGCGCCCGACTCCTTCATCAGCGCCTCGATCGCCGGCGCATCGTCGGGCCGAGCCACACGGAGGATCGGCTCCACGCGCGGCTAGATCGAGCCGGAGAAGGTGTCGCAGGCGGCGGGCTTGCCCGTCGTATAGCCGCGCGCGAACCAGCGGCGGCGCTGTTCTGACGAGCCGTGGGTCCAGGTCTCCGGGTTGACCTGGCCCTGCGTCTTCGCCTGGATCCGGTCGTCGCCGATCGCGGCGGCGGCGTCGAGGCCCGAGTTGATGTCGGCCTGCGTCAGCTCCTCGACGAGCCCTGTGTCGACCGCATGGTTCGCCCACACGCCCGCGTAGCAGTCCGCCTGCAGCTCCGAGCGCACGCCCTTGCTCTCCGGGCCCTGCGTGCTTCCTCGGATCTGGTCGAGGACGCCGAGCTGGTCCTGGACATGGTGGCCGTACTCGTGGGCGATCACGTACGCCTGGACAAAGGGAGTCACCTCGACGCCGAGCTGGTCCTTCACGTCGTCGAAGAAGCCGAGGTCGATGTAGACGAGTTTGTCTGCCGGGCAGTAGAACGGGCCGACCGCCGAGGTGGCGTAGCCGCACCCGGTCTGGACCGAATCGGTGAAGAACACCGTGTCGACGTAGGTGTACCTGCGGTTGCTGCGCTCGAAGACGCCGTCCCAGAATTTCTGGACGCTGTTTACGACCGCGACGATTCGGCAGTCGTCACGCGTGTTGGCGTCTTCGCCCGTTCGGCAGTCCTGGTCGATCGTGCTGGGCGTATCGCCCCGTCCGACCGTCTGGTCGTCGAGCTGCCCGAGCTGACCGAGGCCACCTCCGCCGCCGAGGAGGTAGATCGCCAGGAAGATGACGACGCCGACGATGCCGAGGCCGCCGCCGCCCAGGGCAAGCCCTCCGGGCGTGGCGCGACGGCCGCGGGCATCGGTGACCTGGTCCGGGTCGAGCGTCGCTCCCCGCCGGAAGCGCACGGCGGGCTATGCGGCGGTGCCGAACCGGACGGCGGCGCGGGCGCGACGCCTTTCGGCCTCGACCTCGCGGTCGCGCGGGGGAGCCGACGTGACCAGCCCGTCGAGCAGCCGGGCGGTCGCCGCCGTGACCTCCTCGATCGCGCGTTCGAACACGACCTCGTTCGCCTGCGACGGCTTCTGCATGCCGCTCACCTTGCGGACGTACTGGACGGCCGCGTCGTGGATCTCCTCGTGCGTGGTCGGCGGCTCGAAGTTATAGAGCGTTCTGATGTTCCTGCACATGGCTGCACCTTAGCCGTGAACCGGCGTCTACTCGTCTCGGCAGACGCTCTCCGGCGTGAAGGCGGGGACGCAGATCGCCACGTACTCGGCGCCGTCTGGGGTCGAGTAGCGGACCCGTTCGCCGGCATGTGCCAGTACTGCCTCACCCGGCCCGACCTCGATCCGGCCGTCGTCGTGCTCCACGACGACCGTGCCCTCGAGCACGACCGTCACCTCGTCGAACTCGGGGGTCTGGGCCGGCTCCTCCCACCCGGGCGGGCTGGACATTCGGGCGACGCTGAGCGACGCAGTGCCGGTACTGACGTTGCCGACCAACTCGCGGATGACCTTGTCCCCGACACCGGCTACGACCGTCGGGGAGCTGACGTGAACGGGCATCAGGAGGGCGGCCTCCGCTCCGGGTAACGCGGCAGGCCGTCGTCCGGAATCGGCTCCCACGGCGCCGCGTAGGCGGTGAACTGGCGGTACGACGGCCGGATGTCGGGATCGGCGTCGAACGTGCCCATGCGGATGAACTTCAGCTCGGGATCCGCCGGGTTCTGCGCCCACAGCCCGCCGCCGCAGGCTGAGCAGAAGACCTTCGAGGAACCGTCAGGCGGGTCGTAGGAGGCGAGCAGCTCCTCGCCGCTGACGATTCGGACGGATCCCGCGGCCGCTCGGGCCGAGATCGACGCCGCGCCGCCGGTTCGCCGCTGGCAGCGCGTGCAGTGGCAGTAAAGCGCCTCGACAAGGGGCTCCGTGATCTCGAAGCGAACCGCTCCGCAGAGGCAGCCGCCAGTCAGAGGCAGTTCGGCCACGGCCGAAGCGTAGAGAATGACGGCATGGTGCCGGCGCGTGAGCGCGAGCGTGTCCTGAAGCGGCTCCGGTTGATCTGCCTGGACCTACCGGAGACGAGCGAGCGCCTCTCGCACGGCGCACCCACCTTCTTCGTCCGGGCCAAGCGCCCTTTCGTGATGGTGCTGACGAACCACCACGGCGACGGCCGCTTCGCGATCTGGTGTGCCGCGCCGACCGGGCTCCAGCAGATGCTGGTCGACGCCGACCCGGAGCGGTTCTTCGTCCCGCCGTACGTCGGCCACCGCGGCTGGCTCGGCGTCCGGCTCGACCGCGCCCTGGACTGGGACGAGCTGACGGGGATCCTCGAGGACGCGTTCGCGGAAGTCGCGCCGCCGACGCTCGTCGAGGCGGCGAAGCGCGCGGGCCCGTAGCCTGGTCGACTTGTCCAACCGGGACACGTCCGGTGCCAGGCACCAGACGTGTCCGTTGGAGACAGCGCGCGGCTCAACCATGCGGGCATCGGTGTCCAATTCGGTCTCGTCCGGTGCCTGGCACCAGACGTGGCCTTTTGCGGCACGACCAGGCTGGTCTAGCTGCCTGAGGCGACGCGCAGAGCCTGCAGATGCGCGGCGTCGATCTTCTGTGCGGTCGCAGCGTCATGCGACCACTGCGGCCACGAATAGCGCGTCGGGCCGTGCAGCTCGCAGCCGGCGGTGCAGGCAAGCTCGACCCGGGCCGGCGTGGCGCTGAACAGGCCGGCGTCGGCGAGGATCGTCCGCACGCCGGCGAGACCGCGCTTCCGGCGGACGAGGTCGAAGACGTCCCAGTCCTCGATCCCGTCGCGGATCTGCTCGAGGCGTGCGCTCGCAACCGGGCCGTCGGCGCCCGGGTAGACGAGCACCGACTCGCCGTTCGTCGCCACGGCATCGAGTGGATTGCCCTTCGTGTAGGACGTCAGCCCCTGGGCGTAGAGGGTCCCCTGGATCCCCTCGAGGGCATTCCAGAGCAGGAACACACGGGGGTTGGAGAGCGGCTCGGCGGCGCTGTAGCCGGGGCTACCGTCGACTCCGGTGTAGGTCGACGACCAGATCATCTGGCCAGCGCTACGGGCCTTCGCGATCAGCCCCAGATTCCGACGCGGGTCCTTGTAACGGCCGTAGTAGCGTCGGGAGAGCACCGCCCAGACGTCGACGTCATCCGCGCCCTTCCCGTCCCAGAGGAAGCGGTTCGGCACGCTCGGGTTGCCGGTCACGAGCATCCTCGAGCCGGGCCAGCAGCGGTGGACGGTCGACGACTGCTGAGCGACCACGCGCATGCCGGCCGGCCCGGGCTCGTCGAGGGAGTACAGGTACGAGAGGTGCCCGTCGAGCCATCCGTGCGCCTCCCAGAACGAGCGGACGGCGTGGAGATAGTCGCACCAGGGGCCGAGCTCGAACGGGGAAATGCCCGCGATCCGGTTGCGCACGCTTGCGCGCTCGTTCGAGATCGGGATCCTCAGCGCCGCGAAGGACGCCGGGCTCTGCTTGACCATGTTGCCGCTGGAGTCGAGCCACCACTTCCTCGAAGTGGCGTAGCCGCTCCGCGTGCGCGGCTCGCCGAATCCCCAGCCGGCCGGCGAGATCCGGTACGAGGCGAGGAAGGTGAAGAGCTTCGCGTTCGTCGCCGACCGGGCCGCATTCGAGCCGAGGCGGTAGAGCTGGTCGACCTTCTTCACGTACGACTCGGGGACGACATGAAAGGACGTCAAGAAGCTGCCTTCCACTGCGGAGGCCGGCGGCAGGTGGACGTCGAAGACGCGGATCGACACCGGGATCGCGGTTGCCTTGCCGTCCGCGGTCACGGTCACCGTCGCCCGGTAGCCACCGGGCTGGGCGTCCGGCGGAATCGCGACCTGGAGGTAGAGGGGCTGGTTCGGACGCTCGGTCGGCCTGGTGGCGCCGGTCCAGGGCAGCAGCGCGTCGGGGACGAGGCGGCCGCCGAAGGAGACGAAATGACCGAAGTACACCTGGGCTTTCAGAGGGCCGAGCCCGGCCCCGTCGACCGTCGCAGCGACGTTCTGGGCGTTCGTCGCGACCAGCCAGGCGCCCTCGCGCTCGCCGATCGCCGCACTCAGCGACAGGGCAGGGGCGCCTCCCTGCGGCAACCGGCCGCTGGGCGGAATCGTCTGCGCGGCCGGGTAGGCGAGCACGCCGGTACCGCTCGAGGAGGCGGGCGCGGCGGCACCTCCGACCGGCACCAGCAGCAGGCAGCAGGCGATCGCGGCGATCCGTCCGAGCGTCATCTCACGTTCCTATCGACAGCGCCGCCTGCCTACTCGATCCCCGAGGACGTCGGTCTCTAGGTCAGGCCGTCGCGCCAGGCGAGCGCGCGCTCGAGCGGGGCGAGATCCCAATCCGGACCCTGCACGCTGACGATGAAGTCGGTGAAGCCGAGCTCGAGGAAGGCGTCGGCGTCGTGGGTCTCCCCGGTGAGCCTGCTGATCGTGGTCGAGCGCTGGATCTCGGCCGGGTCCCGTCCGACCTGCTCGCACCAGCCGTCGAGGATGTCGGACTTGCGCTTCATCGTCGCCGCGTCGCCGAACGCATGCCAGACGTCGGCGTGCTCGGCCACGATCCGCAGCGTGACCTTCTCGCCGCCGCCGCCGATCAGGATCGGGATCCTGCGGAGCGGGGGAGGGTTCAGCTTCTCCCACCGCGCCTTGATGATCGGCAGAGCGCGCGAGAGGTCGCGCAGGCGGCTGCCGGCGGTGCCGAACTCGTACCCGTACTCGTCGTAGTCCTTCTGGAACCACCCCGAGCCGATCCCGAGCATGAACCGGCCGCCCGAGATGTGGTCGATCGTCCGGGCCATGTCGGCGAGCAGGTTCGGGTTGCGGTACGAGTTGCAGATCACGAGCGACGAGATCTCCGCGCGCTTGGTCAGGGCTGCCATCGCCGCCTGGACGGTCAGCGACTCGAAGTGCTTCCCGTTCCGGTCCCCGCTGAGCGGATAGAAGTGATCCCAGTTGTAGATCCGATCGGCCCCGAGCGCGTCGGCCTCGATCCACGCCCGCTTCATGGGCTCGTAGTCGCCGTGCTGGGGGATCACCTGGACTCCGATCGTGACCCGCGCCATCGGCCGAACGCTACCTAGGCCCTACCGGCCGGCGCGGCACTCGCCGTTGGCTAATCGAAAAACGTGTCCTCGTGCCGGTAGGCGGGCGCGCAGCAGCAGAGGAATCGCAGGCCCTCCGCGTCGGCCCGGATCTGGTGGCGCGCGCCGGGCGGGATCAGGACCGCGTCGCCGACGACGACGCGGCGGCGCTCGCCGTCGAGCTCCATCTCGCCCGAACCCCCGACGACGTAGTAGATCTCCTCAGTCTCCGCGTGGTAGTGACGCTCGGTCGCCTGACCGGGCTCGAGCGTCGCCTCGGCGAGACTCTGGTTCCGGACCGGCGCCGTCGGCAGGCCGAGGAGCTCCCGGATCGTGCTCCCGTCCGCTGTCGTGAAGGGCTCGGCCCGTTCCAGCGCGCGGACGATCACGCGCGCAAGGCTATTTCACTTCGCCGCCGAGCTGCGCTTCTTCGACGCGACTGTGAACCCGATCCCGGTCCCCGTCTCCGCCGAGCGCTTGGCGTACGCGGCGCAGTCGACCCGTCCGGACGCGACCCTGCGCACGGCGCTCCGGAAGGCGACGTACGAGGGCTTCGGGGTCATGTCGCTCCAGAGCAGCCCCGACTGCCAGCCGGCGAGGTTCGTCTCGTCGGCGAGCTCGAAGTTGAAGAACGCGCCCACCGCCGGCTGGCAGTAGGCGAGCTGGAGCGCGTCGGAGAGCTGCGTCGACTGGTCGGGGGCGAGCCCGCCCGGCGCGCGGGCGCCGGCGAACGCGAAGAACGGTGGCAACAGCTGCCCGGCCGTCTCCCGTCCCCGGTAGAGCGCGTCCTTGGCGGGGTCGACCGTCGTCTGGAAACCCTGCTCCATGTACCAGATGCTCACGCCGCGCTGGCCGGGCAGCGGCTGGGCTGTACCGCCGAACGCCCCCTGGAGCACGCCGAGCAGCTTGGCGTAGTCGCCTTCCGCGATCGTCGTCGAGCCCGGATGCCGTGTCCACGGCCGCTCCGCGTTGGTGACCGGGTACGGGTTGTGCCCGACGGTGTCGAAGATCGGCAGCCGCCGTCCGCTCGCGCGGTACGCCTGGCCGAGCTTGCGGTAGAACACGACCGGCGAGTGGGAGACGTTCGAGGAAGCGCCGGGATTGTCGTTGCCGCGGGGCGAGGAGGCGGCGATCACGTTCACGCCGGGCCGCGCCGCGTGGAGAACGTCCCAGCAGTGGGCGAGCAGTGCCTCGTATGCGGCCGGGGCGACGCTCCGGCCGTCGGCGAACTGCGGTCGCCAGAACCGGCTCGAGTTCGGCTCGTTCCAGATCACGACGTCGTGGACGCCCGGGTAGCGGTGCAGAAGGCTCGCGACGAACTGGCAGTAGAAGTCGCGCTGGACGTCGGTCTGGGGCGCCGCGTCGGCGTTGCCGTAGACGGCGAGCACGACCCGCAGCCCACCGCCCCAGGTCGCCAGGATCATATGGTCGATCGGGCGGCGGTCGAGGACGCCGAGCCGGGTCTGTCCGGGCGTCCACGGCACCGTCACCCGGACTGCCCGCAGTCCGAGGTCGTGCGAGTAGGTGAGGGCACGCTGCGCGGTCGGCTTGTCCGACCACTTGAGCGTGTCGTCGGCGACGCCGACGAGCAGGCCCTGTCCGGCCCGGGCGGTTCCCGCGAGCACGCCGGCGAGCACGAGGCAGGCGAGCAGTGTCCGTCGCACGTTGTCTCCATCGGCGGCGCGGCCGCCGAACCTGAGCATCGGCGTGACTGAGCCGTATCCCTGGGCCTGGTACTCGGATCCGGCGGTGCTGGTGACCGAGCGCGAGCGGATCTTCCGCGGCGCCTGGCACTACGTCGGAGACGTCGGTCGTCTTCCCGAGCCGGGGTCGTATTTCGCCTGCACGAGCGGTGGGCTTCCAGTCGTCGTGACGCGGGCCGGGGACGGACAGCTGCGGGCGTTCCTGAACGTCTGTCGCCACCGCGGTTCGGTGATCGCCTCCGGTGCGGGTCGCCGCGCGACGCTCCAGTGCCCGTACCACGCCTGGACCTACGGGCTCGACGGCGGCCTGCGCTCCGCCCCGCGCGCCGAGCGAGAGGCGGGATTCGACCCTTCGGGGCTCGGCCTCGTCCCTCTGCGGCTCGAGGTCTGGGGGCCGTTCCTGTTCGTCAACGCCGATCCGGACGCCGCGCCGGCAGCGGAGACACTCGCCGCGGCCCGGCTCCCGTTCGACCCGGCGTCGCTCGTCTTCCGCGAGCGGGTGCACTACGCAGTCGACGCCAACTGGAAGATCGCGGTCGAGAACTACCTCGAGTGCTACCACTGCCCCGTCGCCCACCCGGGCTTCAGTGCGCTCGTCGACGTCGACCCGGACGCGTACGTCCTCGAAGGAGAAGGCCCGGTCTGGAGCCAGTACGGCCGTGCGCGTGACGGCGGCGGCCGGTGTGCCTTCCACCTCGTCTGGCCCGGCCTGAAGATCAACGTGTATCCGGGGCATCCGAACCTTTCGATCGGCCCGATCTGGCCCGAGTCGCCCGATCGCACGATCGGCTTCCTCGATTACTTCTTCGCGCCGGACGTCGACGAGGGCCCGGCGCGGGAGCTGATCGAGTTCGACGATCGGGTCGGGGAGGAGGACCGTGCGCTCGTCGAATCCGTGCAGCGCGGCATCGGCTCGGGCCTCCTCGACGGAGGCCGGCTCCTGCCCGAAAGCGAACGTCTGATCGCCCTCTTTCGGGTCAAGGTGGCGCAGTCGATCACCCAAGGGACTCCTGTTGTCTGATCTGGCTGCTACCTTGCACCGGTTAGCGCAAAGCTAGACGGCTGAGTGGCCGTGGCGCGCCGTTTCGGCGTGCTCCCCCGGCGTGGTTGACCGCTCCTGTCGTCGCCGGTACGAGGAAGGAGCCCGCCACGTTGAAAAACGCTGTTCTGCTTGCCGTTCTCGCAGCCTTCGCGACGGCGGTCGTTCCGCAGGCGACGGCCCGCCAGCACGTCACGAGGACCGTGCGGGCGGCGAAGCAGGTGGCGCCGGTGGAGTCGACCGTCCTACTGCGCCGGATCGCGGCACACCGGGACGAGACGTGGCGCTGGCAGCGGGTCATGCACAAGCGCCGCACCCCGTTCGTGAACTCGGCGCGCCGCACGCCGAGCCTCGAGTACCGCCGGTGGGTGGCCGGGCTGTGGCTCCACCGAGCGATCGTCGCCAGGAACCAGGCGCACCGGCCGCCGCACAAGGCTCAGTGGCTGTGCATCCACCGCTACGAGGGCTCGTGGACCGATCCGAACGCTCCCTACTACGGCGGCCTCCAGATGGACGTCGAGTTCCAGCGCACCTACGGAATCGACCTCTACCGCTCGAAGGGGACCGCCGATCACTGGTCGCCGCTCGAGCAGATGTGGGTGGCGGAACGGGCGTTCCGGACACGCGGATATTGGCCGTGGCCGAACACGGCCAGATATTGCGGCTTGCTCTGAGATCCAGAGCGGTTACGCTGACAGTAGATCGGGCAACAGCGGTTTGGAGGTCGGATGGATCGGCTGACAGCGCTCATCGACCGGGCTGAGGAGCAGGGTTGCGTCAACCTGTCCCAGTTCAGCGAGCTTCTGCACGAGCTCGACCTCGACGACGACGAGCTCGCACGCGTCTACGAGCAGCTCGAGGAGCGCGGGATCGAGCTCAGTGACGACTGCGGCCACGTCCGCGAGGACGACGCGACCTTCGCCAACGGCGAGCTCGCCCACGCGACCACGGACGCCCTCCAGCTGTTCCTGAACGAGGCGGGCCGCTACAAGCTGCTCACCGCCGAGGAGGAGGTCGAGCTCGCCAAGCGCATCGAGCGCGGTGACAAGGAGGCCAAGGATCTGATGATCAACTCCAACCTCCGGCTGGTGGTCTCGATCGCGAAGCGCTACCAGGGGCACGGCCTGTCTCTGCTCGACCTGATCCAGGAGGGGATCATCGGGTTGATCCGCGCGGTCGAGAAGTTCGACTACCGCAAGGGGTTCAAGTTCTCCACGTACGCGACCTGGTGGATCCGCCAGGCGGTGCAGCGGGGGGTGGCGAACAAGTCGCGCACGATCAGGATCCCGGTGCACATCGTCGAGCGCGAGCAGAAGATCGCCCGGGCGGAGCGCGAGCTGGTCGTCAAGCTCGGCCGCCAGCCGAGCGACCAGGAGCTGGCGAAGGAAGCCAAGCTGCCGCTGAAGCAGGTCAAGGAGGTCAAGGCCGCCGCCCGCGCCGTGACCAGCCTGGACAAGCCGATCGGCGACGACGACTCGGGCTCCTTCGGCGACCTCTTCGCCGCCGAGCAGGTCCACACGGACGAGGAGGTCGAGGTCAGCCTCCGGCAGGAAACGTTGCGCAAGGCGCTCGACGAGCTCCCCGACCGCGAGCGAACGGTGCTCGAGCTCCGCTACGGCCTCGTCGCCGACGGCGAGCCGATGTCGCTCGAGGCGATCGGGCGGACGCTCGGACTGACGCGCGAGCGGGTGCGGCAGATCGAGGCAAACGCGCTCGAGACGCTCTCGATGCTGCGCGAGGTTGCCGGCCTGCGAGAGGCCGCCTAAGCTGCTAGAGCATCAGTGCCAGGCACCCGCCGTTCCGGTGTCGAGGTGCCTGGCTTCGATTCCGTCTAGACGACTCCGAGTCCCTCGGCGATCACGAAGAACGCCCGGCCGAAGGGCGACCCCGCGCTTCGCTCGCGGACGTCGTCCCAGTCGATCTGCTCCCGCAGCGCCCGGGCGATCTCGAGGCAGCTCCGGTAGTTGATCGAGTGCTCGGTCATCGCCATCAGCTTGGTCACGAGCAGGTCCTCGGGCCGCATCACCCGCATCGTCATGGCGTCCACTTCGAGCTCCTCGCCGCGCTCGATCACTTCGTCGGTCATCTCGAGCCCGGCGGGGTGGAAGATCAGGTCGACCATGACCTCGCCGTCCCAGGCTTTGAACAGCCACTCCTCCGGCGGCCGCTCGGGTCGTAGGCCGATCTCGACGAGCGCCTCGAGGGCGGCTTCGGCGTCCTCCGGCTTGACGAGGAAGTCGAGGTCGTGGTCTGTCGCCGGCCCGCCGCGAACCCAGGAGGCGACGCCGCCGGCGACGAGGAACGGAATGCCGTTGTCGCGAAGCGCCGCGGCCGAGCGCTTCAGCGTCGGGACCATGCCGTTGAGCGACTCGTTCTCGTCCGTCACAAGCCGGCGGTACCCGGCGTGCAGAACCGTGTAACTGCATGGAACAGGCGGGGGTTGGGCACCATGGTCGGGTGCGAAACGGAAAACCGATCCGGGTCGCCGCCGCGGGTGATCTCCACGCCAACGAGGCTGTGCGGGAGCGGCTGGCCGCCGCGTTCGCCGAGCTCGACCGGACCGTCGACGTCGTCCTGCTCGCCGGGGACCTGACCACGTGCGGCGACCCGGACGAGGCGGTCGTCCTCGCCGACGCCTGCCGTGGCCTCGAAACGCCCGTCTGCGCGGTGCTCGGGAACCACGACTGGCACCTGAACCGGACGCACGAGCTCGTCGACGTGCTCGCGGATGCGGGTGTCCGCGTGCTGGAGCGAAACTCGGTGCGCTTGGACGTCCGCGGGCAGGAGGTCGGAATCGCCGGGCTCAAGGGCTTCGTCGGCGGCTTCCCCGATCACGTGCTGCCGGACTTCGGCGAGCCGCTTCTCCGCCGGGTCTACGCGGAGACGACCGAGGACGTGGCCGCGCTCGACCGCGAGCTCGCCGTGGTGGACGAGTGTGACCTTCGGATCGTGCTGCTCCACTACTCACCGACGACGACGACGCTCGAGGGTGAGCCGCGCGCCATCTGGGCGTTCCTCGGCAGCGATCGCCTGGCAGGGCCGATCGCCGAGCATACGCCGGATCTCGTCCTGCACGGCCACGCGCATGCAGGGACGTTCGAGGGCTTCATCGGCCGCGTGCCCGTCTACAACGTCGCCACGTACGTCACCGGGAAGGATTTCTGGGTGTTCGAGCTCGCGGTCGAGGAGCGCCCGACGGTCCAGACGCCGAGGCCTGCAGAGCCGCGCGCAGTGTGAACTTGCGTCGCCGCGACCGACATGCGCGGGCGCGGCCCAGCGAGGCTACTGAGGTGCGACGTGCGCAGGGAAGGGGGCCCACTGGGGAAACCGGCTGTTTCCCCCGTGCGAGCGAGCTGGCGGCAAAGCCGCCGCGAGCGTCAGTGGCCGACGACCTGGACGAGCCAGCGGCGGTCGCGCTCGCGGTCGAGCTCGATGAAGAGCACGCGCTGGTACGTCCCGAGCTGGAGCTCGCCGTTGCGGATCGGGATCGACTCGCCGGCGGTGCCGAGCAGCATCGCCATGCAGTGCGAGTGGCCGTTTCCGAAGTCCATGTCCTCGGGGCAGATGTTCTCGGTCCGGCGGTCCCAGTCGTCGTGGGCGTAGTAGGTCTCCCGCGGGACGAGGCGGAGCAGGAGCTGGGCGAAGTCCTCGAGGAAGCCACGTTCGAACTCGTTCACCCGGACGCAGCACGTGGTGTGGGGGGAGTAGACGCAGGCGATGCCGTCCTGGACGCCGCTCTCGTTCACCGCCTCGACCACGTCGTCGGTGATGTCGCGGACGTGGAGCCCGCCCGTCGTCCGGAGCTGCTGTTCCCGCTGGAAGACCTTCACCGTTCGCTCACCCCCTGTCGTATCCGGATCGGCGTATTGTGCTCGATCGGCCGCGGACTCGCCATCGGTGACGCGTCCGGACGGAAGCGAGGGCCCGGCCGGTGTGGCCGGGCCCACGCTCACTCGTCGTTACGGGACGAACGAGTTGTAGAGCTGACCGGAGTCGACTGCTGCCGCTCCGCTCTGGTCGTGTGGCACCGATACCGTCACGGCACCGGTGCAAGTCCCGCCTAGCGGGTCGGTCCCCGTGAAGGAGATCTGGTAGACACGGCCGTCGAGATTGCCGAACCGCTCTGCGCGGAGCTGGACCGAGTCCGACGTCGGTCCCGTCGCCGCGTCAGGCGATCGCTTCTTGCCCGGGCCGGCAACGACCTCGTCCTGGGTGACGCCGGTGATCGCGATCGTCACCGTCCCACCCTCAGGATCGGTCGCGCCGCTGAGCGTGATCGTCTTCATCTTGCCGTTCGGCGGCCAGAGCTCCGTCAGGGACGGAGTGACCGTCGTGCAAACCGGTGGAGCGTTGACGAAGATCGTGTGGACATCGGTGACGCTGCCCGCTCCGAGGGCGTCGGTTCCGAACGCCGTCGCCGTGAGCGTGTGCGAGCCCGCGGCGAGACCGAGCGCGGTATAGCTGAACGTGACCGCTGCCGGACCGGGCAGGGGCAATGCGGGAACGATCGCCGGCCCCACGTCAGGGCCGCCGTCGATCGACAGCGTCACGTTCGTGAGTGTCGAACCGATCGCTTGCGCGATCAGTCCGGCCACGTCCGCGAAGTTCGTCGTCTCGGCACACGACGAGCCGGCCGCGCCGAGCGCAGCGACGTTGTTCATGGTTCCCTTCAGGAACGTCGGGTCCTCGCTCGCACACGAGACGCCCGCTCCCATCGCGATCGCCTTGACGACCGTTCCCGCCGGGAACGGCGGTGCCGGGGCGTAGGTCTTCAGGTCCGCGCCGACGTTGTTGAGCCCATCGGACAGGAAGATGATGAGGTTCTTCGGGTTCGTGTTCGCTCCGGCATTGAGCATGGCCGTCGCCTGGTCGAGTCCGCACGAATAGCACGTGCCCCCAGACGCTGTGAGGCCGTTGACGACCGGAACGACGCCAGCGCCTGGAGCACCGAAGTACAGCTGCGACGCCGTGTCGCTGAATGCCACGATCCCGACGAGATCGACGGCCGATCCGGCGGCCGCCGCGGCCGTGTTCGCCGCGAGCACCGCTGCTTGGACGCACTGGAGCCGAGTCTCGTTCCCGGCAACGCCGTCACAGTCGACGCCGGCGTCGGTCGCCATGCTGCCGGACCTATCGATGACGAAGACAACGGTCGTGTCCTGAATCGCGACTCCCGTCGCGACCGACGCCGTACCGCTGATCGGCACCGAGTCGCCGAGCTGGAAGACGGCGCCGTCGGCAGGAGACGTGATCCCAACCGTGATTGCCGTCCCGCCTGGCAGGTTGCCGTTCTCGACGTCAGCGGCAGCGCCGCCGACCAGGATAAGTGCCGCAGAGCCGATGACGCCGCACAGCGCAACGGCTCTCCGAAGTATGCGAACCATGTCCCCTCCCTTAATCGCCGCCCAGGCTGATCTCGCCGTAGCCGTCTGCCGTCGTTGCGCCGGGCGGGAAGCGCAACCACACCGGAGCTTCTCAGCCGCCCGTCACCCTGGCGTCACCGGCCCGTCACGTCACGGCTAGCCGCCGCAGAGACGGCGGCTTTCCGCATCCAATCGGGCGGGGTTCCCCATGGTCTCGGCCGCGCTCGGGCGTAAGCCTGTCGGAGCTATCGCACCTCCACCGAAAGGGAGCACGAAATGAAGCCGAGACACCTCACTCTCCTGACGATGGCCACCACAGTCGTCTGCGCGGCAATCGCTCTCACCGCCGGGCTCGCGACTGCAACCGCAGGCGGGGGCAACTCCGCGAACGCCAAGAAGTGCCAGAAGAACGGCTGGCAGACGCTCGTCACCTCGACGGGCGCGGCCTTCACCAGCGAGGAGCAGTGCACCTCGTACGCCGCGCAAGGCGGCGCGGTCTACTCGGCGACTCCGTGTCTGAACAACGGCTGGCAGGCGCCCGCCCAGCGCTCCGACGGGTCCGCGTTCGGCTCGGAGGCCGACTGCATCACCTACGTCGCCGGCAACGGCGTCGTGTACAAGCCGATCCTGAAGGCGGAGCCCTCTGTTGTGAAGGAGGGTGAGAACGTCGCCATCTCCGCCTCGGGGTTCCATCCGAACAGCAGCGGTCAGCTGACGGTCGTCACCCTGCCGATCAACGTGCCCAACACGCTCCTGGCCATCACGAACGGCAGCGGCGGGTTCACGGGTGGCAGCACGGGCTTCGACCCTGGTGCCTGTGCGTTGGGCTATACCGGCGTGCAGGTGAGCTACGTGGACGGATCCGGCGTGCACGCGTCCGCGAGCGTCACCCTCGACTGCTCGTAGGCGATCGCGCGGTGACGAGGGGCCGCTCCGGCGGCCCTCGTCACCTCACTGCCCGAGAAGAGCCAGGACCGCCAGCACCCGGCGGTTGTCGTCTTCCGTATCGGGCAGCCGGAGCTTCTCGAAGATCGACTGCACGTGCCGCTCGACCGCCCGGGTGCTGAGGAAGAGCTTCTTCGCGATCGCCCGGTTGGAGCAGCCCTCGGCGACGAGCGAGAGGACGGCTCGTTCACGCTCCGTCAGCTCGTCGAGCGCCGAGCGTTGGTGCCCGCCGACGAGCGCCTTGACCACGTCCGGGTCGAACGCGGTACCGCCGCCGGCAACCCGATCGACTGCGTCGAGGAACTCCGAGACGTCTCGCACACGATCCTTGAGCAGGTAACCGACCCCTGATGCGTCCTCGCCGACGAGCTCGAGCATGTACGAGGGCTCCAGGTGCTGCGACAGGACGAGCACGCGGACAGTCGGGTGCGTCCGCCGGATCTCGACTGCCGCGACCAGGCCGTCGTCGAGGTTCCGAGGCGGCATCCGCACGTCCACGATCGCCACGTCCGGCTTGTACGAGCGAACCTTGAGCAGCAGGTCATCGGCGTCGACCGCGCGACCGACGACCTCGTGGCCCGCCTCTTCGAGCAGCGAGGCGATCCCCTCGCGGAGGAGCGCGTTGTCGTCGGCGACAACCACGCGGAGCCCGCGCTCTGGCGCTTCGATGTCGACGGGTGTACCTTCGGTGTCGGGCATGACAGAACTCGGGAGAGGCGAGGGAATGATTGCCGATCGGCTCGACCTCCAGCGCATCGAACACTCGGTTGCGCGCATCCTTGCCGAGGAGGACCAGCCGCTCGAGGCCTACGCGGCGGTGCTGCGGGTGATCGGCACCTCGCTCGGGTGGGAGCTCGGCTCGGTCTGGGAAGTCGATCCGGACGACGGCCGTCTTCGCTGCGTCCGCACGTGGCACGAGGGCCGCGGAGAAGGTGTGAGGGAGTTCGAAGCCCTGAGCGAGCGGCTCGTTCTCGAACCGGGCGAAGGTTTGCCCGGCCGCGTCCTCGCATCCGGTGAACCTGCCTGGATAGAGGGCGTCCCGGACGATGCCAACTTCCCGCGTGCGGACGCGGCGCTCCGGGGAGGCTTGCATGTCGCGTTCGCCTTTCCGCTCCGCAGTCCGCGTGGGGTGGTCGGGGTCGTCGAGTTCTTCACGAAGGAGGAACGCAAACCCGATCAGCGCCTGCTGTGGACGATGGCGACGCTTGGCAGCCAGATCGGCCAGTTCGTCGCCCGCAGGCACGCGGAGGAAGAGGTCCGGTCGAGCGAGGAACGGTTGCGCGCGATGCTCGAGGCGGCGCTCGACGCGGTTGTGACCATGGACGCGGGCGGCCGCGTGATCGGCTGGAACCAAGCCGCTGCCGCCGTCTTCGGCTACCACGCGAGCGAGGCGGTCGGCCACGACATGGCCGATCTGATCGTCCCGGAGCAGCTTCGGCGACAGCACCGGCAAGGGTTGGCGCGGTTTCTCGAGGGCGGTCGGCCGACGATCCTCGACCGCCGCCTCGAGCTGACCGGAATGCGCCGTGATGGGACGGAGTTCCCTGTCGAGTTGACGATCACGCGTATCGACCTGCCCGGCCCGCCGACCTTCACCGGCTACATCCGCGACATCACCGAGCGCGTGCGCGCGCAGGAGGCGCTCCAGGCCTCGCGCGCGCGTCTCGTCGAGGTCGCCGACGAGGAGCGCAAGAGGATCCAGCGGAACCTGCACGACGGCGCCCAGCAGCGACTGACGGGCGTCCTGCTCACGCTCGGCCGGGTTCGGGAGGCGCCGGCGGAACGGGCGGAGCTGCTCGACTCGGCCATCGACGAGCTCGCCGCGGGCCTCCAGGAGATCCGGGAGCTCGCGAGCGGCCTCCACCCGTCGGTCCTTTCCGAACGCGGGCTGACCGCCGCGCTGCAGGCGCTCGCGCTCGGCGCGCCGGTCCCGGTCCGGCTGGAGGAGCTGCCCGAAGTGCCCCTGACGGAAGCGGTCGAGGCGACCGCCTACTACGTCGTCGCCGAGGCGGTGGCGAACGTCCACAAGCACGCCGGCGCGAGCTCGATCACCGTGCGGTTGACGAGCGAGGGTTCCGCGCTCGTCGTCGACGTGCTAGACGACGGTGTCGGCGGAGCCGATCTCGAGGGCAGCGGCCTCCGTGGTCTGGCCGACCGCGTCGAGGCGATGGGCGGCCGGCTCTCGGTGATGAGCCCGCCCGGCCAGGGCACCCAGCTGATCGCCGCGATCCCGCTCCAGTAGCCCGCCGAGAGGCGTGGACGATGGCGGTTTTCCGCCGCCGATTGGTCGGATCGCGCCGTGGTGCCGACTGCCGGCGGACAGGAGCCTGTCATGAGTCCCCATCGAGAAGGAGATTGAGATGCCCAAGCTGTTCCGCGCACGATCGAACGACCAGGCCGGTCCGCCGCCGTCCGAGCTGCGCGGACGCGCAGCAGAGATCGCCGACGCTGGGGCGCTCGACTGGGCCGTGCTCTGGGAAGCCCTCAAGACCGAGCCACCGGTCGAGCGTCCCGCGACGATCACGCAGGAGCTCGGCCTCGGCGAGGAAACCGACGTCCGCACGGGGTGGGAGACGCTTCCGGGCACGGAGTTCAGCGGGACACGCCATGGGCGGAGCGTTGCCCTGCGCATCGGCGTCGTCCCCACTATCCGCGGCAAGGGGATGAACGAGGTCGAGGTCGACGGCGCCGTGGCCGCGTTCCGGATCAACGCGGAGGGCGGCCGACTCCTCGCCGAGCCGGGCGCGATGTCCGAGGTCGAGGACGTACTTGCCGGGCTCGCGCCGAACCCCAGGGTGTGGCGCGACGTCGTGATCGAGGGCGGCCCGGACGGGATTCGCGCGCGCAGACCGGTCACCTCGCACCCACAGGGCTACGTGTACGACCTCTGGCTGGTAGAACGCCTCGCCGACCGGCTCGGTGCGTAGGTCCGATCTATCGCCGAGACCCAGGGGAGTGCGCGACGTGGAGGGCCGCTGAGAAGCGGCCCTTCGTTCGTCCTCGGCTAGCCGCCGCCGAGGCGGCGGTTTTCCGCACCTGATCCGTCGGGCTCCCACGTAGCCGCCTGAGCCCTCGGGCGCGAGCCTGAGGTTGACGCGCACATGACCACGACAAGGAGCGCAGCAATGAAACGCCGCACACTGTTCGTTTTGACCTTGGCCGCCACTACGGCAGCCGTGGCTCTCGGGGCGAGCTCCGCCTTCGGGGGAAACCTGACCTTTAACTCCCAGACGGGCGAGTACGCCTATACGCCCTCTGGCTTGGACGGCGACGTCGGGACCGACCTGATCGTGCGTCACGCCGAGACCGTCGGCTTTACGGACTGGATCGTCATCGAGTACCAGAACTACATCTCCGGAACCACCAATTGGGCAAGCGCCGACAGCGGTGTCGTGAAGAGCTGCTTCACGGAGGACTACTACTACTGGGTCTGCCCGGCGAAGAAGGTTTCGGTCCGGATGGGCAAGGACAACGACGACATCACCGTCAACGCCGACGTCAAGGTTCCCACAGTCCTCCAAGGGGGGCCGGGTATCGACTGGATCCAGGGCGGCGGAGGGCCGGACGAGATCTGGGGCGGCTGCAGCAACGGTGACCAGGGCTGCAACGGCTTCAAAGACACCCTCCACGGCGGCAACGGAGACGACTCAGTCCACGGCGGCGCCTCGTTCGATTACCTCGCCGGCGACGCAGGAGACGACCGCCTCGACGGCGGGCTCAGTGGTGACAACCTGAACGGCGGCGACGGTCGTGACCTGGCGGACTACTCCGCGCAGAAGGACGGGATCACCGCTTCTCTCGACGGGATCGCCAACGACGGTGTGCCGGGCGAGAACGACTTCATCGCCGGCGACGTCGAGGGCATCCAGGGCGGTAAGGGGAAGGACACCCTCTACGGCGGTTTCCTGACCAGCTCGATCCTCAAGGGCGGCCCCGGAGACGACACTCTCGTCGGCTTCGCCGGTGCCGATCTCCTGATGGGAGAGGCCGGCGCAGACCTGCTCAGGCCCGGGTTCACGATGGACAACGTCTATGGCGGGAGCGACCGGGACACGGTCTCCTACGCCGAGCGCCTGAACCCGGTCACCGTCACCCTCGACGGGGCCGGCAACGACGGCGAGGCCGGCGAGGACGACTTCGTCGCGTCCGACGTCGAGAGCGTCACCGGCGGCAAGGACAACGACACGCTGATCGGTGACGGCCAGGCCAACAAACTGATCGGCGGCCCGGGCGACGACACGCTCGACGGCAAGGGCGGTCAGCCCGACGAGCTCTACGGCGAGTCCGGGAACGACAAGCTCGACGGCGGTCCGGCGGGAAGCATCGTCGACGTCCTGGACGGCGGGGTCGACACCGATACGGTCAGCTACGCCTCGCGAACCGCCGGCCTCGAGATCGTGCTGGACGGTTCCGTGAGCGGCACCGAGGACAAGATCCTCAATGTCGAGAACGCCCTGGGCGGATCCGGCGACGACACGCTGATCGGTACCGGCGGCCCGAACGTGCTCTTCGGGGGCGGCGGCAACGACGGCTTCGACGGCAAGGGTGGCAACGACACCCTGAACGGCGGTGACGGCAACGACACGATGTGGGGTGGTGCCGGCACCGACACGATCGCGGCCGGCGACGGCGCCGACACGATCATGGGCGGTGACGGGGCCGACTGGATGAGCGGCTGGACCGGCCTCGACACCGTGAAGTACGACGACCACACCGCCGGGGTGACCGTCACACTCGACGGAACCGCCAACGACGGAGCTGCCGGCGAGGGCGACAACGTCGTTCCCGGCGTGGAGAACATCGTCGGCGGCGCGGGCGGCGACACGCTCAACGGAGACGCCGGCCCCAACACGATCGCCGGCGGCAAGGGCGTCGACACGCTGAACGGACTCGCCGGCGCAGACCAGCTCGACGGCGGCCCCGGGCAGGACGTCCTCAACGGGGGCGACGAAGGGGACACGCTCACCGGCGGAACCGACAATGACAAGCTGTTCGGCGACGGCGGCGTGGACACGCTGCGCGGCGGGCCGGGCGCCGATCAGCTCGACGGCGGAACCGGCGCCGACTACGCCGACTACAGCCTCTCGTCGTCTGCGGTGAAGGTCGACCTGGCGGCGCACACCGCCTCGGGAGACGGGTCCGACAAGCTCGCCTCGATCGAGAACGCCGACGGCTCCCCGTTTGCGGACGTGCTGACCGGCGATGGGGGCGCGAACTCGCTCCTCGGCTTCGGCGGCAACGACACGATCGTCGGCGCGGGTGGGGCGGACCACCTGTTCGGAGCCGACGGGAACGACTCCCTCCGCGGCGACGCGGACAACGACGAGCTGAACGGCGGGCCGGGCAGCGACACCGTCGACTACTCGCAGGCGGCCGCGGCCGAGACCGTCGACCTGTCGAGCTACGCGGCTTCGGCAAGCGGCGGCGACGGGAGCGACTGGCTCTCGCTGATCGAGAACGTGACCGGATCGAAGTACGCGGATTCGATCACCGGCTCGGCCGAGGCGAACGTCTTCAAGGGCGGTGCCGGCAACGACAGCCTGTTCGGGCTCGGCGGTGACGACTCGCTCGACGGCCAGGCCGATACGGACACCCTGGACGGCGGGACGAACACCGACGCGTGCAAGGGCGAGAAGCTCGCGAACTGCGAGAAGTAGTCGCTCGACTCAGCGACGAGAGGGCGCGGCCGGGCCCTCTCGTCCTGTAGCCTCGTCGGGAGCGGAGACCTCGCCGACCGGAAGCCCAGATGAGTCTGACCGAGAGACTTGCCCGCTCGTCGAGCCGCCATCCCTGGCGCACGTTCGGCGCCTGGGCGGCGGCGATCGTCGTGTCGCTGGTCCTGTCGGTCGCGTTCCTGCCCGGGAACCTGACGACAGAGGGACACGTGACCGGGAATCCGCCGTCGAAACAGGCGGAGGATCTCTTCGATCAGCGGCTTCCTCCCGACCCGAACGCGGTGGACGAGCTGATCGTCGTGCGTTCGGCGACCCGGTCGGTCGACGATGCCGCCTTCAAGTCCTTCGTCACAGACGTCCTGCGCCAGGCCGAGGCGACCGGCGTCGTCTACCACTCAGCCACGTACTACGAGACCCGCGATCCGAGGCTCGTCTCCCGCGACCGCCGCGCGACGCTGATCGGCATCCAGCGCCAGCGGGACGTCGACCGGCTTCTGCCGGTGGTCGAGCATGCGGACGGCCGTGACGGCTTCCAGGTCGTGATGACAGGCGAGGGGACGCTCGACCACGACTTCAACGAGCTCTCGCAGCACGACCTCCGGGAGGGCGAGCTGCGGGTCGGGCTGCCGGCCGCGTTCGTGATCCTGATCCTCGTGTTCGGCGCGATCGTCGCCGGGCTCGTCCCGCTGCTGATGGCGGTCGTGTCGATCGTGGTCGCGCTCGGGCTCTGTGCGCTGGTGGCGGAAGGATTCACGCTCTCGGTCTTCGTCGTGAACATGCTCACCGGCATGGGGCTGGCGCTCGGGATCGACTACTCGCTGTTCGTCGTCTCTCGGTACCGCGAGGAGCGCGTCAACGGCCGGGGCGAGCTCGACGCGATCGCGGTCTCGGGTGCGACCGCATCCCGCGCTGTGCTGTTCAGCGGCACGACGTTCGTGATCGCCCTGAGCGGGATGCTGCTCGTGCCGTCGAACGTGATGAAGAGCCTGGCGGTCGGAGCGGTGAGCGTCGGGATCGTGTCGGTGATCGCGGCCCTGACGCTGCTGCCGGCGTTGCTCGGGAAGGTCGGTGACGGCGTGAATGCATTGCGCGTGCCCTGGATCGGGCGGAACGTCGGCCGAAGCTCAGCCGGCGAAGGCCGGGTCTGGGGCGCGGTCGTGCGGGCGGTCATGCGCCGGCCGCTCGCGTATCTCCTCGGTTTCGGCGCACTGCTCGTCGCCGCGGCGATCCCCATCCTGGGCCTGACGCTCGGCGCGAACGGCGTCAGCACCCTGCCCGACCGGCTCGAGTCCAAGCAAGGCTTCGAAGCGCTCGCCCGCGACTTCCCACAGACGAGCTCCAGTCCGGCGCTGATCGCGGTCGTCGGCGATGTGCGCTCGCCAGCGGTCCAGAAGGGGGTCCGCCGGCTGCGGGCCGCCGTGGCGGCCGACCCCGTCTTCGGCCGCACCGACCTGCGCGTGGCGCCGAGCGGCGACCTGGCGGCGATCGGTGTCGAGATCGGCGGCGACAAGACCGGTGATCAGGCCCTCGACGCGATTCGGCACCTGCGGTCGGTCGAGATTCCAGAAGCCTTCCGGGGTACGGACGTCCGCGTCCTGGTTGGAGGCGACACGGCCGACAACGTCGACTTCATCGACGCGATGAACTCGTGGCTGCCGATCGTCGTCGTGTTCGTGCTCGGTCTGAGTTTCGTCCTGCTCACGATCGTCTTCCGTTCGATCGTGATCGCGGCGACCTCGATCCTGCTCAACCTGCTCTCGGTCGGAGCCGCGTACGGGCTTGTCATCCTCGTGTTCCAGCATGGAATTGGCAGCGGCCTGCTCGGTTTCCAACGCGTCGACACGATCGAAGCCTGGGTTCCGCTCTTCCTCTTCTCGGTCCTGTTCGGCCTCTCGATGGACTACCAGGTCTTCCTCCTCAGTCGGATCAAGGAGCGCTACGACGCGACCGGCTCGACGAACGATGCCGTCACCTACGGCGTCTCGTCCACGGCCCGGTTGATCACGGGCGCGGCCCTGATCATCGTCGCCGTCTTCACCGGGTTCGCGATCGGCGACCTCGTCATGTTCCAGCAGATGGGCTTCGGGATCGCCGTGGCGCTCCTCATCGACGCCACGATCATCCGCTCGGTGCTCCTACCCGCCGCGATGACCCTCCTGGGTCGCTGGAACTGGTACCTGCCGCGCTGGCTGGAGTGGCTCCCGAGGATCCAGATCGAGGCGAAGCAGCAGCGACCGAGCACGACCGTCGCGGGCTAGGTCTGTCAGAGTGCCCGGCGTGTCGGCAGTGCCCGGCAAGCTGAACGTCGACCAGACGTACAACGACGACTACCGTGGGTGGCCGGTCGCTCCGGTGCACGAGCCACACCCGATCCGCGGCTCCTTCATGGACCCGCGACCGGATCCGGACCTGGGTGCGATCTACCACGACGGCGTCGACGTCGCCGTCCGCGACGACCGCCCAGAGTCCGGCGCCCCGCCCGGGCGCACACACCGCGTGTACGCCATCGAGGGTGGGGAGGTCCGCCGGGCGACGCCTCGGGGCGTCCGGGGCCTCGTCGATTGCGGGCACTTCCGCTACGAGCACGTCGACGCGCTGGTCAAGGTCGGCGACCAGGTCGACCCCGGCGACCCGATCGGTTGGAGCTGCTTCGACTCCTGGCACGTCCACATCGGCGAGTGGATCTTTCCCCCCGGCGACGACCCCATCCAGGTGAACCCGTTGAGGCCGGGCGGGAAGCTCCGCCCGTACGCCGACGACGCTGCGCCGGAGATCCACGAGATCCGCTTCTACACACCGGCCGACCCCGAGTGGACGCGCCGCCCGGAGGCCAACGTGGCGCGGCTTCCTCAGGCCGGAACCCGACTCGACAAGACGCGGCTGTCGGGAAAGGTGGACGTGCGGGTGCACCTCGACGATCCGCAGTCGTTCATCGGCTGGTTCGCCGACCTGCCGTGGCTGGCCGCGCCTCACCACCCGTTCCGCGTGGGGGTGGCGCTCGTCGAGCTGCCCGGCGGCGACGTCGTCCTCAACCGCGACGTCTTCCGGGCCGAGCGCTCCGTCTATACGCCGGCCGGCCAGCACTACGCACCCGGGACCGACCAGAACCTGCCCGCCAACGGCTGCATGGCGATGCATCGCACCGCCGGCTGCGACGGCGTCTACTGGTTCCGCCTCTTCCCGAAGCCGTACTGGGACACGACCACCCTGCCGAACGGGCGCTACCGCCTCCGCATCCTCGCCTGGGACGTCTCCGGCAACGAGTCGGAGGCGGAGACGGATGTGACCATCCGCAACTGAGTCGGCCGGCCTGACGGAGCTCGAGCTGAGTCGGGCCCTGAGGTCGACTTGTAACGGAAGGCGCAAAGTGGGAGAATTCCGCTGCCGAGCCTCTGTGGCGCGACACCGCAACTGCGGGGCGGACAACAGAAGGGAGGGGCGGATGAAGAGGCCCGACGGCGGTCCTGACGCGTCTGTTGTCTAGGAACATCGGAGGTCTTGTCATGCGGTTTCTGTTCAGAAGGAAGTTCGCCGTTGCTGCGGTCCTGACGATCCTGGTCGGCTTCCTTGCCTTCGGCGGCGTTTCGCTCGGCGGGCAGTCCCGTCAGGCGGCGAGTAGTGGTGCGTCGGACACCGGCGCGATCGGCATCGATCTCGCCTGTCTTGCTGTGACGTGTCCCGACTTCGGGATCGATCAACAGCTGCACAAGGCGGCCAAGCCTGCGTTGGACGATGGCCACGTGATCGTCGTTGCCAGTCAGTGCAGCAACGACGACACGCCGCTCGTGGGTGGGCTCGGGTGCGACAACGGCGACGGCAACGTCAGCCAGAGCGAAGACGAAGACACCGCTCTCTGCCCCAGCACGTGGGCGAACGGTCAACTCCCGAGCAGCCCGAGGGCTGCGAAGGGCTACGTCTGCGTGTACGTGCTGGGCGGTGCCAACTTCGGCACGATCATCGGGACCGGTGCCATCCACGGAAGCTCGATCGCTCCCGGCACGCTGGCGAGCACTCTCGGATTCAAGATCGGCTGGAATCCGGACACCGCGGGCGACACGTATGTCGACGCCGTCTGGGCGTACAAGCGGTAAACAGGCTCCACGGCGGCCGTCGATGGAGGGGGCGGGCAACCGCCCCCTTCCGCTCGGAGGCGACGTAGACGCGAGCCGCCTGGCTGCGGCGACCAGGCGGCCCGCAGTCTCCCCAGAACGCTGTCCGATGCGGCACGGACAGCGACCAACCAATGATCCCACCGGATACGGACGGATTACCTGCGCCGCTGAGAGCATGTAATAAAGCTCACGATCTGTTTGGGAGTCTCGCCAAATGTGTATGAGCTTCCTGCTGGGAGGAGGCGGATTGCCCGGAGCAGCGCGAGGGTTCGGCCGGACGTCGTGGCTCAGGACGATTGTTGTGCTCGTCTGCATCGCCGTGGCCGGCTTCTTTGCGGCGAATGTGCTCGCGATCGGTCCGGACAGGCCTCAGCTCGTCACGATCACGCTGCCGGTCAGCACCACGATCACGACCCCGGTGACAACGGCGACAGTGGGAACGACGGTGACGGTACCTACCACGGTGCCCACGACCCAGCCGGCGACCCTGCCGACGACGGTGCCTACGACCGTGCCCACGACGGTGCCTGCGACCGTGCCGACGACGGTGCCTGCGCCGGTGCCGACGACCGTGCCCGCGACGGTGCCGACGACGTCCCCCACGACGGTCTCGGTGACGACGTCCCCGTCGAGCCCGGTTGTGACGACGACCACCGGCGGGGGGTCGACGACGCTTCCCGGCCAGACAGGCCCGGGGGCGTCTCCAGTGACCAGGGCGGTGACGTCCGGCGGGGGAAACGAGCAGACTTCGGCATCGTCGCGGGGCTCCGCCACCGGCCCGGGCTCGGCACCGACGGCGGGGCGCGACGGTCCCTCGACGGGCAGTTCGAGCGGGTCGACGGCTGCGCGGGCCGGCACGGACGCCATTTCTGTCGTCGGATCGCGCGCAGGCAATCCGGCCGTGGTCCTGAGCCGGTTCCGGCTCGATCGCCTGCCCGGGGCCCGCTCCGCCGTCCGATTACGGTTCGTTCTCTCCAGTCCGGCGCGGGTGCGGTTCCTGGTCATCGGGCCGGCTCCGAGCTGCCAGGTGGCCGGGCGCATCGTGCTCGCGGGTCACCGGGGACTGAACAGGGTGGCGTTCCGCGGGCGTGTCCGCGGCAGACTGCTCGGGCCCGGCACATACACGATCGTCCCGCAGGCCGCGTCCGGCTCGAGCCGGCAGGCAAAGGCGGTGGCGGTCGTCATCGACGCACGAGGGAGCCGCCCGACCGCTCCCGTTCGCTGGCCGAACTGCGACGCCGCGGTCGCGACCGACGCCACGGCCGGCGATCCTCTTCGCGCCTCGGCGAGCCCACGCACCGGCGTCGCCGCCGCCGAGGCGTTCGCGCCGGAGAAGCGCGACAAGGCAGCCGGGAAGCGTCCCGCCGCTGCGTCCTCCTGGCTGGTCACGAGCGGCGAGAGCTCTTCGTTGCTCGCCGCCCTCTTGCTCGCGCTGCTGGCGGTCTCCCTGGCGCTGCTGACGATCGCCTGGGTCGAGCCGGGTGACACGACAATGCGCTTCCGGGCCGTACAGGTGATCTTGCGCCACCGGCTGGAGATCGCCAGGCTCGGCGGAGCAGGTCTCGTCAGCGCGGTCCTGCTCTTCCTCCTGACGCAGCTCTAGGCGCATCCCAAGGGCGTCGAGCGCGGCCCCCGCCACGCGATCCTCACGCAGGGGCAAGACACCAGAAAACCGCCCCCAAGGTCGACGTGTCTACCGCCTTCCGCCGCGCGGGTGGAGATGTAAGCGTGGATGTCCGACCAAGGAGGCGCGATGAGCGACGTTCCGCACCACACCCCTGTCTCGGGGATCCCGGAAGGATCCCGCTCGGCTCGGCGACTCGAGGCCCGCCCGCACGGCGGGTCCGAGTGGCTGGCCCCGCGGCTTCGGCGCCTTCCGTCGCTCCTGGTCTCGTGGATCGTCGCAGACGGCATGGTCCTCTTCCTCGCCGCCGGGATGATCGGCCTCGGCTTCTTCGTCACCAAGATCGTGCTCGAGAGCAACGCGATCTCGAACGCGGACGATTGGCTGCCCGAGTGGTTCGCGGGTCACCGGACGCCGTTCTGGAACGACTGGTCCGAGGTCGCCTCCAAGAGCGCCGACGTGCCGGTCATCGTTCCGCTCGTCGCCGCGGTCGCGCTGTTCCTCGTCGTGCGCCGACGTTGGCGGATGTCGAGCTTCGTCGTGCAGTGCGCACTGTGCGAGACGCTCTGCTACGCCATTACGGTCTTCTTCGTCAGCCGCCTCCGGCCGGAGGTCGTTCGGCTGGACACGTTCAACATCCATCACAGCTTCCCGTCCGGGCACACGGCCGTCGCGTTCTCGGTCTACGGCGGGATCGCGCTGCTGCTCTCCGCCCATTTCAAAGCCTGGCCGATCCGCGCGGCGATCTGGTCGGTGGCGCTGCTCCTCGCGCTGGACGTGGCGTTCGCGCGGATGTACCGCGGCGAGCATCATCCGATCGACGTCGCCGGCGGAGCGCTGATGGGGATCGGCGCGCTCGTCATCGCGCTGTTCGCGGCACGCACTGCGCGATCGGTCGCCGAGATCCGTAAGGAACGTGCAGAGGGCCTGGGCGCACTTCCATCGACGTCGCCGGCGGCGCCCTGATGGCCACGCCGAGAGAGGAGCCGTACCAATGACCGCCGTCGCAGTAATCGCGCACAAGGGCAAGAACCTCGATGGAGGCCTGCCGGAACTTCGCAAGGCACTCGCCGAGCGTGGGGTGCACGATCCTCGGTGGCACGAGGTCGAGAAGAGCCGCGAGGCGCCCGAGGAGGTCAGGCGGGCTCTGAAAGACGGCGCCGAGCTGATCTTCGCCTGGGGCGGCGACGGAATGGTGCAGCGCTGTGTCGACGCGCTCGCAAAGTCCAAGACCAGCCTCGCGATCGTGCCCGCCGGCACGGCGAATCTGCTCGCGAAGAACCTCGCGATTCCCCACCACATCGCGGGCGCCGTCGACGTCGGCCTCCACGGCGAGCACCGCAAGTTCGACGTCGGTCACATGAACGGCGAGCGGTGGGCCGTGATGGCCGGAGTCGGATTCGACGCGAACGTCATTCGTGCTGCCGACAAGCACATGAAGCACGTCCTCGGGCGCATGGCCTATGTGTGGGCGGCGGCGAAGAACCTGCGTATGGATCCCTTCGAGGCGCGCGTCGACGTCGACGGAAAGCGGTTCTACAAGGGGCCCGCCACCTTGATCCTCTTCGGCAACGTCGGCCGAGCGTTCGCCGGCCTCGAGCTCTTCGAGGATGCAAAGCCCGACGACGGTCTGCTCGAGGTCGGGGTCGCCGACGCCGAGGGGATCATGCAGTGGGGCAAGACGATCGCGCGAAAGCACATCAGGAACTCTCCTTTCGTCCACATGACGAAGGCACGGTCGGTCGAGGTGAGGCTCCAGCGGAAGACGCGATACGAGGTCGACGGCAGCGAGCGCACGAAGGAGAAGGCGTTCAGCATCGAGGTCGAGCCGGCGGGGATCACCATCTGCGTACCGGCCAAGGGATGATGGAAGGGCGGTGCGCGTAGCGCGTAAGCCGGCAGCCAGGGCGGAGAAGCGGCTGATCAACGGCGAGCTCTCCTTTCTCGACTACGACGCGCGGATGCTCGCGCTCGCCGGTGACAGGGACCTGCCACTCCTCGAGCGGGTGCAGTTCTGCTCGATCTTCTCCCAGATGCTCGACGAGCTCTTCGCGGTGCGCCTTGGCGGGCTGAGCAGCCAGGCGACTGCAGGAATCGCGGTGCGCTCCCCGGACGGACGCACACCGCTGCAGACGCTGCGCGAGGTGCGGCTTCGCGTTCTGGATCTTCAGCGCGAGCAAGCTGAGATTTGGTCACACGAGCTCGTACCCGCTCTCGCGGCGGAGGGAGTCGTGATCGCAGGCCTGGAAAACCTGCCGCGCCACGCGTTGACGGAGCTCGAGGGCCGCTTCATGCGCGACGTCTATCCGGTCCTTACGCCGCTCGCCGTCGGCCCGGTTCAACCGTTCCCCTACATCTCCGGGCTGTCGATCAGCCTCGCCGTCTTCGTCCGTGACCCCGAAACGGGCGAGGAACGCTTCGCGCGCGTGAAGATCCCCGAGGGGCTGCCACGCTACTTCGGCTTCAAGGAAGGGACGCGGCTAATCCCCCGCGAGCGGCTGCTCACGCACTTCCTTCCGACACTGTTCCCGGGGATGGACATCCTGGAAAGCTCCGTGTTCCGGGTGACCCGCGACGCCGACTTCGAGGTGTCTGGTGACGTCGACGACCTGCTGGAGGCGGTGGAGCTCGAGCTGCGGCGGCGGCGCTTCGGGGAGGTGACGAGAGTCGAGGTCGCGCGCGAGATGTCCGAGGTCATGCGCCGGCGAATTCAGGACGGCCTGCGCGTCGGCGACGATCTCGTGTATCCCGTGGCCGGCACGCTCGATCTCGCGGATGTCTCCGAGCTGACCACGCTCGACCGGCCGGACCTCAAGGTTGATCCGTGGGTGCCGGTCTCCCGGCCGCCGCTCGGGCTGGTCAGCGACGTCGACCAGTTCGCGGCCATCCGCTCGGCACCGCGACTCGTGCACTACCCGTACGACTCGTTTACCTCGAGCTTCGAGGCCTTTGTCAGCGCGGCGGCTGCCGACGCCGATGTCGTCGCCTTGAAGTCGACCGTTTACCGGACCGGCGAGAATGCGCCGCTGGCGCCGGCGCTGATCGGGGCCGCGGAAAGCGGGAAGCAGACGGTGTGTCTCGTCGAGATCAAGGCGCGCGGCGACGAACGTCGCAACATCGAGTGGGGTCGCACTCTCGAGCAAGCCGGAGTGCACGTCGTCTACGGGCTGTCGACGATGAAGATCCACGCAAAGGCGACGCTCGTCGTCCGCCGCGAAGGAGGCAGCCTCCGCCGGTACGTGCATATCGGCACCGGCAACTACAACCACCTCACTGCGAAAACCTACGAGGACTTCGGCCTCTTCATCGCGGACGAGGAGATCGCCTCCGAGGTCGCAGACCTGTTCAACTACCTCACGGGGTTCGGCCGGCCTGCCTCTTTCCGGAAGCTCCTCGTCGCACCGTTCACCTTGCGCCAGCGACTCGTCGAGGAGATCCGCACCGTCGCCGACGCTGCAAGGAATGGCAAGAAGGCCCGCATCCGCATCAAGGTGAACGGGCTCACGCACCACGAGGTGATCGACGAGCTCTACGCGGCGTCGCAGGCCGGCGCGTCGATCGACCTCATCGTACGCGGCGTATGTTCGCTCCGGCCCGGCGTGCCGGGCATGAGCGAGCGCATCCGCGTGCGAAGCGTGCTCGGCCGCTTCCTCGAGCACAGCCGGCTCTTCTACTTCGAGGCAGACGGCTGCAGCAGGTTCTATCTCGGCAGCGCGGATCTGATGCCACGCAACCTCGACCACCGCATCGAGGTGGTCGTGCCGGTCGAGGACGCCGCCGCGCAGGCCGAGATCACAGCCGCACTCGACGTACTGCTGGCCGACAACGCCTGCTCGTGGCAACTCCGCGACAACGGGCTTTGGGACCGCGTCCGGCCGAAGAAGGACCGAAAGCCGCGGTCCGCACAATCGGTACTGATGCGTCGCGCGCGACGCCGTTTCTCGGCCGCGCATTCGCGTTGAGCGCACATGACGAGTACCCTCGAGGGCAGGAGAAGCTGTCGCGAGATCGGACTCGAGATCGCGATTGCAGTTCGAGAGGCGGGAGCGATGCTCATCAGCTGGGAGCAGTCCGACGCCGTCGACAAGGCCGCGTGACCGGGCCGTCGGTTGAGCGAGGCACGGTGACCGCGATCAACGCGGAGGGATTCGGTTTCATCGCGCCGGACGCGCACGCGGGCGAGATCTGGATCCGTCCGCGGAGCGTGAGAGACTCCGGATCGCTGCGCGAGGGTCAGCGGGTCCAGTACGTGATCGCGTTCGGCTCGCTCGGGATCGAGGCGGCGGACGTTCAGCCGCTCGACACCAGCTCCTGAGCGTCGAGTCGACGCGTGGGCGCCCCAAGTCCAGGGTAGGAATCAGGTGATGCCGGTGGACGGAGAAATCGATCCTCTCAGCAGGCGCAAGAACGCGCTCGACGCCTTCCTGGAGACGAAGCTCGCGGAGGGTTTCACGATTGAGACTCGTACCGACACCCACGCGGTCATCACCGAGGCCGGCCAACGCCTCTGGAGGCGACTCCATCGCGGCGGCGACTTCAGACGGCACGTGGTTGAAGTCGATGAGGACGGCACCGTGACAATGAGAGCCGCAGAGCCACGACGAAGCTAGCCCGGCGGATAGCACTGAGAGTCAAGCAAGAGAAGGCCCTGCTCCCGCGGGGCCTTCTCTCATGGCCGAATTCCGCGGGTTACGCGACGGCGGGAACGCCGTTGCCGTGAGCAACGACCTTGCCCGATGTGATTTTCGGAGCGTTCGGAATCGCCGTGGTCAGGTTCTCGTCGGCGATCCACTTCGCGACAAACGTGCTCGACTCGTCGGCCTGATCAGATGTCTCGAAGAGACCGATCGAGCTGAGAACGCCGTTGCCGGCTTCGATCAGGTAGTAGCCTGCGAAGCCGGGGAGCTTGCTGAGCTCAGGGACGAGCTCGTTGTTGACCTTGCCGGTGACCTCATTCGTGCGGGTCATGTCGACACCCTCGTAACGACGGATGGTGGCATACATCTGATGCTCCTTCTGTGGTCGTACGGGGCAGAGCGCTCGAATGGGCACACTGCTGCGGTCAGGCCAGGGAATTCAGTCGAAGAGAAAGTGCCGGCCTCGGCAACTTCGACAACGAGAGCCAACGCGCTTCTCTCACCATAGCCGCGATCAGGCCGGGTCGTCGGATTCGTGCGCTCGCGGTTCCCTTCACGGCCTGCGTTGCCTTACCGAACCCACGAGCAAGAGACGACCGTCCCAATACCCGCGGCGCCCGTCGACGGCACCGCCGGTCCCTCGACGCAGCGGACAACGCCGCCCTCCTTCGGGTGGTACTCCGTTCGAGTCTCAGGAGCCTGCGCGGAGGTCACCGAGCAGAGCAGGAAGAACACGAGCGTGGCGGCGAGGGCGATTCGCATCAGAGCCGGGTCACTTCTTCGCCGTTGCGTCTTGAGTGGTGCGCGCCACCCAGCGGTCGGACGTTCCTGATGGGAGGTTCTGCGGCTTCGACGATTCGTGCTGCGGCACCCAGAACGAACGACGCCCCGGCGAGCTCGCGAAACGCTCGACTTTGATCCGCGGGCGAAATCGTGCGGAGATAGCTTTCAAAACGGGTCCGCAGCGTTTCGTGGGACACCCCGAGTTTCCCGAGAAGTTCTTCGAAACTCGTCAGGTCCGCTCTGGGCGGCCACGCCCCGAGGCCGTAGGCAAGGACCACGACGGGGTCTTCCGCGGCCGGCACGGTCGCACCACCGCTCGTCCGCTCTACCTTCAGCGCCCCGACGGTCTCCCGCACGAGCTCACCGCCGTGCACGACCTCCGCCGAGGAGATCGTCTCCGAGACCACCTGATAGCCCTGCGCGTGGACAGCCCGGAGTTGCGCACGCCAACGGCGGGCAAGCCGTCGAAGCTCATCGGAGGCAGCGTTTCCTCCGAGTGCCCTGAGCGTGTCCCGCTTGAGTGCTGAGACCACCCCGCGTCGGTCCGTCTGTACCTGAGGAAGGAGGAGGACGAGGAGTTGGTCGAGCCTGCGGTCGAATGGGCTCCTACCGGGCGGGCGGCGGCTGAGCGAGAACACGAGGATCCAGAGCACGGTGAAGATGAGCCACGCCAACGAAGCACCTCCCATCGCGGTTCAGGCCCCTCCCTCGTCTTCCCAGACCCGGAGCGCTTCCTCGACTCCCGATCCGTTGGACCGGTCCGCGAGGAGACTCTTTCTGTACGCGTCGTACGCCTTCAGCACCCGAAAGTCGTGGCGGGCACTCCCGGGGTAGAAGCGGGCGACGAACGTCTGCCAGTCGAGACTCGCTGTCACGCGCGCGCCTTCACCGGGCTGATCGCGCCGAGCACGACTCCGTCGCGCGAGAGGTTGTTCCGGGCCACTGCCCGGAGGGCAAGCGATGCGACGACGCCCGCCAGGGCGGCGACCATCGCACTGCCGACGAGCAGCAGGCCCGAGGCGAGGGAAAAGTTGATCGCGATGTCCTTGCCGACGCCGAGCGCCAGCAGAATGCCGGCGGTTGCGCCGGCGCCGACGACGGCCCCGCCGGAGGTGATCGGGATCACGCCGGCCGCGGCGGAGAGGCAGATCACGGACAGCGCGGTCGTCGGCGAGAAGGAAAGCCCGAGCGCGGTGAGCAGAGCGGCGCTGCCGAAGGCGCGCGTCGACCAGCAGGCGAACAAGTAGAACCAGGCGGCGATTGCATCGCGACGCCCCCGGACGGTTGTGTGCCGCGCGACGTGCTCGCTGATCGTCCGCAGTCTGCCGCTCCTGCGCAGGAGCGGCAGACTGATCAAGCGTCCCCCGACGACGAGGAGCGTGCAGCAGCCGATGCCGAAGACGACGACGATCAGGAGCGGGCCGCGGACAACGGAGCCGCTCGACGCCGCCGCCGAGATCGAGAGCGGCAGCATTGCGATCGCGTCGATCATCCCCAGCGAGACGATCGACAAGACGATCGCCTCGAACCCGATGCGAATGCCGCCGAGCTTGCGCAGCATGCCGATCTTGATCAGGTAGTCGAGACGAAACGGAAGTACCGCCCCGCTCGCCGCCGCCGCACCAACCGAAGCGAGACAGCGGGCCTGATCAGGACACTCCCCCGCCGGGAAGAGCCTATGCCAGCCACGAGCCCGGAAGAGATAGCTGGCGAGATAGGAGAGAGCGGCGGCGGCGACCAGCGCGGGCTGAGCGCCGTCGAGCGGCCAGCTCGCCTGCGTCAGCCGCCGGCCGACGAGGATCGCGGCGACGACCGAGACCAGGGCAAAGGCCAGGCCCGCGACCAGCCGGCCCCGATGCCGCGCAGATGTGTTGTCGCCCACCCCGATTCCCGCGGCCGCGCTCACGGTCCGCCGTCGGCGAGCTGGGGTGTGCGCGTAATGTCGGTGACGGCGCCCGAGCGCGCGACGTCGGGAGAGGTGAGGATCAGGTAGCTGCGGCCGCCGTACAGCACCTTGGCGCAGGGAAGCCGGGCGGATTCCAGCCAGTGCAGGATGAGCGACATCAACTGCGGGATCCAGCTCCCCCGGGTCACCGGCTTCAACCTGACAGTCCACGCGGAGCCGGGCACGAGTTCCGCTGGAAACAGCGCGGCGGCGTAGTCCAGAAGGATCCTGGTGGAGTCCCAATCATGGACGACGATCTCGACCGGTTGCATGCCGTCGGAACTCCAAGCGACAGGCAGGCCCCTAGGGGTCCAACGAGGAACTGATCGGCGCTTCCGATGCTCGAGGAGGGGCGGTGCAGGTGCTTCGATCATGTCGCTCCCGTGGTCGAGGCGCGGTGGCCGACCAAATTGACGTGGGCCAGCCTGGATCTGGCTCCAACCCGCTTCGTCTGTGGGAGGACATTCGCCGGGCCACGCGCGTCGGGCCCGGCGATCACTCCGCAACGCCGAGGTGTACGGCGCTGCTGTAGGAGACAGTAGCACCCTTCTGGCTTCCAAGCCGTTTTCCGGCCGGGAGTAGAATGCAGTGTTGCTGCCGAAGGCCATGCCCGAGAGCGATGTGCAACACCTGCGCGTACTGATCGCGAACGAGAAGCGCGATCGGCTCGAGTTACTCGCCCAGGTGGTGATCGGCCTTGGACACGACGTGATCGCACGGGAGATCTACGTCAAGGAGGTCGGCGCGGTCACAGCCAGGGAGCACCCCGATGTCGCACTGGTAGGGCTCGGGTCGAGCTCGGAGCACGCTCTCGAGCTGATCTCCGAGATCGTGCGCGAGGCATCCTGCCCGGTGATCGCGATTCTCCATGCGGACGATCCCGCCTACGTCCACGAGGCTGCAAAGCGCGGCGTCTTCGCCTACATCATCGACGGTACCCCCGACGAGCTCCAGAGCGCGATCGACATCACCCTGCAACGCTTCAGCGAGTACCAGAACCTCCAGGGCGCGTTCGGGCGCCGGGCCCTGATCGAGCAGGCGAAGGGGATCCTCATGGCCCGCCACTCGATCGGCGCCGACGACGCCTTTCAACGCCTCCGCGACCATTCGCAACACAACGGCCGCAAGCTCAGCGACGTCGCCGCCGCCGTCGTCGAGAGCCACCTCCTCCTCCTTCCTCCGGTTCCCCCCGCGCCGCACACACCCAGGCCGGACCCCGCCGACGCCGGCTGACCACCTCGGCGTCGAATCGATCCTGCGCGGGGGCGACCTCGGCGCAGATGAGGTAGAGTCCCCCTTGGAAACACCGAGCCAGTCGCGCTGACGGTCTCGATTGTCCGTCAAGTCGCCAGCTCTTCTTTCTCGTTGTAACCGCGTCTTGGCCGAGCCGAGGAGCCGTTCGGAGGCGCACGCCTCTCCGACTGCTGCCTGCTCGTGCCCCACTAACGAGAGGAGCTAGGAATGACTGCAATGGCAACAGAAGTGCCGACCACGGACGAGATCGTCAAGCTCGCCCGCAAGCAGATCGACGCCTTCAACGCCGGCGACTGGGACCAGTTGCGGGCAACACTTGCCCCCGACGCACGCTACGACGAGCTGGGCACTCAGCGGAAGATCGAAGGTCGGGAGATGATCGTCGAGCTCTTCAGAGGCTGGAAGACGGCATTCCCGGATGCGGCCGGCACGGTGACCAGCGCGGTCGCCGACGGCGACAAGGCGGCCCTGGAAATCACCTGGAAGGGCACGCACACCGGCCCGCTGGAGAGTGCAGAAGGCACGGTTCCGGCATCGGGCAAGCGCCAGGAGACGCCCGCCGCCTGTTTCTTCACGTTCGAGGGCGACAAGATCAAGGAGAGCCGCCACTACTTCGACTCCTTGACCCTCCTCAAGCAGATCGGCGCCGCAGCCTAACCAGCCCGCAGAGCGAACCAAACGGAGAGGGCGGCCGCGTCGAGCGGTCGGCCTCTCCAATGGGTTAGCCGGTCATCCCTTACCATCGGTGTGGTGCAGTCATGGGATCTGACACAGATCGAGGCAACGGGGGGAACCCGGTCGCCGACTGTGCTCGAGACCGTCGACGGAGCGCGCGCGATCGTCATCCGCCTCGCACCCGGTCAGGAGCTGGGCGACCATCAAGTTCGCGAACGAGCCTGGCTGACGATCGTCGAGGGAAAGGCACGCGTCCGGGCGGGCTCGGACCTCGTCGACGCTGGACCAGGCACGCTGCTCACGTTCGAGCCCGGCGAGCGGCATAGCATCGAGAGCGAGCACGGCGCTCAGGTCATCCTGCTCCTCTCCCCCTGGCCCGGCGAGGGCCACTACCCCGAGAGCCAAGAGACCGCGGCGAAGTAAGGGCGTCCACCGCTCGTCATCGCCGTCCTGCTCGCCGGCTCCGCTTCGCCGCGCCGCACGCCTGCGCCGCTGAGAAACGGATCATGGCCGCGATCATTCGGGCTTGATGTCGTCCGGCGGCGACTCCGTTTGTGGCTCTTCGGCTGCACGCTCGACCGCATAGCGCTCTTCGTACTCACGCCCGCGCTGTACCTCCTCGCGGTCGAGATCGGCGGAGCGATCGGCTGCCTTACGGCCCCGCTCTGCCTGCTTGCGCTCGCGCTCACGTCCCCGTTTGTAATGGGAGTAGCTGTCCGGGTTGGTAGACACCCAGCCCCTGCGGACGTAGTTGCCGACTTTCCTCAGCTTGTCCAACAACACCATCGCCTCGCTCCTCACAGGAACCGCCACAGAAGAATCCCATATCGGAGCAGACCGCGACGGCGGGCCGATCGCGGATTGTCGCCGCCCTGGTCGGTCGAGAAGCACGGGGATCAACCGGGGGCGAGCTGCCGTTGGGTGATTCCCTCGTGCCGGCCATGGTGTTCCGGGCCGGGACCGGTTATGCTCGTGCTGCGAGTCACAACCATTGGCTTTGCGCGTAGCGCGATTGTCGTACGAATCGACGTCGCGAAGGTCACCCCTCAAGAAACGGGTCGTACGGCGTCAGCCGCTAGCTGTGGGCGGCACCCGAGCCGCTATGAGGAGGATCGAGATGGAGATGCGAATCGTCGTGGCGGAGGCTGCGAGCACGAGTACCCTGGCCGAGCGTCTGAGCGTCGACTTCGGTACGGAGCGAATCTCGGTCCTTGACGACCGTCGACAGGTCGGCGTCCGGGTCGAGGGCGCGTCGGATCGCGCGGTTCTGCGCGTCATCGACACCGTCCGAGCGGTGGCTCGAGGACAGAGCCGCCGGCTCGGTCGAGATGTGGCTGGGCGAGCACTCGTATCGGATCGCGCGCTCGGCACCGGTCGAGACCTGGCAATGAGGCGAGGGGCCACGAGAGGCTCATCGCAACGCCGTAAGCCCGAAACGTCAACCCGAACATCAACGGAGAGGTAGATATGTCTCGTTCGATCAAGAAACCCTGGACGCTGATTGGTGGGCTCATCGGTGTAGGCGTCACGCTCGCGCTTACGCTCGCAATCGGCCTCGGCGTCTTCGCCGGTGCCGGAGCGGCGGCGAGCGCGGCGAAGCCGAAGAACGCTTCCCCGCCGACGATCGCGGGCACGGCGCAGGCGGGCAGCACGCTGACCGCCGACCGCGGACAGTGGGACAACAATCCGACCGACTACAACTACTTCTGGCTGCGTTGTGGCAAGGGCGGCGGCAACTGCGGGAACATCAGTGGTGCCCACGCGCTGACGTACACGCTGAAGCCGGTCGATGTCGACAACACGCTCCGCTTCCGGGTGGACGCGAAGAACGCGGACGGCACGACCTCCGCGTCGTCTGCTCCGACGGCCGTGATCACCGCGGCGACGAAGCCGCCGACGCCTCCGTCCGCGACAGGCTGCCCGAGCGGCACCGGCGCTATGCAGGTCGCCAGTGTGACCTCGCCGGCCCTGCTGCTGATCGATCGGCAGCAGACCGACCCGTCGGTGGTCAACCGCGGGACGCAACAGCTGATCGTGCGCTACCACGTCTCCGCGTGCGGCGGCCGGTCGGTGCAGGGTGCCCTGGTGTACGCGACCGCTGTGCCGTTCAACCAGCTGTCGATCCCGCCTGAGGCGACGACGAACGCCGACGGCTTCGCGGAGCTCGACTTCCGCATGCTTGTCGGCTTCCCGGTCAGCTCGAAGCAACAGCTGATCGCGATCTTCGCCCGGGCACGCAAGCCCGGTGAGAACCTCCTGGGCGGGATTTCCTCGCGCCGCCTCTTCTCCGTGCCTGTCAACCTGAACGGCTAACAGAACACCAGCTGGGGCCGCCCTTCTTCGCGGCACTTGTTGAGGACATAACGCAGATCCGAATGGGAAAGAGGAACCAATGAATATCCATCAGAACATCGCCGAATGGCAGGGCCAGCAGCTCGTCGACCGCGACGGAGAGAAGATCGGCAAGCTCGAAGCGGTCTACGTCGACGTCGAGAACGATGAGCCGATGTTCGGCACCGTTAAGGAGGGCCTGATCGGCCGCCACCTGACATTCGTCCCGCTTGGCGCGATCACGATCGGCCCCGACAACCTGCAGGTTGCCGTATCCAAAGAGCAGGTCAAGGATGCCCCGAACATCGAGCTGCAAGGCGACGAGCTATCTCAAACGGACGAGAAGTCCCTCTATCACTACTACGAGCTGAACTACACGCCGCCCGCCACGGAGAGCGGTCGCCGGCTCGCCCGCCGCGCATGAGAGCTCAAGTCTCGAAGGGGGCCGCGACTGGAACTGACTGCGTTGAAAAGACCACAGGCGATCCTCGTCGACGTGGACGTTCCTGATCACGACCGCCGGCGGCCGGCACGCATAGCTGACGCTGGGTTCACGAGCTGTACGGGAAGCCACTACCCCGAGAGTCGGGAGACTGCGGCGACGTAACGGCGTCCGCAGTGCGCCGGTCCCGACGCGGCGACCGGGTGCGCAACAAACTGGTCGGGGACCTTCGCCGGCCACCGATCGGTGCTAGGGTGATTTCCTCTCGCCTCAGCCCTTCGGCGGGATCGTGTTCGGCTCTAGCACTGGGTCGACGTTGTGTGGCTGACCAGCCCGTGGTCGCCTGTCTCGAGCTTGGAGCCGCGAATGTCTCAGGGTTTCTCGTACGCCAGCCACACGCATGGCACGGACGGCTGCTCGCCCAAGAGCCGGGGCAAGTCCGGACGGCCACCGAGGTGCTGAGTCCGACAACCGACCCGAAGGGAGAACGAGCACATGGCTACTACTGCCAAGGCACCGCCGACGATCACCACCTCGGACGGCACGGTCATCTACTTCAAGGACTGGGGCTCCGGCCGGCCGGTCGTGTTCAGCCACGGCTGGCCGCTCAGCGCCGACGCCTGGGATGACCAGCTTTCATTCGTCGCTTCAAACGGCTTCCGCGGCGTAGCCCACGACCGCCGCGGTCATGGCCGCTCGAGCCAGCCGTGGGCCGGCAACGATCTCGACACCTACGCCGACGACCTCGCAGAGCTGATCGAGGCACTCGATCTGACCGAGGTGATCCTCGTCGGCCACTCGACCGGCGGCGGCGAGGTCGCGCGCTACATCGGCCGTCACGGCACCGATCGGGTGGCGAAAGCGGTGCTCGTCGGCGCGATCCCGCCGCTGATGCTGAAGACCGACGCGAACCCGGGTGGCCTGCCGATCGAGGCGTTCGACGAGATCCGCGCCGGCGTCGCCGGTGACCGCTCGCAGTTCTACAAGGACCTGAGCGCAGCGTTCTACGGGGCGAACCGGGCAGGCTCGACTGTGTCGCAGGGCGTCCGTGCCGCCTTCTGGCTGATGTCGATGCAGGCCGGGCTCAAGGGCGCGTACGACTGCATCAAGGCGTTTTCAGAAACAGACTTGACCGAGGATCTCAAGCGGTTCGACGTGCCCACGCTGGTGCTGCACGGCGACGACGACCAGATCGTCCCGTTCGCCGATTCGGCTCTTCTGTCCTCGAAGATCGTCGCCGGCGCCCAACTGATCGTCTACGAGGGCGCGCCACACGGGCTCACGCAGACGCACAAGGATCAGTTCAACGCCGACCTGCTCGCCTTCATCAGGGCCTGACCGCCGCATGCGCGTCCGCTCCGTGAACGTTGGTTTCGCCTTGTCGACGAGGGAGCGCTCGTGAGGCAGACCGCTCCTTTGGCTCGAGCGGCCCTCCGCACTCGCTGGGTCCCCGAGAATGCTGTAGGACGCGCGCCCGCTCGCGAAGTGGTCTGTGCGATCGCGATCGCCGGCTTCGTTGCCGGCGGCGCCTCGTTCGCGCTCGCGCTGACCAGCGATCACGTGGCAGAACCCGGCCTCCAAGCCGCGCTCATGAACTGGGTGACACTTCCGTACGTGTTGGGCGGGCTCATCGCCTGGTGGCGCCGCCCCGACAGCCGTTTCGGCGTCCTGATGGTCCTCGCGGGCTTCACGATCTTCCTTTCCAACCTCGCGTGGACGAACATCGCGTTCCTCCACTCGCTCGGACAGGCGTTCGACCTCGTGCCGGCGGCGCTCTTCCTGCACCTGTTCCTTGCCTACCCGACCGGCCATTTGGAGCGTCCGTTGGAGCGGGCACTCGTTCTGTTCGCGTACGTGACGGCGTTCGGACTCGAGCTGGTCGGCATGCTCCTTGGAGGGTTCGGCCCGAACAACCTGCTCGAGATCACGAGCGAGCCCCATGCGGCCGAATTGCTGCTGCAGGGTCAGCTCGTGGCGCTGAGCGCGTGTGCGCTGGCTGGAGTCGCGATCCTCGCGCTGCGCACGAAACGAGAGCAGCGGTCTCGGCGGCGCTCGCTCGCGCTGTTGAACGACTTGTTCTCGCTCGGTCTGGTGATGATTGCGCTCTTGCTGATGACAGGAGCGTTCGGCGGTCCCGGATTCGAGACGATCCGCCGGGCCACGTTTGTGATCCTCGGGCTGACGCCGATCGTTTTCCTCTGCGGCCTCTTGGGCGCTCGCCTCGCCAGGTCGGCCGTCGGGACGTTCTTCATCGAGCTGCGGGGCAACCCGGCCCCGGCCGATCTGCGCGATGCGCTTGCCCGCGCCCTCCGCGATCCGTCGCTGATGCTCGCGTACTGGTTGCCGCAGTTCGGGAGCTACGTCGACGTCAGCGGCCGCCACGTAGAGCTCCCGCAGGAGGATGCGCGGCGTCGAACGACAGTAATCGATCGAGACGGAGCGCAGGTGGCGGCTCTCGTCCACGACACGATGCTGGACGACGAGCCCGAGCTGCTCGAGGCAGTCACGGCGGCCGCCGGGATCGCGCTCGAGAACGGCCGCCTGCACGCCGAGCTGGGAGCGCGGCTGGAGGAGCTGAAGGGCTCGCGGGCGCGCGTCGTCGAGGCAGGCCAGCACGAGCGTCAGCGGCTGGAGCGCGACCTGCACGACGGCGCTCAACAGCGGCTGATCGCCCTCTCGCTCGAGCTGGGCCTGCTCAAGGTGCGGCTTGCCGGTGATCGGGACGCCGCAACGCAACTCGAGCAGGCGCGCCAGGAAATTGCCTTGTCGCTCGAGGAGCTCCGCGCGGTCGCACATGGAATCCACCCGGCGGTCGTCACCGCACACGGCCTGGCCGTTGCGCTCGAGCAGATCGCCGCCCGCGCCGCCGTGCCGGTGGGGCTGACGGTGGAGCTCGAAGGCCGCTTGCCGGAAGCGCTCGAGGTCGCCGCCTACTTCGTCGTCTCCGAGAGCCTGGCGAACATCGGCAAGCATGCGCGCGCGTCCGCAGCGACAGTCGGAATCGCGCGGACGAACGGACAGGTCGTCGTCGAGATCGTCGACGACGGAATCGGCGGAGCGGACACCGAGCGCGGCTCGGGTCTGCGCGGACTTGCGGACCGCGTGGAGGCGCTCGACGGGAGCCTTCGCGTGTGGACGTCGCGCGGTGGCGGCACACGAATCAGAGCGGAATTGCCTTGCGTGTAGCCATCGCCGAGGACAGCGTCCTCCTCCGCGAAGGGCTGGCACGCCTGCTCGACGACGCAGGATTGGAGGTCGTCGGCCAGTGCGGAACCGGGGATGAGCTCCTCCGAGAGGTAGGCACCTCTAAGCCCGAGGTCGTCATCGTCGACATCCGGCTGCCGCCGACGCACAAGGACGAGGGAATGCGTGCGGCGCTCGAGATCCGGGCGAGCCATCCCGCCGTCGGCGTGTTGGTGTTGTCGCAATACGTCGAGTTGGGCCTCGCGATGCAACTTCTGGCCGACTCGGCCGAAGGCGTCGGCTACCTGCTCAAGGACCGCATCAGCGACGTCGAGGACTTCGTCGGCGCGGTGCGGCGGGTCGCGGACGGCGGCTCCGCGCTCGACCCGATCATCATCTCGACGCTTCTCGCCCGGCGGCGGGCAGACGATCCGCTCGAGGGCCTGACCCCACGCGAGCGCGAGGTCCTCGAGCTGATGGCCACCGGCAGCTCGAACCAGGGGATCGCGGACAAGCTCGTAATCACTGTCCGCGCGGTAGAGAAGTACGTTTCGAGCATCTTCGACAAGCTCGATCTCCCGTCGAGCGGAACCGAGTCGCGCCGCGTCCTCGCTGTCCTGATGTTTCTGCACAGCTGACGAGCGCACCCCCGGCGAAACACCAGAAAACCGTCCTGCCAAACGACCTGTCTCCCGGCTTCCGGAGCCTCGCCGGAGGTGCCAGGCTGGACCGAGTCCAATCGAGCGGGAGGAGCAGAGATGAAGACGCGTGTCATCCAGGACGGGCCGGAGCCGCACGCAAACGCGGCGGGCGCCCAACAGCAGGCGCCGACCAATTCGCCCGAAGGAAGTCCCATGCTCGGCGCGGACGAGAACCCAGAGGACGTCCCCGCCGCCGACATTCCAGATGCCCTCGAGCAGGGCTCGAACGGAGGCACACAATGAATTCAGACCACCACCCGCGGCTGAGGCCTCGGCGCGGAAGGCTCGCAGTCTCCGCCGCACTCCTGGCCTGCCTGGCCGGGGCGGCGGCTCTGATCGCGACTTCCGCAACCGCCCGGCCGACGACCGGAGGCGCTCGGCAGGGGCCAAGCCTGCAGAAGGGGGTCGACGGGCTCGTCGCCGCCGGAGCCCCCGGGGCGATTCTGTTCATCCGCGACGGCAACAAGGTCACAAACCTCACCGGCGGGTTCGCCGATCTTCGGCACAAGACGCCGATGCGAGGCAACGAGCACTTCAAGATCGCCAGCCTGACGAAGACGTACACGGCGACGGTCGCGCTTCAGCTCGTTCAGGAGGGCAAGCTCAGTGTCAAGGACAACGTCGAACGGTGGTTGCCGAAGCTTGTCCCGAACGGCCGTCACATCACCGTGCACATGCTTCTGAACCACACGAGCGGCCTCGCCGACTTCGACACCGACCCTCGCTACCTGAAGCCGTACCTTGAAGGCAACCTCGCCTACGAGTGGCCGCAGCGCGACCTGGTTCGGATCGCCGTGTCGCACAAGCCGATCTATCCACCCGGCAAGGCACCTCACGAGGTCTACTCGAACACCGACTACGTCCTCCTCGGCTTGATCATCGAGAAGGCCGCAAAGCGGTCGCTCGGGGCCGAGATGCAGCGCAGGATCTTCGGGCCGCTAGGCCTGACCGAAAGCTTCTTCCCGACCAAGCCTGGTCTGAAGAAGCCTTACGCGCACGGCTACATGGTGCTCGGCAAGCCGCCGGCGATCGACGTCACCGGCTTGAGCCCGAGCCTCTCCTTCGCCTCGGGAGCGATCGTCGCAACCGCTCGTGACACGGCCGACTTCTACCGAGGCCTTCTCTCGGGACGTCTGCTCGACCCGGACGTGCTGAAGGCGATGAAGACGACCATCTCGGGCGGGCCTCACGTCGACATTCCCGGGCAGCGTTACGGCTACGGGATCGAGACGTTCCCCACCCAGTGCGGCATCGCCTGGGGCCACAACGGCGTCATCCCGGGCTACTGGACCTTCATCTACTCGAGCGGCGACGGACAGCGGCAGGCGCTGCTCACGGTCAATCACGACGCGCTCTCGCTCCCGAATGTGAGAGTGATCGCGGGCCTGTACCACAAGTTGATCGCCAACGCCTACTGCAGCACCGCGTAGGGCACATGGCGCGCGATTGACGATCGGAAATCCCGCGGCGGCCGCGCGGCCGTCGCGGGCATCCGCCCAGACCGCACGAAAGGGCACCTATGAGCACCGCAACCGCTCCGCAAGTACTCACCGCACAACCATCGCAGGCATGAACGACCGTCCGGTCGAGCATCTGCGAGTCCTCATCGCCAACGAGCGCCGGGATCGCCTTGCGCTCGTTGCCCCGATGGTCGCCGCGCTCGGCCACGAGGTGATCTCGCACGAAGTCGAGGTTGCAAACGTCGGAGTGGTCACCGTCCGCGAGCGCCCGGACGTGGCACTCGTCGGGCTCGGCGAGAGCGCCGAGCATGCGCTCGGCCTGATCGACACGATCGTGAAGACCGCGACGTGCCCGGTGATCGTGCTGATGCACGCTCCCGACCCGGCCTTCCTCGGCGAAGCGTCGAAGCGCGGCGTCTTTGCGTATGTCGAGGACGACGACGACTGGCAGAGCTCGATCGACATCGCTCTGCGCCGCTTCGCCGACTACCGCAACCTCGAAGACGCGTTCGAGCGCCGTGCCGTCACGGAGCGGGCCAAGGGAATCCTGATGGAACGGCACTCAATCGACGAGTCCGCCGCGTTCGAGCTTCTCCGCGACCATGCGCGGGCCGCCAACCGGAAACTCGTCGACGTCGCCGCTGCCGTCGTCGACGTTCACCTCCTGCTCAGCATCCAGCGCCGCGATCCGGCGGCCGAGCGCAATTCGCAGCAAGAGCGCCAGGTTGCGTCGCGAGAGTGACACCCGTGCGGCGGCGGGTGAGCCGCCCCTGGCGGTTCGCGGCACGCGAACCCGCAGTACGCCCGGAAGCGAGACGAAGCGAAGCGGGGGAGTGAGCACGTACGCCTCGCCGTCCAACCCGATCGGGATCGGCCGGCTCCCGTTGACGACGAATTCACCGGACGACCATTGCCGCAATCCGCGTGAGCGCAGCGCTTGCCCGATCGCACCGAGCGTGACGAGCTTCGCTACCGTGCGCGCGCTCGCCATGCGGGCAGCGAGAATGCCGAGTCCCCCGGTGTCCAGCCGGGGCCGCGTGCCTACGCCGCGCAGTCGCTTGACGAAGTACGGGTTGTTCGAGACGACGACGAGCGTCGCGTCGCGCCAGGCAGTCGCGTCCGGGCCCTCGAAATGAAGCTCGATCGCATCCTCACGGGTACCAGGGCCGACGATCTGTGGCAGCAACCGTTTCCAGGTGCGGAGTTTGGCGTCGCGGTAGGCGTTCGACTGCACGACCTCTGCGTAGAGGCCGAGCGACGCGTTGTTGATGAACACCTGGTCATTGACGGCAGCGAGGTCGATGCGGTGCTCGACGCCGTCCGTGAACGCGTCCAGGGCACCGACGACGTCAGTTCGATCCAGTCCGAGATCGAGCGCGAAGTGATTGCGCGTTCCGGCCGGCACGCAGACAAGCGCGACGTCGTGCTGCATCGCGACGCCCGCGAGAAGCGCCTGCGAGCCGTCGCCGCCGGCCATGCCGATCACGTCCGCCCCGCACGAGCATGCCCGCTCGGCAACCTCGCCGAGGTTGCTTCCCTGCTCGAGCAGCAGCGGCTCGACGCCGCGCTTCTTTGCTTCCGCCACCAGGTCGAAGCGTTCGGCCTTTCCGCCACCGGACCTGGGGTTGATGACCAGGACGGCGCCAGGCGACGGCCCCGCCGGCCGGGCATGTCGAGTGACCATTCGGGCCGGCGCCTTGTGTCTCACGGAATGTCGCGCGGTGACCCCGAACAGCGTCACCATCGTCAGCAGCAGGAGGACGAGCAGCGCGTGGTCGGCGAGGGTGGCGATGACGAAGGCGAGCGCCAGCAGGCAGGGCGGCACGGCGAGCCATCGCCGGATGCCCTGCCTCGTCACGGCGAACCACGCCGAGGCGGCGAAGACGAAGAAGAAGAACAGCACTGCGATCAAGTCGAACCCGTTGTGAATGAGCATCTTCGAGTCGGACGCGCTGTCCACGAGCGTGTTGACGACTGCCGCGGCAATGACGACGACCGCGAGCAGCGCGGCGATCGCCGCCGGTCGTGCCCAGTTCGGCGAATGGAACGGCGAGAACGACATCCGCATCTCCTGACCTCGTCGAGAGACCGAAACCGACCGAGGTATGGAGCCGGGAGTCCGCGCCGCACCGGGTGTTCGAGCGCGGCACGTTCACCCTACCACCTGCAGGTGATAAAGTGCACTTGTCCTGCCCCAGCGTACGGCAGGCGAATCTCTTCCGGCTCCAACCCACGGCCGGCGTCCACGTCGACGGTGTTCGGTCGACGTCTCGCAACGGTCAGGAGCCGCACATGTCCTCTGCCACATCGTCCTATCCAGTCCTGACGGGCAATCAGGTTCAGCTCGCGCCGGGATCGATCGCGAAGCTGCGCAACCCGATCGTGGTCGTGATCCTGACGCTCGTCACCTTCGGCATCTACCAGCTCTTCTGGTGGTACTACGCCAACCGCGAGCTCGCCGACTATGGTCGCGCACGGGCCACCAAGGACCTGGGCGACAACCCGCTGATGTCGCTGCTCGCGTTGTTTCCGGGCGCGCTGATCGTCGTGCCGGCGATCTGGACCACGGTGACGACCTTCAAACGCGTCCAGGCGGCGCAGCGGCTGAACGGCGAGACGCCGGTGAACGGCTGGCTCGGCATCGTCCTGGTGCTCGTCTTCTCGCCGCTGCTCATCGGCTACATGCAGAGCGGCCTCAACTCGGCGTGGAAAGCACACGAGCCCGTCAACGCGCCGGAGACGGTTGCGGTGTGAGCCCACGTGGCCGTCACCGCACGCATCAGGGCCAAGAAGCTACCGAGCCGGCTCGCTGGCAGGAGATCACCGAATCTGGCCGGGGCGATCGAGGGGACGATCATCGCGACCGCCGTCGTCGCCGGAGTGGGCAAGGCCGAGGCGACGCCGGTGCGGGCGCTCCTACTGCTGTTTGCGACCGGGACGTTCTTCTGGGCGGCACACGTCTACGCCGTGCTCTTGGCCGGCCGGATCCATGGACGCCATCGCATGAGGATCGGGGACATCGGCCGGGTCATGGCGCTCGAGTGGCCGCTGCTCCAGGCCGGTTCTCCGCTGTGCTTGCCGCTCGTGGCAGGCGCTGTCGGGATCCTCGCCAGCGACTTGTCACTGAGCCTCGCGCTCCTGACGGGCGTGCTGATGCTCGTCGCCTGGGGTGTTCTCTTCGCACGCCGCGAGGGACACGGCCCCGGGGGAGTTCTCGTTGCGGCGCTCCTCAACGGCTTCGTCGGCCTCTTCATCGTGACTCTGAAGGCGGCGCTGCCGTGAGGCATCAGAGAGGAGATTGAGATGTCGGAGACCATCGTCCCTGCCGCGCCTGCCGAACGCCGCTACCTCACCTGGCAAAAGGTGCTCCTCGGCGACTGGTCGCGGTGGGTCCGCGATCCTCTCGACGTCGCGCGCATCGCGTTCGCCGTGGCGACGATCGGGTGGTGGCTCGCAGGCGGGCCGGCGACGCAGGTCGTCGCCGCGACACTCGTGTTGATCGTCGCTCATTTCGTCGGCCTCCCACGCTTTTACGACTTCAGCCTGATCGTCGTGATGTGCCTGCTCGCGTGGGGCGAGGTACTGGGCCTCTACGACTCGTGGAGCTCGTACGACAATGTCGTCCACTTCACGGTGCCGCTGCTGACAACGGGGATGGTTTACCTGCTCCTCATGCGCCTCGACGTACTGCCCGAGTTCAGCTCTCTCACGCAGCTTCACCATCGCGTCGGGTTCTTTATTACGACGTTGTGTCTGGGGATGGCGATCGGGGCGGCATGGGAGATCGTCGAGTTCACCCTCGACTCCACGACGTCGTCACACCTCCAGATCGGCGCGCACGACACGTCAACCGACCTCATCTTCGACACGCTCGGTGCCGCGGGGAGCGCGACCATCCTGCTGCTTTGGAGCCTCGGTGGCCACTCGCTGAGACGCCGTCCGGGCTCAGCGCTCGCCCACAAGCCGTTCGCCAGCTTCCTGACGCTCGACGCCCACCCCGAGCTGAGGACCTGACAGTTCTCCGACGGCCCTCCCGACGTTGACTCGATGTGAACCGACCGCACACGAGGTCGGCAGTCTTGCGAGCCGACGGATGCTGGCGTCCGGCCGTCGAAGTAGAGTCAGGCCGGATGCGGCGGCCGTTCATCTGGCTAAGCCTTCTCCTCGCGGCAGCCGTGCTGGTGGGGCTCTTCTTGCAGCTCTATTTCATCGCCTCCTGGTTGTTCGGTGAGAGTGGGGCCTTGGACGCGCATAAAGACGTAGGC
>JBKPMR010000043.1:0-10925 GCA_046732255.1 Actinomycetota bacterium
CGTCTTGCCGCAGCCGGACGGGCCGAGCAGGACGACGTATTCCCCGTGGTCGACGTGCAGGTTGACGTCGTCGACGGCGACGGTGCCGCCCGGGAAGACCTTCGTGAGCCCGATCAGGTCGAGGCCTGATCCCGTAGGCACGGAGGGGGCGGTCGGTGCCGCCCCCTCCGTGTTCGTTTCTACGACCTCCTCAGCCATCCAGCTCTAGGCGCTGAGGAAGTCGTTCCACCGCTTGATCTGATACGCGTTGTTCGTGAAGTAGCTGTTCCACGACGAGTAGTGGCCGATGCGCTTCGCGAACGAGCCACCGTCGCGGATCGAGCCCTTCTTGATGTCGCCGACCTTGCCGGTGATGCCGGGCAGGTCACGCGCGGCGCGAGCGCCCCCGTACCAGAACGCATACTCGTCCGCCTTGAACGGGATGCCACCGGCCGGCTGCGAGTCGCCGTTCTTCTTGATCCAGCTGAGCAACGAGTTGCCGTTCCCGATGTAGTAGCCCTGGCGCATGATCGTCGCGCCGAGCCACCCGCTGTACATCCAGTTCAGGTAGTCGTAGCAGGCCTGCAGCTTGTCCGCGTCGCTCGCGACGTGTGCCGCGATGCTCTGCGCGCTGCACCAGCCGCGGAAGCCCGTCGGCGGGGCCGCGTACTTCACGTTGATCCCCTGCGCGACGAGCAGCGCCACGGCCGGCGACCACATCGACTCGACCACGACCTCCTTAGAGGCCATGAGGTTGACCGACTCGTTGAAGTTCGCCCAGTAGGCGCGGAACTGCCCGGCCTTCTTGTACTGCGTCGCGATCTTGACGACGCGGTCGATCTCGGCCTGCGTCATGTTGCCCATGTCCTTGGGCTTGAAGATGCCCTGGGCCTTGAGCGCGTTGCCGACGTCCTGCATGACGATGCCGGGGTCCTTGAGCAGCGCGACCCTGCCCTTCCACTTCTTGTTCAGAAGCTCGGCCCAGCCGACCTGGTTCGGCGCCTTCGTGAGGACGTCGGCGTTGTAGCCGATCGAGTCCGCGTTGAAGTGAGCCGGCGGGCCGACGATGTACCGGGGCATCGGGCCTTTGGTCGCGTTGGTGCGTTCGTTCACCACCCACTGGACGATGTCCTTGTTCGACCTCGGTCCGACCTTCGTCAGCGGCAGGCCGGTCGTGCCCTGCTTCAGGAAGAGCGCCCGAAACGGAGCGTCGCCGTCACCATAGGTCTCGCCCTTCGCGCCGGGGTGAACCTTGCCGTACGCGAACAGCTTGTACAGCTGCGGCCACGCCGTGAGCTTCCTGGTGTCGACCGGCATCAGGTGATGCGACGACCACATCTGGATGTCCTGGTAGTTGTAGCCCCCGAAGATGTCGAACGTCTCCGGCGCGGTGATTGCCTTCTGGACCATCGTGACCGGGTCGGTGACGGTCAGGGCGAACTTGAAGCCAAGGTCCGCTTCCGCTTTCTTCTGAACCTCGGGCGTCGGCCACTCGACACCGAGCGTGATCACTCGCAACGTGCCGTTGAACTTGCCCTTCTTCGCCGGCGCCGCCGCCGCTGTGCCCGCGAGCGCGCCGACACCCGACACCGCCGCTGCGGCTGCACCACCACGCAGAAGGAGGTCCCGGCGACTCATGCCGCCGGACTCGTCCTTGGGCTCCGTCCCGGTCAGGCGCTGATGCTCGCGTAGCTGCTCGACGAGTTCATCAGTGTCCTCGAACTGGTCAGACATTAAGCGAACTCCTTTCTCCTCGTCGTCCAATCGAGGATCGCGTCTGCCCACTCGGGCGCACCCAACGCCTCGTCAGCAGCACCCGCGATGCCGCACCCGCAGCGAATAAGAGTGGCGCTCGGCCGTGGAATGGAGTTTGTATACAGGGCTGTCCGGCACGAGTCAACTGGCCTCTCGCACCGCGGCCCCGACTAGCAGGGCGGCGACGGGAATCCGATCGCGTGACCGAGCTTCTGGGCTTTGGCGCCCGTCACGACGAACTCGACGTAGGCGACCTGGATGCCCCTCAGATCGGTCTGCTCGGCCGCACGAAGCGCCTCGCCGAGCTTGGCGATCGAGCGCTGATTGAGCTCGTTCCAGTGCGCGAGCTGTGCCCGGAGCTCCCGCGGCGGCCTGAGCCGGCGCACCGCCTCCGCCTCGGCCCTCAGGATCGGCTCGACCTTCCGCACGGACTCGGTGATCTCGGAGGGGATGGTGACGTCGATCGGCGGCGGGACCTTGTCGAGCTGGGGGCCGTACCGGCGGCAGATCGCGGCGACGGCGCTCAGGTACTCGGCTCTCGTCGGGGCCGCCTTCGAGCTGCCCGCGTTCGCGACCAGGACGATTCCGACGGCGACCGCGACGGCGAGCGCCGTGCAGGCAAGCCCCACCCTTACGCGGCGCCGAGTCAAGGCTCCTCCGGCGGGGCGGTTTCGCCCTCGCACACGGCGTTCGCGTAGCCCGACCGGAACGGCGCTTCAGCGCCCGACTCCGGGTCGAACGAGTGCCGCCAGACGCACCCGGTGTCGTTGGTCAGCAGGTGGATGGAAACCGATGTCTCCGGAGACGTCGTCCGAACGCGGTGGATGTCGTCGTGCGGCGGAAACAGCGCGTAGAACTCGCCGGGGCGGAGCTGCCGCCGCTCGGTCAGCTCGAGCTGACCGCCGCGGCGCACGAAGATCTCCTCGTCCTGCGTGCCCTGGTACAGGCCGACGAGACCCCACGCCAGGTGGTCGTGCACGGGCGTCTCGGCGGCCGGCGGGACGACGAGGGCGAACAACGAGAGCGAACCGTCGTCGGACCGGTAGAGGGCCCACTGGCCGATCCCTCCACCCATGCCGATAGCCTCGTCTGCGCTGGCGGATGAGACCGCCACCGGCTCGCGGTAGATCTGCGGAAGCCAGTCCGGATCGGCCAGCAGGCTCGCGAACGCGGGTCGGATCGCCTCGCACGCCTCCTGCGGCGACGTCGAGGCCGCGATCTCCTTCCGGACCCGGCCGATGAAGCCACGGACGACCGGCGTGTCCAGGACGTACTGCTCCGTGGTCACATCCGTGAGTCTGACATCTACCCGGATGAGCTCGAGCGGTTGGAGGCCGCGGTCACCCCTGCCGGCGTGTGGAGCCTCTTCACCGCCGCCTCGAGCCGGCGGAACACGAGGTAGGCGAGCGTGCTCACGCCGACGCCCCACAGGACCTTGATGCTCGCCTGCGGCAGCGCGTAGTAGACGCCGACGCCGAGGCCGACCGCGGCGAGCGCCGAGACGTTCACCCCGTTCAGGTAGCGGTAACGCCCGGCCGGGTCGAACAGCGCCGGCACGTCGATCTGCATTCGATTGAGCAATACGTAGTCGGCGAGGACGACCCCCGTGAGCGGCGCGGCCAGGTTGCCCAGGTGCGTGATCCATTTCTGGGCGTGGTTGACGAAATCGGGGAGCGCCGAGAGCCCGACGGCGATTACTGCGGCCAGCAGCGTCGCGTGGAACCGGCCGAGGCCGGGAGCGGAGTTCACGATCGAGAGCCCGGACGTGTAGACGTTGGTGACGTTGGCGGCGATGCCCTGGACGACGATCGCGAGCAGGATCACGATCAGCAGCGCTGTGCTGGACGTCAGGTCGACGAGGGCAACGAACGGGTTCGTCTTTCCGGTCGCCGCCGCCGCGTAGCCGCCGACGAAGGTCGTGACCACCGCCGACGTCACGGCCGAGCCGAAGAGGCCGATGCGCATGTCGCGACGCGTCGGTGTGTACCGGCAGAAGTCGGCGATGTTCGTGACGAGCGTCAACGACGAGCCGCACATGACGGTCACGAACGTCGCGAATCCGACCCAGGTCAGGTGCTGGTCGGGCGAGCGGAAGACCCGCTCGGCCGCGAAGCGCGGGTCGTCGGTCGTTGCATAGAGGGCGATCATGACCGCCGTGAACGCGAGCGACAGCGGCAGGACGACCCGCAGGACGAAGCGCATGACGTCGAAGCCGAGCACCGCCAGGACCCCATGGAAGACCGCCAGGCACAGCGCGATCGGGACGAGCGAGAGGTGGTTGCCGGTCATCGCTTCGACCACGGCTTGGATCCCGAGCGCCCCGGCGAGCGCCTGCGCAGCGAACCAGTACGTCGCTGCGATCACGCGGTATGGCGAGCTGAGCGTGCGCGCACCCCAGAAGCCGAACGTCGCACGCATGGCGACCTGACCCGGCAGGCCGTAGTCGACTCCGGCCTGCGCGATCACCACGAGGCAGGCGAACGCGAGTGCCTGCCCGAGCACCATTGCGAGGACCGCCCACCAGAGGGGGAGGCCTCCGGCCACCACCGCCAACGCACCGAGCACGTACATGACCGGATTGAGGAAGAACGTGAAGGTGATCGCGAACAGGTCTCGCCACCCGACTGTCCGGAGCTCGGCCGGGATCGGCTCGACGCCGTACGTCTCGACAGCGGGCACGGTTCTAGTGGCGGCTGTGCCTGCGGAAGAAGTCGATCACGACCCGGACATGCTCCTCGGTGTTGTCGAAGATCGTCGAGTGGTTCGAGCCGCCGATGACGTGCTTCTCGGCGCCGGGAATCCCCTCGTAGATCGCCTGCTGCCCGGCGCCGTCCGGGCCCTGGTCCCACGGGGTCATCAGGTCTTCGTCACCGCCGAGCACGAGCGCGGGCGAGGTGATCTTCGGCAGCCAGCCGCGCAGATCCATATCGCACATCGCCTGGCAGGCGGCGGTGAACACCTCGATCCGGTTCGAGTCGCGGAGGATCTGCTGGATCGTGTCGATCGCGGCAACGCCCTCGGGCGTGTCGAGGAAAACCTTGGAGAGCGCCTGCCACGCGATCAGCTCGGCGAGGATTCGGCTCCCCGGCCCGTCGGGATCCATTTGCGCGATGTCGATCCAGTTCTTGAAGGTGAGCCGGCCGGCCATGCCCAGCTTCGCGGCCGCGCAGTTGATCACCACCGAGGTCGTCCGCCCCGGGTACTTGCCGGCGAAGACGATCGCGATCATCCCGCCCATCGAGGTGCCGTGCACGTGCGCCTGCGGATGTCCGAGCGCGTCGAGCAGGCCGGCGACGTCGTCGGCCCAGACCTCCATGTCGTAGTGCTGCACTGGCCGGTCCGACTGCCCGTACCCCCGCATGTCGTAGTCGATCACGGTGAAGTGCTCCGAGACCGCTGGGGTCGCCGGGGCGAAGTTGAAGTGCCCGAAGCCGGCGCCGTGGATCTGGACCACCGGTTCGCCCTCGCCGGTGACCTGATACCAGAGCTCGACGCCGTTGACCTGGGCCCGTCCCTCCATCGCATCCTTCCCGAGTCCGGTGACGGCCGAGTATTGCATGATGTCTGACATTCGTCGAAGATCCCTCCGTGCCCGAGCGGTTCATCGAGCGGCTGACCTGGCCGGAGGTCGAGGAGGCGATCGGTCGCGGGGTGGACGCCGTGCTGATCCCGATCGGCACGACCGAGCAGCACGGGCGGCACATGCCGCTCGACACGGACTGCTTCATCGCGCGTTCGCTCTGCGCGCGGGCGGCCGAGGCCGGGGAGGCAGAGGGGGTCGAGGTGCTCGTCGCCCCGACCCTGAACGTGACGCTCTCCTGGTACCACATGCAGTTTCCGGGGTCGGTGCGCCTCTCGACGACGACGTTCTTCCAGGTCTTCCGAGAGGTCTGCGACTCGCTGAACCACCACGGCTTCGAGCACCTCGTCGCCGTCAACGGCCACGGGGGCAACGCCGCCGCGCTCACCGTCGCCGTCAACCACTATCTGGAGACCACCGGTCGCCGGGTCTTCCTCGTCCAGTGGTGGGATCTCGCCTCGGACGCGCTCGCCGAGATCGAGGGCCCGATGATCCACGCGGAAGAGGCCGAGACCTCACTCGCGCTGGCGCTCGGGCAGAGGGTGGAGATCGACCGGGCGACGCGCGACGCGTGGGACCGCGGGGCCGCCGTCAAGGAAGCGGGGCTGCCGTGGACGTCCTACGGGCGTTACGGGATGCGGGCGGGCGGTCCGGGCGTGGTCGTGCCGATGGACATGCTCCGGGACATCACGGAATCGGGCGTGGTCGGAGACGCCACCCGCGCACGCGTCGAGACCGGGGAGAAGATCGTCGCCGCTCTCGTCCCGCGCATCGTCCAGGTCTGCAAGGAGATGGCCGGAAAGGAGTAGCTCTCGTGCGCGTGATCGACCTCTCGCAACCGCTGTCCCGCGAGTCGCAGCTGCACCCATTCTTCCCGCCCACCCAGATCCTCCGGCACATCCAGCACACCGATGCCGAGGAGGGCCGGCCGTCGTTCAACGCCGAGATCATCATCACCTCGAACCACGCCGCGACGCACGTCGACGCCTTCGGCCACTACGACAAGGGCGGCGCGGCGGTCGCGGAGATGCCGCTCGACACCTTCTGCGGCGAGGCGATCTGCGTCGACATCCGTGAGTATGGGCGCGGGCACGACGTGACCGCGGACGAGGTCGCCCAAGCGGTCGAGGCCGGCGGGCAGGAGCTCCGGGCCGGCGACGTCCTCCTCTTCTGCTCCGACCACTACAACCGGACGGCGGGGACACCCGCGTTTCTTGACGGCTTCTGCGGGATCTCGGCCGAGGCGGTGCACTGGATGGCGGACCGCGGCGTGAAGATCTTCGGCGTCGAGACGATCAGCCCCGACCTCGTCTACCTGACCGACGAGTACCCGACCCACCGCGCGTGCGCCGAGCGCGGCCTCACCCACTACGAGAACCTGAACAACCTGAAGGACGTGCTCGGGCAGCGGTTCCTGTTCGTCGGACTGCCGCTGCGGTTGGAGGTCGCGTACGGCTCGCCGGTGCGTGCGGCGGCGATCCTGGACTAACCGCTGACGGCAATCGCGACCGTCTCGGGCTCCGTGCCGAGCACGTCCGCAGCGGCGGACTTCGCGATCACCCGCCGTTTCAGCGAGAAGGTCGCAGGGTCTTCCGCGAAGGGGTACGGCGTGATTCGCACCTGCCAGGGGCCGGTCGCCTCGAGCATGTAGCCCTGCAGCTGGACGGGCTCCGGCTCGCCGTTCTCCGCGTCCCGCATGCAGAAGTAGAGCGACAGCCGGTCGAAGAGCTGGAGCAGCTCGTACTCGTCCTGACGCGCGCCGGGCTCCCCGCCGAACTTCTCCTCCTGCTCCGCCACGAAGGCATCGACCTCGGGCTGCGCCTCGGCTGCACGCGCCAGACCGAGCCCGGGATCCAGCCCGTAGCGCCCGCGGTAGATGCCCGCGCCGTGCATGGAAACCAGGAGCCCGGCATCCGCATCCTGCTCGGTGATTGCCGCAATCCCGGCGCGGTAGAAGGCGAGGTGCGACCGGATGTCGACCTCGAGGAAGTTGACCGGCTTCCCCTCCTGGTCGACCCGCGGTGCCTGCTCCCATACCGCCCAGCCGTCGTCGTGCCGCTCCGCCGCGATCAGGAGCGATTCAGACAGCGGCGTGCTCCACGCGCGCGCGAACGCGCCCGAGAGGTCGGCGTGGTCGGTCTGGAGGACGACCTGCCACGCTTCGCCGAGGTCGCGGACGATCACCCGACCCGTTCCTTCACCCAGGGAACCAGCCCGCCCGCGACCTGCAGCTCCTCGACCAGGGGCGGCGGGGACGGGATCGCGAACGTGAGCCCGTCGACCGCGATCTCGCCCGCGTCGGTGTCGATCCAGATCCGAGACCCGGGGCTCGCGGCGTCTGCCGCCTCGGGGGCCTCGAAGATCGCCAGGCCGAGGTTGACGCAGTTTCGGCGGAAGATGCGGGCAAAGCTCCTGCCGACGAGCGCCGGCACCCCCCATGCCTTCAGCGCCTGCACGACGTGCTCGCGGGAGGAGCCGAGCCCGAAGTTCCAGCCGGTGACGATAATCGCGTCGGGGCCGAGGTGGTCGCGAAGCGAGGGGTCGTAGCCCTCGAAGAGGTACTGCTTCATCTCGTCCGGATCGTCGACGTTCAGGTAGGCGCCGGGATACATCACGTCGGTGTCGACGTCGTCGCCGGGGAGGATCACGGCGGCGCCCTCGACGATCACGCCGACAGCTCCCGCGGGTGCACGATCTCGCCGGCGACGGCGGCCGCGGCGGCGACGTAGGCGTTCGCGAGGTGGACCTCCGCTTCCGGCGACCCCATGCGTCCCTTGAAGTTGCGGTTCGTCGTGGTCAGTCCGCGCTCGCCGGCGGCGAGCACGCCCATATGGCCGCCGAAGCACGCGCCGCACGTGGGCGTGGAGACGCTGGCACCGGCCTCGACGAAGATGTCGAGCAGACCTTCCTTCATCGCCTCGCGGTAGATCCGCTGGGTCGCAGGCACGACGATCGCGCGGCAATCAGGGTGGATGGTGCGGCCGTGCAGGATCTCTGCAGTCTGCCGAAGATCGGTGATCGTCCCGTTCGAGCAGTTCCCAATGTAGACCTGGTCGATCTTCGTCCCGACTGCGTCCGCAATCGGGACGACGTTGCCGGGGAGGTGCGGGAGCGCTACCAGGGGCTCGAGCGCCGAGAGGTCGATCTCGAGCGTCTGCGCCACCTCGGCGTCGTCGTCGGAGGCGAGCTCGTCGGGGACAGTCCCTGGAACGCGGGCGTCACGATTCCGGAGATATTCCGTCACCGTCTCGTCCGGCGGGAAGAGCCCCGTCTCGGCACCGGCCTCCACGGCCATGTTCGAGACCGCCAGGCGCTCGTCGATCGACAGGGCCTCTGCGCCCTCGCCGACGAACTCGAGCGCAGCGTTGGTCGCGCCGCCGACGCCGATCTCGCCGATCACCGCGAGGATCAGGTCCTTGCCCGTCACGAACGGCCGCTTCTCGCCGCGGAACTCGACGCGGATCGTCGACGGCACCGCCTGCCAGAACTCGCCGAGGACGAGGCACGCGGCGATGTCGGTCGAGCCGAGCCCGGTCCCGAACGCCCCGAGCGCCCCGTAGGTGCAGGTGTGCGAGTCTCCGCCGGCGATCACGGTCCCCGGCTGGACCCAGCCCTCCTCGCAGAGGAGGGTGTGCTCGATCCCGCCGCGTCCCTGGTCGTAGAAAGTCACCCCCTGCTCCTCGGACCAGCTCTTGAGTCGCCGCTGGAGCTCGGCCGAGCGGGCGTCCTTGGCCGGGGCGAAGTGGTCGGCGACCATCACCACCCGGCTCGGGTCGAAGACCCGCTTCGCACCCATCTTCTCCATTGCCCGGAAAGCGACCGGCCCGGATACGTCGTTGGCCATGACGACGTCGCAGCGCACCATGACGACGTCGCCCGGACGCACATCGTCCGCGTCCGTGTGCGCGAGCAGGATCTTCTCAGCGAGCGTGTGCCCCAGCGATCTCCTCCAGGTGCGAGAGGACCTCGTCGACCGCGACGACGTCGCCGTACTTCGCGTCGATGTCGTACAGGTTCGCCTCGTGCGCGGCCGGGTTGCGGTCGCCGACGGCCTCCCGGGGCACGGCAACGCGGTAGCCGTGCTGGATCGCGTCGACGACGGTCGCGCGGACGCAGCCGGAGGTCGAGGCACCCGTGACGATCAGGCTGTCACATCCTTCGGTGCCGAGGAAGGCGCCGAGGGTCGTGCCGAAGAAGGCCGAGGCGAAGAGCTTGTTCAGGACCGGCTCGTCGGGGAGCGGGGCGATCCGCGGGTCGATCTCCACCCAGCGGCTCCCCGCCTCGAGCGTCAGGAGAGCGGGGATCTTGTCGATGAAGGCTGCCGCAGTGCGGCGGTCCGCCTCGCCGTAGGACACGGTCGTGTAGACGACCGGGATTCCGGCCCGGCGCGCCTCGCGCAGGAGCCGCGCGATTGCGGCGACGACCTCGTCGAGGTCGCAGACGAGCGGCGAGTCGGGATCCGTGAAGCCGACGTTGACGTCCACTACGATCAGCGCCGGCCTCGTCCCGAAGCCTGCCCGGCCGTGGAAGCCGGCGATCGTCACGGCGCGGGGATCCCGTCCCCTTGCCGCACCCGCTCGAGCGCTTCGTCGCCCGGTTCGAGCGGCGACCAGCGCAGCGGGGTGGCCGGAATCGGCGGGTCGAGCCCCGTCTCCTCCTTGCAGGTCGCGAGGACCTCTTCGAGCGGAGGGCCGAAGTCGAACGGGAGCGCCTCGCCGCGCTCCTCGCGCTGGCGGGCACGCTCGGCCTCCGTCGCCGGGAGGTCTGCGGTGGCGTCGTCGTTCAGGACGACGCCGTACCCCGTCTTTGCCTGCTCGCGGGAGACGAGCCCGAACGAGACGTCGCGCACGACGGCCTCGACCGGACGGTCGAGCCGGTCCTTCCAGCCGCCGCCGCCGGCCGTTCGGTACACGAGCATGTCGCCCGACTCGACGACGATGTGGTCGCACTTCGAGGGCAACCGCTCCTCTGTGCCGTCGGCTCGACGGAGGATCTTCTCCGAGCGCCCGCCCGGCTCCCCGCCGAGCACGCCCCAGGGACGAGTCAGCCACCGGTCGTCGTGGATCGAGACCTCCCCGGGCTCGAGGTAGACGTACCGCTTCTCCACGCCGTTCCCGCCCCGGTGAAGGCCGGCGCCGCCCGAGTCGGTGACCGTCGTGTACCCGTCGATCCGCAGCGGGTAGTAGGCCTCGAGGTACTCGGTCGGGATGTTCTCGAACAGCGGCCACCACGAGTGGCCGTCCATGCCGTCGCCGATCGGGCGGCCTGGAATGCCGCCGTAGAGGATCTCCATCGAGTAGAAGAACTCGCCCTTCCCGTCCCAGCCGGAATAGAGCATGTACGGCGACGTGCCGTAGCCGGCCGCCGTGTTCAGCTCGGGCGCCTGCTTGACGAGCGCCCCGCCGAGCACGTCGAACTGGCGCGCGAGCGCGTGCGTGCGGCAGCCGAGCGCCGCCGGAAAGCGCGGCCGGAGCAGCGAGCCCTCGGGCATGACGACGTGCAGCAGGGGATAGAAGCCGTCGTTGAAGAGGATCTGGGGATCGTTGACCATGATCAGGTAGATCCCGATGAACATCTTGAACATGCCCTCTGAGAGGTAGAAGTTGATCGG
>JBKPMR010000044.1:0-31836 GCA_046732255.1 Actinomycetota bacterium
TCGGGACGGCTGTTCAGGCCGACCCACTGCGGCCCGCCGCTCGGATCGAGCTCGAAGCCGAACTTGGTCGCGATCACGACCTCCCCGCGGAATGGGGCGAGCGCCTCGCCGACGAGCTCCTCGTTCGTGAACGGGCCGTACACCTCGGCGGTGTCGAAGAACGTTACGCCGCGCTCGACGGCCGTCCGGATGAGCCTGATCATGGCCTGCCGGTCCTTCGGCGGGCCGTAGCTGAAGCTCATCCCCATGCAGCCGAGCCCGATCGCCGAGACCTCGAGCCCGCCGGTTCCCAGTGTGCGAGTGTGCATGCCGGCACTCAAGCACCGCTCGGCGGCGACTGCCCGTCCCTGTGGATCCAGGTACCGGCAGACCCCCTCATCTGCGCCCCGACCGAGCTACCCTCGTGCTCGTGGACGCCAGGGGCGAGATCCGCGAGTTCCTGACCTCGAGGCGGGCCCGGATCACGCCCGAGCAGGCGGGGTTGCCGTGGTACGGCGACAATCGTCGCGTTCCCGGCCTTCGGCGCGAGGAGGTCGCGCTCCTCGCCGGGGTCAGCGTCGACTACTACACGCGGCTCGAGCGCGGGAACGCGGGCGGTGTGTCGGAGACGGTCCTGGAGGCGCTCGCCCGTGCACTCCAGCTCGACGATGCCGAGCGCTCGCACCTCTTCGACCTTGCGCGCGCGATTCAGCCGTCGACGCGCGCTCGGCGCCGCCCGGCGCCACGGCAGGTGCGCCCCGGTGTGCAGCGCATGCTCGACGCGATCACGGGAGCGCCGGCGTTCGTGCGGAACGGGCGCCTGGACATCCTCGCCGCGAACCGGCTCGGCCGGGCGCTCTACTCGGAGCACCTCGCCGGGGCGGTGGGGCAGCCGAACACCGCCCGCTTCGTCTTCCTCGACCCGCGCGCGCCGCAGTTCTACCGCGACTGGGACCAGGTCGCGAACGACGCCGTCGGCGTGCTGCGCTCCGAGGCCGGCCGCAACCCGTACGACCGTGGGCTCTCCGACCTCGTCGGGGAGCTCTCGACGCAGAGCGAGACGTTCCGCACGCGGTGGGCGGCCCACAACGTGCGTATCCACGACACCGGCTCGAAGCGCTTCCACCACCCGGTCGTCGGCGACCTGACCCTGAGCTACGAGACGATGGAGCTGGCGGCCGACGTCGGGCTGACGATGTTCGTCTACATCGCCGAGCAGGGGTCGAAGTCCGAGGAGGCGCTCAAGCTCCTCGCCAGCTGGGCTGCGACCGTCGACCGGGAGGAGACCGATGCAGATCATCAGGAACACCGCCGAGACCGCGCCCGGGCCGAGTGACTGGTTCACCGGCACGGTCTTCATCGACCCGGTCGCGGTCCCCTCGGGGCCGTCGCGGCTGAGCGCCAGCAGCGTCCACTTCACGCCGAGCGCCCGCACCGCCTGGCACACGCACCCGAACGGCCAGACGATCTACGTCCTCGAGGGCGTCGGCTACGCGCAGCGGCGCGGCGGGCCGGTCGAGGTGATCCGCCCGGGCGACCGGGTGTTCTTCGAGCCGGGCGAGGAGCACTGGCACGGCGCCACCGCGACCCGCTTCATGACCCACCTCGCGCTGCTCCAGGTCGACGACGACGGGAACAACGCGACCTGGCTCGACCACGTCACGGACGAGGAGTACGCGCAGGCGTCCTAGCCGGGAACGACCAAGGCGACTGCTGTGTACTGGAGCGCGACCGCTGCGATGACGAGCGCATGGAAGAGCTCGTGGTACCCGAAAACGCGGGGGAGCGGGTCGGGCCTCCGGCGCGCGTAGACGACCGCGCCGAGCGTGTAGCAGATGCCGCCGGTCAGAACGAGGACGGCCGCGCCTGCGCCCGCGTGGTCGAGGATCTGCGGGAAGACGAGAATGCCGACCCACCCGAGCGCGACGCCGACGATTGCGGACAACCACTTGGGTGCGGCGACCCAGGTGAGCTTCGCGAGGATCGCGATCGCGGCGCCGCTCCAGACGACGGCGAGGACGGCCTTCTGCCACGCGCCGTGCAGGACGAACAGGCCGAACGGAGTGTAGGTCCCGGCGATCAGTCCGAAGATGCCTGCGTGGTCGAGCCGCCGTAGCCAGAGACGCGTCGGCTGCGACCAGGTGAAGCGATGGTAGAGGGCGCTCGCCCCGAACATCGCGACGACGGCGCCGGCAAAGACGGCAGCCGCGACCTGCGCCCGGCCTCCCGCGGCAACGAGACCGAACACAACGCCGAGCGGGATGGTGGCGTAGAACGCCCACTCGTGGAAGACGCCCCGGAGACGTGGCTTCAGCTCGCCGTCGGCCGACGCACCCATCAGGGCACCGTAACGGTCGGCGCCCCGTCGCGTCGAAGGAGGCACCTGCCGACGACTGGTACCATCGCTACCTACCAAGAGCGAGTCCGGTTTGCGCAGAAGCGCCTTCCCTACCCGTTCGTGACGGAGCAAGGGAGGTGTTTCTATGGCCAACGGAACCGTGAAATGGTTCAACGAATCGAAGGGGTACGGCTTTATCACCCCCGACGAGGGTTCGAAGGATCTCTTCGTGCATCACTCGAACATCGCCGGCGAGGGCTACAAGTCGCTCGCCGAGGGCGCGCGCGTCTCGTTCGAGCAGCGCGAGGGCGAGAAGGGCCCCGAAGCGACCAACGTCGCCGCGGTCGCCTAGACACCTGGCACCCGCCGGCTTGCCGGCGGGTGCCACGCTGTCGCATCCGACGCTTCGATCGAGGGAGGTTGGGGACAGATGGCCCGGAAGAAAACACGGCAGACGTTCGAAAAGCTCAAACGGGAGCAGGCCGTCAAGGAGCGCCGCGCCCGGAAGCAGGAGCGGCGGGCGGCCGCCCGCGACGCGAAGCTCGCCGATGCGGCCGACGTCGAGCCCGCGGGCGACGAAACGGTGGATACTGCACCGGATGCCTAGGCCGATTTCGACCGGGGAGCTCTGCGGAACGATCGCCGTCGTGGCCGGGGCGGACGGGTACGGCTTCATCGAACCAGCTCGCGGCGGCGGCCAGGTACTCGTCCGCCTCAGCAGCATCGACTCCGACGTTCGGCTGCGGGTCGGAGAACAGGTCAGCTACACGCTCTCGGCCGGCAGCTTCGCCCTCGAGGCGGTCGCCGTCTCCCGGCTGACCGACGCCGACTCGGCCTGACTTTAAGAAAAGGAACCGGAGACAGGTCTGTAAGTCCTGTCCCTCTCTGTGCGCATCATCAAAGCATCGCAAGCCGGGTCGTCATCGCCGTCTCCGCAGCTTCCAGGAACTCGCCCTGGCCGGTCACGGCCGGGACGAAGGTCGCGCTGTCGAGCGCCTGGAGGACGGTCTCGCGCTGCGCGGTGACGGTCGCCGTCCTGGGCACGTCGCGGAGGAGCGCGATCTCGCCGAAGAAGTCGCCGGAGCCGAGGGTGGCCACGTGGCGGCCCTCCTTGGTCACCTCGACCTCGCCGCTCTCGATCACGTAGAACAGGTCGCCGGGGTCGCCCTCGCGGATCACCACGTCGCCGGCTGCCGCTTCGACGCGAACGGTCGCACGCGCGAGCGCCTCCAGGATCGGCTCCGGCAGGAGCGCGAGCAGCGGCACGCCGCGCAGGAGCCCGAGGCTGGACGGAGGCTGGACGACCACGTCGATCTGGTGCAGTCTCGGCATCCCGAACACGACGAGGACGGTGACGCTCGAGCCGATGACGACTAGCCCCCAGCGGAGGCCGATCGTGTTGATCAGCGCGGGCATCGCCAGCGCGCCCAGGGCCATGCCGCCGATGACCGCGCTCTCCATCGCGCCGAACACGCGCGCCATCGTTCCCTCGGGGGTGATCCGCTGGAGGATCGTGTACGCGTTGACGTCGACGACCGAGTTGGCGAGCCCGAGCAGGATCATCACGATGACCGCGGCCGTGATCGTGGGCCAGGCAGCGACGAGGAGCAGTGGTGCCGCCCAGAGAATCACGCCGATCCCGAAGTCGCGCGCGAGCTTGCCGCGCTGCGCGAGCACGAGCGCAACGAACCCGCCGACGAGACCGCCGATCCCGAGCGTGGCGTCGATGTAGCCCAGCCCCGACCGGCCGAGGTCGAGCAGGTCGAGCGCGATCGCGACGGTGAACACGAGCGAGGCGCCGGCGACCACCGTCTGCCCGCAGTAGAGACCGACGAGGACGCGAAGATTGCGGTCGCCGAGAATCGCGCGGTAGCCGGCCGACACTTCCGTGCGGAAGCTCTCCTTCTCGGGCGCCGATTCCGTCGCCGGCGATTCCTCCTCCTTCGGCGGCAGGCGAACGCCGAGGACGAGAGCGGCCGACCACACGAACGTGACCGCGTTGAAGACGTAGACGGCAGGGATCGACGTCAGCGCGAGCATGAAGCCGGCGATCGCCGGCCCGGCGAAGAAGCCGATGCTCTCGATCGTGGACGAGGCGACGTTCGCTGCGGCGAGCTCGATCGGATCGCGGGCCAGCTGGGGGAGGAGGGCCGCCTGGCTCGAGCGGAACGGCGAGCCGCAGAGCGCGGCGAGGATCGCCAGCGCGTACACGGCGATCGACGGTCCGTCGGTCCAGATCACCACCGCCGCCGCCGCGACGAGGACGGTTCGGCTCAGGTCGGAGGAGACCATCACGAGCCGCCTGGGGTAACGGTCGCCGAAGGTCGAGGTGATCGGCGTGACGAGGGCGAGGGAGACGTACCGGATCACGCCGAGGATGCCGACGGCGGTCGCGCCGCCCTGCTCGAAGGCGTACAGCGCCACTGCGACCGCATAGGCCCAGTCGCCGGCGATCGATCCGGCGAAGGCGAGCTGGAGACGGCGCAGTCCAGGGTTGGCGAAGACGCTGCGCAGGGAGCGCCCGGCATCGACGACCTTGTCCCACAATCCGGCCACGGCGGCCTACCCCACCACAACGGCGGGGGGCGTGCACGGACAACATCGTGCGGCCCGGCGCGAGCTGCCTGAGGGTCCGAACCGCATCGGCTCCGCCTGCGAACAAGCCGCAACGATGAGGCGGTGGACGAGCGTGTTGACCAGGGCCGAGTGGGCCCGGCTTGGCGGCTTCGGCAGCGGCGTGCTGCTCCTGCACGTGCTCGGCTGGGGCCTCTTCCTCTACTACGCCCGGACCAACCCCGCGCTCGCCGGGCTCGGATCGCTCGCCTACACGTTCGGTCTCCGCCACGCGTTCGACGCCGACCACATCGCCGCGATCGACAACACGACACGCAAGTTCCTTCAGGACGGAAAGCGCTCGATGGGCGTCGGCTTCTTCTTCAGCCTCGGCCACTCGACGATCGTCTTCTCACTCACTGCCGGCCTTGCGATCGCGGCGAAGACCGTCAACTCGCGGATTCCCGGCTTCCAGGATGTCGGCGGCTACGTCGGCGCATCGGTCTCGGGCACCTTCCTGCTGCTCATCGGTCTGCTCAACCTGCTGGTGCTGCTCGACGTCCTCGGAGTCTTCCGGCAGATGAAGCGAGGGACCTACGACGAGCAGAAGCTCGAGGAGGCGCTCCAGAACCAGGGGCTCATGAGCCGGTTCTTCCTCAAGCGCGTCGCCGACCGGATCGACGCGAGCTGGAAGATGTACCCGCTCGGTGTCCTCTTCGGGCTCGGCTTCGACACCGCGACCGAGATCGGCCTGCTCGCGCTCGCGGCCGGCGTCGCCACGCACCAGGTGCCCTTCCTGGCGATCATCTCGCTGCCGCTGATCTTCGCCGCCGGCATGAGCCTGATGGACACCGCCGACGGGGCGTTCATGAGCCAGGCCTACGGCTGGGCGTTTTCCAATCCCGTGCGCAAGGTCTACTACAACATCACCGTCACGAGCCTGTCGGTCGCCGTCGCGCTCGTGATCGGAATGATCGAGCTGCTCCAGGTCGTCGCAGCGAAGTTCTCCCTCGACGGCGGCTTCTGGGCGTTCCTCGACACGCTCGACTTCGGCCGCATCGGCTACGTCGTCGTCGGCCTGTTCGTGGTCACGTGGGCGTTCTCGGTCGCCCTGTGGAAGGCGCGCCGGCTCGAAGACCGCTGGGCCGCGCTGGTCAAGGCCAAGAGCTGAGTCCTTGTAACACTGTGTTACTTCCTTCCCACGCCGCGTGGTTGCGCGGTGCCTCGAGCTTGTAACACTGTGTTACTTGCGCTCCGGCCTGCGGGACGGGGCTATAGTGGATTCGCTGCAGCGCGATGAGGCTCGCGCCCAACCGCCCGTCCCGGGCTGATGGCCTCTACCCCTGACGTTCGCTTCGCCGGAGGTAGAGATGAGCGACATCGCAGTGGCAGCACTCCTCGCCGGAACGATCCTCCTGGCCTCCATGGTCTCGGTGGAGATTGGAATCTCGGTCGCGCTGATCGAGCTGCTCGGAGGCTTCGTGGTGGGGAACGCCTTCTCCCTGGACGTTCCTTCATGGCTGACCTTCGTCGGCGGCTTCGCCGGGATCGTATTGACCTTTCTGGCCGGGGCGGAGGTCGACGTACCGCAGTTCCGCCGCGAGTGGAAGGCGTCGATGTCGATCGGGCTCGTCTCGTTCGGCGCTCCGTTCGCCGTGGTCGGTTTGCTCTGCTACTACGGCCTCGGCTGGAACCACCGGCAGGCGGAGATCGGCGGCCTCGCCCTCTCCACGACCAGCCTGGCCGTCGTCTACGCCGTGCTCGTGGAGACCGGATTGAACGGCGATCTGGTCGGCAAGCGGATCATGTCCGCCACCTTTGTGACCGACATCGCGACCGTTGCCGGCCTGACGATCCTGTTCGTCACCCCGACGATCTGGATCGTCCCGTTCGTGCTCGTCTCGATCGCGCTGATCGTCGGACTGCCGAAGATCTCGCCGTGGTTCTTCTCCCGGTACGGCGACCGGGTGATCGAGCCGGAGATCAAGCTCGTCTTCGCGCTGCTCTTCCTGCTCACGTGGCTCGGCGACAAGTCGAACTCGCAGGCGGTGTTGCCGGCGTTCGTGCTCGGCCTCGTGATGAGCTCGCACTACGCGGAGCATCGGAAGGAGCAGGAGCGGATGCGGGTCGTCGCCTTCGCGTTCCTGACGCCGTTCTTCTTCCTCAAGGGCGGCATGAACGTGTCCGCGCACGCGCTCTGGGCGAATCTCGGCGGGCTCGTTCTGCTGTTCGTCGGGAAGATGGTCCCGAAGTTCGGCGGCGTCTACCCGCTTGCCCGGCGGTTCACTGCTCCGCACGCGCCGTTCACGACCCTGCTCATGTCGACGGGTCTGACCTTCGGGACGATCACGTCGCTGTACGGCCTGAGCGCGGGGATCATCGACCGGACGCAGTTCTCGCTCCTGGTCGCGGTCGTCGTGCTCTCGGCGATCGTCCCGACCGCGATCGCCCAGCGGTTCTTCCAGCCGCAGCCGGTGGAGGCAGAACGTCAGCGGCCCGTAGCGTCGCCGGTGCCGGCCCGGCAGGGGGCGCAGGGCTGATGCCGTTCGAGCGCATCCTCGTCGCGATCGACGGCTCCGCTGCCTCTGACCGCGCGTTCGCAAAGGCGCTCGAGCTCGCGGCGCTGACGAAGAGCGATCTGGTGGCGCTCGCGGTCGAGGGCCCGCTCCCCGCCTATGCGGCGACGATCGGCGAGGTGGACGAGGTCAAGCGCGAGAAGGACGCGTTCTTCTCGGCCCTCGCCGCGCGTGCGCGGGAGCAGGCCGAGCGCGCCGATGTTCCGCTGGAGGTCGAGCTCCGTGCGGGACATGCAGCCGACGTGATCGTGCGGCATGCCGCGGAGATCGACGGCGACCTGATCGTCCTCGGACACCGCGGCCACTCGCTCCGCGACCACCTGCTCGGCTCGACTGCGGACCGAGTCTCCGAGCACGCGACCTGCCCGGTCATGATCGTCAGGTAGATACGTGACGCAGCACGCCGTCGAGCGGGTGCGGCACGCGTGAGAGGTCGAGCGCATCGACGAGCAGGCGCGCGTACCGGAGCTTGCGGCGGTCCGCGCTGCCCATGAAGCGGCGTAGCTGCGCCTCGACCGCGCGATCTCGCCAGGCGGGCTGTTTCTGGAACGTCCGGAAGGGGCTGAGATCGCCGTGGGCGGCGAGAACCGCCTCGACCCCGCCGGCGCCGAGGGCACGGATCAGCTCGTCTTCGAGGTCCTCGACGCACACGAAGAACCCGAGTCGCTCCATCTCCGCGCGGGTTCCTGCCGGCCCGATGCCAGCCCGCTCGAGGCTCCGCCGGACCACCATCTCCTCGCCCGCGTCGCAGAGCCCGGCCAGGCGCGCGTTCGATCCGCGCGGGCCGAACCGCTCGGCGAAGCGCGTGACCGCCTGTGCGCCGCCGATCGGCACGACCGCCACGCGCTCGGCTACGAGGTCGCGTCCCCGCCGTACGGCGAGGGTCTCGATCGCGATCTGGTCGCTGAACCCCTCGACGAGGACGACTGCGCGAGCGCCGTCCGCCGTCGCCAACGCTCGCGCGGTCGCATCGGGGCCACCTGGAGGGAGCGGTCCACCTCGCACGCACGAGATCTTTTCAGCAGCCACTCCGGGCGCCGCCTTGTCATGGCGCCGGTGAACGGAGAAAATGATCCGGCTACGTCAGTCCTTCCTCCGACAGAAAGGTGAGCCCCCCAGTGGTTCTCGGCGCCGACTATCCCTTCCTTGACGTCCTCTGGACGCTGTTGATCTTCTTCTGCTTCGTCATCTGGTTCATGCTCTTGTTCCGGGTGATCATCGACGTCTTTCGCCGGCACGACATCGGTGGCGGCCACAAGACGCTGTGGTTGATCTTCGTGATCGTCCTCCCGTTCCTCGGCGTGTTCGTGTACCTGATCGCCGAGAGCAAGGGCATGGCGGAGCGCAGCATGAAGGACGTCCAGGCGCAGCAGCAGCAGTTCGACGACCACGTGCGCTCGGTGGCCGGCGGCTCGGCCGCGGAGATCGAGAAGGCGAAGAACCTGCTCGACTCCGGCGCGATCACGCAGGCGGAGTACGACGCGATCAAGGCCAAGGCGCTCGCCTAAGCGGCGCCGCGCACGCCGCTCAAACGCGCCGGCGGTGAGCAGCGCCGGCGCGTTTGACGCAAGTTGACTACCTGCGCACCGACTCCTTGACACCCGCTGATAGCGGCGGGATAGTGGCGGCCACCGTACGAGCGTGCTGGCACAAACGCCCGCGCGCGGAGCGTTCCGAGGCTCGGAGGAGGAACGAGATTATGCGTCCATTGAGGTCTCTCCGCGCAGCCCGCGGGCGACGCGGACTTGCGCTTGCAGTGACGATCGGAGCCTGCCTCGCGCTGTCGGCGGTTGCGGCGCTCGCGGCGACAGACGCGGCTCCACCGGCACAGGTTCTCAACTACCAGGCATACGTCGGGGGCAAGGGCAAGGCGAAGGCGAACCTGTCGCCCGTGACGATCGGCTTCATCAACGGGCAGGGCGGCCCGCCGAACTTCAACTTCCCGCAGCCGACGAATGTCGTCGAAGCTGCCGTGAGGATGGCGAACGCCGAGCTCGGCGGTATCCACGGGCACCCGATCAAGCTGAACGAGTGCTTCATCGCGCAGGCGGAGGAGGAAGGCGTTCGCTGCGGCCAGCAGATGGCGAACGACAGGAACGTCAAGGTGATCCTCTACGGCGCGGTCATCGTCGGCAACCAGTCGATCTACTCGACGATCAAGGGCACGAAGCCGATCATCGGCGGCGTCACCGCGAACGCGGCCGACCCGACCGCGAAGAACGCCTACTTCCTGAACGGCAGCCAGACCAGCGTGCTCGGCCCCTTCGGCACATACACGAAGCGCTTCCTCCCGAAGGTCAAGTCCGTGGCGATCGTCTACCCGAACCAGCCGGGCGCCGACACGGCGGCGTTCGCCCTCAGGAAGGGCATGCAGCAGGTAGGCACGAAGGTGACGATGATCGCCACGCCGCAGCTGGCGACCGACCTGGTCGGCCCGGCGACGCAGGCGAGCTCGGCCGACATGATCATCCCGGCCCTTGGCTTCACGGACTGTGTCCCCTTCGCCCGGGCGCTGAACCAGATCCACTATTCGAAGCCGGTGCTGTCCACGCCGCTCTGCACGTTCATCCCGAAAGCCGCGTACTCGGGTGGCGACTTGCCGCAGTGGACGTTCGGCATCGCGCAGACGCTGGTCAACCTCCGGTCGCCACAGTCGTCGCTCTACCTGAAGAAGGGCCTCCAGTACGGCACGACCGTAGCGCCCATGCTCAACGTCTTCGCGGAGATCGCGTGGGAGGAGATGCTCGCGACGGTCAAGGTCCTGAACACGATCCCGTTCAACAAGATCACCTCCGCGACGATCAGCGCGGGCTTCAAGAACTTCAAGGGCCCGCTGATCCTGGCGGCGCCTGACATCGCCTGCGGCAAGGCCTCCCCGGGGGAGCCGGCCGTTTGCGGCAACGAGACGCAGTTCTACAACTACCTCGGCAAGGGGAAGTGGAAGGCGGCCTCCGGCTGGCTGAAGCCTCCCGGAGTCAAGTAGGGAGTACGCGAAGACGCGGCGGGCCCGGTGTCGCCCGGGCCCGCCGCTGAGAGACTGAGGGCGGATGCAGAACGTCATCCTCTACGCCGCGCTGGGTCTGGGCGCAGGCGCGTTGATCTCGAGCATCGCCCTCGGGGTCGTCCTCATCTATCGCGGCTCCGGCGTGATCAACCTGGCGGTCGGCGCGATCGCCATGATCGGCGCCTATCTCTTCTGGTCGTTCAAGACCGGCTACTTCGGTTTCACGCTCTCGTCCACGCCCGCCTACGTCTTGACCCTGGTCTGCATGGCCGGTTTCGGTGTGCTGATCGAGCTGGCGATCTTCCGGCCGCTCCGGAACACGGCGCCGCTCGCGAAGCTCGCGGCGTCGCTCGGGCTCCTGCTCGTGCTGCAGGCCGGCGCGATCGTGGTCTTCGGCGACACGCAGAAGTCGGCGCCGTCGATCCTGCCCTCGGGCACGGTCACCGTCTTCGGCCGGGTGGTGCCCGAGGACCGGTTCTGGCTCGCCGGCATCGTCATCGTCGTCGCCGCCGTCCTGGCAGCGCTGTACCGCTGGACGCTGTTCGGCCTGGCGACGAGGGCGGCGTCGGAGAACGAGGTGTCGGCCATGCTCGCCGGCCTCTCGCCGAACCGTCTCGCGGTCGTCAACACCGTGCTCGCCTGCGTCGTCGCAGGTGGGCTCGGCGTATTGGTCGCCCCGCTCGTGACGCTCGACGCGCAGACGCTCGCGTTCCAGATCGTGCCCGCGCTCGGCGCGGCGCTGCTCGCCGGATTCACCTCGTTCTTCATCGCCTGTTTCGCGGGGCTCGCGATGGGCGCGATCCAGTGGCTGCTCGTCTACTGGCAGTCGCAGAGCTGGTACCCGACCGATGTCGGGGGTGCGCCGGTCCGCGGCGTGTACGAGCTCTTCGTCTTCCTCGTGATCGTCGTCGCGCTCTTCCTGCGCGGTGCGAGCCTGCCCACCCGCGGCGAGCTGGTCGAGAAGCGGCTGCCCTTCGTGCCGCGGCCGGAGCGACTGCTCAGGTCGAGCTCGATCGCCGCGGCTGCGGGTGTGGTCTGCCTGATCGTGTTCCCGTACGACTTCCGGCAGGCGCTGATCAACTCGATGCTCGGCGTCATCATCTGCCTCTCGCTCGTCGTCATCATCGGCTTCGTCGGGCAGATCTCGGTCGTCCAGCTCGCCCTCGCCGGAGTCGCCGGGTTCATGATGTCCCACCTGACGACGGATGTCGGCGGCGTCTGGGCCCGATTCCCGCTCTCGCTTCTGATCGGGGCGGCGACGGCCACGATCGTCGGGCTCCTGATCGCGGTCTCCGCGCTCCGCGTCCGCGGTGTGAGCCTGGCGGTGGTGACGCTCGCGGGCGCCGTTGCGCTCGAGCAGTTCGGCTTTCTCAATTCACGCTGGGGAGGGGGGCCGCGCGGCTCCCCGGTCGACCAGCCGTCGATCGGAGGCTTGAACCTCGCTCCGGACGCTTCCTTCCGGGGCCTCGACGGCGATCTTCCGAGTCCCATCTTCGGCTTTCTCGTCCTTGGTGCGACGGTGCTGCTCGCGCTGCTGGTCGCCAATGTGCGGCGCTCGAGCCTCGGCCAGCGCATGCTCGCGGTCCGCTCGAACGAGCGGGCGGCGGCCGCCGCCGGGATCAACGTCCGGAACACGAAGCTCGCCGGCTTCGGGATCGCCGCGTTCATCGCCGGGATGGCCGGTGCGCTCTATGCGTACAACTTCGGCTCGGTCAGTTCGAGCCGGTTCGGCGCGGTCGCGGCGCTCGGGCTGATCGCCTTCGCTTACTTCGGCGGGATCACGATGGTCTCGGGTGCGGTGATCGCGGGGATCGGCGCGACGGAGGGACTGCTGCCGCACGCGTTCGACAAGTGGTTCGGCCTGAGCGGCAACTGGGCGCTGCTGATCGGCGGATTCGCGCTGATCATCACGCTGCTCGTCAACCCTGAGGGGATCGCCGGCACCGGGTACAAGAAGAAACAGGAGAAGCTGCGGCGGGAGGCGGCGGCCGCGGCGGCGGGCATGCCCGCACGACCGAGCCCGCTGACCGCGTTCCTCGCAAAGGCCCGCCGGACGAGCTAGCCGGCGACCTCGTCCCGCCCGGCCCCTGTGGACAAGAAGTCGCACTCTCGTTCCAGGGACTGTCCCTTTGACGAGGCTCGGAGGGCCACGGCCGACCGGGCTCGCCCTCATCGGTGCATCCACGTTGGCCGGCTCGTCCACTGCGCAGTCGGCCGTAGCGGACACCCAGAAGAGGGCCGGTTGCACCTTCGTTTCAGGGACTGTCCCTGGAAGGCGGCCTAGAGGGGCGCGTCCGGAAGGGGCCTTGCGGGCGCCGGTTGCGGGTGCTAGGTGAGGTACGCGTCGGCTGCGATCGCCGCCGCGGCGCCTTCGCCGGTTGCGGCTGCGGCGCGGCCCGCGGCGCCGCCGCGCACGACACCCGCGGCGAAGATGCCCTCGGCCGACGCAACGAGGCGATCGTCCGTCCGCACCGCGCCACGGCCGTCCACCGCGACCTGCTCGCGGAACGGGCCGCTGTTCGGTTCGAGGCCGACGAACGGGAAGACCGCGGCGACTGCAAGCTCATCGACCGCGCCGCCCGCCTCGCGCACACGCACCGCCTCGACCCGGTCGGCGCCGAGGATCTCCTCGACCGTCGCGCCGAAGCGAACCTCGATCGCCGGCTCGTCCTCGACGCGCACGCGGTAGCTCGCCTGCCCGTCGAGCTCGTCGCCGCGGTGCAGGACGATCACCCGCTCGGCCGTATGAGCCAGCGTCAGCGCCTCCTGCAGCGCGGAGTCGCCGCCTCCGACCACCGCCACGGTCGCCCCGCCCAGCAACGGTCCGTCGCAGCTGGCACAGGTGCTGATCCCGTGGCCGTGAAGACGTTCCTCACCCGGTACGCCCAGCGCTCGGAAGCGCGCGCCGGTCGCGGCGATCACCGCCCGCGCCTCCACTTCCCCCTCGGAGGTCGTGATCTGCCAGCCGCCGTTCGCCCGCGCAAGCCCCTCGAGCTCGAGCGCAGCGACCTCGGCGCCGGCTGCGTCGGCCTGCTCTTGGAGGGAGGGACAGAGCTCGTACCCGGCGACACCCTCCGGGAAGCCGGGGTATCCGTCGATCCGCTCGATGCTGAGCAGGAGGCCACCGGGAATCCCCCCGCCGAGGACGAGCGTGCTGCGGCCGAGCCGGGCAGCGGTCAGCCCGGCGCTCAGCCCGGCAACGCCACCTCCGGCGACGACGATGTCGTATGCGTCACGCACGGCATCGAGAGAATACGACCGACGGTATTCATGGCCGCGACCGACATGGCGGGCGCGGCACACAACCGTCCGCCGTTAGCAGGCGATGCGAGCGAAGCGAGCGAGCGAAGGAGGGGGCTCGCGGGGGAACCATGGGTTCCCCCGCGTCATCGCCAGGCGTCGATCGAGACGGTCGGCCCGACCTCCGTCGCCCGGAACTTCCCGCGCATGGGAGACCCCATGAAGATGCTGAAGTGGCCGTTGGTCTCGCCGCCGACGACCACGATGTTGATCCGGTTCGTCTCGTAGACCGGAATCGGCTCTTCCGGCCCCGCGTGCCAGTACCCGGCGAACGGCTCGACGCCCGACTCGACGAGCTCGTGAATGAGGTTCAGCATCACGTGATCCCAGTACCGCCGGCGTGGGATCTTGGCGTTCTCGTGGATCCACTCGGCGATCTTCGCCTTCGTGTCGAAGCCCTTCTCGACGAACTCGCGGGCGACGATCGGGTCGAGGACGATCGTGCAGCCCATCCCCGGCTCGAGGCCGGAGATCATCGCGACCAGCTTCTCCTGCCAGTACTCGCGGAGGTACTCCGACCAGACGTTGCCCCAGATGTACGAGACCGTGACCGCGCTCTCGTCGGACGAGAACCCGTGCTCGACGTGGTAGGGCTCCCACGGGCTCCGCTCCTCGTTCTCGGCGTAGGTGATGCAGTTGTAGGAGAAGTTGCAGCCCTGCGAGCCGTTGTACGTGAGGCCCGGTACCGAGCCGCCCTGGAGGTTCTGGGACATGATCCCGAACCCGCGGCCGATGACCGCGTTCGCGTAGTTGTACGGGCCGAGCGCGCCGATGCCCGAGTTCATGCCGATCTCGTGCCTGATCGGCCCGTTGACGACGACCATGTTGCCCATCGAGGACATGCTGCTCTGGCGGCCGGTGTCGCCGCCCTGGCCGATCGCGAGCAGCACCGGCAGGTGTTCGGGCGCACAGCCGGCCAGGACCGCGTTGATCGCGATCTTCTCGACGTCGTAGTGCCAGAACTCCATGCCGATCGTCGGACGCGTCTTGCCGACCATCTCGTCCCGAGCGTGGCTCGTGCCGGCCAGCATCGCCTCGACTCGTTCCTCGGTGGGGAGGATGATCGGCAGGTAGTCGGTGTAGTGGCGGTCGCGGAAGAGCGCGTGCATCTCCTCCTCGCTGTCCGCCTCCACGTAGCGCGGCGTGTCGCGGTCCCAGTCCTCGCCGCGCAGATCCTCGGTCGCGACGGGGCGCGTCAGCAGTTCGAACACCTCGGTCATGAACGGGCGCTTGTTGACCGGGTCGTCGCCCGCGACGTACCCACGCACGACCTCGGAAGACGAGTTCATCAGCGGCGTCGGGCAGAAGGCCTGCCGGGCGTGCGGCATGCCGCTCGCCTTCACCGCCGAGCGGACGAGCGGCGCGAACACGGACACGTGGACGCCGACGGTCGGGATGCCGTACTTCGTCTCCATGTCGACGACGTGGCCGGAGACCTCCGGCGCGCACCCCGGTCAGGTGCCGACGCCGATGATGGCCGCGTCGCCCTCGGCCTTGATGCGCTCGCAGAGCTCCGGGTCAGGCGCGTGCTGGTCGCGCCAGCGCACGACCTCGGTCTGGATCGTCGGCTGGTTGGCGTCGAACCACTCGTTAAGCCGCGCCATGAAGTTGTCCGAGTTCGCGAAGCCGACGTCGACGAGGAAGACCTTCTTGCCCTCGAGCGAGTCGAGGCCCTGCGCCATCCCGCGCGCGTTCACCTTCGGCGGATAGCCCTCGGGGTTCAAGACCCGGAACTTCGCCATCGATTCGATCGTAACGAACGACGGAAAGGGTCGCTAGGCGCGACGCTCCAACACTTCGCGGAAAATCAAGTTCGAGAGCAGGAAGGAGATCGCCTCCGCACGTTCCTCGTCTCTCGGTTCGTCGGGAAACGACGCCAGCATCGCGTCGAACCGTTCCGCGCAGCCCTCGCGGAACTCCCGGTGCGTGAAGATGTACAGGTCGTCGCGCCGGATCCCCTCGAGCACCCGCTCGCCGCACTCGAGCGGGTCCATCCAGAGCGGCGAGTTCGGCCGCTCCTCGAGCTCGCGCTCGAGCTGGAGATAGCCGGAGTCGCCGAACTGCTTCGGCCGCATCCGGCCGCCCTCGCGGATGTTCGTCGCCACCGGGCCCGGGCAGAACGCGGAGACGCCGATCCCCTCCCCGGAGAGCTCGCTCCGCAGCGCTTCGGACAGTCCGATCACCGCAGCCTTCGCGGTGATGTAGATCGCCGCGTTGGCAATCGGGAGGACGCCGGCCATCGACGAGGTGTTGACGATGTGGCCGCCCTCGCCGTGCTCGAGCATCCGCGGCAGGAACGTCTGGATCCCGTTCACGACGCCGCCCAGCAAGACGCCGAGGCCCCAGTCCCAGTCGGCGTACCGGGCGGCCGTGACCCTGCCGAGGATGCCCATGCCGGCGTTGTTGCAGAGGACGTGAACGTTGCCGAAGACCCCGGTCGCGTCGTCGGCGGCGCGGGCGAAGCCCTCGCGGTCGGTGACGTCGAGCTCGATCGCGTGCACGCGCTCCGATCGGCGGTCTTCCGCGAGCTGGACCAGCGCAGTCTCGATGTGGTCCCGGCGGAGGTCGGCGATCACGACGTTCATCCCCGCGGCCGCGAACGCCCGCGTCATGCCGAGCCCGATGCCGCTGGCACCGCCGGTAACGAACGCGGTCTTGCCCGCGACCTCCTCCACGTTCAGTCGCCCGGCCAGGAGGCGAGAGCCTGGGCCTTCCCGGCCCGCCGCCCGTCCTCGACCGCCAGCCGCTCGGGCGGCACCGGCTCGTCGGGGAAGGCCGCGATCGTCTCGTCGAAGATCTGCCGCAGCTCGTCGCGGTGGTCCGGGTGCGTGAAGACGTAGAACCGGTTCTCGCGGATCGCCCGCAACACCTTCTCGCCGATCTCGTCCGGATCCATCCCCGCCTCGTGGAGCCCGGGGAGGATGCGCATGAACTCCTCGTCCGCCGGCGTCACGTCCGTGGACAGCTCCGCCGGCCGGATCTTGTCGCTCTCGTAGATCTTGCTCTTCACGAGGCCGGGGCAGACCATCGAGACGCCGATCCCGTGTGGGAGCAGGCTCCAGCGCAGCGCGTCCGACAGCCCGTGCACGGCGAACTTCGCGGTCGTGTAGATGCCGGCTCCCGGGCCGGCGATGAACGCGGCCATCGAGGCGGTGTTGACGACGTGGCCGCCCTCCCCGTGAGCCTTGATCCTGGGCACGAACGTGACCACCCCGTTGACGACGCCGCCCAGGTTGACGCCGAGCACCCAGTCCCAGTCCTGGTAGGTCGCGTCGGCGATGTCGTTGAAGAGGTTGATCCCAGCGTTGTTGCAGAGCACGTGCACGTTCCCGAGCGCACGCTCGGTCTCGTCCGCCGCGCGCGCGAAGGCCTCTCGGTCGGTCACGTCGAGGCGGATCGCGTGCACCTCGCCGCCGAGCTGCGCGGTCGCCTCCTCCAGATGGTCCTCGCGAATGTCGGCGATCGCCACCCGCATGCCGGCCCTCACGAACGCCTTGGCCATACCGAGCCCGACTCCGCTTCCGCCGCCCGTGATGAAGGCGACCTTGCCTTCGACCTCGCGCACCTTGGGGACCTTATAGTCGCGGGGAAATGGCGACCACGGCGGTTCGAGCGGACGTCGTCGGCAGCCTGCTGCGTCCTGAGTACCTGCGGGAGGCGCGGGAGGCCGCGCGGGCCGGCACGATCGGCGCCGAGGAGCTGCGCGCGACCGAGGACCGGGGCGTGCGTGAGGCGATCGCACTCCAGGAGGACGCCGGCATCGAGGCGATCACGGACGGTGAGCTCCGGCGGTACGGCTGGATCGCGTTGATCCCGATCATCGACGACCCGCTCTTCCGCGCGCCGGTGACCGGCTTCGAGTTCCTCGATGCCGACTCGGGCTGGCGCGGCCTCTGGAAGACGGGCGCCGGCACGCCCGCCGATACGTCCGGGCTACCGCCCGAGGAGCCCTTCGTCACGCGTCGGCTCGAGGTCGACCGCGACATCGTCCAGGACGAGTACAGCTTCCTGAAGGCGAACGCCCGCGCGCGGACGAAGTACACGATTCCGGCGCCGAGCTGGCACCGGATCCACTGGCATCCGGAGTACTCGACCGAGGCGTATCCGACCTCCGACGCCTTCATTCTCGACGTCGTCCGGATCCTCAGGGAGCACGTCGTCGACCGGCTGGTCGAGCTCGGTTGCGACTACATCCAGATCGACGCGCCGAACTACGCTCAGTGGCACATCGATCCGGCGAACCGGGCCGCGTTCGAGGAGCACGGGCACGACATGGCGCACGAGCTCGTCGCCGACGCCGAGTTCGACAACATGGTCTTCGAGGGTCTCACCGGAGTCACGCGCGCCATGCACATGTGCCGCGGCAACGCGCCGGGCGGCATGTGGGCGGCGACCGGCGGCTACGAGGCGATCTCCAAGCAGGTCTTCCCGCGGCTGACCAATCTCGACCGGCTCCTGCTCGAGTACGACTCCGATCGCGCCGGCGGCTTCGAGCCGCTCGCGGACGTGCTGCCGAGCCACGAGGTCGTCCTCGGCCTCGTCACGACCAAGGACGGCGTGCTGGAGGACGCCGACGACCTGGTCGCGAAGGTGGAGGAGGCGACGACGTACGTCCCACTCGAGCGGCTTGCGCTGAGCCCTCAGTGCGGATTCGCCTCCGGCGAGATCGCCCGGACGATGACGCTCGAAGAGCAGGAGGCGAAGCTGCGGCTCGTCGGCGAGGTTGCGCGCCGCGTCTGGAGGTAGGCCGCTCTAGCGTCGACGGCGGACGACGAACGCCTCGTCGTTGAACCAGAGCGTTCCGTACTTGCGCAGGACCTCCTGCGTCACGTCGAGGTACCGGCTGTCGTGGAGAGCTGCCTCGAGGCGCTCGTCCTCGATCTGGTTCACGTAGACGACTGCGTTCCAGGCGGCGAACAGCGTCGAGGTGCCGATCCGGTCTCCGATCTCGGACGGCAGGGTGTGCATCTCGTAGCGGAAGATCGCCTCCGGATCGGACGGGTCCGTGAGGTCGTACTCTCCGGCGTCGTCGCCCAGCGCCGCGCTGAGCGCCTCGACCAGCTCGTGCCGGTCGACCGTGAAGGGCTTCTCGCCCGGCCAGAGCCGCTCGACGATCTCGGCGGCGGGGTCGCGGCCCCAGGACTGGACCGTGAGCAGGCGGCCGCCGGGAGCGAGGCTGCGCGTGAGCGGTGCCAGGATCTTCTCGACCTTGAAGTCGGCGCCCATGCGGGCCCGCCACGGCTGCGACGCGAGCACGAAGTCGTACGACGTTGCGTGCTGCCGAAGCTCGGCGATCACGTCGTGGAGCAGGAACTCGTGGTCGCGGCGATAGAGGACGAGGACCGACGGCTGCTGCGGAACGGGGTTGCCCGTCGTCGGGCTCGCGCCCGTCGCCCAGCCCGAGGCGAGGATCGGGCCGAGGGCCTCGATCTGCTCGCCCAGCTCGTGTGCGGAGGCGCCGTCGAGCGGCACCTCCCGCCAGTTCAACGCCGCCGCTTTCTGCGGATCGCTCGGGAGGAGCTTCGGCGCGTCGGCGTAGGTGAGGTTGGTGACGACGAGCACGGTGTGCGGGTGCTCGACGAAACGGTCCGGCATCTTCTCCAGGCCGAGACGGACGTCCTCGAGGCTGATCTCCTTCGCCACCGCGAGGACGGGCACGGTCGGGAACCGGTGATGGACCGTGCGCAGCATGCGCGCGAGGACGGTTCCGTCGCCCATGCCGGCGTCGAAGAGGTGCAGGGCGGGCGGCGTCGGCTGTAGCCGAGCGAGCTCCTCGGCGCAACGGGCTGCGATCACGGCCTTCTCGTTGCACGTGTTGACGAACGCCAGGTACTTCTGGCGGTTGTCGTAGAAGCGGAACGGCGTCGACTGGGCCAGGGTCGCAGGCGCGGTCGCCGTTGCGCTCAGGCCGTCACCGGTGGCAGGACTCAGACCGCATCTCCGTTGTCGCGATCGTAACGCGATCCGCCCGTACCCAAACGGGGGACGAGGCGCCGCCGGATTGCGGCAGCGAGGAAACCTCCCGTTCGCGGCGAACGATGGCTCCGACTGGCGACCTCGTCATACTCGCCACGAACGTTGTCCATCACGACAGGGAGGTAATGGTGGCTTCGGCAAGAGCCTGGAGTGGCTGGATCGGCTTCGCCGGCCTGATGCTGCTGATCATCGGTTCGATCGACTTCTTCGAGGGGTTGATCGCCGTGATCCGGGGTGAGTACTACGCCATCCACGGAAGTCAGCTGATCGTCTTCGACACGACGACGTGGGGATGGATCACGATGATCCTCGGCGTAATCCTCTTCCTGGTCGGTCTCGGGCTGGTCGGTGGGGCCGGGTGGGCGCGGTGGACGGCGATCATCGTCATCGTCGTCAACCTGTGGGCCCAGCTGGGCTGGCTCGGCAACACCGCCTATCCGCTCTGGACGCTGACGGTGATCGCGCTCCAGATCGTCGTCCTCTTCGCGCTGACCGCGAGGTGGTCGGACGCGGGGATCGACTAGCGGTTGCGACGACGTCACCGACTCCATTGGGGGCCGTCCGGGCCCCCATGGAGTCGGTCGTTCTGCGCCCGCTAAGGCGGGTGGACTGAGAAACTGCCGCGCGTGAAGATCCGCGCCGCGGTGCTCGAGGAGTTCGGCCGTCCACTATCTGTGCAGGAGGTCGACCTCGCCGAGCCGAAGCCGGGCGAAGCGCTCGTCCGGCTCGCCGCCTGCGGTGTCTGTCACACCGATCTCTACACGGCCTCCGGCGCCGATCCGACCGGCTATGCGCCCTGCGTCCTCGGCCACGAGGGCGCAGGGGTGGTCGAGGCGATCGGGCCCGACGTAACGCTCGTGCGTCCCGGAGACCACGTCATCACGCTGTTCGCCCCGGAGTGTGGGAAGTGCATCCACTGCCTGAGTCCGCGGACGAACCGCTGCATCGCGATCCGCGACCAGCAGGGCCTCGGCTTCCTTCCGGACGGCACCACCCGGCTCTCCCGCGACGGCGAACCGCTCCGGCACTTCATGGGCGCGTCCACCTTCGCCGAGTACGCCGTCATCTCCGAGATCGCGCTCGCGAAGGTGAGTCCAGAGGCCCCCCTCGAAGGGTGCGCGCCGTTCGCCTGCGGCCTCTCGACGGGCATCGGCGCGGCCCTCAACACCGCGCAGGTCGAGCAGGGCGCGACGGTCGTCGTCTTCGGCTGCGGGCTCGTCGGGCTCGGCGCGGTGATCGGGGCGCGGCTGGCCGGCGCCGGACGCATCATCGCGATCGACCTGTCCGAGGATCGGCTCGAGCAGGCGCGACACCACGGCGCGACCGACACGCGGCCTGGCGGCGAGGACACCGTCGACTGGATCCGCGCGGAAACCGGCGGCTACGGCGCCGACTACACGATCGAGGCGACCGGCAACGTCGCCGTGATGCGCCAGGCGGTCGAAGCGGCGCGGGAAGCGTGGGGGCTGGCAACGATGTGCGGTGTCGCCGGCAAGGGCGAGGTCCTCGAGCTTGTGCCTCGGCTGCTGATCACCGGGCGACGGGTCACCGGCTCGTCCTTCGGCGGGGTCAAGGGCCGCAGCCAGGTGCCGCAGTACGTCGACCGCTGGCTCGGCGGCGAGATCGACGTCGATTCGCTGATCTCCCATCGCCTGACCCTCGACGAGGTCAACCGCGGCTTCGACCTGATGGAGGCTCAGGACGGGATCCGCAGCGTGATCATGTTCACGTAGGGGAAGAACGACTCCATGAGCATCGCGCTCGGCATCTTCCTGTCCGTGGTTGCCCTGGTCAGCGCCGCGGTGGTGATCGCGGCCTTCGTCTGGGCCGCGAAGAAGGACGGGGAGGAGGACAAGGCCGTGCAGCGGCGCCTCGGAATCCGCCGCAAAACCCGTATAGGTTTGTAATCCAATACCCCTGGGGGGTATATTGGGCGCATGACCTACGGCTATGCCGAGAACAAGGAGGCGCTCGTCCGCCGTTTGCACCGAATCGAGGGACAGGTGCGCGGAATCGAGCGCATGGTCGAGGACGACCGCTACTGCATCGACATCCTCACGCAGATCTCCGCCGTCTCGACCGCGCTCGAGTCGCTTGCGCTCGAGATCCTCGACGACCACGTGAGTCACTGCGTCGCCGGGGCCCTCGCCTCCGGCGAGCCGGCCGAGGCGAACGAGAAGGCGACCGAGCTGCTCGACGCGGTCCGCCGTTTCACGCGCAGCCGATGATCGCCGGCATCGGCGGCGAGATCGTGGACGCGCTGTCGTTCGCGTTCGGAATGTTCTGGGAGATCCTCTGGGCGCTGATCCTCGGCTTCGCCCTCTCGGGCGCCGTCCAGGCAGTCGTGTCGAAGCGCGAGATGCGCCGGCTGCTACCGGACGACTCGGCGCGGACGCTGGCCGTCGCGACCGGGCTCGGGGCCGCGTCCTCGTCGTGCTCCTACGCCGCGGTCGCGCTCGCGCGGTCGCTGTTCCGCCGCGGCGCCGACTTCACCGCCGCGATCGCGTTCGAGATCGCCTCGACGAACCTCGTGTTCGAGCTCGGGATCGTGATCGCGCTGCTGCTCGGCTGGGAGTTCGTGGTCGGCGAGTTCGTCGGGGGGCCGCTGATGATCGTTCTCGTCGCCGTCGCGTTCCGCATCTTCCTCCAGCGCCGCCTCGTCGACGCGGCCCGGGAGCAGGCGAACCGCGGCCTCGTTGGCTTGATGGAGGGCCATGCGGAGATGGACATGTCCGCGGGCGGCGAGGGCTCGTGGTGGCGGCGGCTGCGGACCCGGCGCGGCTTCACCGCGACCGCCGACTACTTCGTCAGCGACTGGGTGGCGATCTGGCGCGACATCGCCGTCGGGCTGCTCGTCGCCGGCGCGCTCGCCGCCTGGGTGCCGGAGTCGTGGTGGCAGTCCCTCTTCCTCGTCGACCACCCGACGGCGGCCAAGGTCTGGGGCCCGGTGATCGGGCCGCTGGTGGCGGTGATCAGCTTCGTCTGCTCGGTCGGAAACGTGCCGCTTGCGGCGGTGCTCTGGAACGGCGGGATCAGCTTCGGCGGCGTGATCGCGTTCATCTTCGGAGACCTGATCATCGCGCCGATCCTCAACATCTATCGCAAGTACTACGGCCTCCGGATGGCCGCGTTCCTTGCCGCAGTCCTCTACGTGGCGATGGTCGCGGCCGGGCTCGCGGTCGAGCTGCTTTTCCAGGGGTTCGGCATCGTCCCGACCGAGCGCAACGCGAAGGTGGAGATGGCCACCGTCACCTGGAACTACACGACGTACCTGAACATCGTGTTCCTGGCGCTCGCGGCCGTCCTCATCATCCGGTACTTCCACCGCGGAGGAGGGATCGCGATGCTGCGGATGATGAATGCGCCCGCCGGCGCGGAGCACTCACACGGCTAGCGCAGCGAAACGATCCAGCCGAGGGACCGCACGCGGCCGTAGGCGTCGACTGCCGCAAGCCTGAGCGTGTAGTTCCCCGGGCCGAGGAGGAACGGACCGAACGCGACGCGTCCGGCGTGGCCGAGGAAGTGCTGGTTCACGAGCACCCGGCCGCCGCGCGAGGCGCGGATGCGGCCGTCGTAGATCTGGTTCGCCCGGGCGTGGAGCGTCACCGACCAGACGTCGCCGGACTGGGTGACCGCCGGCGCCTCACGGACGAGCCGGAAGGGCGGCGGCGGCGCGGCGGCGCCGCAGCGGCCGAGGCAGGCGGGCATGCGCAGCAGGTCGCCCGCGAGCCGGATCTCGAACGTGTACAGGCCGGACAGCGGTACCGGGAACGGCCCGAGCCGCACCCGCCCGGCGGCGACCTTTGCCGCAACCGACGTCACCATCCGCCCGGCCCGGACGGCGCGAACCCTGGCCGTTCCGCCGACGGTGGTCTGGAACCTGAGGGTGACGCGGAAGCCGCTCGTCGTCCTCCTGACGATCGGCCGGCCGAGTGACGTCAGCGTCGCGCTTGTCGGCGTCCTGTTGGTGAACGTCGCCGTCGCAGCCAGGGCCTTGGAGAGCTTGACGGTGCAGGACGCCTGCTTTCCGCTGCACGCACCGGCCCAACCGAGGAATGCCTGGCCGGGTGCCGGCGTGGCGGCGAGCCTGGCGGTTGCGCCGGCCTTGAAGTGCTGGACGCAGGTCTTCCCGCGGCCGGCGGACGCGCACGCTCCCGCGGACGTCGACACCCTGCCGCGGCCGACGACGTTGATCGTGAGCGTTCCCGGCGTCCCCGCCGCGGTGAACGTCGCCGACACGCTCTTCGCGGCGGTCATGCTGACCGTGCACTTCGGCGTAATCCCGGCGCACGCGCCGCCCCAGCCGCCGAAGGTGGCGGCGCTTCCCGGCGTCGCGGTCAACGTGACCGTCGTTCCCGAGCTGAAGGTGGCGGTACAGGTGCTCGCGCCGTTGCCGCAGCTGATCGAGGCGCCGGTGACGCGGCCGGCCCCGGCGACGGAGACGGTCAGCGGGAACGTGCCGGCCGCGCCGCCGCTGAAGGTCGCGGTGACGGTTTTCGACGCGTCGAACGTGACGGTGCAGGTCGCGGCGGTGCCCGTACACGCGCCGCTCCAGCCCGTGAACGTCGCTCCGGAGGCCGGTGTCGCGGTCAAGGTCGTGGTCGAGCCGGCGGCGTGATTCGGGCTGGTACATGTGGTCGCTCCGGCGCCGCAGTTGATCCCCGTGCCGGTCACCGTGCCGTTCCCGACGACGGAGACGGTGAGGTTGAAGCCGGTGCCGGTCGTCCCGCCGCCGAAGGTGGCGGTGACGTTCTTCGACTGGTTCATCGCGACCGTGCAGGTGGTGGCCGTGCCGCCGCAGGCGCCGGTCCACCCGAGGAACGTGGCTCCGGTGGCCGGCGAGGCGACGAGCGAGACGGTCGCTCCGGAGGCGAAGTTCGCCGCGCAGATGGTGGCGCCGCCGCCGCAGTTGATCGCGCCGCTTCCGCCCGTGACGCTGCCGTTCCCGTTGATCGTGACCGAGAGGACGTTCGACTGGACGAAGGTCGCCGTGACGGCGGTGTCGGTCGTCATCGTGACCGTGCAGGTCGGACTCGTGCTCGTGCCGCACGCGCCGCCCCAGCCGCTGAACACGTAGCCGTCCTTGGGTGATGCATTCAGCGTCACCGCCGAGTTCACCGCCTCGTTGGCGACGCACTGCGAGGGGCAGGAGATGCTGCCCCCGGTCACCTTGCCGCCGCCGGTGATGCTGACGGTCAGTGCGACGGTCGAGCCCGCCGCCGGCGCCCAGGCTGCGCCGACCTGGCGGTCGCCGTCCATCTCGACCGTGCACGACACTGCCTTGCCGCTGCACTGTCCGCCCCAGCCCTGGAACACGCTGCCGACCGCCGGCGTCTGGAACACGGTCAGCGTCGAGCCGGTCGGGACCACCCAGGCGCAGTTCGTGCCGCCGCTGAGGCTGCCGCAGTCGATCTCGCCGCCCGGCGAGGTAACGTCCCCGTCGTCTCCGGTCGTCGTGGCGTCGTCGGCGTACGTCACCGACAAGGTGCTCTGAGACGTCCCCGATTTCGGGTTGAAGGTGGCGGTGACGACGCTGTCGCCGGAGCTGCCGGTGTCGCAATCCGTTGGATCGGTTCCGCCGCAGGCGCCCGACCACCCGGCAAACGTCCAACCGCCGTCGGCCTTGGCGGTGAGGGTGACGCTGCCGCTGTCGGAGAACCCCGCGTAGCACTTCGAGTTCCCGGCGCCGCAGCTGAGGCCGTTCGGGCTGCTCTTGATCGTGCCCTTGCCGATCACCTCGACGGTGACCGTGTGCGTGTCGGTCGACCTCGCTCCGGCGTTCACAACGCCGACGATCAGCGCTGCGAGCACGAGAGCCGGAATCAGCAGACGCCTCATCGAGTCACCTCGTCTCCCCACGAGGGCGCCAGCTTAGACGGCATCCGGTGCCGCCGCTAGACGTCCCAAATGATGAGCACAGAAAGGAACAGGTCTGGAACACCTGTCCCCGATCCCCTTACGACAGCAGGGCATACCAGGTCAGCGTCCGGACTCGTCCGACTGCGTCCGTGGCGGCGAGCCTGATCCGGTAGGTGCCGGGGGAGAGCAGGAGAACTCCCGGCGTTGTCGCTCCGGCGCGGATCGGGAAGCGCACTTCCCGCGCGAGAACCTTCCCGCGGTAGACCTTTGCGACAGCGCCGGCCGGCTGCGTCGAACGGAAGTGGAGGGTGACCGACCAGAGCGCGCCGGCGTCGACCACGGCCGCCGGCCGGCGGGTGAGGGTGAACGGGCCCGACCCCGCCCGCTCGCCGCAGCGGCCGAGGCAGGCGGTCCAGCGGAGTGTGCGCCCGGCGAGCAGCAGCTCGAATCTGTAGAAGCCGGGCTTCACGACCGGGAACGGTCCCACCGTCGCGCGGCCGGCCGCGGCTGTGAACGCAAGCGCCGTCTCGAGCCGTCCCGCCCGGAGCGCCCGGAGGCGTGCCCGCCCCCGTTCGGCGCTGCGGAACCGGAGCGTGACCTCGTAGCCCACGGCCGTCCTGGCCACGACCGGCGTGCCGATTCTGCTCAGCGCGGCCGAGCCGGCCGCGGGAACCCGGCCGGAACCGCCCGTGAACTGCGCCGTCACCCGTTTTGCGGCGTCCATCGCCACGGTGCACGTGGGCAGCTTGCCACCGCACGCTCCGCCCCAACCTCCGAACTTCGCGCCGGCGGCCGGAGTGGCGGTCAGGCCGACCGTCGACCCCTTGCTCTCTTGCGCACGGCAGGCGGACTTGCCGTTGCCGCAGGTGATCCCGCCGCCGGTGACCGTCCCGTGCCCGGTGACGGCGACGCTGAGATCGACCTCGGCGGTCGAGCCGCCTGAGAAGGTCGCGGTCACGCTTCGGGCTGCGCTCATCGTCAGCGAGCACGTCCTGGAGGAACCGCTGCACGCGCCGCCCCAGCCGGTGAACGTCTCGCCGGCGTTTGGTGCCGCCGTCAGCGTGACCGCGGTCCCCGACGCGAGCGTCGCCGAGCAGGCCGTCGCTCCTGCGCCGCAGTTGATGCCGCCTCCGCTGACCGTACCCCCGCCCGTCACGGAGACGGTCAGCGGGAACGTGGTCGGGCCTGAAGTCCCACCGGAGAAGTTCGCGGTCACGCTCTTGTCGCCGGTCATCGTGACGGTGCACGTCGCGCCGCTCGAGCTCGTGCAGCCGCTCCAGCTCGTGAACGAGCCGCCCGACGGCGGCGTCGCGGTCAACGTGATGTCCGAGTCCGCGTCCTCGTCGGCGGTGCAACCGCTGGACGAGCCGCTGGTGCACGCGATTCCGCCTCCGGTGACGGTCCCATTGCCGTTGACCGAGACGCTCAGCCGCGGCTTCCGGAACGTGCCGGTCGCGTTCTTGTCGTCGTCCATGGTCAGCGTGCAACTCCGCGACGAGCCGCTGCAGGCGCCGCCCCAGCCGCCGAACACGAACCCTGTGTCGGGCGTCTCGACGATCGTCAGCGTCGAACCGACGGTGACCTGCGTCGAGCAGTCCGTGTCACCCGTGTCGCAGTCGATGTCCTCGCCTGCGATGTTCCCGCCGTCCCCGGCGGCGTCTCCGTTCGCCTTGACGCTGAGCGTCTTGGGGCCCGGATCAGGCGTGGTGACGAAGGTGGCGATCTCCTCGTGGTCCTCGTCGTCGAGGTCGAGATCGACGTCGTCGCAGGTCGTACCGCTGCAGTCGTCCCCGCTCCAGCCGGTGAAGGTCCATCCGGAGGCGGGTGCCGCCGTGAACGACACGGTCCCGGTTCCGGTGTACGAGGCCCGGCAGGTGGTCGCGCCGTTGCCGCAGTTGATCGAGCTCTTGTTGTCGGTGACGAGCCCGCGGCCGATCACTTCGACCCGGACCGTCGTGGTCGTCGCCGCCTTGCGCCCGACCGCGCCGCCAGCCCCGAGCGTCAGCGCCGCCAGCAAGATCAGGCTGCACGTTGCGGCTCTCCGCCCCATTCCTGGGGAGCGTAGCCGGGGTCGGCGCGGTTGGCCGGAGCCCCCGTCTGGGGGCTCCGGTTTAGCTGCGCTTGCGCGCGGTCGCGCGGCCGCCCTTGCGGCCCGCCGCCTTCTTCTGAGCGGTCGTGCCGCCCTGCGAGGAGCTCGAGCGCGACGAGGACTTGCCGCCGCGGCTCGAGGCACCCGGGGAGTTGGCGATCCGCGCCGCGCGTTCCTTCGACATCCCCTTGTCCCTCAGCGCCTCGTACTGCTTCTCGTTCTTGACGCTTGCTCTCTTGCCCGGCATCTCGCCCCCTTTCCCGCAAGCACCGCCGGTCGCAGGCCGGCGGTGCGCGATAAATCGACGCTACCTCGAGATCTGCTCGACGGTCACACCGACTTGCCGTTCGTCCGCCTCCTTGGCGACGTCGGCCTGGGCGATCACGCCGACCACCGAGTCGCCCTCGACGACCGGCAGCCTGCGCACCTGATGGCGCGCCATCAGCTTGAGTGCCTCGCTCAGATCGTTGTCGGGCTCGATCGTGACGACTTCCTTCGACGCGATCTCGCCGACCGTCGTCGTCTGCGGATCCTTGCCCTCGGCGACCACCCGGACTGCGATGTCGCGGTCGGTGATCGTCCCGACGAGCTTCCCGTTCTGGACGACCGGGATCATTCCGGCGTCCGCCTGCTTCATGCGCTTCGCCGCATCGACCGCCGTGCTGCCCGAATCGACGGTCTCGGGGCTCGGCGTCATCACTTCGCGAATGCTCTGTGCCATCGGCCCCCCTTTCGGGAATCGGCGTACCCGCCCGGGCGAGGCGGAAACGCGGGCCGAGACGACCGCTCAGCGGTGCCGGAAGACGATCCGGCCGCGGGTCAGGTCGTATGGAGAGAGCTCGACCCGGACCCGGTCCCCGGGGAGAATCCTGATCCGGTACCGCCGCATCTTCCCGGCGGTGTAGCCGAGGGTCTCGTGGTCGTTGTCGAGCTTGATCCGGAACATGCCGCTCCGCAGGGCCTCGACGACCTCTCCTTCGAACTCGATCTTCTCTTCCTTGCCGGCGATTACCGACCTCCAATCAATGAGCACAGAGAGGGACAGGTCTGACAGACCTGTCCCCGGTTCAGTGCATTTACGCGATCGTTGTCACGCTGGTCGCCTCGGGGCCCTTCTGGCCCTCGCGGGCCTCGTACTCGACCCGGGAACCCTCGTCGAGGGACTTGTAGCCCTCGCCGGCGATCTGCGAGAAGTGGACGAACAGGTCCTTGCCGCCCTCGTCGGGCGTGATGAACCCGTACCCCTTCGCAGCGTTGAACCACTTGACGGTACCGGTAGCCATGTGAACACCTCCCTTACCACTCACGAACGGGTAGAGAAGCGCACTAGACCGCAACTCGGTACTCGTTCTTGTTACGCCGCGGAGCGTAGCAGCCGCTACAACACCTTGATGACGCTCGTCGGCAACGAGCTCCCGGACCTCGAGGGCCTGTTGCGCGAGGCCGGGCGGCCCGATCTCGCCGAGCAGGTGCCGGGGCTCGAGATCCGGCAACGGTGCACGTGCTCGGTGGAGGGCTGCCGGAGCTTCTACACCGCCCTGCCGATGAAGCGCTGGTTTCGGCGCGGCAGGCAAGTCGCGGTCGGCGACTACGTCGTCGACACGATCGACGGCCAGATCGTCTACGTCGAAGTGCTCGATGATGAGCACAGCGAGGGACAGGTCTGACAGACCTGTCCCCGGTTCCTTACCTCCACTAGCGTTACGACCATGAAGGTCGTCCTCCCCGACTCCACGGAGCTCGAGCTCCCCGACGGCGCAACCGGTCTCGACGCAGCGGCCGCGATCGGCCCGAAACTGGCCAAGGAGGCGGTGCTCGTGCGGTCGAACGGGGCGATCAGGGACCTCCGCCTGCCGCTTGCCGACGGCGAGCACATCCAGATCCTGACCACGCGTGATTCGGACGACGCCGACGCGCTCTACGTCTTGCGCCACTCGACCGCCCACCTGCTCGCCGAGGCCGTGCGGCGGCTGTATCCCGGCGTGAAGATCGCGATCGGCCCGCCCGTGGAGAACGGCTTCTACTACGACTTCGAGTTCCCGGAGCCGATCCACGAGGCGGACCTGGAGAAGATCGAGGCCGAGATCGGGAACGAGCTGAAGGAAGGGCGGGAGTGGACGCGCGAGGAGATCTCGCGCGAGGACGCGCGTGCGCGGTTCGAGGCCGAGGGAGAGCCCTACAAGGTGGAGCTCGTCGACACCGCCGAAGGCGACATCTCGCTGTACACGCAGGGCGACTTCACCGACCTCTGCCGAGGCCCGCACCTCCAGAACTCGAAGCCGATCAAGGCGGTGAAGCTGACCGGTCTTGCCGGCGCGTACTGGCGCGGAGACGAGCGCAACACGCAGCTGACGCGGATCTACGGGACCGCGTTCTACACGCAGGGCGACCTCCAGGCTCATCTCGACGCGCTCGAGGAGGCAAGGAAGCGCGACCATCGCCGGCTCGGTCAGCAGCTCGATCTCTTCCACCTCGAGGACATCTCGCCGGGATCGCCCTTCTGGCACCCGAAGGGAATGGTGATCTGGAACATCCTCGAAGACCTGCGCAGGCGTGAGAACGCGAAGCGTGGCTACGTCGAGGTGAAGACGCCACTGATCTACGACAAATGGCTCTGGGAGACCTCGGGCCACTGGGAGAAGTTCCGCGAGCACATGTTCCAGATCCCGGACGGCGACCGGACCTACGCACTGAAGCCGATGAACTGCCCCGGACACATTCGGATCTACGGGAGCAGGATGCGGAGCTATCGGGAGCTTCCTCTGCGCCTCGCCGAGGCCGCGCCGCTCCATCGAAACGAGCTCGCCGGGACGCTGCACGGTCTCACACGTGTCCGTCACGTCACGCAGGACGACTCTCATCTCTTCTGCACCCGCGAGCAGATCGAGGAAGAGGTCTACGGGTGCATCGACTACACCGCGTACCTCTACGAGCTTTTCGGGCTCGAGTACCGGTTCGAGCTCTCCACAAGGCCCGAGAACCGGCTCGGCAGCGACGAGGAGTGGGACTTCACCGAAGGGGCGCTCCGGTCGGCGCTCGAGCGCCGAGGGCTCGAGTACGAGCTGAACGAGGGCGACGCCGCGTTCTACGCACCGAAGATCGACCTGCACATGACCGACTCGCTGGGCCGCTCGTGGCAGATGGGCACCGTTCAGCTCGACGCGCTGATGCCGGAGCGCTTCGGCATCACCTACATGGGCCACGACAACCGGGAGCACACGCCGTACATGATTCATCGCGCGAGCTTCGGGTCGCTCGAACGGTTCATCGGCATCCTGATCGAGCACTACGCCGGCGACTTCCCGCTCTGGCTGGCGCCCGTGCAGGTGCGGATCCTCCCGGTAGGCGAGACGCACCGGACCGCCGCCGAGGAGATCGCCGCCCGACTCCGTGCCGCGCGCGCCCGCGTCGAGGTCGATGATCGCGACGAGACGATCGGCCGGCGCATCCGCGACGCCGAGCTCGACAAGATCCCCCGGGTGGTCGTCTACGGCGACCGCGAGTCTGCCGATGCACTCGCCGTGCGCGAGCGCGGTGGAGAACAAGGCACGAAGTCGCTGGACGAGCTGCTGGCCGAATTGGGTACCATGTGATCCTGCTCAAGCAGGGACACCCGTTCCTCACCTCGCCGGCTTGACCGCGCCGAGGTTCAACCGAGTTGGGTTGACCGGAATGGAGGCCGCTGCTTGCAGCGGTTTTTTGTCATTCGCAGTGCTGGCTAAACGACCAAAGGAGACCAGAGCGAGCTTGGTGACATACCTTTGAGACCGCGGCGGAGCATCGAGCCTCCGGTTCGCCCGGTCTCGCAGAACCGGATCAACGATCAGATCCGCGCGCCGCGCGTCCGGTTGGTGGACGAAGACGGGTCCCAGATCGGGATCAAGACCTCCGCCGAGGCGCTCGAATACGCGTACTCGAAGGGGCTCGACCTCGTCGAGATCGCAGCTCAGGCCGACCCGCCCGTGACCAAGGTCATGGACTACGGGAAGTACCGGTACGAGCAGGAGCAGAAGGCGAAGCAGGCGCGCAAGCACCAGTCGCAGATCCACGTCAAGGAGATCAAGCTCAGGCCGAAGATCCAGGTTCACGACTACAACACCAAGAAGGGCCACGTCGAGCGCTTCCTCAACCAGCGCGCGAAGGTCAAGGTGACGATCATGTT
>JBKPMR010000045.1:0-6287 GCA_046732255.1 Actinomycetota bacterium
GCTGCAACACATCGCCGTCGGCGACAGCCTTGCGAGCCTCGGCGCTCCCCGGCACGGAACGCGACAGCCGGACGCTGGTGTCGGCGTAGCGCCTCAGCAGCACGAGCGAGCGTGTTCGCGGAGGCTCCGGAAGTGTTTGAGCCCGGAGGTAGGTGGTGCCAATCGCATTCGCGTCGTCGACGACGGCCGCACGGCGAGACTCGTAGCGTCCGACCGCCAGCGCGAGGCCGAACGCGAGGACGAGCCCGACGAGGCCGAGCAATGCACCCTGCAGGACTCCGAAGGGCTCCCTGAGGTGCTCCGACCGGTGCCGGACCGTTCGGCCGAGGACGAGCCCGAGCGCGGTCGTGCCGAAGACGACTGCGAAGAGGATCAGCCCGAGCTCCAAGCTGCTGAGCCGGAAGAACAGACGCATCCCTCCCGTTGACGGCGGAGCCCGAGACGGGCTCCCGCAGGCGGACGGTAGTGAAGCGACCAGACGGCTGCAACGCTGCGCGAAATCCACGCTAGGCCCGTCGGGTGTTTGCGTCAGGATGCGCCAGTTGTCTTCAGAACGCGACCGGTCGGGGCCCGCTCAGGGTTTCCAGGGGTGACGTCGTGAGCCTCCTCTGGGCAGGCCTCGTCATCGTCGTCGTCACGGCGCTTGCGATCACGGCGATGCTGCTCGTCCGCCGCCGAGCGCCTGCGGGGAGCTACTTCGAGGACGGTGACCGCGCCGCCGGCGTGTTCGGCGTCCTCGCGACGGGGTTGGCCATACTTCTCGGCTTCGTCGTCTTCCTCGCGTTCGAGAGCTATGACGCTTCGCGAAGCGGCGCCGAGTCTGAGGCGCAGCTTGTCAGGCAGCAGTTCGAGACGGCGCAGTTCTTCCCGGCTCCCGCTCGCGTCCGCCTCTCGGGCGAGCTCGTCTGCTACGCGCGGACGGTGGTCCGCCAGGAGTGGCCGCAGATGGAGGCTGACACCATCGGCGACTCCCTCAATCCGTGGGTCTTCACCATGTTCCGCACGCTCATGACCGTGGAACCGAAGTCCGCCTCCGAGCAGGCAGCCTACGGGAAGTGGTTCGACCAGCGTTCCGACCGCGAGGATGCGCGGGCCGACCGGGTCCACGGCGCCGAAGGTGTGATCCCGGTGCCGCTCTGGATCGTGCTGGTGCTCAGCGCGGCGATCATCTTCCTGTTCATGCTGTTCTTCGCCGACAGCGCCGAACGCGCCATCGTGCAGGCGACGATGATCGGCGGCGTCGCCATCGTGATCTCGTCGACGCTGCTGGTGGTGCTGTTCCTCAACGATCCGTACCACGCCGGCGTCGGCGGACTACGGCCTGTCGCGATGGAGCGCGCAATCCGGATCCTCGAGCATGAGGCGGCCGAGGTCGGTGTGAAGCTCGCTCTTCCGTGCGACGAGCGAGGAGCTCCGCGCTAGGAGCCGCGCTCGTAGCTGACTCGACGGCGCAGATTGCCGTCGTCAGCGGGGTCGTAGTGCCACAACCTGCTCGGCCTGCAGCGCTTCAAGGTCGAGGGCGACCGCCGCGATCCCGCGCGGAACCGACCGCGGCGATCCCGCGCGGAACGCATCGGGCGCGGATGGAGTTCGCTTACGACGGCGGCGGTCCCGCCAAAGGAGGCACCGTCACGCTCTAGGTCGTCCTCCGAGAAGATCAGCGGCACCGTGCCTTCGACGCGTCCTTCACGCCACCGACTTCGCAAACGAAAGGCTCTGTCTCCAGAGCCTTTCTCAGTAGCGGGGGCAGGATTTGAACCTGCGACCTCCGGGTTATGAGCCGCGTCGATCGCGTACGCGCGTTCCGCCGTATTCCGCCTAAGCGCAGGTTCCAAGCTAGATTGGGCCGCCGCCGCTGCGTTTAGGCGGAACACCGTGACATCGCTGCGGAAGCGCGATGCTTGCAGAACGCTTGCAGCTGCGAGTGGATCCGGGAGGGTTCTGGCCTTGGCTTCTGCTAGCTGAGGTTGCGAACAGTGAGCGGGCAGCCCGGGGCGCGCTCAGCCGTCGCGGGCGCAACGGAAACCAAGGTTCCCGGTTGAGGAGTCGGGCGTCGAGCCCTGCCGCGCGGCGACGCGGTAGCGCCGGCAGTAGGAGTGGTGACAGAGGTAGGAGCCGCCCTTCTGCACCCTGCTGGTCCCGTTCGGCGGGCCGGCTGGATCCCTTCTCCGGTCGCGCTCTCGAAACGTCGGATGGAACCAGTCCGCGGTCCACTCCCACACGTTGCCGGTCATGTTGTGAATGCCGTAGCCGTTGGGAGAGAAGGAGCCGACCGGAGCCGTCCCCACGAAACCATCTGCTCCCGTGTTGCGTTCGGGGAAGTCGCCTTGCCAGACGTTCATCCGATGCTCCCCTTCGGGCTCGAGCTCGTCGCCCCAGGGGAAGGCTTTGGCGGCCAGCCCGCCGCGCGCGGCGAACTCCCACTCCGCTTCGCGGGGAAGCCTCGTGCCGGTCCAGGCGCAGTAAGCGCTCGCGTCGGCCCAGGAGACGTGGACAACGGGGTGGTCGACTCGATCCGCGATCGACGACTGTGGTCCCTCTGGATGCCGCCAGGCCGCCCCTTCGACCTTGCGCCACCACGGCGCGTTCACGACCCCTTCGGTCGGCGAGAAATCGTCCGGGAGCAGACCGGCGAAGACGAATGACCACCCGAACCGCTCCGCGTCCGTGACGAAGCCCGTCTCCTCCACGAAGCCCGAGAAGTCTCCGTTCGAGACCGCGTAGGCGCCGATCGAGAAGTCGGAGACGTTCACGTCGGCGACCGGGCCCTCTCCGTCGTCGGGATACGCCCAGCGATCGTCGCTGCCCATCGCGAACACGCCACCGTCGAGTGGCAGAAGATCCCGTGCGGTACCGCCGCTATGAGCGATCTCGACACGCGTTCGGTCCTGCGCTGACCGACCGCTCGACGGTGCGCAGCAGCCTCCCGCCACGCTACTGCCGGGCCATCGCGATCTGCAGGCGCTCCTCCGGAGTGACAAGGTGATCGACGTCCTCCGCGGCTTCGTCGACGTCGAGCTGCACCCAGCTCACCTTGCCCGTGAACTCGCTGCCCCGGGAACCGTAGTCATCGCTTACCGGCGTGGCCGTGTCGCTCCCGACGTCCGTCGTCTCGTCCGCCGAGAAGAGCATGGGCACGGTGGCCTGGACGCGACCCTCTCCGACGGGCTCGCCGTCGACGAAAAGCGTGACGGCACCGCCTTTGCCCAGCCCGCCGCCGTCGTAGGCGAACTCCATGCGCACCTGGTGCTCGCCTGCAGGAATCGCTGCCTCGCCGTAGACCTTGAACAGCTGGAGGCCGAAGAGGTTGTAGCAATAGGCCGGCTTCCCGTCCTTCGCGTAGAGCGCGAAGCCGCCGAACGCACCGCCCTGCGACAGAATGACGCCGTTCGCGCCGCCCTCCGGCACCACGATCTGGGCCGTGATCGCGTGCGACTTGTTCTTCAGGGACAGGATCGAGCTCTCCGACAGGCGGCCCATCCGGCCGAACAGGAGCTGGGACGTGCCGCGCACGAGCTGGGGGCGTCCGGCGAGGTCCGGGTTGAACCGCTCGAAGCGGCGATCGTCGAGCGGCAGCACGTTGTACTTCTTCGCCTCGGCGAGGAAGAGGCGTTGGAGCTCCGCGAGCTTCTCGGGCTGCTCGGCGGCAAGGTCGCGTGCCTGAGTCCAGTCGTCCGGACCGTAGAGCTCCCAGACGTCGTCGGCGAACGCCGGCATTTCGGTCGCCGCCCAGGGGATGCTGTGCCGCGTCACGGCCGTCCAGCCCTCGTGGTAGATCCCCCGGTTGCAGAACATCTCGAAGTACTGGACGGTGTGCCGCTCAGCGGCGGTCGCGTCGTCGAAGGCGTACTGCATGCTCACGCCTTCATAGGGCTTCTGGTCGACGCCGTGGACGGACTTGGGCTCCGGAATGCCCGCCGCCTCGAGCACGGTCGGCGCGATGTCGATCACGTGGTGGAACTGGGAGCGCACTTCGCCCTTGGCGCGGATCCCAGCGGGCCAGTGGACGATCGTCCCGTTGCGCGTGCCGCCCCAGTGCGATGCGATTTGCTTCGTCCACTGGTACGGGGCATCCATCGCGTGCGCCCATCCGACGGCGTAATGGTTGTAGGCGCGTGGCGTACCGAAGTCGTCGATCCGCGAGACCATGAACTCGACCGTCTCGAGCCCGAAGGCTCCGTTCAGGATGGCGAGCTCGTTGAAGCAGCCGTTCGGTGTGCCTTCTGCGGACGCGCCGTTGTCGCCGATGATGTAGTAGACGAGCGTGTCCTCGAGGATCTCGAGGTCGGCAAGGGCGTCGATCAGGCGGCCGATGTGATGGTCGGTGTGCTCGAGGTAGCCGGCGTAGACCTCCATCTGGCGAGCGAGCACTGGCTTCAGGTCGTCCGGCATGTCGTCCCAGGCGGGGATCTCGGCGGGGCGCTCGGTCAGCTCCGCATCGGCAGGGACCACGCCGAGCTCCTTCTGTCGGGCGAACGTGCGCTCGCGGAGCGCGTCCCAGCCGTCGTCGAAGTGCCCCTCGTACTTGTCCGACCATTCCGTCGGAACGTGATGCGGAGCGTGCGTGGCGCCCGGTGCGTAGTAGACGAAGAACGGCTTGTCGGGCAGGAGCGCCTTCTGCTCGCGAATCCAGTCGATCGCCTTGTCTGTCATGTCCTCGGTGAAGTGATAGCCCTCCTCCGGAGTACGCTCGGGCTCGACCGGCGTCGTCCCGTCGTAGATCGCCGGCGCGTACTGGTTCGTCTCGCCGCCGATGAACCCGTAGAAGTGCTCGAAGCCTCCCCCGCCGGTGGGCCACGACTCGAAAGGCCCGAGAGGGCTCGTCTCCCATACCGGCACCTCGTGGCACTTGCCGAACTGGGCCGTCGAGTAGCCGTTCAGCTTGAGCGTCTGGGCGAGCGGAGCGCACGTGTTGGGCCGGATCGAGTTGTATCCGGGCGCCGACGTCGCGATTTCCGTAATGCCGCCCATGCCCACCGTGTGGTGGTTGCGTCCGGTGAGTAGCGCCTGTCTGGTGGGAGAGCAGAGCGCAGTGGTGTGAAAGCGATTGAGCTTCAGGCCGCCTGCAGCAAGCCGCTCTGCGTTCGGCGTAGCGCAGGGGCCACCGAAGGCACTAGAAGCGCCGAAGCCCGTATCGTCGAGCAGGACGATGAGGACGTTGGGAGCTCCGGCCGGCGGCCGAAGCGGCTCGATCGGAGGGAACTTCGCGTCCGGGTCGCTGGCGTCTTCGTACAGCGGCCCCGCGTACGGCTGATCCGGGATCGGAAGGCGATCACGGGCGAGCTCATCTGCCATTGAACCCTCCATTTTTGGGTGGAACCGGGATTGCGGAGTCCGGTGGCACGCAAGCCTAGTTCGTTCGCCTGGAGCTCTGCTGCGCCAGCCTCAATCGGTTCACAACAAGAAAAGGCCCCGTCGCCGGAGCCTTTCCAGTAGCGGGGGCAGGATTTGAACCTGCGACCTCCGGGTTATGAGCCCGGCGAGCTACCTGACTGCTCCACCCCGCGGCGTGGGGTCAAGTATAGCTCAGCGCCCGCCTGCCCATCCGGGGCAGACTGGCGACGAGGAACCCCGCTGCGAGGACGGCGGCGCCTGCCAGCGCGTCGAAGATGAAGTGGTTCCCGGTGACGACGATCGTGAGCACGACGGCGATCGGATAGAGGACGCCGGCGATGCGCAGCCAGCGCTGGCGCGCGTAGCGCACGAGGCCGACTCCGACTCCGACTGCCCAGCCGGCGTGCAGGCTCGGCACGGCCGCGACGGGGTTCGACAGAGCCGACGCATGCGGCGAGCCGATGTCGATGTTCCAGATCGCTTCAAGCGTGTCCTCGACCCCGAGGCCGGTGAGCAAGCGAGGTGGCGCCGTCGGGAACTGCCAGTGAATGAGAAGCGCGATCGCCGTCGCGGCGAGGAACCCGTTGCGGAAGCTGCGGAAGCCGTCGCGCGACCGGTGGTAGAGCCACACGAAGAAGACCGCCGTCAGCACGAAGTGCCCGAAGAAGTAGAAGAGGTTCATCGCCTCGACCAACTCGGGCATGGTCAGAAACGCTCGCTGGAGCGACTGCTCCCACGCGAAGTTGAGGGCGCGCTCGAGATTGTCGACCCGCCGCGCGTTCTCCATCGCGGCCGGCCAGTTCGGATGGATCATCATCCGCGCCAGCTCGTACGCGGCGAATGCCGCGAGCACGATGAGGATCTGCTTGATCCCGTCGCGCCGCTGGAGTGCGACCCACGCCCGTCGCATGTCAGGCGATTCTAAAGACCGGTGCTACGGTCGCGGGCGGCAC
>JBKPMR010000046.1:0-49737 GCA_046732255.1 Actinomycetota bacterium
GCCGCCTGCTCGACCGTGCCCGCGACGGGGGCGGCCGCCTGCTGAACCGCGTTCGCGACCGGCGCCGTCGTCTCGGCGACCGCCTGCGTGACCGGCGCCGCCGCCTGCGCGGCCGTCTTCGCGACCGGCGCAGCTGTCTGCGCCGCCGCCTGGGTCACCGGTGCGGCTGCCTGCGTCGCGGCCTGCGTGACCGGAGCAGCCGCCTGTGCAGCCGTCTGCGTGACCGGCGCCGGCGCCTGGGTGACCGAGCCTGTCGGTTGCGTCGCGGGGCCTGCCGCCTGCTGGGCCGTGCTCGTCGCCTGCTGGGTCGTGTTGGTGACGGTCTGCTGGGCCTGCTGCGCCGCCGACGTCACCGTCGACACGCCTCCGATGTCGGCGAGCGCATTCCCCGGTCCGGCCGACAATCCGAGCACAACGAACAAAACCGCAGGAAAGCGTGGCGCCACGGGACTATTGGTGTCGCGTTGTCCGAAAACGAAACCTGCCGACCCGAAAAAGTCCCGCAAATTGCGCCGTTTTCAGCGTTCTCAGGTCAGGGCAACCGACTCCCGTTCGCGGATGTTCCGCGCGCCGCCGGCAGCGGCGAGCACCGCGGCCGGCCGTGGGAGGGCGTTGTAGTTGCTCGCCATCGCGAGGCTGTAGGCGCCGGTCGCCGCAACGGCGAGCACGTCGCCGCGGCGGGGCTCCGGCAGTGCCGCGTGCTCGATCAGCACGTCGCCGGACTCGCAGTGCTTGCCGCCGACGGCGAAGGTCCCGGAGGGAAATTCGGCGGCCCGGTTCGCGAGCAGCGCCGAGTACCGTGCGCCGTACAGGGCGGGCCGCGGGTTGTCGCTCAGGCCCCCGTCGACCGCGACCCAGGTCGTCGGCCCGGAGCGCTTGACCACTCCGACCCGGTACAGCGTGAGCCCGGCCCGGCCGACGAGCGAGCGCCCGGGCTCGAAGATCACCAGCGGGGCCGGGAGCCCTCGCTGCGACCAGGCCGCCTCGAGGCGGGCGACCAGGGAGCGCGCATACACCTCCGGTCCGGGCGGTTCCGGTTCGTCGACGGTGTAGCGGATCCCAAGGCCGCCGCCGAGGTTCACGATCGCGGGCGTCCAAGCGAGGGCCTGGTCCGCCCGTGCGCAGAAGTCGGCGAGAGACTCGACCGCGGCGCGGGCGGGCGCGTCGTCGACCACCTGCGAGCCGAGGTGGACGTGGAGGCCGAGCATCTCCAACCCGGCGTCGCGGGCATGCTCGATCACCCCGGCGGCTTCCTCGAGCGGCACCCCGAATTTCGATCCCACGTGACCCGTGGTGATCTTCGCGTGCGTGTCCGCGTCGATCCCCGGCGTGATCCGCAGCAGCACGCGTCTGACGCCGTGCTCGACGCAGCGCTCGACCTCGCCGGGCTCGTCCATCACCACGAGCCACGCGTCCCTCTCTGCGGCGGCGCGGAGCTCCTCGTCGGACTTGTTGTTCCCGTGGACGACGAGGGAGGAGGAGGGCACGCCCGCCGCCTGCGCGAACCGGAGCTCGCCGAGCGTGGAGACGTCCGCGCCGATCCCCTCCTCCGCGAGCAGGCGCATCACGGGCACGTTCGGGAACGCCTTCGTCCCGTAGACGATCACCGCCTCAGGAGCACCGGTTCGCCATGACCGCGCGGCCGAGCGCACCGTCTGCTCGCAGTAGACGACGAGCGGCGTCCCGTACTCGTCGGCGAGCTGGGTCGCCGAGCAGCCGCCGACGTGCAGGACGCCGTCGACGACCTCCGCCGTGTCGGGGAAGAGCTCGAGCACTGAGCCGAGCCTATCCGCTACCCCGCGGGCTTCCAGCGCGACGAGCCGCGCGCCCCGAGCGCGGCTCGTCGCGCCAGGCGTGCACGCGTCAACGGACGCGGTAGCCGAGCTTCCGGTCCCAGTGGAGAGGCCTGCCGCTCCTCGGCAGCGGCGCGTCGCGGCCGGAGATCGCTGTCCCCTTGGCAGTCGAGGGTGGACAGACGGCGACGTAGCGCGCATAGCCGCCGAGCCCGCCCTTGAACTTGGGATAGCCGATCGCGACGAGACATCCGGTCGCGGGCACCCCCTCGAGGTTGGCGACCCCCTCCGCTTGCGTGAAGCCGTGGTGCATCAGCCAGTGCTCGCCTTCGAGCGTGGGCGTCGTATCGGTGTCCAGCGGCTCGTGGCCGTGGAACAGGATGTGGCGCTGGAGGTGCAGGAGCTTCAGCGCCGCGAGGCTGACGCCCGGGAACACCGGGTCGGCGGCGAGCGTCTTCGCCTTCGCCGGGTCGTCGGTCCAGCGCTTCGACCAGTCTGATCGCACCATCACCACCGAGCCGGCCGGGATGCGGCCGTGCTCCTGCTCGAACGCGAGGATGTCGGAGACCTGGAGCGCGTACTTCGGGTTCTGCCGTACCTGGGGGACGATCGAGATGACGACGAGCGGCCGGACGGCATAGGTGGGCGGCAGCTCGTCGATGCCCGGGTATTCGGGCGCCCAGTGCGCCGGCGGGTCGAGCTGGGTGCCGAACTGATCCGTCGACAGCCGGTAGGCGGTCGCCTCGAACCCGTCCTTCGCGTACGTATAGGCCTTGCCGGTCTTGGGATCGACCGTGGCGCTGAACTGCCCGGGGCCGAAGCCCTTCCAGACGGGCATGCCGGGCGTGATCGCATGGGTGAGGTCGATGTAGCGTGCGCGGCGAAGCGCCTGGTCGTAGACCTGCCAGAGGCCGACACTCGCAGTCCGTGCGTGTGCGGGCCCGGGGCGGGCCGCGACTGCGACGGCCAGAGCGGCGATCGTGACGGCGGCGAGCAGGGCGATCGCCGCGGCGACAGGCTTGGAGATCCGCATGAGAGCCCCCTTTCTGGTCGGGTTCGTGCGCGGACAGGCCGTTAGGCTTCTTGTACCCATGAGGAGGTACGACCCCCACGAGATCGAGACGAAGTGGCAGCGCGTCTGGGAGGAGGAGCGCAGCTTCTACACGCCCGACCCCGGCCCCGGCGAGGAGCCGCCGAACCACTGGTACCAGCTCGAGATGCTGCCGTACCCGTCCGGGACGCTGCACATGGGGCACGTCCTCAACTACACGATGGGCGACGTCCTCACGCACTTCCACCGCCGCCACGGGCTGTCCGTGCTGCGGCCGATGGGGTGGGACTCGTTCGGCCTGCCGGCCGAGAACGCGGCGATCCGCGAGGGTGGCCACCCGCGGGAGATCGTCGAGGAGAACATCGCCGAGATCCGCCAGCAGATGAAGCGGCTGGGCTGGGCGATCGACTGGGACCGCGAGGTTGGCGCGCACGAGCCGGGCTTCTACCGGTGGACGCAGTGGCTCTTCATCCGCTTCTTCGAGCGCGGGCTCGCCTACCGGAAGGCGGCACCGGTGAACTGGTGCCCCCACGACCAGACGGTCGTCGCGAACGAGTACGTGATCGACGGACGCTGCGAACGATGCGGGACGCCGGTCGAGCTGCGCAACCTCGAGCAGTGGTTCTTCAAGATCACCGCGTACGCGGACGAGCTCCTCCACTACGAGGGCGCCGACTGGCCCGAGCGGACGGTGACGATCCAGCGGAACTGGATCGGCCGCAGCGAGGGCGCCGAGATCCTCTTCCGCGTCGACGAGCTGGACCTCGACATCCCCGTCTTCACCACGCGGCCAGACACGCTCTACGGCGCCACCTTCTTCGTCCTCGCCCCCGAGCATCCGCTGGTCGAGCGGATCGCGAACGACGAGGTCGCGGAGTACGTCCGCCACACGGCGCAGAAGAAGACCGAGGAGCGCGCAGCCGAGGAGGCGAAGACCGGCGTCTTCACCGGTCACTACGCCACCAACCCGGTGAACGGCGCGCGCATCCCGATCTGGGTGGCCGACTACGTGCTGATGGACTACGGCACGGGCGCGATCATGGCCGTGCCCGCGCACGACGAGCGCGACCGCGAGTTCGCCGAGACGTTCGACCTCCCGGTCGTCGACGTGGTCACCGAGGACGGCTTACTGATCAACTCGGCCGAGTTCGACGGCGTGCCGGCCGAGGAGGCGAAGCGCGCGATCGTCACGAAGCTCCACGGCGAGGGGAGGGGCGCGCCCGCCGTCAGCTACCGCCTGCGCGACTGGAGCTTCGGCCGCCAGCGGTACTGGGGCTGCCCGATCCCGATCATCCACTGCCCGATATGCGGCGAGGTGCCGGTGCCCGACGACGAGCTGCCCGTCCTGCTCCCGGAGGTCGAGGACTACCGGCCGAAGGGGATGCCCCCGCTCGCCAGTAACGCCGGGTGGCTCAACGTCTCCTGCCCGCGCTGCGGCGGGCCCGCGCAGCGGGAGGCGGACACGATGGACACCTTCGTCGACTCGTCGTGGTACTTCCTGCGCTACGTCGACCCGCGCAACGACGAGGCGCCGTTCGACCGGCGCCTGATCGACTACTGGTGCCCGATCGACCACTACATCGGCGGGATCGACCATGCCACCGGGCACCTGCTCTACTCGCGCTTCTTCGTGAAGGTGATGAACGAGATGGGGCTGCTCGGCTTCCGCGAGCCGTTCGCCCGCCTCTTCCACCAGGGCTGGGTGACGATGGGCGGCTCGAAGATGTCGAAGTCGAAGGGCAACGTCGCCGGGCCCGACCAGATCGTCGCGCGGTACGGGGCGGACGCGACGCGCCTCTACATCCTCTTCATGGGCCCGGCCGACCAGGACATGGAGTGGACGGACAGCGGGATCGAGGGCATCTCCCGCTTCGTCCGGCGGCTGTGGCGCGTCGTCCACGAGGTTGCCGAACGTGCTCCTGAGGGCGGTCACGGTGATGGTCCGGTCGTCCGCAAGGCGCACCAGACGATCGACCGCGTCACCGGCGACATCGAGCGGCGGCTCCAGTTCCACACGCCGATCTCGGCCGTGATGGAGCTGGTCAACGACCTCGCCGACGACCCGGCCACGCCGGGTGCGCGGTTCGCGGCCGGCACGGCGCTGTCGCTGCTCCAGCCGTGGGCGCCGCACGTGACCGAGGAGCTGTGGGAGGTGCTGGGCGGCACGGTGCCTGAGGGCAGGGCCCGGTTGTGGGAGCAGCCGTGGCCGGAGGCCGACCCGGCGCTGCTCGTCCACGAGACGTTCGAGCTCGTCGTCCAGGTGAACGGCAGGGTGCGGGACCGGATGGAGGTGCCTGCCGACCTGCCGGAGGCCGACCTGGTCGAGCGGGCGAAGGGGTCGGCGAAGGTCCAGGCTCACCTGGACGGCAAGGAGATCCGCCAGACGGTCGTCGTGCCCGGCAAGCTCGTGAACCTCGTCGTCGGCTAGCGTCCGCGCATGCGCGTGCTCGCGGTCGACGTCGGCGGGCGGCATGTCAAGGCGCTTGCGCAGGGCGAGGCGGAGCGGCGCCGGTTCAAGTCCGGCCCCGACCTGACTCCCGAGCGCATGGTCGCGCAGACGCTCGAGCTCGTCGCAGGCTGGGAGTTCGACCGCGTCTCGGTCGGCATTCCTGCCCCGGTCGCGGGCGACCTGGTCGAACGCGAGCCGGTCAACCTCGGCCCAGGCTGGGAGGGGTTCGACTTCGAGGCCGCGTTCGGGAGGCCGACAAAGGTCGTGAACGACGCGGTGATGCAGGCGATCGGCAGCTATGAGGGCGGGCGCATGCTCTTCCTCGGGCTGGGCACCGGGCTCGGGTCGACGCTGATCGTCGACGACACGATCGTGCCGATGGAGCTCGCGCACCTTCCCTTCCGGCGGGCGACCTTCGAGGATTACGTCGGCCGCGCGGGCCGTGAACGGCTCGGCCGGAAGCGCTGGCGCGAGGCCGTGCTCGAGACGATCGACCACCTGTCGGCGGCTCTCCTCCCCGATTACGTCGTCATCGGTGGAGGGCTCGCAGACGAGCTCGTCGAGCTGCCTGCGAACGTCCGCGTCGGCGGGAACGAGCTGGCCTTGCTCGGCGGCTTCCGCCTCTGGGAGCGCTGAGCACGAGCCCCCGCCGTGATGGGCCTGTGACGGCGACTGTCCGACGCAGTCACGATCCGAGGACTGCTCGACCTGCTCAGGTCGAATCTCGGATCGGCACGCGATCGGGCGATCAGAGCTCGGCGACGTCCGCGGCGGCACGCCGGCCGCTTGCCTGCCGGAGCGCCGTCGCGCTCGCAGCGCAGATCCCCGCGCCGACGAGGTAGGGCACGGCGTCCCTCGTCAGCTCGGCGAGGCTGCCGCCGCCGGCAGGACCGACCGCGTTGCCGACCGCCCACGCCGCATTCATCACGCCGAAGCTCAGGCCCTGGGCGAGGCCGACGTGCTCGGCGGCGTGCGAGAGCATGGTCAGCGCGGGCGAGTACAGTGCGCCCCAGGTGAACGCGGCGGCGAGGATGAGGGGCACGAGCAGCCAGGCAGACTCAGTTGCGGCGAGCCCGAGACAGACCGCGGTCGAGCCGGCGAGCGCGATCAGCGCCGGCCGCGCGGGGCCGAGCCGGTCGGAGAGCCGCCCCAGCCAGGGGTTGATTGCGGTCTCGATCGCCGCCGCCCCGACCCAGATGCCGCCGATCGCGACCGCCCCCAGACCGTCGTCGTCGAGCGCCAGCGGGGCGAGCACGCCGAGCACCCCGAAGAGAAGGGCCGGGATCGTCATCAGCCACAGCCCGAGCAGGAACTCCCGGTTGCGGGCGGCGACGGTGATCATCCCGATCGGCTGCCGCTCGGGCGGTGAAGGCTCGAGCCGGAACGCGGCGAGCGCGAGCAGCGCCTCCAGGGCGGCGATCGTCGCGAACGACGCCCGGACGCCGATCAGGCTCGCGGCCGCGCCGACAACGGGACCGAGCAGCGCGCCGAAGACGGCTGCTCCCATCGCGGTTCCCATCGCCTGACCCCGCTGGGCGCGCGGGCTGGCCAGCGCGAGCCAGGCGAGCCCGCCGGCCCAGGTCAGGGACGAGCCGAAGCCCTGCGCCAGCCGGGCTGCGACGAGGGTGCCGAAGCTGTCGGCGACCGCGACTCCGATGCTCGCCGTGGAGACGAGGACCAGTCCGGCGAGAACGGCGCCACGCGCGCCGCGGCGGGCCGCGACGAGCCCGCCGGGAACCGCGCCGGCCAGCACGCCGACCCCGTAGGCGGCGACGAGGAAGCCGGCACTGCTCTTCGAGAGGTCGTAGGTGTGCTCGAAGTGCGGGAGAAGCGGGGTCAGCGCCGTGTACAGGATCGTGTCGACCACGACCACGACGCAGACGAACGGAAGCAGACGCTTCATGGCGCGAGGCTATCTGCGGCGATTAGGTTTGCGTCCTGCCGTCGCCTGCAGCCGAGAGTCGCCCTGTCGTGCGCACGTCCGTGCGGACGTCGATCCTGTGCGGGCTCGTGCCGGCGGCGGTCCAGGTGGCCGTGATCGCGCCGTTCCTCGGGCGGTACGGCTGGGATCGGGACGAGCTGTACTTCCTCTCGGCTGCGAAGCGTCCGGCGCTCGGCTACGTCGACTTCCCGCCGCTGGTCGCGTGGCTCGGTTGGGTCGTCCACGCGCTGTTCGGCGACTCGCTCGTCGCGCTGCGGGCGATCTGCATCGCGCTGGTGGTCGTCGCCGACGTCCTCGTCGTGCTGATGGCGCGTGAGCTCGGCGGGGGGTGCGGCGCGCAGGTGCTCGCGGGGGCGGTCTGGGCCTTCAGCCCGTACGCGCTCGGAGCCGGGAGCATCTTCCACCCGACCTGGCTCGACCTTCTCTGCTGGGTCGCGCTCATCTACCTCGTGCTGCTCGCGCTGAACCGCGACCAGCCTCGGCTGTGGCTCGCCGCCGGAGCGGTCGCCGGGCTCGGCCTGCAGGCGAAGTACACGATCGGCTTGCTCCTGTTCGCCGTTCTCGTCGGCCTGCTCGTCGCCGGGCGCACCGCGCTGCGCAGCCCGTGGCCGTGGCTCGGCCTGGCGCTCGCGCTGCTGCTCTTCGTCTCCAACCTCGTCTGGCAGGCGCAGCACGGCTGGGCGAGCCTCCAGTTCGCGAGCAGCCAGAACGCGAAGACCGCCGACGACACGCCTCCCGGCACCTATGTGGCCGAACAGCCCTTCCTCGGCGTCGGGATCGTCGTCGCCGTCGTCGGGGTCGTCTGGCTCTGGCGCCGGCGGCCGTGGTTGCGGCCGCTGGCGATCGTGCCGCCGCTCGTCACGCTCCTCTTCCTGGTCGAGCGTGGACGCGGCTACTACCCGCTGCCCGCGGACTCGATCGCGGTCGCGGCCGGCGGGGTTTCGCTCGCCGGCTGGTTCGCGACGGCGTCCACGAGTCGCCGTCTGCTCGTCGCCGTCCCGCTGGTCGTCCTCCAGGCGGTGCTGCTCGTCCTCGTCGCGCCGGTCGTGCTACCGGTCCGGAGCACCGCCTCGATGGTCGACTCCGGCGTCTGGAAGGACAGCTTCTACAAGGACGAGATCGGCTGGCCGGAGCTCGTCGCCGAGACGGCGGCCGCCTGGCGCAGTCTGCCGCCGGCGGAGCGGGGCCGCGGCGCGATCGTCGCGCGGAACTACGGCGAGGCGTCGGCCCTGGAGCACTACGGGCTGCGATTCGGGCTTCCGCGCGTGCTGAGCGGACACCTCACCTGGCAGTTCTGGCGCCCCGCGCGGCTTCCCCAGCGGTTCGCTCTCCTCGTCGGCTTCGACGCGGGCTCGCTCCGAGGGCTGTGCGCCGGTCGGCGGCGGCTCGCCGTGATCGACAACCGCTGGCACCTCGACAACGAGGAGCGTGGGCGGATGATCGTCGAGTGCCGGCTCCGCCGGCCGCTCGGCGCCCTCTGGAAGTCCGAGATCGCGACGTCGACCCTCTGACGGCGGCCCGAGTTGACGTCGGCGGGCGCGACCCCGAGAATCCGCCGGACTCGACCGAAGGAGGCTTCGATGTCTTGGGCGCTGAAGGGCAGTTACGTCGAGACGTGCTCCTGCGACCTGATCTGCCCGTGCAACGCGAACATGGCCCACGGCGCGACCTACGACTACTGCCGGGTGTGCTCGTCTTCAACATCCGGGAGGGCGAGATCGACGGGACCGACGTGAGCGGCCTGAAGGTGGCTGCGATCGCCGAGACGCCGAAGGTGATGACCGAAGGGAACTGGCGCATCGGCATGTTCGTCGACGACCAGGCCGGCGACGAGCAGGCGGAGAAGCTCACCGCCGTCTTCGGCGGCCAGCTCGGCGGGCCGATGGCCGCGCTCGGTCTGCTCGTCGGCGAGATGCTCGGCGTCGAGCGTGCGCCGATCGAGGTCGTCGACGACGGCCTGCGGCACAGCGTGCGGATCGGCGAGGTGATCGACTTCGAGATCGAGGACATCGTTCCGTTCGGGGTGGAGACCGGCCGGCCCGTTCGCTTCCAGGGGATGTTCCACCCAGTCGGGTCCGACCTCACGATTGCCGAGGCGACCCGCTCCAACATCAACGCGTTTGGCATCGAGTACGAGGGGAAGACCGGCCTCTCGTACTCCGAGTTCTCCTGGGCCGCCTGAAGAGATGACCGCGACCGCCGCAGCCGCACCAGGCCGTGCAAACTTCGCCCCGGCGTGGGCGGCGGTGCGCACGCGCGTGGGCCTCGTCGCCCTGCTCTTCGTGCTGGCCGCCGTCGGCTGGTGGTGGACGGTCCACGAGATGCAGGGCATGGACGGAGGTCCGTGGACCGACCTCGGCACCTTCGGCTGGTTCATCGGCGTCTGGGTGGTGATGATGGCGGCGATGATGTTCCCGTCGGTCGCGCCGACAGTCGCCCTCTACTCGCGGCTGACCAGGTCGCGTTCGCCGGCGCTGCCGCTCCTGTTCACATCCGGCTACCTGGCGATGTGGGCAGCGGTGGGGGCCGCGGCCTTCGGGATCGCGGTCGGAGGCGGGGCGTTCGCGGGCGGCGTGCTCTCCTGGGACCGGGCCGGCCGCTGGGTCGCCGGTGCGACGCTGCTCGTCGCGGCGCTCTACGAGCTGACGCCGTTCAAGGACGCGTGCCTGGGCAAGTGCCGGACGCCGCTCGGATTCCTCCTCGGTGCGTGGCGCGACGGGCCGGCAGGCGCCCTCGGCATGGGCGCACGACACGGAGCCTGGTGCGTCGGCTGCTGCTGGGCGCTGATGGCGTCGCTGTTCGCGCTCGGCGTCATGAGCATCGCGTGGATGGCGGTCGTCGCCGGGCTGATCGCGGTCGAGAAGCTCGTCCCGTGGCGCCGGGTAGCGCTGTACGCCACGACTGCGACCCTCGCCGTTCTCGGCGTGATCCTCCTCGCCGCACCGGGTGTGCTTCCCGGGCTGACCATCCCGGGCAACGGCTCGATGCCCGGGATGCCCCACATGTCGAAGATGGACACGCCGCCCGCGAAGCCGATGCCGGGGTCGAAGTCGATGCCGGGCGGGTCCGAGCCCACGTCGGACCTGGGCAAGTCCCACATGGGGCCCTGAGCAAAGGCAACTGGGGCGTTCGTCGCCGCGCCCGACATGCGCGGGCGCGGCCCACATCCGGGCGCCGTCAGCAGGCGACTGCGAGCGAAGCGAGCAAGCGGAGGAGAGGGCTCGCGGGAGAACCAGGGATTCTCCCGCGTCTTAGTCGCTCCACCACCCAGGTGCCATCTCGGCCTCGTTCGGATCGTCGCCGGCGCCGACAGCGATGTAGTCGACGCCGTCCGGGTCGCCCTCCGTCTGCCGCATCGTCCCCTTCGGGAACCGGATCGCGTCCCACTCGGCCAGGTCGACGATGTCGTCGTCGACCTTGACCCGCGCGGAGCCGCGCACGACCACGTAGACCTCTTCCTGGGTCTTGTGCTTGTGGCCGAACGGGATCCGGAGCCCGGGCGCGAGCGTGAAGAGACTCAGCCCGGGCGTCTCTCCGTCGATTGCCCGCCGCGCGAACCGTGCCTTCATCGCCTCGGGCATGCCGAAGTTCGGCGCCTGTTCTGGACCGTGCGCAGGTTGGTCTTCGTGTAGCTCATCGTCACCGATTGTCCAGCGGGAGGCGTTTGCGAACGCGCCAGACATTCGGCTCGATCTCGCCCATCAGGGTCGCTTCGGCGACGACGAAGCGAGCCGGGAGCAGGTCTGCGACGCGGTCGCATACCTGTTCGAGCGTGCGCGGCGGCGGGACGTCGAGCCTGGCGAGCGTTGCATGAGGCGGCGGATCACTGCCGGGCCGGCCGTAGGGCGGCGTGTCCGGATAGCGGGCCCACAGCGATCGCATGAGGTCGCGCAGCTCGTGGTCGGGCTCGGGCACCCCGTAGACGACGGCCCCGGGAAACTCGGCGACACGGGTCAGCTCGAACGCGAACGGCCGTCTCGCCGCAAAGAAGTCCGTGAGGCCGTGCAGGTCGGCGTGGGCCAGCCGCTCCACCGGGATCCAGGGATAGAGCAGCGTGATCGAGAGCGGGATCTGCTCCGCGACGCGCTCCGGATACAGCTCGTCGTGCGCGACCGCGAGCTCGGCATTCTGGCCGGCGAGTACGAGCGTGACGTTCGTGCGCAGGCTCAACTCGAGGCGGCGACCGCCCCCAGGCCGATGAAGACGCTGCCGGACGCGTAGCGCACCGCCTTCCGGCGGCGGCGGAGGACGCTCCCGAGAGTTCCGCCCGCGAGCGCGTATGCGCCGTCGCTGAGCAAGCCGAGCGCGACCCAGCAGAGACCGAGGACGATCGTCTGCGTCCAGACCGGCCGGTCGGGATCGACGAACTGCGGCATGAACGCCAGGAAGAAGAGGGCCGTCTTCGGGTTGAGGACGTTCACGAGGACGCCCTGACCGAAGACGCGTCGCGTGCTCCGCGGCGCCCGCTCGACCGCCTCGACCGGTTCGTCCTTGCCGAGCAGCTTGCGGATCCCGACGTACACGAGGTAGGCGGCGCCGACGTACCTGACGGCGCTGAAGGCGATCGCGGACGAGACGATCAGCGCCGAGAGTCCCGCGACCGCGGCGGCGACGTGCACGAGCGAGCCGAGATGGATGCCGGCGACCGAAACCAGGCCGTTGCGGCGCCCGCCGTCGACGCTCGTCGCGACGACGTACAGCACGGCCGGGCCGGGGATCGCGAGCAGGAGGAGTGCGGCCGGGATGAAGACGGCGAAGGCATGGCTCGAGGGCATCGACCACGCCCAGCCTAGACGTCCGAAGCGCACGGCGAGAAGGCGCACGCTCGACACACTCTCGTCACACGCGCGTGTCATCGCGGTTGTCACGATTGGCGACATGCAGCCGATCGTCCTCTCCAGGCGGCGTGTGCTTCTCGGCGGAGTGCTCCTCCTCGCGGCGCTGCTCGTCGGCGCGCGGTTCGTCGTCCGGGCAGGGACGCCGGCCGGGGCGGCGGCGCCGCCGATCGTCGGGTCGGCCGAGGATCCCACCGGAGCCGGCTCGGCGTCTGCGGGCGCCGCCCCGGCGGCGCCCACCCGTCTCGTCGTATACGTGGTCGGCGCTGTCCGGCGACCGGGTCTCTACACGCTTGCACAGGGCTCACGAGTGGCAGACGCCGTCGCACGTGCGGGCGGTGTCACGCGCAAGGCCGATCCGGCCGCACTCAACCTGGCGGCGCCGGTCGCCGACGGCCAGCAGGTCCTCGTTCCGGCCAGGCTCCCGCGTGCGGTCGCGGCCGCACAGGGCGTTGCCACTCCGGGTGTTCCGACCGGCCCGATCCAGCTGAGCTCGGCGACGGCGGAGCAGCTCGACTCGCTGCCGGGGATCGGTCCCGCGACGGCGCAGAAGATCCTCGACTGGCGCGCCGAGCACGGCGCGTTCCGCTCGGTCGACGAGCTCGACGAGGTCCCGGGGATCGGTCCCACCCGGGTCGAGCAGCTCCGAGGGCTGGTCGTGCCGTGAGCGACGACCTCTTGCGCACCAGCGACGGCGAAGGCGCCGGCATCGCCGCCGCCCGCGACGGGCCCGCGCTTGTCGGCGAGCGCGTCCTCCGTGCGTACCCGTATGTCCTCGCGGGTGCGGCCTGCCTCGGCCTTGCTGCTGCGAACGGCCTTCGCGTTGCCGGAGTCGGAGTTGCCGTCGCTGCCGTCGGTGCGGCGCCGATCGCGGCGATTCTCGCCGCCCCGCGTGCTCGGGTCGCGACGCTCGCGGCCGGGCTCCTGCTGCTGGGCTGGTGGTGGGGCAGTGTCCGGCTCGACGCGCTCGACTCGGGCGTGCTTCTGGCCCACGTCGGCGAAGCGGAGCCCGCGACCGTCGTCGTCACGGGCCCAGCGCGGAACAACGGCTTCGAGCTGCGCGTGCCTGCGCGGCTCCTACGGTTCGGCGCGGTCCGGCCCGGCGAGCAGGTGCTGATGGAGCTGCCGGTCGGCCGGTCGCCTCCCCAGGGAGCGATCCTCGCGCTCGACGCGCGGCTCCGGCTGCCGCGGCCGGCGGCGCGCGGATTCGACGAGCGCACCTGGCTTCGGCGGCACGGGATCCATGTCGTCGTCGCGGCCCGGAGCTGGCAGATCGTCGGCCGTCGGGGAGGGCTGGCCGGCTATGCGGATCGGGTGCGCGCGTGGCTGGCGCGCTCGCTTGCCCCGGGACTGACGGGAGAGCGACGAGCGGTCCTCGAGGGGATCGTCCTCGGCGAGGACGAGGATCTCCCGCCCGGTCTGCGCGGCGCCTTCCGCGCCTCGGGCCTCTACCACCTGTTGGCGGTATCGGGTCAGAACGTGATCTTCGTCGCCGGCGGCGTGCTCGGGCTTGCCTGGATCGTCGGGCTGCCGCGCTGGCTCGGTGAGCTCGGCGCCCTCGCGGGGATCGGGTCCTACGTGCTTGCCGTCGGCCCGCAGCCGTCCGTGGTCCGGGCGGGTATCGCGGGCGCGCTCGGATCGATCGCGTGGCTCTCGGCGAGGCAGCGCGACCGCTGGCACTTCCTGCTCGTCGGCGCGCTCGTCCTGCTCGCCTGGAACCCCTACACGCTGCTCGATGCCGGTTTTCAGCTCTCGTTCGCCGCCGTGGTCGCGATCTTCGTCGCGCTCCCGCGGGCGCAGCGGCTCCTCGAGGGATATCCCGTGCCGAGGGTTGCGGGAGAAGCCCTCGCGCTGTCCGTTGCCTGCAGCCTCGCCACCGCCCCGGTGCTCTGGTTCCAGTTCGGCCGCATACCGCTGTACTCGGTGCCGGCGAACGTGCTGGCCGCGCCCGTCGTGGCACCGCTGCTCGGGCTCTCATTCGCCGCAGCGATCGCCGATCCGATCTCGCCGGCGGTCGCAGCCTCGATCGCGGCAGCGAACGGCTGGCTGGCGGCCTACCTCGCGTGGTGCGCCCGCTTCGTCGGCGGCTTGCCGGGCGCAGTCGTTTCGTCAGCCTCGGGAGTCGGAGCGCTGCTCCTCGTCGCCTCGACCCTGCTTCTCCTGGCCGTCGGTGGGCGCGACCGGAACCGCCGCAGGCCGTAACTATGCTTGCCACGAGTGGCGGAGGAGCTCAAGCCGGCCTACCTCCTCACGGGCAGCGACCGCCCGAAGATCGACCGCGCAGTCCACCGTCTCCGCGACCGGTTCGGCGACGACGCGGTCGAGCGACTCTCTGCCGAGGACGCGTCCGGCGAGGACGCGATCGCCGCCTGCAACGCGATGGGGTTGTTCGCGACCGGCGGCCGGCTGGTCCTGGTCGACGGCGTCGAGCGGTGGAAGGCCGCCGATGCAAAGGCGGTCGCCGACTACCTGGCCGCCCCGGCGCCGGGCACGGTGCTCGCGCTCGTCGCCGGCGAGCTCCGCAAGGACTCCCCGCTTGCGAAGGCCTGCGCGAAGGCCGGCCAGGTCCTCGTGTACGAGGTGTCGAAGCGCGGGCTGCCGAAGTGGATCTCGGACCAGTTCGCCCGGCACGGCGTCCGAGTCACGAGCGAGGCGAGCCGTGCGCTGATCGAGCTGGTCGGCGACAACCCGCACGAGCTCGCCGGGGAGATCGACAAGCTCGCGCTCTGGGCCGGCTCGGATGAGGTGGGGGAGGAGGAGGTCGAGCAGCTCGTCGCCGCCCGCGCCGACGTGCCGCCGTTCGTCCTCACGGACGCCTGGGGCAGGCGTGATGTCGCGGGCGTGCTCTCGGCGTGCGAGTCGATCCTCGAGCGGTCGACCCGTTCCGGGGAGATCCCGATGCTCGTCGGCCGGCTCGTCGCGCACGTCCGGCGGGTTCAGGCGTGCCAGCGTCTCGACGCCGAGGGCGTTCGCGCTCGCGACGCCGCAGCGGAGCTCAAGATGCATCCCTTCGCGGCCGAGAAGGCGTTCGGCCAGGCGCGGAACTTCTCGGTCGAGGAGCTGCGGGAAGCGATCGTCCGCCTCTCGGACCTGGACTTCGCGATCAAAGGCGGAAGCCGGCTCCCGGCCGACCTCGAGCTCCAGCGTACGCTGGTCACGATCACCCGCGCCGCCGACAGGAACTGAGGGTGGGCCCACAGCCGCAGAGCAGCCGCCCGTCGATGCCCGAGGGGTACGGCGTTCCCGAGACGGACGAGGGGCTGCTCGAGTGGAGCTGGGCGGTCGAGCGGCTCGAGTCGGCGCTGAACTACTGGTTCGCCACCACGCGGCCCGACGGTCGCCCCCATGCGATGCCGGCCTGGGCGCTCTTCCTCGACGGGACGCTCTACTTCGAGGGCAGCCCGCGCACCAGGCGCGCCCGCAACCTCGCGGCGAACGCGGCGGTGGTCGTCCATCTCGAGAGCGGTGACGAGGTGGTCATCCTCGAGGGCGAGGCGCAGGAGGTCGGCAAGCCCGAGCGCGCGCTCGCCGAGCGGCTGGCGGCGGCGTTCACAGCGAAGTACGGCACGACGAAGTACGAGTACCGTCCGCCGCCGGAGCAGTGGGACGAAGGGGGGCTGTGGTCGATGCGGCCGACCGTCGCCTTCGGCTGGACCGACTTCCCGGCCGACACGACCCGGTGGCAGTTCGGCTGAAGCGGCGGGATAGCCAGTCGCTCACCGCCGTTCGGCGGTGACCCGGTCCGGCGCACGGCCGGAGCGACGGCGCGTCCACTCCTGGGCGACGAACCTGGCGTAGGCCGCGACTGCGGCCGCCAGCGCATGGGCGAGCGCGAAGAGGAGGAGGGCGAGCGTGACCGCCGTTGCCCCGGCCGTTCGGGCGAGCGTCCTGGCGTGTGGACGCATCCAGACGATCGTGGACGCGCCGGCTCGGCCGGCGCGTCGAGCAAGGGCCGGCACGTTCTGGCGCAAGTGACGCACGCTCCAGGCGGCGGCCGAGACGAACAGCGAGAGGGCGAGCAGGGCCGTGTTCGCCAGGAGCCGGAGTGTCGCCGCGGCCGCCGCAGCAAGTCCCGCAATCCCGCGACGCGCGGGCACGCTCGCGGCCGGTGCGAAGCGGGGTCGAGTACGGCTGGGTCCGCTGCCGCGAATCGTCATCGTTCCGTCCGCGGGAACGACCGCCTCGACCACGTCCACGCTCACCACGCGTGCGCGCTGGAGCATGCCGCCCCGCACGACCAGCGCCCGCGGGTAGCCGCGCTCGTCGGTCACGACCTCCTGAACGACTCCCCGGTGACCGCCGCTCGGAGAGGTGAGCTCGAATCCAACGCTGTGGCCGAGCCAGTAGTCGAGCACGGGGCTCCCGCGCCCGAACATGCGCCGAAGCGTGGCCCTCGAGCTCAGCGTGTGCTCCTCATCAGTCTGTCCGGGGAGATCGAGAGTCGATTCCCACCCGGTTAGCTTCCAAACCGGAGCTAGAGATCCTTCGACATGAACACCGCTCGCTCGGCGTAGCCGAGCGAGCGGTAGAGCGAGCGCGCGACCACGTTGCCGCCGAGGACGGTCAGGCTCGCCCGGGCGAGGCCGCGCCTGCGTGCCTCCGCCTCGAACAGTTGCATCGCCGCGCGGCCGTAGCCTCGTCCGCGGAACTCGGGCGCGACCTCGATCGAGTAGACGTACAACGTTCTCTCGCTGTCGCCGTCGCGCTCAGCGAACCACAGCTCGCCGATGCGCTCGCCGGTGGCCTCGTCCTCGATCGCGTAGAGCTCGTTGTCCGCAGGGACGGTCCCGTCCGGCAAGAGCCGCGACCAGTCCGCCTCTGTTTTCTTCGCGGCCGCTTCGTGCTTTAGCCCGGCCTGGTCGACGAGCTCGCGCTCGTAGGCGGCGCGGGTGTGCTCCACGTAGGCGGGAAGCTCGTCCTCGCGAAGCGGCCGGAGCCGAAGAGACATGTGGAACCGACGTTAGGACGAGGCGCCGGCGACGAGGCGGGCGGCCTGCGCCTTCTTCCGAGCGGCCGTGTTTGCGTGGAGCGCGCCCTTGGACGCGGCACGGTCGACCCAGCGCACGAGCGTCCGGTGCTCGGCGGTGATCAGGTCGGTGTCGCCGTCGGCAACCGCGGCCTGCAGCCGCTTGGTCAGGGTCTTCACGGTCGAGCGGTAGCGGATGTTCTCCGCCCGCTGGCGCTCGGAGATCCGGACCCGCTTCTCCTGTTGCTTGATGTTCGGCACTCGGCTTTATGAAGGTATGGCGTGAAAAGGCCCGCACGTGCGGGCGGGCCGATGGTAGCAACAGGTGCGCTGCCTATGCTCAGGCGGTGACTCCGCCAGAGGAGGCTGCTGTCTCGACCCCTGGAGGCGGTCTCCCGACAGGCGGCGCCTACCATCGTCGCCGCCTCGCGCTCTCGACCGCGTTCTTCGCGGGCGCCACCGGGCTTTCGCGCGTCGTCGGCCTCGTCCGCGAGTCGGTCGTCCGCTACTACTTCGGCACCGTCGGGGCGATCAACGCGTTCGAGGTCGCGTTCCTCGTCCCGAACACCGTGCGTGCGCTCGTCGCCGACGCGGCGCTCTCGTCGGCGTTCGTCCCGGTGTTCAGCGAGCTGCTGGAGAAGGGGGAACGCAAGCGGGCGTGGCGCGTCGCCTCGAGCCTCTTCTGGCTGATCATGCTCGGCCTCGGCGGCCTGACCGCGCTCTTCATCGTGATCGCGCCGTGGGTGATGAAGATCTTCGGCTACTCGGGCGTCGCCGTCGGGCTCTCGCGCGTGCTCTTTCCGATCGTGCTCATCCTGGGTCTGACCGGGATCGTCGTCGGGATCCTGAACAGCTACGAGCACTTCTCGGTGCCGGCGCTCTCCCCGGTGCTCTGGAACGTCGCGATCATCGCCGGACTGGTGATCGGCGTCCCACAGGCCGACACGATCGACGCCAAGCTCTACGTCTACGCCTTCTCCATCCTGATCGCGACGATCCTGCAGTTCCTGCTCCCGCTGCCGTGGCTCCGCGGTCGCGACGACCGGCTGCGCGTGGTGATCGACTGGCGCGACCCGGCGGTCGCGCGGACGTTCAAGCTGATGATCCCGATCACGCTCGGCCTCGGGCTGATCAACTTCAACGCGTTCATCGACACGATCTTCGCTGCGCGGCTGCTCGACAAGTACCAGGCGCCGAGCTCGATCAACGCAGCGTTCCGCCTGTACATCTTCCCGCAGGGGATGTTCTCGGTCGCGGTCGCGACCGTGCTCTTCCCGTCGCTCTCACGGCTCGCCACCCGCCGTGACCTGGACGGATTCCGCTCGATGGTCTCCGCCGGGCTGCGCCAGATTGCATTCCTGCTGATCCCGGCGAGCGTGATCTGCGCCCTGCTCGCGGAGCCGATCGTGCGGGTCGTCTACCAGCGCGGCGACTTCACCGCGTCGCAGACCACCGTCGTCGCCGACTGCCTGGCCGCCTTCGCGCTCGGGCTCGCCTTCAACGGGGCGATGCTGATGTTGAACAGGGCGTTCTTCTCGCTCCAGGCCGCGTGGATCCCGACCTGGGTCGCACTCGCCAACCTCGGGCTGAACGCAGCGCTCGACGGCGCGTTCTACCGGTTCGGGATCTGGGGGATCCCGCTCTCCACCTCGGTCGTGAACATCGCCGGCACGTTTGTGTTGCTCGTCATGCTGCGGCGCCACCTCGGGCGCCTCGATCTCGGTCGGACGCTCGACTCGGTGGTCAGGATCACCGTCGCGTCCGTGGTGCTCGGGGCGGTCGGTTACGGCAGCTGGCGGGCGCTCGACGACGCGTTGGGGCACCGGTTCGTCGCCCAGGTCGCGTCGCTCGGGGTCGCCCTCACGGCCGGTGCGGCGGCGTACCTGCTGATGTGCCGGTTGCTGCGCGTGCAGGAGCTGCGGGCGCTGCGCCTGCTGAGGCGAACGCGCCAGGCGTGATCGAGTTCCCGCCGCTGACCGAGGCCGACGTCCCGCTCGTTGCCGAATGGCTGCGGCAGGAGCACGTCGCGGAGTGGTGGCGCGAGCCCGTCGAGGAGGCGATCGAGAAACGGTACGCCGCGATCGAGGGGCGGAGGCCGACGCGCCAGTTCCTGATCGTGGTCGACGGCCGGCCGGCCGGGATGATCCAGACCTACCACGTCGCCGACCATCCGGAATGGCAGCAGCTCGTCGAGGTCGCCGGCGACGTCGCCGGCGTCGACCTGTTGATCGGCGAGCCCGATCTCGTCGGCCGAGGGCTCGGTCCGCGCGTCCTGGCGCAGTTCGCGCGTGAGGTCGTCTTCGCCGACTCGGAGATCAACGCGGTCGTCGCCACGGTCGAGGAGCCGAACCGCCGCTCGTGGCGCGCCTTCGAGAAGGCCGGCTTTCGCTATGTCCGCAACGTCGAGGAAGACGGCCTCCCGCACCGGCTGATGCGCCTCGATCGTCCTGCCTGACGGCGCCGCTACGCTCAGTCGGCACATGGACCAGGGCAAGATCCGGAACTTCTCGATCATCGCGCACATCGACCATGGCAAGTCGACGCTCGCCGACCGCATCCTCGAGGTCACCGAGACCGTCACCGGCCGGGAGATGCGCGAGCAGCTGCTCGACTCGATGGAGCTCGAACGCGAGCGCGGGATCACGATCAAGGCCCAGGCGGTCCGGGTGATGTGGAAGGGGCACGAGCTCAACCTGATCGACACGCCCGGCCACGTCGACTTCACGTACGAGGTTTCGCGCTCGCTCCAAGCGTGCGAAGGGGCGCTGCTCGTCGTCGACGCCGCGCAGGGGATCGAGGCGCAGACGGTCGCGAACGCCTACCTGGCGATCGAGAACGACCTCGAGATCGTCCCGGTGCTGAACAAGATCGACCTACCGCAGGCCGACCCCGAGGGCGCAGCGGTCGCGGTCGCGGGGCTCGTCGGGGACACGCCCGACCACGTGCTGCGGATCTCGGCGAAGACGGGCGAGGGGGTGGAGAACGTACTCGACGCGATCGTCGAGCGGATCCCCGCGCCGGCCGGCGATCCCGGAGCGCCGCCGCGCGCGCTGATCTTCGACTCGTCGTACGACCAGTACCGAGGCGTGGTCGCGTTCGTGCGCGTGGTGGACGGGAGCTTCAAGCGCGGGGAGGCGCTCCGGGCGATGGCGCTCGGCACCGAGTTCGACGCCGAGGAGCTCGGGTTCCTGTCGCCGACGATGACCCCGGTCGGCGAGCTCTCGGCCGGTGAGGTCGGCTACGTGATCACCGGGCTCAAGGACGTCTCGCGGTTGCGCGTCGGCGACACGCTGACCGCAAAGTCGCGGCGCGCCGCCGACCCGCTGCCCGGCTACAAGGACGTGAAGCCGATGGTCTTCGCGGGCCTGTTCCCGACGGATTCCGACCAGTACCCGGAGCTCCGGGACGCCCTCGAAAAGCTGAAGCTGAACGACGCCTCGCTGTTCTACGAGCCGGAGAGCTCGCATGCGCTCGGCTTCGGGTTCCGCTGTGGTTTCCTAGGCCTGCTCCACATGGAGATCGTTCGCGAGCGGCTCGAGCGCGAGTTCGACCTCGACCTGCTCGTGACTGCGCCGAACGTCGCCTACCGCGTCTTGACCAAGGGCGGCGAGGAGGTCGAGGTGCACAACCCGGCCGAGATGCCGCGCGAGGTCGAAGAGGTCGAAGAGCCCTACGTCAGGGCATCGATCATCGTCCCGAAGGACGGGGTTGGCGCGGTGATGGAGCTCAACAACGAGCGCCGCGGCCGATTCGACCACATGGAGTACTTGTCCGAGGACCGCGTCCTTCTCTCGTACGACCTGCCGCTGGGCGAGATCGTCCTCGACTACTACGACCAGCTGAAGTCCCGGACGCGGGGGTACGCGAGCTTCGACTACGACTTCGCCGGGTTCCGGCCCGGGGACTTGGCGCGGGTGGACATCCTGATCGCCGGCGAGCCCGTGGACGCGTTGTCGCTGATCATCCACCGCGACGGGGCGTACTCGCGGGGCCGAGCCCTGGTCGAGCGGCTGCGCGAGGAGATCCCGCGCCAGTTCTTCGACGTGCCGGTGCAGGCGGCGATCGGTTCTCGCGTGATCGCGCGGGAGACGATCAAGGCGAAGCGCAAGGACGTGCTCGCGAAGTGCTACGGCGGCGACATCAGCCGCAAGCGCAAGCTGCTCGAGCAGCAGAAGAAGGGCAAGAAGCGGATGAAGCAGGTCGGCGCGGTCGAGGTGCCGCAGGAGGCGTTCCTCGCCGTGCTCAACCTCGACCAGGAGAAGAGATAAGGAATGGCGCTCGAGATGCGCAGTGGGTGCGAGCGGTGCGGCGCGACTCTGGCGCCGGACGGGCCGGCGGCGATCTGCTCGTACGAGTGCACGTTCTGCGCCGGATGCGCGGAGGCGATGGGGCACGTGTGCCCGAACTGCAACGGCGTGCTGGTGCCGCGCCCGCGAAGGAACACAGGATGAGTGGAGCCGAGCACCTCTACATCCACCTGCCCTTCTGCGCGCACCGTTGCGGGTACTGCGACTTCGTCACTGCGGTGGGCCGTCGCGACCGGCACGGGGCGTACGTCGACGCGCTGCTCGCCGAGCTCGAGCTGGAGCGGGACTCGCTCGCGCCGCGGCTGCAGACCATCTTCCTCGGCGGCGGCACGCCGACCTTCACCGAGCCGGCCGCGCTCGAGCGCCTGCTTGCCGCCTTGCCCGACGCCGACGAGGTGACGGTCGAGGCGAATCCGGAGACGGTCACGCCGGCGCTGGCCCGGCTTCTGTCACGCAACCGTGTCAACCGTGTGTCGCTTGGCGCGCAGAGCTTCCAGCCGAGGCTTCTCGGGGTGCTCGAGCGCCGCGCGCAGCCCGAGGACGTCTGGCGCGCCGTGTACCTTCTCCGTGATGCCGGATTTGACAACATCTCCCTCGACCTCATCTACGGCATCCCCGGCCAGAGCACCGCCGACCTCGATGTCGACCTCGCCGAGGCGATCGCGGTCGATCCCGAGCACGTGTCCTGCTACGAGCTGGAGGCCAAGCTGGGCACGCGCTTCACCCACGCGCACGGAGCCGAGCTCGAACGCCAGGCCGAGTCGATGGAGTCCTACTTCGAGCGGGTCGTCGCCGCCCTGACCGGCGGGGGCTACCGCTGGTACGAGACGGCGAACTTCTGCCGCGAGCCGGATCGTGCTAGCGGCCGCGACCTCAGGGCGCGCCACAACCTCGGTTACTGGCTCGGACGGGACTACCTCGGACTCGGGATCGGCGCGGTCTCGACAATCGACGGCGTTCGCCGGCGCAACGCGCCGCGGCTCGGCCCGTACCTCGACGCCGTTGCCGCCGGGCGCAGACCGCCCCGCGAGGTGGAGGCCCTCGACCGCGACACTCGGCGCCGTGAGCGGCTGATGCTCGGGCTCCGTCTCGACGAGCCACTGCAGCTCGCCGGCCTCGAGGATGCGCTCGACGGCGACGCCCTGGGGAGGCTCGAGCGGCTCGGGCTGGCGGCTCGCGCGGGCGCGAACGGCCACGAGACACTGACGCTCACCGAGCGCGGACGGTTCCTCGGCGGGGGAGTCACGGCCGAACTGCTGGCGTAGCATTTGCCTGCAGAGACCATGCTTTCCGCGACCCCCGATCTCACGCAACGCCAGCGACAGATCCTGATTCAGGTGGTCGAGGAATACGTCGCAACGGGCCAGCCGGTCGGGTCGAAGCACCTCGTCGAACGCACCGGGATACGGGTCTCGTCCGCGACCGTCCGCGGCGAGCTCGCCGAGCTCGAACGGATCGGCCTGCTCACGCACCCGCACACGTCGGCGGGCCGGGTCCCGACCGACCGCGGCTACCGCTACTACGTGGACCGGCTGCTCGAGCGTCCTGCGCCGCGCCCTGCGACGTTCCCACTCGACCTGACCGAGGCGCGGAGCGAGGTCGAGTCCGCGCTCCAGTCGACGACGGAGATGCTCTCGCAGGTGACGCGGTTGATCGCGCTCGTCTCGGCCCCGCCGCTCCAGACCGCCACGGTCCGCCACGTCGAGGTGCTGCTGCTCCAGCCGCAGGTCGCAATGGTCGTCGTGATCACCTCTAGCGGCGGCGTCACCAAGCGGGTCTACGCGTTCGACACGCCGGTCGATCCCGGGCTCGTGCACTGGGCCGGTCAGTACCTGAACGACCAGGTCGTCGGACTCTCGCTCGGGAGCGGGCAACTCCGGCGGCGGCTCGAGGATCCGACGCTCCCGCCGGCCGAATCGGCCTTCCTCCTGGTGATCGAATCGGCCTTCACGGACGCCGAAGACGACGAGCAGCGCGTGTACGTCGGCGGCGCCGCCGGCCTCCTCGACGAGGTTCGCGACGACGAGCTCGGCTCGTACCGCTCGCTGATCGAGCTGCTCGAGCGACGGCGGGCGCTCCTGGACATGCTCGCCGAGGCGCTCGATCCCCGCCGGCCTTTCGTCCGCGTCGGCGACGAGCTGGCCAACCCGGGCCTCCGCGATCTGGCGCTCGTCGGCGCCGCCTACGGGATCGCCAATCGCACCCTCGGCGCGGTCAGCCTGATCGGCCCCTCACGTATGGACTACGACAAGGCGATCCGTACGGTCCGCTCGGCCGCGTCCGAGCTCTCGCGGTTCGCGGAGGTCGTCTATGGCGACAACTGACCGCGACTACTACGAGCTGCTCGGCGTCGAACGCGGCGCCACCGAGATGGAGATCAAGAAGCGGTTCCGGTCGCTGGCACGGGAGCTCCACCCGGACGTCTCCGAGGACCCTGACGCCGAGGAGCGCTTCAAGGAGGTGGTCGAGGCCTACGAGGTGCTCTCGAACCCGGAGCGGCGCGAGCTGTACGACCGCTTCGGCCATGCCGGGCTGCGGAGCCGCGGGTTCACGCCGACGAGCTTCGACTTCGGGACGCTCGGCGACCTCTTTTCCGCGTTTTTCGGCGACGACCTGTTCGGGGTCGGCGGCCGGCCGCGTGCGGCTGCCCGCGGACCCGACGTCGCGGCCGAGGTCGTGATCGACCTCGTCGATGCCGCGCACGGGGTGGAACGTGACGTCCCGTTTCGCGTCGCCGTCACCTGCGGGGTCTGCGGCGGCAGCGGTGCCGAGCCCGGCACGGAGCCGAGCCGCTGTCCCACCTGCGGCGGCGCCGGTCGGATCCAGCAGGTGTCGAGCACGGTGTTCGGGCAATTCGTCCGCACCCAGACCTGCGGCCGCTGCGGTGGCGCCGGCGCCGTGGTGGAGCACCCGTGCACCACCTGCCGGGGCGAGGGCCGGGTCGTCGAGGAGCGCACCCTCTCGGTCGAGATCCCTCCCGGCATCCACGACGGCCAACGCATCCGGCTGGGCGGGGAGGGGCATGCCGGCGCGCCGGGCGGTCCGACCGGCGACCTGTACGTCCTCGTCCGCGTCCGTCCGGACCCCCGCTTCGTGCGCGAGGGTCATGACCTGATCTCTCAGCTCGACGTGACGATCACGCAGGCCGCACTCGGCGCCACGCTGACCGTGCCGACGATCGACGGCGACTTCGAGCTCGAGCTCGAGCCCGGCGTCCAGCCCGGCGACGTCAGGGTGATTCCCGGCGCCGGGATGCCCGTTCTGCAGGGTCGCGGCCGCGGCGACCACCGCCTGCTCCTCAACGTCGTCGTCCCGCGACGGCTGACCGACGAGCAGCGGCGGCTACTGGGCGAGTTCGAGCAGAGTGTCGACGACGACACGTACCGGCGCGACGACGACGACGAGGGCTTCTTCGACAAGCTGAAGAGCGCGTTCCGTTGACCGCGCTGCGGACGGCGCTCGCGGTCGTCGTCGACGAGACCGAGTCGGTGGTCGAGGATTTCCGGCGGCGCTTCGACCCGGCGGTCGAGCGGCGGATCCCGGCGCACGTGACGATCGTGTTTCCGTTCGCCCCGCCGCACGTGCTCGACGCCGGCGCCGTCCAGGAGCTCTACGCCGCGCTCCCGTCGTTCGCCTTCCGGTTGGAGCGCCTCGAACGGTTTCCGGAGCACCTCTGGCTCGCTCCGGAGCCGCAGGGTCGCTTCGTCGACCTCATCTCGCGCACGGTCGAGCGCTTCCCGGACTATCCGCCGTACGGCGGCGCCTTCGCCGAGGTAATCCCACATCTGACGATCGCGTCCGGCGAGGCGGTCGACGAGGCGGAGGCGGCGGCGCGGCGCGACCTCGGTCCACGCCTGCCGATTGCAGCCCGGGTAGCCGAGGTCACGCTGCTCGAGGAGCAGTCTGACGAGACCTGGCGGCGGCGAACCGCATTCGCGCTGGGAGGTGCGTGAATCTCCGGCGCGTCTCGGTGACCGTCCCGCCCGCCGATGCTGAGCCGGCGCGCGCGATCATGCTCGAGCTCTTCCCCGAGGGGTTCGAGGAGCGCGACTCGCCCGACGGGGTCGAGCTCGCCGCCTACACGGACGCCGGCGGCGAGGAGCGGCTCTGGTCCGCCTTCGGCGGAACCCGGTCGACGGACGTCGAGGAAGGGTGGGAGGAGCGGTGGCGCGCGTTCCACCGGCCGGTTCGCGTTGGACCGCTGTGGGTGGGGCCGCCGTGGGAGCAGCCCGACGCCGACGCGACGCCGGTGGTGATCGACCCGGGCCGGGCGTTCGGAACCGGTGCGCACGCGACCACGCGCCTCTGCCTGGAGCTGCTGCTCGACGTTCCGCGCGGTGCCTTCCTCGATGCGGGCTGCGGCTCCGGAGTACTCTCGATCTCAGCGGCGAAGCTCGGCTTCGAGCCGGTCTACGCGCTCGATCTCGATCCGCAGGCGATCGAGTCGACCGATCGGAATGCGACTGCGAACGGGGCGAGCGTGGAGGCGCGGCTCGCCGACGCGACGCGCGATCCGCTTCCTGCCGCGGACTCGACCGTCGTGAACGTCTCGCTCGAGCTCGACCTCGCGATCGCGTCACGGCTCGCTTCCAGGCACGTCGTCACCTCCGGTTATCTCGCGTCGGAGTCCCCGAAGATCGACGGGTATCGCCGCCGGGACCGTCGCGAGGCGGAGGGCTGGGCTGCAGATCTGCACTTGCGGACGGAGTAAGGTCCGCGCGATGGCGAGGTTCTCGGTCGACTTTCTCGGCTGCAAGGTGTCGCATGCAGATGCGCAGGCGGTGCGCGAGCGGCTGCTCGCCGACGGGCACGAGGAGCAATCCGACGGCGACGTCGCCGTCCTGAACACCTGCTGCGTCACCCACGAGGCGCTGCGGAAGTCGCGGCATGCCGCGTCGCGTGCCGCCCGCACGCATCGGCGCGTGTACGTCACCGGCTGCGGAGCGAATCTCTCGCCCGACGCGTTCAGCAGGTTGCCGGACAACGTGAAGGTCGTCGCCCGGCGCAGCGAGGAGACGCCCGGCGCCGTTGCCGGCGACGTCGGCGCGATCGCCTGCGTCCAGGCCGACGCGCGCCTCGACCGCGTCCGGGCGTTCGTGAAGGTGCAGGACGGCTGCAGCTTCTCGTGCAACTTCTGCGTCATCCCCTTCGTCCGTGGTGCGTCGAGGAGCCGTCGCGCCGACGCCGTGCTCGCCGAGGTGCGCCGCCGGGTCGGGCAGGGCCACCGAGAGATCGTGCTGACTGGGATCAATCTCGGCTGCTACCGCGACCGGGAGGCTGGGTACGACCTGCCGCGCCTGATCCGGGAGGCGGGCGCGACGCCGGGGCTCGCCAGGCTGCGCCTGTCCTCGATCGAGGTCAACCACCTGACCGAGCCGCTCGTGGCCGCGCTTCGGGAGACACCGGCCGTGTCGCGCCATCTGCATGTCCCGCTCCAGTCCGGAGACGACGGCGTCCTGCGGGCCATGGCCCGTCGGTACGACGCGGCGTCGTACCTCCGTCGGGTCGCCCTCGCCGACGGGTTCAACCTGACCACCGACGTGATCGTCGGCTTCCCGGGCGAGGACGACGCCGCGTTCGCGCGCACCGTGGCGGTCGTCCGCGAGTCCGGGGCGACGAAGGTGCACGTCTTTCCGTATTCGCCGCGTCCTGGGACGGTGACTGCGGGCGACGACACCGTCCCGAAGCAGGTGAAGAAGGTCCGCAGCGCGCGCCTGCGGGCGCTTTCGCACAACGCGTGCCTGCGCCGGTGGCGTGAGAAGGTTGGCACGGAGGACGTTGTCCTGGTCGATCGTCCGGGCCGCGGATACGGCGACGACTACTCGCCGTGGCTCGTCGACGCGCCGGTCGGCGAGCTCGTCCAGGTTCGCGCCCGCGGGTTCACCGACGATGGGATTCTCGCGGCATGAGTGTCCCGGACTGCATCTTCTGCAAGATCCATCGCGGCGAGCTGCCGGCGACGATCGTCAACCGGGCCGACGGGCTGCTGGCGATCGAGGACATCAACCCGAAGGCGGACGTGCACCTCCTCGTCATCCCCGAGCGGCACATCGACACCTTCCAGGACGTCCGCGAGCTGACCGCCGACGAGGCGAAGCGGATGCTCGACTTCGTCGCCGACACGGCGAAGGCGGCCGGCCTGGACGAGTATCGGCTGATGATCTTTTGCGGAGAGGGTGCCGGTCAGACGGTGTTCCACCTGCACTGGCACATCCTCGGCGGGACGGTCAGGGGGATGCCGAGATGAGCCTGATCGCCCGCCTCGAGGAGGAGCTCACGACCGCGATGAAGGAGCGCGACGCCTCGCGCCGCGACGCGCTGCGCCTGATTCTGTCGAGCCTGCGCTCGGCGGAGAAGGAGCTGCAGCGACCGCTGACCGACGACGAGGAGCTGCAGGTGCTCCAACGCGAGCGCAAGCGGCGGCTGGAGTCGATCGAGGCCTTCGAAAGCGCCGGACGGACGGAACAGGCGGCGAAGGAGGAGTCCGAGCTGGAGGTGCTCGAGGAGTTCATGCCCGAACCGCTCTCGGACGACGAGCTCGAGCAGATCGTCGACGACGCGATCGCGGAGGTGGGCGCGACGAGCATGCGCGACCTCGGGCGGGTCATGGCCGACGTCATGCCGCAGATCGCGGGCCGCGCGGACGGGTCCGCCGTCAGCCAGCTGGTGCGCGAGAAGCTGGCGTAGCGCACTGGGGGCCGCCGCCGTGGCTGTTTGGGCTGTGTTGCTTTCCGCCGGGCCGGGCCGTCCTCCCGAGGTGTTCCCGGCCTCCTCCCCACTGCGAGCGTAGCGGCGAAAGCGTCACAGCCGTGTGACGGGGGTGCGCCGGACCTGTGACAGCAGCGTGCCGGAACAGCGACTGCCGTCCAGGCGGCCCCCAACAGGGCACGGCGGCCGAGGTACCTACACTGTCCGGAAGTTGCAGGAGGTTCTCTCGATCTCGAACGACGTCGCCGCCGAGCTCGCCGGCGTCGGCGACGGCGTGCTCGGCGCTCTCCGCGAACGCCTCCACTGCACGATCCGGCTGCGCGGAAACCAGCTGACGCTGGAAGGCGACGACTCCAACGTCGCCGAGGCCCGCGCGGTGGTCGACGAGCTCGTCGAGCTGGTCGAGGGAGGGCACGAGATCGGTCCGGGCACGGTCGACGCCGTCATCGGCGCGTTCGACCAGGCCGAGGACATCCGTGACGTCTTCGAGGACGTCGTCTGGCGGCACCGCGGCACCAAGATCGCGCCGAAGACGGTCAACCAGAAGCGTTACGTGGACGCGATCCGCTCGCACACCATCACGTTCGCGATCGGCCCGGCCGGCACCGGCAAGACCTACCTGGCGATGGCGCTCGCGGTCGCGGCGCTCTCGGAGCGCGAGGTCGGTCGGATCATCCTCACCCGCCCGGCGGTCGAGGCCGGCGAGCGGCTCGGCTTCCTGCCCGGCGACCTGCTCGCGAAGGTCGATCCCTACCTCCGTCCGCTGTACGACGCGCTCTACGACATGCTCGACGCCGACCGGCTGACCGCCCACATGGAGAAGGGCGCGATCGAGGTTGCACCGCTGGCCTTCATGCGGGGTAGAAGCCTCAACGACTCGTTCATCATCCTCGACGAGGCCCAGAACACGAGTCCCGAGCAGATGCAGATGTTCCTGACTCGGCTCGGCTTCGGCTCGAAGGTCGTCGTCACCGGTGACGTCACGCAGATCGACCTGCCGCCGCAGCAGGCGTCGGGCTTGCTCACGGTGCAGGACATCCTCGGCGCCATCGACGGCATCGCCTTCGTCGAGTTCTCCAACGCGGACGTGGTCCGTCACAAGCTCGTGCAGCGGATCGTCGAGGCCTACCGGATGCACGCAGAAGCGACCGGCACGAACCGCCGCCGGTAAGCACATGCTCGAAATCGAGGTCTCGAACCGCAGCGGCGTCGAGGTGGAGGAAGCGGCAGCCGCACAGCTCGCTCGTCGACTTCTCGCGGCCGAAGGGATCGACGAGGGGGAGCTAGGGATCGTCTTCGTCGGCCCGGACGAGAGCCGCACGCTCAAGCGTGAGCACCTCGGCGTCGACGAACCGACCGACGTGCTCTCGTTCCCGATCGACGGTCGCGACGCGCTGCCGGCGGGTCCCCCGCGGCAGCTCGGCGACGTCGTGCTCTGCCCGCAGGTGGTCGGCGACGCCTGGCGCCGGCCGCTCGCGCACGGTCTGCTCCACCTGCTCGGCTACGACCACGGGGCCGAGATGGAGGAGCGTGAGGAGACGCTGAGCCGATGGCCGTGACGCGTGTGCCTCTCCGCGAGCGGCTGCGCCGCAGCCGCGTCGGGAACGGCGCGGGCACGCTGCTGCCGGGTGCCGGCCAGGGGCGCCGGCGGATCTCGATCGTCGAGAGCTTCAACTACGCGGTCGAGGGGATCATCCACGTCCTCCGGACGCACCGGAACATGCGGATCCACTTCGCCGCGGCCGTGGTCGTCCTGATCCTCGCGCTGTGGATCGGCGTCAACCGGATCGAGCTGGTCATGCTCTTGCTCGCAATCGCGTTCGTCCTGATCGCCGAGATGATCAACTCGGCGATCGAGGCCGCGATCGACGTCGCCACCAGCTCCTTCGACCCACTGGCGAAGCTGGCCAAGGACATCGCCGCCGGCGCCGTCCTGATCGCCGCGATCAACGCGGTCGCCGTCGGCTACCTCGTCTTCTCCGGCCACGTCAGCGAGTCGACGACCAACTTCCTCGACCGCCTGCGTGACGCCCCGATCAAGATCACGATCATCTCGCTGATCCTCGTGATCATCATCGTGATCGCGACGAAGGCGATCAGCGGCCGCGGCACGCCCCTGCGCGGAGGACTGCCGTCCGGCCATGCCGCGATCGCATTTGCTGCGTGGATGGCGGTGACGCTGACTCTTGGTCCGAGCGAGCACCGGTTCTTCGTTTCGACGATGATGTTCGCAGTGGCCGTGCTCGTCGCCCACACCCGAATCGAGTCGGGCGTCCACTCGACGCTCGAGGTCGTCTACGGCGGCGCGCTCGGCGCGGGCGTCACCCTCGTCGTCTTCCAGCTGTTCTTTTGATCGGCGACGTCGAACGCAAGCTCTACGAGCGCGCCGAGCAGATCAAGCAGAACGCCTATGCGCCGTACTCGAACTTCCTCGTCGGCGCCGTGCTCCGCGCGCGCGACGGGACGCTCTTCGACGGCGTCAACGTCGAGAACGCCGCCTACCCGCTCGGCGTCTGCGGGGAGAAGACCGCGTACGTCGCCGCGGTCACGCAGGGCTACAAGCCGGGCGACTTCGACCTGATCGTGATCAACGCCTCGCCGTGCGGCGGCTGCCGGCAGTGGCACGTCGAGTTCAAGGTCGACCGGGTCGTGTACGCGAACAACGACGGCGAGCTCGTCGAACACACGCCGGACGAGCTCCTGCCGGACACCTTCGTTCTCTAGTGAAGTCCGGCTTCGTCGCGGTCGCCGGGCGGCCGAACGTCGGCAAGTCCACGCTCGTGAACGCGCTCTGCGGCGGCAAGGTGGCGATCGTCTCCGACAAGCCGCAGACGACCCGGCGCCGGATCTTCGCAATCGCCAACGGCGACGCGTACCAGCTCGTGCTTGCCGACCTGCCCGGGTTCCAGCGGCCGCGCGACGCGCTCACCGAGCACATGCAGCGCACCGTCGACTCCTCGTTCGAGGACGTCGACGCGGTGCTCTTCGTCGTCGACGCGCGAGAGCGGATCGGCGCCGGCGACCGCTTCATCGCGAAGCGGGTCTTCACGCTCGGCGTCCCGGTCGTGATCGCGGTGAACAAGGTCGACCGGCTCAAGCCGGGCCACATCGCCTCCCAGATGCAGACCGCATCGGCTTTGGGTGAGTTCCACGCGCTCCACCCGGTGAGCGCGAAGACCGGCGACGGGGTCGGCGAGCTGCGGGAGGAGTTGGTCGGCCTGCTCCCGGAGGGGCCGCTCTACTTTCCGCCCGAGCAGCGCACCGACCTGTCCGTCGAGACGCAGATCGCCGAGCTCGTCCGCGAGCAGGCGCTCCGCCTCACCAAGGAGGAGGTGCCGCATGCCGTCTCCGTCGAGGTCGAGGAGATCGAGGACAAGGTCGTCCGCGCGAACGTCTTCGTCGAGACCGACTCGCAGAAGCAGATCCTGGTCGGCAAGGGCGGCTCGATGGTCCGGCAGATCGGAACCCGTGCCCGGCCGGAGATCGAGCACCTGCTCGGCCGGAAGATCTTCCTCGAGCTGCAGGTGAAGGTGCGGCCGCGCTGGCGTCGCGACGAGGCGATGCTCGAACGCCTCGGGATCTAGGAGGGCTTGGCGAAACGGCTATCGAAACGGGTCACGCCCTTTCCCGCGGCTGATTCGGTTTCGGTCGCCGGGGTTCACGGACGCCAGAGGCCGAGGGTGGGTCGTCCTTTCGCGGCGGAGGGTTGGTCACAACCTCGCCGGTTTCCCGCCTGAAGCTGCTGACGTAGTGGATGCGTTTCCTCTTCCCGCCGATGCCGCCAGCGTAGCGAGCTACTCGACGAGGGAACGGCTCTCGCCCGAGCAAGAGCCGAGACGAGCGTGGCGAGGATGCCGAGGTCGGCGTGGGGGGCGATACGATCCCGCCCGCGCACGCGGGGGGGGCTTCAAGCCGCGCTCGTTCTTCAACCGTCCGAACCCCTGCTCGACCGTGCCACGGCTCCGGTACAGGTCGCGGTACCGCTTCGACTCGCGCGGGGTCAGCGGGTGCTGGCGGTACGCTTTAACCCAGACGCTCGCCGGTGAGCAGGCGAGCTTCAACTGCCCCTTGCTCGAAGCGCCTGCGTTCGGGCAGCGCCACTTCGTCAGCTCCCGCTCGGAGTCCGCGCCAGCGAAAACCCAGGTACCGCGTTCGCACGTCGGGGGCTTGTGAGTAGCCGTGCCAGGTCTTGCACGGCCACATCCGCCGCCGCGACCGACATGGCGGGCGCGGCACACCTCGGCCGGGGTCTGAGAGGGTCTTTGGGAAGGGGGCACACGGGGGAAACCGGCTGTTTCCCCCGTGCGAGCGAGCAACACGCGCGCAGCGCGCGGCGAGCGTCAATGGTGTGGCTAGCCGTATGGCCGTCCCCTGGACCCTGTGCCACCATGCGATCGTGCCGACCGTCCTGATCGTCGACGATCACCCGAGTTTCCGCGCCAGCGCAAGGGCGATCCTCGAAGCAGATGGATTCGAGATCACGGGAGAGGCCGAAGACGGCGAATCGGCGATTGCCGCCGCAGGTCGCCTACATCCGGACATCGTTCTCCTCGACGTGCAGCTCCCGGACCTCGACGGGTTCGAGGTCACACGCCGGCTGATCGCCAATGACGGCGAGACCTGTGTCGTGCTCGTCTCGAGCCGTGACGGTGCGGATTTCGGTCCGCTCGTCGAGAGCAGCGGCGCCTGCGGCTTCGTCCCGAAGAGCGAGCTTTCGGGAGACGCCGTGACTGCACTACTCTGCGCGCGCTGATGCGCCTTACCCACAAGCTCTGGTTCGGGCTCTTCCCGCTCGGGCTCTTGCTCGCGGCCGGGGCCTCCGTGCTGGCGGCGACGTCCGACCACGAGTCGCAGGCGGCATGGGTTGCAATTGCGTACCCGCTGATCGGGCTCTCGTTCGTCGTCAGCGGCCTGATCGCCTGGACGCTCCGGCCGGAGAACGGCACCGGCCGCTTGCTCGTCCTCGTCGGCGGTCTCTGGATGCTCAGCTCCCTCTGGGAGGCAAACGCCGGCTGGCTGTACGGCCTCGGTGCCTTCGCCGGCAGCATCTTCCTCGCGGCCTTCGTCCACCTGATGCTGGCGTTTCCCGACGGCCGGTTGGGGACGACCCTCGAGCGACGGCTGATCGGCGCGCTCTGGGTCACGGCGTTCCTCGCGAACGCATTGCCGGCGATCTTCACGAGGCACACCTCCGACTGCGACGACTGTCCCGACAATCCCTATCGCGTCGTCGACAGCCGCTCGGCGGCGGACACGCTGCAGGCCTTCTTCACCGTGGTCGGCGTCGTCATCTTCGTCGGCGTCATCGTCCTGCTCATCCGGCGCTGGCGTCGGGCGAGCCCGGCGCAGCGGCGCATCCTCGGGCCTGTCTACCTCACTGGCGGGGCGGCCGCCGCGCTCGTCGCCGCGGCCTTCGTCGTCGGCTCCTTCACCAACGAGGCCGGCGACGTGCTCGGGGTCGTCGCCTTTCTCTCCTTCGGCACCGTTCCTTTGTTCTTCCTCGCCGGCCTGCTCCGGGACCGCCTCTACCGGCCGGCCGCGCGGCTGCTGCGGGAGGTGCCGGACGAGCCCACGCCGGAGCAGGCTCAGGAAGGTCTGCGGCGGGTCCTCGGCGACCCGACACTCCAGTTCCTGACATGGCTGGACGAGGTCGACGGCTACGTCGACGCACGCGGGAATCCCGTCCTCCTGAAGCCGGACACGGCACGTCGGGCGACGACGCGGATCAACCGTGAGTCGGATGGGCACCCGTTGGCGGCGCTGGTGCACGACGCGGCGCTGCTCCACCAGCGAGGCGTCCTCGACGAGGTCGTCTCCGCCGCCCGGCTCGCGATCGAGAAGGACCGTGGGCTGCAGGCGTTGAGGCGCAGCGAAGCCCGCAGCCGCGCGCTGCTCGACGCGATTCCGGACCTGATGATCCGGTTCGCGCGCGACGGCACCTACATCGAGGTGAAGGGCGACCCGGCCCGCATGGTCGTGCCGCCGGAAGAGCTGCTCGGACAATCGGTCCGGGACGTGCTGCCGGCCGACCTCGCCGAGCGGTTCGAGGCCGCGCTCGCGATGCCGGCGTCGAAGGGCGTGCAGACGCTCGAGTACCGGCTCCCGATTGCAGGCGAGGAGCGGTACTTCGAGGCGCGGATGATGCCCTCCGGCGACGACGAGGTGGTCGTCATCGTCCGCGACTTCACCGATCAGGCCCGACTGGAGGAGGAGCTCGCCCGAAGGCTGCGCGAGGTGCAGCACGAGCAGGAGTTCACGCGTGCGGTCGTCAACACCGCCCCGATCGTGCTCATGCTCTGCGACGACGATGGACGGATGGTCCGCTTCAACGACACCACCGAGGCCCTCTTCGGCTATCCGGACGACGAGGAGATTCGCGGCCGGTTCGTGTCGGACGCGTTCGTCGTCGAGGAGGATCGCGAAGCCGTCTCGGACGCGTTCCGTCGCGTGCATCCTCTGCGCCCGGTCGAGGTTCAGAGCCGCTGGCTGACCCGGGAGGGCCGTGTGCGCACGATCGATGCATCGATCGCGCACATCATCGACGGGGAGGGGCTCAGCAGGCGGATTCTCGCCGGGCTGGATATCACCGACCTCGTCGAGCAGCGCGAGGAGTTGAAGGCACAGCGCGACTTCCTCGCAGTCGTCGCCCGCGCGACCCCGAGTCTGCTGGTGGCAGTCGAGCGCGACGGGACGGTCGCACCCGAAGGGGTGAACTACGCGTTCCGCGAGCTGACCGGCTACACGGACGAGGAGGTGATCGGCAGGCGGTTCTGGGACCTGATCGCACCGCCCGAGCTCGTCGCAGAGGTCAAGCGCGCGTTCGAGGAGCAGGTTGAGACCGGTGTCAGCATCGAGCACGAGACAGCCTGGATCGGGAGCTCCGGTACGTGGCGGATCGTCGCCTGGTGGCTGCGTCCGCTCGAAGAGTCGGGCAAGTTCATCGTCTGCGGTAGCGACATCACCGCGCGCAAGGCGCAGGAGGCCGAGCTGCGAGCGTCACGGTCGCGGATCGTCGAGGCCGCCGACGACGCGCGCAGACGACTCGAGCGCAACCTCCACGACGGCGCGCAGCAGCGCCTCGTGTCGCTCTCTCTGGCGCTTCGCCTCGCGCAGTCACGGCTGCGCGAGGATCCCGACGGAGCCGAGCAGCTACTGACCGGTGCGGCCGACGAGCTCAATCACGCCCTGGCGGAGCTGCGCGAGCTGGCGCGCGGCATCCACCCGGCCGTGCTGACCGACCGCGGCCTACCGGCGGCGCTGGAGGCACTTGCGTCGCGGGCGCCGCTCCCGGTCGAGCTGTCCGCCGAGCTGGAGGACCGGCTTCCGGGCCCGGTCGAGGCAGCTGCCTACTACGTCGTCGCCGAGGCGCTGACGAACGTCGCCAAGTACTCGGGTGCCTCCGCCGCCGAGGTCCGTGCCCAGCGTCTGAACGGGCGGGTCGTGGTCGAGGTCAGCGACGACGGGATCGGTGGTGCCGACCCGTCCGTCGGCTCCGGCCTGCGGGGACTCGCCGACCGGGTGGAGGCGCTGGACGGCCAGCTCGAGGTCGAGAGCAGCGCCGGCGAGGGGACTACGGTCCGGGCTGTGATCCCGCTGGCCGGGCTCTAAGGTAGCCCTATGGCGAGCAGGCTGCCAACCGGAACGGTCACGCTGCTCTGCACGGACATCGAGGGCTCGACCGCTCTCGTCGGCCGGCTCGGACCGGCTTACGGACGCGTCCTCGATGAACACCGCCGGCTCGTCCGGGAAGCGGTCGAGTCGGCCGGGGGTATGGAGATCGACTGCCGCGGCGACGAGATGCTTCTCGTCTTCGAGGACGCGGCGGCGGCCGTCCGGGGCGCGGTCGCCGCCCAGCTCGCGCTCGCCGCCCATCCGTGGCCGGACGGAAGCTCCGTGCGGGTGCGGATGGGCCTGCACACGGGCGAGCCGTCGATCGAGGGGTCGACCTATATCGGCCTCGACGTGCATCGCGTCGCCCGCATCAGCGACGCCGGCCACGGGGGTCAGGTGCTGATCTCCGGGCGGACGTTCGAGCTCGCACAGTGCGAGGCGAGGGATCTCGGCCCGCAGCCGTTCAAAGGGCTCCCCGAGCCGGAACGCGTCTACCAGGTCGTCGCCGAGGGGTTGCAGCCCGACTTCCCGGCCCTCAGACTCGACCGGTCCGCGGTGGGAACGGCCGCGAAGTCGTCGAACGGGAACGGCATGCGCATCGTCGTCGCAGAGGATTCGGTGCTGCTCCGGGAGGGCATCGCCCGCCTGCTCGAAGACGCCGGGCTCGAGGTCGTCGGCCAGGCCGGCACGGCGGACGAGCTCTTGCTGAAGGTCCGCTCCTACAAGCCGCACGTCGCGATCGTCGACATCCGCATGCCGCCGACGCAGACCGACGAAGGGTTGCGCGCCGCCAAGGAGATCCGGGAGAAGCATCCGGACACCGCCGTGCTCGTGCTCTCGCAGTACCTCGAGCCGGCATATGCGCTCGAGCTTCTCTCGGAAAGCGCCGAGGGTGTCGGCTACCTGCTGAAGGACCGGGTGGCGGACGTCCCGGAGTTCGTCGCGGCCGTCAAGCGCGTCGGCGAGGGCGGCTCCGCGCTCGATCCCTCAGTCGTCTCGCAGCTGGTCGGTCGGCGCCGCCAGGACGACCCGATCTCGCAGCTGACCCCCCGCGAGCGCGAGGTCCTCGGGCTGATGGCCGAGGGGCTCTCGAACAGCGCGATCGCCGAGCGGCTCGTCATCACCGAGCGGGCGGTCGAGAAGCACGTCACCTCGATCTTCGGAAAGCTCCGCCTCGGCGCCGACTCTGAATCGCACCGCCGCGTGCTGGCAGTGCTCGCGTTTCTCCGGGCATAGCGATCTCGGCGCGTCGCAGTGGCGGCTCCGCTCGCGCCGACGACCGGTTGGCGCGGGTCGCTCCGCCGCGGCCCTCGGCGTCACGACGGTGGGGTTAGCCGTACCTCCAGACACCGGTCGGCCCCATTCCGGTCGGGCGCGGCGCCGGCCAGGCTGCCAGGAGTACACACGGGAAGGAGACATCCGATGAGCCCGATCACGACGTCATACAACCTCGCGGCTCGCATGGGGCGCTGGAGCGCCCAACACCGCAAGGCTGCCATCTTCGGCTGGCTCGGTCTCGTCGCGGTCACGTTCCTGCTCGGGATGGTGGTCGGGACGAAGAAGCTCGACTTCAACGACACCGGTGCCGGCGAGACCGCTCGCGCACAGTCGATCCTCAAGCATCACGGCTTCACCCAGCCGGCCGGCGAGGCTGTGCTCGTCGAGAGCACGACCCTCACCTCCTCGCAGCCCGCCTTCCGGGCGGCCGTCGGGGACGTCGTCCGGCGCGTATCGAGCCACGCCAGCGTGAAGAACGTCCGCTCGCCGTACGCGGCAGGCAACGGTGGGCAGCTGTCCAAGGACAGTCATGCCGCCCTGGTCGAGTTTCAGATCAGGGGCAAGGCGGAGGACGCCCAGGACAAGATCGACCCGATCCTCTCGTCCGTCCAGACCGCCCAGAGAGATCACTCAGCACTACGGATCGAGGAGTTCGGCGACGCGAGTGCGGGCAAGGCGCTCGACGAGTCCGTCGGCAAGGACTTCAAGCGGGCCGAGTACCTGTCGATCCCGCTCACGCTCGCGATCCTCCTGCTCGCCTTCGGCGCGATCGTCGCCGCGGGCATTCCGGTGCTGCTCGCGTTGACCGCGGTGCTTTCGGCGCTGGGACTGCTCTCGTTCGCCAGCCACATCTTCCCGGCCGACGATGCTGCGAACTCGGTGATCCTCCTGATCGGCCTGGCCGTCGGCGTCGACTATTCGCTCTTCTACATCAAGCGAGAGCGGGAGGAGCGAGCCGCAGGCGCCGACTCGAAGGCGGCGCTCGAGGCGGCGGCAGCGACGTCGGGGCGGGCTGTGCTCGTCTCCGGCTTCACGGTCCTGATCGCGATGGCGGGCATGTTCCTGACCGGGAACAAGGTCTTCACCTCGATCGCGGTCGGCACCATGCTGGTGGTCGCAATCGCCGTGCTGGGCTCGCTGACGGTGCTGCCCGCGCTGCTCTCGAAGCTCGGCGACCGGGTGGAGAAGGGCAGGATCCCGATCCTGCACCGGCTCCGCCGCGCCGACGGAGAGGGCCGGGTGTGGGGTGCCGTCCTCGACCGCGTCCTGCGCCGGCCGGTCGTCGCCGTGGTCGCCGCCGGCGGATTGCTCGTGGCGCTGGCGGTGCCGGCGTTCGCGATTCACACGAACAACCCGGGCCTTGCCGGTCTGCCGCAGAACCTGCCGGTGATGAAGACCTACAACCGGATCCAGAACGAGTTCCCGGGTGGGCCGATTCCCGCGCAGGTCGTCGTCGCGGCGAACGACGTGACCAGCCCCGCCGTCCTCCGCGGGATCAACAGGCTGCGTTCGGCAGCGCTGGCGACCGGCGAGATGAAGAACCCCGTGACCGTGGACGTGAGCAGCGACCACAGCGCAGCGCTGGTCTCGATCCCGCTGGTCGGGGACGGAACCGACTCGGTCTCCGAACACGCGCTTGCGACCCTCCGCAAGCAGGTGATCCCTGCGACGATCGGCTCGGTCGGCGGCGCGAAGGTCGCCGTGACGGGCACGACCGCAGGCTCGAAGGACTTCAACGACCTGATGAAGGCGCGGGCGCCGATCGTGTTCGCGTTCGTGCTCGGGTTCGCGTTCCTCCTCCTGCTGGTCGCGTTCCGGTCACTGGTCATTTCCGTGAAGGCGATCCTGCTGAACCTGCTCTCGGTGGCGGCCGCGTACGGCATCCTCGTCGCGGTCTTCCAGTGGGGCTGGGGCGAGTCGATCTTGAACTTCAAGTCGACCCACGGCGTGACGTCGTGGCTGCCCCTGTTCCTGTTCGTCGTCCTGTTCGGGCTGTCGATGGACTACCACGTCTTCATCCTCAGCCGGATCCGGGAGGCGTTCGACCGCGGTCTGAGCACCGAGGACGCGGTCGCCCACGGGATCAAGTCGACTGCCGGGGTGGTTACGAGCGCGGCGCTCGTGATGGTCGGCGTCTTCTCGATCTTTGCGACGCTGTCGCAGATCGAGATGAAGCAGCTCGGGGTCGGCCTGGCGGCGGCGATCCTGATCGACGCGACGCTCGTCCGCGCGGTGCTCCTGCCGGCGGCGATGAAGCTGCTCGGCGACTGGAACTGGTACCTGCCGCGCTGGCTCGGCTGGCTCCCCCGGCTCGGGTTCGAAGGCCAGAGCTCGCGGCGCAGCAAGGCGGCGACGGCCGAGGCGTAGGCGCACTCGAGGGACAGACCCCCGCGAGGGGGTCTGTCCCGGCGGGCAGGGCTACACTCAGCACATGGCGCAGGCGCCAGTGCTCGCACGCGGCTTCGAGCTTCCGCTCGAGCCGCGGCTGCCGCGGATCGGCTCAGTCGACGCGGTCGCGCTCGAGGCGAGGGCCGAGTCGCTCGCGAAGCGCTCGATCAAGAAGGAGGCGAAGCTCTTCGCCCTCGAGCTCGCGATCAGGATGACCGACCTGACCACGCTGGAGGGTGCCGACACGCCTGGGAAGGTCCACGCCCTGGCGACCAAGGCGGTGCGTCCGGATCCGAGCGACGCGTCGATCCCTTCCTGTGCGGCGCTCTGCGTCTACCCGAACCTCGTCCCGACTGCGGTTGCGCGGCTGCGCGGCACCGGCGTGAAGGTCGCCTCGGTCGCGACGGCGTTCCCCTCCGGGCAGTCGCCGCTCGACGTAAAGGTGCGCGAAACCGAGGAGGTCGTCGCGATGGGCGCCGACGAGGTCGACATGGTGATCGACCGCGGCGCGTTCCTCTCCGGCCGCTACGCCAAGGTCTACGACGAGATCGTGAAGGTGAAGCAGGCGTGCGGCGAGGCACACCTGAAGGTGATCCTCGAGGTCGCCGAGCTCGGCACCTACGACAACGTGCGCCGCGCGTCGCTGCTGTCGATTGCGGCCGGCGCCGACTTCGTCAAGACCTCGACCGGCAAGCTCTCGGGCGCTGCGACGCTGCCGGTCACGCTCTGCATGCTCGAGGCGATCCGTGACGTCTACGAGGAGACCGGGCGCATGGTCGGGATGAAGCCGGCCGGGGGGATCCGGCAAGCGAAGCAGGCGGTCCAGTACCTCGTCCAGCTCTACGAGACGCTCGGCGCCGAGTGGCTGACCCCCGACCTGTACCGGATCGGCGCCTCGACGCTGCTCAACGACGTCCTGATGCAGATCCGCAAGGAGCGGACGGGGCGGTATCAATCGCCGGACTACTTCACCGTTGACTGAGAACGAGCGGCTGGTGCGCGACGTGTTTGCCGAGGTCTTCAACGGCCACGACGTCGACCGGATCGACGACTACTTTGCCGAGGACTATGCGCATGACGGGCCGATTCCGGCCGGGCGTGACTCCTTCAAGACGCACATGCGCGACCTGTTCGACGCGTTCCCGGACTTCGGCGGGACGCTGGAGGACGTGGTCGTAGGTGACGACAAGGTCGCCTGCCGCAGCGTGTTCCGTGGAACGCAGATGAACGAGCTGATGGGCATCCCGGCGACCGGCCGCACGATCGAATACGGCGTAATCGAGATCTTCCGGATCGAGGAAGGCCGCATCGTCGAGCACTGGCAGCAATCCGACACGCTCGCGATGTTCCAGCAGCTCGGCCTGGTTCCGGAGCTGACCGCGGATGGCTGAGCTCGAGAAGCAGCGAAAGCAGGCGCTGGTCCCGTCCGAGTGGGAGTACGCACCCGCACCCGAGTCGCGAGAGATCGTCCGGATCGACGAGCGGTACGGTCACTTTGTCGGCGGCGAGTGGCTGGAGCCGCGCGAGACCTACACGACGATCGCGCCCGCGAGCGAGGAGCCGCTGGCTGAGGTCGGCCAGGCGACGCCGGAAGAAGTCGACGGCGCAATCGCGACCGCGCGGGACGCATTCGAGAACGGCTGGTCCGGGCTGCCCGGCTCGGAGCGGGCCAAGTACCTCTTCCGCATCGCCCGGATCCTCCAGGAGCGCTCGCGCGAGTTCGCCGTGCTCGAGTCGCTGAACGGCGGCAAGCCGATCAAGGAGTCGCGGGACGTCGACCTCCCGCTCGCGGCGGCGCACTTCTTCTACTACGCCGGCTGGGCGGACAAGCTCGAGTACGCATTCCCGAACCGACGGCCGCGACCACTGGGCGTCGCCGGCCAGATCATCCCGTGGAACTTCCCGCTGCTGATGCTTGCCTGGAAGATCGCGCCGGCGCTGGCCGCGGGGAACACGGTCGTGCTCAAACCGGCCGAGACGACGCCGCTGACCGCACTGCTCTTCTGCGACGTCGTCCGCCAGGCGGAGCTGCCGCCCGGCGTCGTGAACATCGTCACCGGCGACGGCCGCGCGGGCGCGGCGATCGTCGAGGGTGGAGTCGACAAGATCGCGTTCACCGGGTCGACCGAGGTCGGCAAGGCGATCCAGCGCCAGCTGGCCGGCACCGGCAAGCACTTGACGCTCGAGCTCGGCGGCAAGGCGGCGAACATCGTGTTCGACGACTGCGCGCTCGACCAGGCGGTCGAGGGGATCGTCAACGGCATCTATTTCAACCAGGGCCACGTCTGCTGCGCCGGCTCGCGGCTGTTCGTGCAGGAGTCGATCCACGAGGACGTAGTCAAGAAGCTCAAGCGGCGGATGAACACGCTGCGGGTCGGCGACCCGCTGGACAAGAACACCGACGTGGGTGCGATCAACTCGCGCGCGCAGCTGGAGAAGATCCAGGCGCTCGTCGCGGCCGGGGAGGAGGAGGGGGCCGAGATCTACCAGCCGCCGTGCCGGCTGCCCGAGCAGGGCTACTGGTTCGCGCCGACCGTGTTCACGAACGTCGCGCAGAGCTACCGGATCGCGCAGGAGGAGATCTTCGGCCCGGTGTTGAGCGTCTTGACGTTCCGGACGCCCGCCGAGGCGGTCGAGAAGGCGAACAACACGCCGTACGGGCTCAGCGCCGGGATCTGGACCGAGAAGGGCTCACGGATCCTCTGGATGGCGGAGCGGATGCGCGCCGGCGTGGTCTGGGCGAACACGTACAACCGCTTCGACCCGGCGTCGCCGTTCGGCGGCTACAAGGAGTCGGGCTTCGGCCGCGAGGGCGGCCGCCACGGGCTCGAGCCGTACCTGGAGTTCGACTGACGTTGGCTCTCTTTCGTCACGCCCGGGTTGCTGACGCGGCACGCGTTTCTTCTTACGATCGCAGTGGGGGGAGGCCGGGCACGCCTTGAGCGTTGTCCGTAGAGGACACGGTTGCGGGGGACCGAACGGATGAGCCGCCTCCCGGTCAAGAAGACCTACAAGCTCTACGTCGGCGGCGCATTCCCGCGCTCCGAGTCCGGGCGCACCTACCTCGCCGAGGGCCAGAACGTCGCGCGCGCCTCCCGCAAGGACCTCCGGGATGCGGTCAGGGCGGCCAGAACAGCCCAGACCGGCTGGGCCGGCGCCACCGCCTACAACCGCGGCCAGGTCGTCTACCGCATCGCCGAGATGCTCGAGGCGCGCCGCGCCGATTTCGCCTCGCTCTGCTCGGGCGAAGCGGAGGTCGACCGCTCGGTCGATCGCCTCGTCTGGTATGCGGGCTGGGCCGACAAGCTGGCTCAGGTGATCGGCGGGACGAATCCCGTCGCCGGCCCCTACTTCAACTTCACGATCCCCGAGCCGACCGGGGTCGTCGGCATCCTCGCCCCCGACGAGCCGGCACTCGAGGGCCTGATCTCCCGAGTCGCCCCGGCGATCGTCGGCGGCAACGCCGCGGTCGTCGTCGCCTCCGAGCCGCATCCGCTGGCCGCGGTCGAGCTCGGCGAGGTGCTCGCCACCGCTGACGTTCCGGGCGGCGTGGTCAACATCCTCACCGGGCACCGCGACGAGCTGGCGCCGTGGCTCGCCGGGCACATGGACGTCAACGCAATCGACGTCACCGGCGCCGACGGCCTCGCGCCCGAGCTGGAGAAGCTCGCCGCCGAGAACGTGAAGCGGGTCGTCCGGGGGGCGCACACCGACCAGAGCCCGTGGGAGATCGCCGCATTCCTCGAGCTGAAGACGGTCTGGCACCCGATCGGGACCTAAGGGTTAGCATCAGGCGTCAGTGACAGGCGGCCGCCGCCTCAGCCAGGCGATCTCCGAAGGAGACGGAATCTCGATCATCGCGCTCGTCGCCGACCCGGACACGGCCCGGGCGGCCGAGGAGCAGGGAGCCGAGGGGCTTGCGGTCAAGGCCGCCGCCGCAGGCCTGCGCGACGCGACTGCCCTCCCGATCCTGTTCCGCGTCGACGCCTCTCCCGAGGCGGCCAGCGAAGCCGGCGCCGATGCGTGTCTGATCGTTGCGGAGGAGCACGACGACGAGGAGCACCTCGAGGAGTTGCATCGTCGCGCGCAGGCGCTCGGGCTGGAGATCGTGGTCGACGTCCACGATGACGAATCGCTCGCTGACTCGCTCGAGCGGATCGACCCAGAGATCTTCCTGCTCTCACCGCGCGAGGCGGAGGACGACGAGACCCACGTCGAGCGCATCCTCGACCTCCTCCCGGACGTACCGGCCGGCAAGCTCGCGATCGCCGATCTCCCGTCGACTACGCGGGACGAGGTGCTGGCGCTCGAGCGCGCCGGGATGGACGCCGTCCTCGTCGGCTCGGCCGACGTCGCCCACCTCGTCGGCGGCGCGCCTCCCACCGTCTGACGGCGCGGGACGCCAGGATTCGCCCGTGAGCGTGGTCTTTCCTCCACGCACGCGGCGCCGGCCCACCGTGGTGCGGATTCGCGTCCGGAGGTCGCTTCCGTTCCTCGCGGCGATCCTCGGGCTCGCAGCAACGCTGCGTCTGATCGGGATCCAGTACGGGCTGCCGTTCGGCGGCCTCCTCAACCCGGACGAGCAGAACATCGTCCCGCGCGCGTGGCGGATGGTGCACGGCGGCGGGCTCGACCCGCACTGGTTCGACTACCCGACGCTCGTGTTGTACGTCTTGGCCCCCTTTCAGGCCTGGCAAGATCGGCCGTCGTACCTGACCGCGCGGCTCATCATCGCCGCCTTCGGCGTCGCCGCGGTCGCCGCCGCGTGGTGGCTGGGCCGGTCGGCGTACGGGAAGACGGCGGGCGTGGTCGCCGCCGCGATCGTCGCCGTCGAGACGATCGGCATCGCCTACTCGCATATGGCCGTCACGGACATCCCGATGACTGCCCTGATCACCGTCTCGCTCGCGCTGGCCGTGACGGGCAGGTTGGAGTGGGCCGGCGTCGCGGCGGGACTGGCGGCGAGCGCGAAGTACCCGGCCGTCTTCCTGCTCGTCCCCCTCGTCGTGGCCGGCTGGCGGCAGTGGCGCCGTCTCGGGATCTCGGTTGGGCTGGCGCTCGTCGCCTTCCTCGCGACCAGCCCGTACGTGCTCGTCCATCCGCACCAGGCTTGGAGCGACGCCTCGCGCGTCCAGCGGCTGGCCCGCGACGGCTGGCTCGGCTTCGAGCACGACTCGTGGGCGCTCTTCTCGTTCACCGGGAAGCTCTGGGACGGGCTCGGCCCGGTGCTCGTGATCGCCGCGATCGGACTCGTGCTTGCGCTCCGGCGTCGATCGCACACCGACCTGATCCTCGCGTCGTTCGTGTTGGTGTACCTCGTCGACCTGCTCACGATCCGGGCGCACTTCGACCGGTACGTGCTCCCGCTCGTTCCGCCGCTGGCCGTCCTCGCGGGGCGCCTGCGGGCGCTGGCGCCCCTCACGCTCGGTCTGCTGATCGTCCCGCTCGTGTGGGCGATCGGCGATGACGCGCGGCTGACGCGAACCGACACACGGGTCGTCGCGGCCCGGTGGATCGTCGGCCACCTGCCTCCCCAGGCGTCGGTCGCGGCCGACTCGTCGACGCCGCCGATCGGTCGCCGCGTGCTCGATCTCCAGCTTCCCGGCCCGGGCCGTCCACACGACCCGAACCGGGACGTGTCCCGGCTCCGCCGTGAGGGCATCGACTACGTCCTCGTCACCGGCGCGGTCGTCGATCGTGTGCTCGCCGCACGCGATCGCTACCCGCGCGAGGCGCGGTTCTACGACCAGCTCCGCTCGCAGACGCGGCGCGTCTATCGGCTCGATGCGGGACCTCGCCTCACCGGGCCCTGGGTGTCCGTCTACCGCCTGTGATCCGTCGCGGGGCACCCAACGATGCGCCCGAGGTTGCGCGCATCTTCCGTCACTCCCGGGCCGAGGCGATGCCCTGGCTCCCGGTCCTCCACACGTCTGAAGAGGACACGGCCTGGTTCCGGCGCGCACTTGCGGGAGAGTCGTACGTGTTCGAGGAGGACGGTCGGGTCATCGGCTTCGCTGTGCTGCGCGACGACGAGCTCGACGCCCTCTACGTCGCGCCCGAGTCGCAACGGCGCGGAGTCGGCGCGGCGCTCTTCAGCCGCGCCCAGGAGGCTCGGCCGGACGGGTTCTCCTGGTGGGTCTTCCGCGACAACCGGCGCGCGCGCCGGTTCTACGAGTCGCTTGGAGGTCGCCTGCTGTACGAGACCGACGGTCGCACCAACGAGGAGCGGACGCCCGATGCCCGGTATGAGTGGCGCCCGCGACGGTCAGAGTAGGTCGGCGATCGTCCCTGCGATGGCAGCAGCGACTACTGCGCTCCCCTCGGCGGTCAGGTGGGCGCCGTCGGCGGCGAGCAGCTCCGGCCCGACGAGCGGATAGAGGTCGACGACCGGGACGTCGAGCTCCTCCATCACCCGCCTCGCGGCCTCGTTGTAGGTCCGCACGTCCGCGTCCAGCCGCTGCGGCTTGTCGCTGCGGGCATGCCGGACGTCGTCGACGGGCGTCGTGGTCACGAACACCGGCGCGAGGCGGCGGGCACGGAGGATGCCGACGATGACAGCGAGGTTCTCCTCGTACCGGTCGAGCTCGACTTGGCGCCGGCCACGCGTGTCCGATCGCCGAATGTCGTGCAGGCCTGCGTTGAAGACGACCAGCATCGCCGCCGGATCGGTCCACTCGCCGAGCCGCTTGGACAGGTTCGCGCTGTCGCCGCAGTTCTCGGGCGGCCCCGAGACCTCGACCGACGACCCGAGGCGGGCGGCGACGAGCGGCTGGTATCCGAGCCGGATCGAGTCGCCGATCAGCAGGACCCGCGGCCGGTCAGCCAAAGAACGCGCGCGCCACTTCGTACCACTCGGGCGGCACGGTCTTCAGCTCCGCGGTCGCCTCGGCGAGCGGAATGTCGACGATCGCGTCGCCGTGCAGCGCCGCCATCTGTCCGAACTTGCCCTCGTGAACGAGATCGGCGGCCTTCAATCCGTATCTGCTGGCCAGTACACGGTCGCGCGCGGTCGGGGAGCCGCCGCGCTGGACATGCCCGAGCACGGTGACCCGCGTCTCGAACCCCGTGTTCGCCTCGATCTCCTGCGCGAGCTGCTCGCCGACGCCGCCCAGGCGGACGTGGCCGAATTGATCCAGCTCGGCCTGCTGCGTGACCTCGCGCTGCTCGCCGCTCTCGAACGTGAGCATGTAGCCCTCGCTGACGACGACGATCGAGAAGCTCTTGCCACGGCCGTGCCTCTTGCGCAGCTCGTCGCACGCCCGCTCGACCGTGATCGGCTGCTCCGGGATGAGGATCACGTCCGCGCCGCCGGCGATCCCGCTCATCACGGCGATCCAGCCGGTATGCCGGCCCATCACCTCGAGCACCATCACACGGTTGTGCGACTCCGCCGTCGTGTGCAGCCGGTCGATCGCCTCGGTGCAGATCGACACGGCCGTGTCGAACCCGAAGGTGTAGTCCGTTCCGGACAAGTCGTTGTCGATCGTCTTCGGGACGCCGACGACGGGGAACTGCTGCTCGGCGAACAACCGGGCGGCGACGCCGAGCGTGTCTTCTCCGCCGATCGCGACGAGCGCGTCGAGACCGGCTTCGGCGAAGTTGCGCAAGACCTTCGGAACGCCGCCGTCCACCTTGTACGGGTTGGTCCTGGATGTCCCGAGGATCGTCCCACCCCGGTGGAGGAGGCCCGAGGTCTCGCGCTCGGTGAGCGGCGTGGTGTCGCCGTCGACGAGGCCGCGCCACCCGTCGTGGACGGCCACCAGCTCGTACCCACGGTGGAAGGAGCGACGGGTGACCGCGCGGATGACCGCGTTCAAGCCCGGGCAGTCGCCTCCGCCGGTCAGGATCCCGATCGTCCGCATCGGCCGCAATCTAGCGGCCGTGCGAGCGGCCCGGATTCAGACCGGCGGGTCTACACTGGCCGTGCGCGGCGGTGCCGGAACTGGTCTACGGGGCGCACTCAAAATGCGCTGCTCCTTCGGAGCGTGTGGGTTCGAGTCCCACCCGCCGCATAGCGCGGAGGAACCGGCGCTTTCGGTCAGCTCAGGCGCGCGACGAACGTGGTCGTCGGAAGGCGGCAGGCCGACCCGGACACCCGCGCGCTCCCGCGAGCTTCGGTCGGCGACACGAAGCGTCCCTCGACCCGCGCCGTCGTACCCGGCGGTGAGCCGGCGGGGTGCCCTGCAAAGGCGAATGAGCCGGGCTTTCCGACGTCGATCGGCGGCAGCGTCAGGGCCGCCGCGCAGCTTGTGTCAAGCGTGAAGTCCAGGATCGTCCGCCCGTCGCTCGAGAGACGGAAGCGCCCGCGCTGCTCCGGCAGGACGTAGCCGCCGTTCGGAACGGGGCGAAAACCGGCCGCGACAGGGTTGCTGTTCGCGCGGTCGGTGCCCTGGATCGGATGGCGAAGCCCGGCGGGCAGCACCGCACTCGCCCCGCTCCCCTCGGCAGCCGTCGGTGGTGAGGTGGGCTTCGGCTTCGCTTGGGACGGCATCGGCGATGCCGTCACGCTGGGCGCTTCCGGCACCGCAGTTTCCGTCGCCGCCGGTGGAGGCACCGCCGCCCGCGATACGGTCGACGGGGCCGCGGACTCCGAGGTTGGAGAGGCGATTGCGAACCGACCGACTGCGAGTCCGATGCCGAAAACGGCGACCGCGGCGAGGGCAATCGACGTTGCTGCTCCGACGGTCAGATGCCATTCGGGCGGCGGTGGGCTCGCCTGGATGGGCGCGAACGGGAGTGGCGGGATCTCCTCGGGCGCAGCTTCTGCCTGCCGGGAGGCCGCCTCCGGTTGCAGCGGGACGATCTCTTCCAGAGGCGGAACCAGGTACGGGCGGGGCCGGGCGATGCGATCCTCGACGAGCGCGCGCGCCTTGAGATCGGGTGACACGAGAACGAGTTCGGGGCTCAGCGGCGCATCGACGGCGGGCTCGACCATCTGACGGCGTTCTGCGGCGAGAGCCGAGATTCCTGCCCCGGCCTACACTGTTTCGCGTGCCTGCGATTCGTCTGGTCTCCGTGCTCGCCGCCGTCGGCGTGGCGTTCCTGACCGCAGGCTGCGGCGGCAACGAGGCTTCGGTCGTCCGCGCTTCCGCCCGTACCTGCCCCTCCGCCTGGCTTGCCGGATGGCAGCGGCTCGCGAACCAGATCAAGTCGCCCGTCTACTGCCCGGCCTGGATGCCGTCGTCGCTCGACGCCCGGGTGGGCGGGCAGTACGCGAACGGACGGTCGGTCGGCCGGGATCGCTCCTACCTCGTCAGCTTCGTGTCCGTCGACCACGACGTCGGCGGGGTGAACGGCGAGGTTCACGTCAACTTCCGCGGCTACCCGGGTCACACCGGGATCCCCGTCTGCCAGGACACGATCACCGAGAACGGCGCGACCCGCCACACCAGGATTCCCTGCTTCGCCGACCCGCGCTGGACGAAGTCGATCGGCGGGCTGCGGGTGACGGCCTACACCGCCAACCAGGGCGCCGACCAGTGGCACGTCCTCTACGCCTGGCGGACGAACGGGACGCTCTATGCGCTCAGCGAGCACGTCACCCCGCCGTACACGTACAAGCAGGTCGTCGCGAACCTCGACCGCATGATGAAGGACCTGGTGGTCGTGCGGCCTGCCGCGTAACCAAGTGAGCCTCACCCGCAGACAGCTCCTCGGCGGCGCCGCCGCCGCTGCGCTGGCCGGCGCCGGGGTGTACGAGCTGGTCGACCAGCTGACGACCACGCCGAAACGCCCGTCGGTGCGGGTGCGTCCGCCTGAGCAGCACGTGCTCGACGGGGTCCGCATCGTCACCGACAACCAGGTCGAGGTCGTCGTCCCGCCGCTTCACCACCAGGTGGTGACCGCGAAGCTCGCAGTCGGCGAGTCCCGGGCCGACCTCGCCGGCGCCCGCGCGGAGCTCACCCGCGCGCTCGACGACCTGGATGCACGCTTCGAGCCGACCCCAGCGGGCCTCGGCGTGACGGTCGCGTGGGGCCTGCCGTACCTCCGTCGCTACGTGCCGAACGCTGTGGCACGTCACCTCCCGGTCGACCGGAGGGCGACGGGTGCCGAGGGCCGGACGGTGCACGCGCTCGAAGACGCGATCCGATTTCCGAGCGACCCTGACACGTCCGTCCTCGAGGACAACGACGTCGCCGTCCTGCTGCGCAGTGATTCCCTCGACCACGTCAAGGAGGGTGCGCAGGCGCTCTTCGACGACCTCCGCGGCATCTTCACCGTGACCAGCATCCGGCGCGGTTTTGCCGGCGGCGGCTTCGGCGGCGAGACGAGCCTGCCGAAGGCGATGGCCACCGCGGCCGCGATCAACGGCGCCGAGCTGATCCCGGACACGGCCGAGCTCTTCCTCGGGTTCACCTCGACCTCGAAGGCGGCCCTCGGACCGACGAGGATCGCGAACTTCGAGACCC
>JBKPMR010000047.1:0-7137 GCA_046732255.1 Actinomycetota bacterium
ATGACGACCAGTGCGTCGGCGTCCCAGGACCAGCGATACGGATCCACCGGCGGTACGCTAGTCGTGCGCGCCCGTGGTGTAGCGGTAACACGAGAGCCTTCCAAGCTCTAATCACCGGTTCGACCCCGGTCGGGCGCTTGGGACCCGCCTCGCCAAGGGACTGTCCCCGCAGGGGACTGTCCCTGACAGAAGGAGGGCGGTTTGACCCTGGCGCTCGACTAGCGTAGGCCGCAATGCACGTTCCCCCTCGCGTGCGCGGCGGGCTGGTCGCGCGGTCGCTCGCGCTCGTCGTCGGTCTGTCCCTGTTCGCGCTCGCGGTCGTCTTCCAGCTGGAGTCGAGACTCGGGCTCTCGCCGTGGGACGTGCTCCACCAGGGCATCGCGAAGCACACGCCGCTGACCTTCGGCGAGGCGATCATCGCCGTCGGCGTGGTCGTCGTCGGCGTCGCCTGGGCGCTCGGCGCCCGGATCGGAGTGGGGACGGTCGCAAACGCGGTCCTCGTCGGCGCCTTCACCCAGGCGCTGACGGCGATCGACTGGGTCGATGCCCTTTCGGATGATCCGCTGGGCGTGCGGATCGGGCTCCTTGCGGCAGCGATGGTGCTCTTCGGCCTCTCGTCCGCGCTCTACATCGGGGCGGGGATGGGGGCCGGGCCGCGGGACTCGCTCATGGTCGTGCTCGCCGCCCGAACGCATCTCAGGCTCGGACTCGTCCGGGCGGGCCTCGAGGTGCTCGCGCTCGTCGCCGGCTTTGCGCTCGGCGGCAAGGTGGGGATCGGGACCGTCGTGTTCGCGGTCTGCATCGGCCCCGCGCTGGAAGGCGGGTTCTGGCTGCTGCGGCGCTCTCCGGTCGGTGCGCCGACCCCGGCGCCTACGCCGCTGCCAGCTCCACTCGCTGGATCGTGACCGGCTCGCGCGGCCGATCCGACGCGTCGGTCTCGACCGTCGAGATCGCGTCGACCACGTCCATCCCGGACGTGACGCGCCCGAAGACGGTGTGCTTGCCGTCGAGCCACGGGCACGAGTTTGCGGTGACGATGAAGAACTGGCTGCCGTTCGTGTTCGGGCCGGCGTTCGCCATCGCGAGCGCCCCGCGCTCGACGCGGTGCTCGTTGGGCTCGTCCTCGAACTGGTAGCCGGGCCCGCCCGAGCCGGTGCCGGTCGGGTCGCCGCCCTGGATCATGAAGTCCGGGATCACGCGGTGGAAGATGACGCCGTCGAAGAACCCCTTCCCGGCGAGGGTCTCGAAGTTCTCGACGGTTTTGGGAGCGTCGCCCGGATAGAGCTCGAGCTCGATCGTGCCGTGACTGGTGTGGAGCGTTGCGTTGGCCATGCTCTCGAGCTTAGCCGTCCGGCGCCGCGGCGATGCTTCCGCGATGGGCCAGGAGCGCGTGGTGCGCTTCAGCGTGCGGACGGTGCTGGCCGTCATCGCACTGGTGATCGCGGCGTGGGCACTGCTGATGCTGCTCTCCGTCACGCGGCAGGTGATCACCTGGCTGCTCGTCGCGCTCTTCCTCGCGATGGCGCTCAACCCGGCGGTCGAGTGGTTCATGCGCCACGGGGTGAAGAAGCGCGGATACGCGGCCGGGCTCACGTACCTGCTGGCGCTGGTCGGCATCGCGGCGATCGGGTACGCGTTCATCCCGACGCTGGTCAACCAGGTCAACGACTTCGTCCAGGCGGTGCCCGGCTACGTCGACGATCTCACGAAGGGAAAGGGGAGGTTCGGCTTCCTCGAGACCAAGTACCACATCGTCGAGAGAATCCGCGAGCAGGTGAAGGAGGGCGGCGCCTCGAGGGTGCTCGGCCTCACGGGCGCAGCGGTCTCGGTCACGAAAAGCGTGATCTCGCTCGTCGTCGCCACGATCACGATCGCGTTCCTCACGTTCTTCATGCTGCTCGAAGGCCCAATGTGGATGGAGCGGGTCTTCAGCCTGCTCCCGGAGGAGTCGCGGCCCCGGTGGCGGAAGGTCGGCTACGACATCTACCGCACCGTCGGCGGATACGTTTCGGGGAACCTGCTGATCAGCCTGATCGCCGGCACCCTGACGACGATTGTCCTGCTTGCCCTCGGCGTGCCCTTCGCGGTCGCGCTCGGCGTGATCGTCGCGATCCTCGACCTGATCCCGCTGGCGGGCGCGACCCTCGCCGGGATCATCATCGGCATCGTCGCCTTCATCCACTCGATCACCGCAGGGGTCGTGGTGGTCGTCTTCTTCGTCGTCTACCAGCAGATCGAGAACCACTTCCTGCAGCCGGTGGTGTACTCCCGCACGGTGCAGCTCTCGCCCCTTGCCGTGCTGGTCGCGATCCTGATCGGCGCGAAGGTGGCCGGAATCTTGGGCGCCCTGGGCGCGATCCCCGTCGCCGGCGCGATCCAGGTGCTGCTGATCGACTGGCAGGGGCATCGAAGGGCGCGAGCGTCACCGGCGACCGAGCCGTCCTTGCCGGCGGACCCGCCGCCGGCCTCGCCGGCTCCCGAGTCCTGATGTTGTGGCGCTCCGCATGTCCAGGGCGCCGCGAGCTTTGCGCCTGGGAGGATTCGAACCCCCGACCCGCGGCTTAGAAGGCCGCCGCTCTGTCCCCTGAGCTACAGGCGCGCAGGCGAAGGGTAGCGCCCTTCACGGCCGCGACCGGCATGACGGGGGCGGCCGAGTGCGGCTGGCCGCGAGCAAAGCCGGGGAAGGGGGCTCGCGGGGGGAAACCGGCCGTTTCCCCCGCGTTTACGCGGCTAGACTGTCCGCACCGCGGTGGCCGTAGCTCAATTGGTAGAGCCCCGGGTTGTGGTCCCGGTGGTTGTGGGTTCGAGTCCCATCGGTCACCCCTCGGTTCCCCGCAAGGCCCCGTAGCTCAGCGGACAGAGCGGCAGCCTTCGAAGCTGCGTGCGGAGGTTCGACTCCTCCCGGGGCCGCTCACTCTTGGTGGCGTTCGCGAATCGCGTTCGCGAGATCACCGTACGCGGGTGGAAGTAACTGGGCGAGGCGGAGCGCGCCCTCGTGGTTCCACGCGGCGACGATCTCGCCGTCCCGCTCGTGGGCGATCGCGCCGTCCTCGACCGACGTCGCGAAGCCGACGAGCTCGCGATAGGCAGACGCGAGTGCCTCTTCGTCCCCGGCGTCGAGCGGGTGCCGATCCTCGGCATCACTCCCGGGCCCGCGGAGAAGCAGGACGCTCGCCATCCTCAGATGCGATTCCCGCGCGGCGACACCGGCAAACGGCAGAGGTCGGCTCTGTCCTCGGCAGCGAAACAAGCGGTAAGGTGTCAGGAGAACGGCATCCGGCCGCGGACGATGGGCAAGAGCAGGACTTCCAGCCGGCGGGCAAGTGGTGCGTCGAACGACGAGGGTAGCTGGCTGGTTCGCAGCGAACGAGGCCGGGAGTCGGCGTTGGAACGCCATCTGCTCGCACCTGCCGGCTCGCGCGTGAGCGAAGATCAGGTCGTCGCGCTCGAGGAGGAGGTGGTCCGCGAGCGCGAACGCCGGGTCGCGATCGAACGACGGCTGGACGATCAGGCCGCGCAGGTCGCGGCTCTCCGCGCCGAGGTCGACGCTCTTCGCCGACGATCAGAGAGCGGCACGCCGGAGACAGTGCCTAGCCCGGCTTCATCCGTGCGGCTCGTCGAGCTATCCGACCAGTGTGCAGTGCGGGGGCTCGCATACTGGCTGCGGCGTTGCGAGGGATTTCAGGTCGAGGTCGGCTCCGAGGTGATCGGCACCGTCGAGGGGGTCCGCTTCGGCCACCGCCACGACCGGCCAGACGCGCTGGTGGTGGTCTCGGGCAGCTGGCGGCGCAGGCGGCTGCTCGTGCCGGCCGAGCAGGTCGAAGACACGTTCCCAGAAGCCGAGCTGATCAGGCTCTCCGCCGACCCGCGCGAGGGGCCGCGGTCCGGGCACCGCGATCGTGTCGGGCTTCTGTTCGAGAGCGCACGTCGAAGGCTGCATCGTGTTCACGCCGCGTAGGACCTCGCCCCACCGTAACCGCCAAAAAGCTTTTGCTAGTGTCGAGGCGTGCGCCGCATTGCGCTCGGGGTCGTTGCCGCCGTCGTCATCGTCGGCTGGCCGGCGTCCGTAGCGGACGCGAAACCGACACTGTCGCCGAGCGATCGAGCGGCGATCAACCGGGCGTTGGACGTCTTCGTTCCGGCCGCGATCGGCCGCCGCCACTCCGAGCGGGCATGGCCGCTGGCGACGGCGAAGATGCGGGTCGGCATCGACCGGGCGAGCTGGGCGCAGGGCAACCTGCCCGTCCCTCCGTTCCCGGTGATCGGAACGAGCTTCCACGGGTGGACCCTGGATCGGGTGGCGAAGAACCGAGCCGAGATCGTGTTGCTCGTCCACCTGCGCAAGGGCGCTCCACTGGGCGCGGTCTCGGTCAACTTCACGATGCGGAAGGTCGGCGGTCACTGGCTCGTCGACTCCGCGGTGCCGGCGGCCACGTTCGCGCCGGCCGGGTCGGACTCAAAGGTGCTCGCGCAGCCGGATTTCGCGCCTCAAGCGGGTCAGGCCTTCTCGAAGACGGGACGCGTCTCGGCAAAATGGGTGCTGATCATCCCGGGCATCCTCCTCGGGTTGATCGTGCTGACGCCGATCGTCGTGCTCGGGGCTCACCGGATCGGTGACCGGCGCCGACGGAGCGAGCGACGCGAAGAGGATCGTCGCCGCGTGTTTAGAAATCTTCCAGATCGGCCAAACTAGTCCCAGCGAAGGGGTGGCGCACCTCAACCTCCCTCTCCCGGGAACAGCCGGTGTTCGATTTCTGGGGGAATCGTCGAGCGCCGGGCGTCCAGTGCCACCCCTTCCTTTAACCCCAGCAAGTCCGGGCCCTTCGGGCCCGACGACTTTCTGGGGTCACGCGTCAGCCTGACCGAGAACGGCTGTGGGCCGCCGCCGCGCAGGTCGGCGGCGGCCAAGGGCGGCTCGTATCCTTTGGGTGCTCGCGGGCGTGGCGAAATTGGCAACCGCGCCAGGTTTAGGTCCTGGTGAGCTTCGGCTCTTGGGGGTTCGAGTCCCTCCGCCCGCATCGACCTCGTTGCCGCGACCGACATGGCGGGCGCGGCCCACAACCGCCTGCCGTGAGCACGCGCCTTCAGGGAAGGGGGCTCACGGGGGAAACCGGCTGTTTCCCCCGTGCGAGCGAGCAACGCAGCCGTAGGCTGCGGCGAGCGGGCTACGATGGGCCCGTGTCCGCCCGCGTCGAGGAGTTGCCCGAGAACAAAGTCCGCCTGACGGTCGACGTTCCCCGCGACGACGTCAAGCACGCGGTCGAGCACGCTGCCTCCGACCTCTCCGCGAGCGTCAAGATCCCCGGCTTCCGCAAGGGGAAGGTGCCGATGCAGGTGCTCGTCTCCCGGATCGGGAAGGAGCGGCTCTATTCCGAGGCGGTCGAGAGCCACATCGAAGGCTGGTACCGGAACGCGCTCGTCGGTACCCGGATCAGGCCCGTTGCCCGCCCGGAATACGACTACGACCTGCCGGCGTCGTCCGACCAGGACTTCAGTTTCACCGCGACCGTCGACGTCCAGCCGAAGGTCGAGGTTGCGGACTGGAAGGGGCTCGAGGTGCCGTACGTCGGCGCGGACGTCCCGCCGGAGCTGATCGACGAGCAGATCGAAGCACTCCGGTTTGCGGTGGCCGAGCTCGCGCCCGCTGACCGGGCCGCTCAGGCCGGGGATACGGTCGTCGTCGACCTCGTCCAGCAGGGGGGAGAGGCGCAGCGCGACTACGTCGTCGAGCTCGGCGCGGGACGCGTTCTCGAAGAGATCGAAGAGGCGATCCTGGGGATGTCGGTGGGCGAGACCAAGGAGGTCGGGTTCGAGCTCGCCGACGGCGAGCGTGGAACGGTCGAGATCACTCTCAAGGACGTGAAGGAGAAGATCCTGCCCCCGCTCGACGACGAGCTTGCCCGCGCCGCCAGCGAGTTCGACACGCTCGGCGAGCTGCGCACGGATCTCGAGCAGAAGATCGGCACGCAGATCGAGGAGGAGGCAGAGACCCAATTCCGCGCCGCCGCCGTCGATGCACTCGTCGACGCGTCCAACGTCCAGCCGTCGGGGCCGCTCATCGAAGCGCGCACGCGTGAGCTGCTCGCCGGTCTCGTCCGGTCGCTCGAACGCCGCGGGATCTCGCCCGAGACGTACCTCGCCGCGTCCGGCCAGTCGCCGCAGCAGCTCGAGGAGCGGCTGCGGTCGGAGGCGACCCAGTCGATCGCCCGCGAACTGATCCTCGAAGCGGTCGCCGACAAGGCCGGTGTCGAGGTGACGGACGACGAGCTGCGCGAGTTCGTCCGCGAGCACGCGGAGGCGGAGGGCGACGCCGCCGACGAGATCGTCGAGCAGGTGTTCGCGTCCGGTCGGCACGAGCTTCTGCGCGAGGACCTGCGCATGCGGAAGGCGCTCGACCTGGTCGTTGCCGACGCCGAGAAGATCCCGCTCGACCTCGCCCGCGCGCGCGAGAAGCTGTGGACGCCCGAAAAAGGAGCGGCCGCTCCCGAGACGAAGCTGTGGACCCCCGGAAGCAAGGAGCCTGCCTGATGAGCCCGTTGATCCCGATGGTGATCGAACAGACCTCGCGCGGCGAGCGCGCGTTCGACATCTACTCGCGCCTGCTGAACGAGCGCATCATCTTCCTCGGCACCCCGATCGACGACCAGATTGCGAACCTGATCGTCGCCCAGCTGCTGCATCTGGAGTCGGAGGATCCCGACAAGGACATCTCGATCTACATCAACTCGCCGGGCGGCTCCGTGTACTCCGGGCTGGCGATCTACGACACGATGCAGTTCATCAAGCCTGACGTGCAGACGATCTGCGTCGGGATCGCGATGAGCATGGGCGCGCTCCTCCTCGCCGGCGGCACGAAAGGGAAGCGGATGGCGCTGCCGAATGCCAAGATCCTGATCCACCAGGTCTGGGGTGGCTTCCAGGGGCAGGCGACCGACATCGAGATCCATGCCCGGGAGACGATCGCCCTCAAGCGGAAGATGGAAGAGATCATGTCCAACCACACCGACCAGCCGCTCGAGAAGGTCTCGAAGGACATGGAGCGCGACTACTTCATGAGCTCCGACGAGGCGAAGGAATACGGCATCATCGACCAGGTGATCGAGCACCGCTGAGTCGAGGGCTAGGCGAGAGCGGGAA
>JBKPMR010000048.1:0-7086 GCA_046732255.1 Actinomycetota bacterium
GCCGGGCCAGAACTTCGACCAGTTACCGGTGTCCGTGATGAACGCGAAGGCGCCCTCGACCGGGACCTCGAACCGGCGAGCGGACTCCACGCGCTCCATCGTGCGACTGTAACTCTGCGGATACCGCCATGTCGGCCGGCATTCTTCGCCGCGAGGGCTTGAGCCCAATGCCGATGCGAGACGGTCGTCCCGCGGCTCGTGGAGGCAGGAAGCGGCGCACCGGAACACGAGCGGAGTCGTGCTCACTGGACACGATCACGCGCCATTGCGCGAGAGTTTGCGCGACGGGAACGCCGCGGGCCACGCGCCTCGTCCCACAACGGATCACCTGACGGGTTTCGGGCTCAGTGTCCGGCCAAAGCAGCAACGACCGGGGCGAGCGTGTCGGCAGAGCCGGCGCCAAAGACGAAGTACGAGTAGCCAATCTCCTCCCGTCGCCGCTGGATTTCCTCGGTTGCCGCCGCCGGGTCAGCGGAGAGTATGGCCAGTGAGTCTATGGCGCGCAGTGCGACCGGGTCGGTGTCGGGAGGGGCCATGAACGGCGCGACTGTGTCGCCGACAACCGGCACGTGGAGCGCGAGCTCGACGTCCCGGAGAGCGCGGAAGTCACGGGCGAGCTGGGCGATCTCGACGCCAGGGTGATCCGGCATCGCCACGAAGGTAACCGTGTCCGCCACCTCGGCAGCAAGTGCTCGACCCTTCGGTCCGCGCACTGCCATCACCACCGGTGTATGCAGGTCGGGGCCGTCGAGCTGTCGTAGCGCCGCGACCGTGTCACGTACCTGGGCGAGCCGCTCGCCTCGTGGGACAACGGGCAGGCCGAGTTCGCGGAGCTGGTCCTCGATCCCTGGCCGTCCGGTGCCGATGCCCATCTCGAAGCGACCCTCGCTGAGAACCGACAGCGAGTGCGCTTCCCACGCAGTGGTCCAAGCAGGGCGTACAGGCGACGCGTACACCCAGGTGCCGACCCGTATGTCGGCGAGCTCCGCTGCGAGGGCCAGCGTCGGGCCTGGCGCCGGTTGCCATCCAGGGACGTCGGGCATCAGCAGCGTCGAGTAGCCGCTGTCTGCGATGCGACGAACCCGATCTCGCCAGTCCCGCAGATCAATTGTGAGTGGGCAAACGACCCCAAACCGAAACGGTCTGGTCACGGACACTCGTCCTCCTTAGATTGTCGAAGCGGCGCGCGCATCGCGGACTCGGCGACGCACCACACATCGCCCAGTCGTCTCTAGAGTGTGACCGCCGGGCGGCGCGAAATTCATCGCCTACGAGCGTGTGGAGGAAGTCGAGGGCGTGTCGGTGGAGTAGCGCGGCGGATGCGCTCTGCGAAGTAGCGCAAAGACGCCCGCGAAGCGCTGTACCATCCTGGTACCAGGGGGCGTGTCGCCGAGTTGTCACCTGACGCCCGGCGCGAGGCAGGCAATCAAGCCCTCTGTCGGACTCGAACCGTCGACCCCCTCCTTACCATGGAGAATTGGGTATGCGGCGGCGAGTCGGAGGAAATGCGCTCTTTCCTCGTTTTCCGTGCATCTGCGGCGTTGTTCTTGGCTGTTCATGCCTTACTTGAGGCTCTCCGAGCGGCCCTGAGAACCCTCGAACCTGTCCCCAAACCCGTCCCAGGACCCCTCGGTCGAGGCCCTCCCTTACGTTCATTCGAATCAGCAATAGCTGGCCGCCCTGACCCGCTCGAGCAGCTGCCGAATACCGGTTCGCAGGGCCAAATTCCGTAGAAGCTGACGATGAGGGCATCACCACCGGAAACTTGTATCCGTCAGCCGCTGCGCACTCGCGGACAAGTACGACCCCAGTGAGCTACGCGACTGCCTCCACTCCGCTTCGTGGCTCTGAGGCCAGAAAGCGCTCGATCTCGGCTAGGACTGTCTTAGGGTCGTCAAACCACGCGTTGTGGCCTGCCCCCGGAACTCGAACGAGGCGGAGATTCGGATTCTTCGCGAGGAGAGCCTCACCCTCCTCCGGCGATGCGAAGGCGTCGTGTTCGGGCCAGAGGAGGAGCGTCGGCGTCGTCAAGGCTCGCCAGCGCTCGCCGAGGATCAGCTCGCGTCGGTACCCAAGCCGGCGCCAATCGGCGATACACGCAATCAAGCTGAGCATGCTCTCGACGTTTCGTCGCGTGTGCGCGACGTCGACGTCGAGCACGAGGTCGTCGACTCGCTCGGGATGCTTGACGATGACCTGCCCCCAGAACTTCCGGCTCCCGTCCCGCGTCGCGTTCGAGAACAGGTACCTGCCAAGCGGCGAGCCGATGAGCGGGAATCCGATCGGAAGCATCAGGAGGGGCGGCCTTCGCGCGATCCCGAACGGGGCGCCGACAAGAACAAGGCGCGACACGCGGCCGGGAGCATCGAGAGCGAAGGCGACGGACAGGAACGCGCCAAGCGAGTTGGCGACCATGTCGACCGTCGAGAGCTCGAGGCCGTCCACGACTTCTCGCAGGAACGTTCGCCCGTGGTCGAGCAGGTCGACGCCGCGGTAGTCGAACGGACTCGCCAGCCCGTGACCCGGCCGGTCGACGGCGAGGACGCGGTGGTTCTCCGCGAGAGCCGCGAGGATCGGCACCACCTCGTAGGCGCCGCCCAATCCACCGTGGACATAGAGAAGCGGCGACCCGCTGCCGAGTTCGAAGACCTGCGTCTCGCCCTCCGACCAGCGGATGCGGCGGATACGAGTCTCGGGCGCGAATCGGGCGAGCAGTGCAGCCTGCGTCTTCTCGAGCTCCTGATCCAGCTCTGTCTCCACCAGAGCAAGGATGGACGCGTGCGCAGCGCTCAGCATCGGTGGGACTACCCATCCTGCTACGGATTCTTGATCTGCTCGCGCAGCGCGTACGCAGCCGCCTCGGCTCGGCTGCGGAGGCCGAGCTTTCCGAGGATGTGAGCGACGTGGTGCTCCGCCGTTCGCCGGCTGATGTAGAGCCGCTTGGCGATCTCTGCGTTCGAGCATCCCTCGGCGAGGAGCGACAAGACCTCCGTCTCGCGCTTGGTCAGCGTCCCATAGCCCTTCGGGAACGTCCGCGCCGGGGCCCCGAGCTCTCGGAGCAGGGCGGCCGCAGCGTCGGCGTCTCGGATCGCGCCGAGACGTTCGAACGTTGCCAACGCGTGCCGTGCCTCGACGACTGCCGCCGCGGGCGCGTGCGAGCGGAGCGCGCGGGCGAGCGCCACCCGGGCCTGCGCGGCCTCGAGGGCGAGACCGAGCCCCGAGAACAGCTCCAGCGCCACCTGGAAGTCCGCCCGCGCATGCTCGTCTGCTCGAGCGGCCCGGACCATTCCCTCGCCGAGCTTGGCGACCGCGCGAGTCCGGTCGTCTTGGCGTTCGACCGCAAGAGCCGACAGCCGGTCGAGTGTGTCTTCCGCAGCGGCGAGGTCGTCACCGGCGAGCTGTACCTCGACGAGCAAGGCGAGCACGGCTGCGCAATCAGGGTCGGAGGACGGCGTGCCCTCGAGGCACAAGCGGCCGAGGTCCCCGGCCAGAGCGAGGTCGCCGCGCGCCAACGCGATCCTCGCACGCGACCGCCTGGCGTTCGTGTGCCAGTCGAAGCCCTCCAGCAGACGCTCGGCCTCCTCGAATCGTCCTTGCCGGATGCGCAGGTCCGCGAGTCGAAAGACCGCGAAGAGCTGGGACGCCCAGTAGCCCGTCTCGAAGATCCGGATCGCGGCGAGCAGCTCGCGCTCCGCCTCGTCCCAGCGGCCGAGTGCGATCAGGATCCCGCCGTAGTGCATCCGACAAGTCGGCGGCACGAAGTCGCCCCACGCGTCGAAGCGAGTCGCGGCGGCGAGCCACTGCTCGGCACGTCTCACGTCGGTCGCCTGTTCGCAGGCGCTCAACAGCCTGCAGTAGATCTCTCCCGCAGGGCCCACGCCCACGACCTCTCCCGAGGTGACCGCGGCCATTGCCTGGTCGAGCAGCTTCATCCCTTCGGTGACGCGCCCTGAAGCGACGTACGCCTCGCCGAGCAGCGCCATCGCATCGAACTCGAGGTCCCTGTCGCCGTACCGCCTGGCGATCGCAATCGCCGCCGTCGCAAACTGCTCGCGCTCTGCGGCATCGGAGGTCCAAGGAGCACGATCGAGCATCAGCCAGCCATGCGCCGCAGACTCCTCGACCCCCTCCAGCACGCTCTCCGCCCGTGCCATCCACCCGTTGGCCGCGGCGACGTTGCCGTGGACCGACACGTGGAGAAACGCCAGCCAGCGGGCAAGCTCGGCAGCCTCCGCCCGGCGGCCACACCGCTCGTATTCGGCAAACGCCCGCTCCTTCACCTCGATCGCTCGCGCATGCTCACCCCCGAACTGGAGCGCCTCGCCCAAGCCGTCGAGAACCTCCGCGGTCTCGCCGATCTCAGCGGCCTGCTCGAACAAGGCGGCGGCGCGCTCCCAGTCCGCCGTTCTGAGCGCCTCGCGGCCCAGACGTAGGAGCTCGTCCACCGCTGCGACACTCATCGACGCGAATGATTCCACGCGAGCTCTGGATTGTCCCTGCCGCAGCGCGGGCCCTGCGAAGCAGGAAGGCCCACGGGATCGGCCGGAGCCGCTCAAACGAGGCGCGTGTCAGTCCACGGTGGGAACAGCGTGCGAGCAGCGAAGGTGGTCTCGTCGGACTCGAACACGGGCCACTGCTCGCCGTCCACGGTGAGCTCCGCTGCGAGGTGGGCGTTGATCACGAACCGACGCTACCACCGGGGGCCGGCGCTCTACGCCGGCGAGGCGGGAGGCTCGATCACTAATCGAGGGCGACCGTGACACACGCCACTGGCCCGGAGGTCGGCCGGGACTGGATGGGGATCGAGTGGGCTTGGCCCGGCAAGAGCCAGTATTGGCGGGTGGAGGAGGTGGCATCGCCGCGGACGTCGGTTCTGAAGCCGAGCCAGATCTCGTTCTGCCCGGCTTGGGTGCGTCTGCCGGCGGCGGCGGGCGTGGCCCCGCACGGGCGGGTGTGGGCGTAGGCGTAGTACCTCGTCCTAGGCTTCAGGCCCCTAGACACGCAGCGTTTCGATCATGACATTGCCGGCGTCGCCGCCCTTGTCCTGTCGTCGCTGCACGATCTGAACCCTGCTACCGGGAGGTACGCTCGCCGGGTCCTAGGTGACCGCGGGATTGCTGACGTAGTGCTTCGCCGGCCCGAACGTCGCGATGACCTCTGCGCTCGGTCGCAGCCCGTCAGCAGCCGCCCAGGCGGCGAGGACTGCGAGCGCCGGCACGGACACCGCGAGCGCCAGAGGAAAACGGCAGGTTCTGAAGACGCTGATCATGTTCAGGCCAAGACCGTACCGACGCCTGGTCCATGAGCGCGCCAACAGCACGCGCAAGGAGCGAGTCTGCGCCGTCGATTACGCGTTCGCCGTCCCGGTGCTGTCGCGCAGGGCGCTCAGGAGCGGCTCGGTCAGGACGGTCAGCTCGCGCGGCGGTCGCAGGCATCCGCGCTGTAGCCAGTCGGTGGCCACGCCGAGGAGCGCGCCTGCGACGGACGCTGGGGGAACGTCGCGCGGCGGATCCGCTTGGTCGGCCGCTTCCCGCTCTGGCGTCTCGTTCGTCACGGGAAGCATGGGGCAAGACCGCCAGCACGGCGAAGGCGCGCCAGCGGTGGATCTGGGCTTCGGACTGTGTGTTCATGTCTACCTCCGTGGCATTTTTTGTCGTTTGCCGGCGAGCCGATCGCCGTCCTCGGAGGTAGTGATCCGGCGAAGGAGGTCGATCCATCGCTCGGCCGTAGTGAAGTAGCGCGATCGGGCGGGCTCTACGGAAGACGGTGAGGCGGAAGCCCCGATCTGATCCGAGAGGACGACGAGAGGGTCGCCGTCAAGCCTCTCTGACCTGATCCACCGGGAGAACGTGAATCGGAGGCGCTACGCGGCCTTCCTCGTCGTTCCTGTATTCGAGGATGTCGCCCGGCTGGCAGTCCAATGCGTTGCAGATCGCCTCGAGGGTGGAGAGTCGGATCGCTCTGGCTTTTCCGTTCTTCAGAATCGAGAGATTTGCCATCGTGATGCCGACCCTGTCCGCGAGCTCGGTGACGCTCATCTTCCGCTTCGCGAGCATGACGTCGATGTTGACGACGATCATCGTCTGGAGTGCGACCTCATACCGTGAGGTCATGCTCTGACTTGATGTCCACGGCGTTCTGCAGGGTTCGCTCGAGAACGGACATCGCCGTTGCGACCACGGTCGCGGCGAACGCGATGAGGACGCCGATGAAGAAGCCACCCTGAGGGTCATCACTGCGGCTCGAGATGATGATGAGCTCGGCCCCGGCAACGAAGCCGATGATGATCAGCGCGCAATGTTTGATCGCTCGCAGGCGTCTGACCGCGGCGGGGGAGAGCATCGTGTCCTGCCCGACGTACCCCAGCACCTGGAATGCCTGGTAGAGCGCTGCGAACAGCGCAATGGAGGCGACGTAGACGTACGCCAGGAATGGGTCCTTGAAGTAGATCTCGTAGACCGTGGCGTGCGCGTTTCTGCCTTCGGTCTGAGGTTCACAGAGCAAGAGCGCGAGAGCGCCGACGCCGACGAGGACCACGACTGCCCGCAGGAACAGGATCGAGCCTCGTTTCATAACCACCTTCCGCTTGGCCGTAGGTCGAAGCTCACTGTAGTGGCTCATTTATCGTTAGTCAATAATTATTTATCGTTCTGCGGTTTCGGTGAGGCTCGGGTATCAGCCGGCGGCTGCGGCGCGGCCGCGTTTCGTGATCCGGCTTGGCGTCGCGGCTCCGGCTCCAAAGCGCACCGGCGGTGAGGTCTGCGTCTGCGATCCGTCCTGGCTCGAACTGCACCGCCCAGAATCTCGTGTCAGGTCACGCTGCAGTCGACGTCTCCGAGCGGGAGGTGCGGGGATGGCAAGATCTCCTGAGGAACGTCGTCCAACAGGGGCAGCAGGGGGAACAGTGTGCTGGCGGTACGGCTGCACCACGATGGCTTGAAGGTCGAGGAGATCGAGACGCCGTCGCCGCATCCGGGCGAGGTGCTGGTGCGGGTGCGTGCGGCAGCGATTACACGCGACGAGCTGGAGTGGCCGGTCGATCGCCTACCGGCGATTCCGTCTCACGAGCTTTCGGGCGTTGTCGTC
>JBKPMR010000049.1:0-13529 GCA_046732255.1 Actinomycetota bacterium
AACCGCAACAAGCGCAGCATCTCGCTCGACCTGCGCCACTCGGAGGCGCGCGCCGTCTTCGAGGACCTCGTACGCGGCTCGGACGTCGTCTACTCCAACCTGCGCGGCGACCAGCCGGCGAAGCTGCGGCTGACCTACGACGACCTCAAGGACGTCAACCCGCGAATCGTCTGCTGCTCGCTCTCAGGCTTCGGGATGACCGGCCGTCGGGCCGCGCAAGGCGGCTACGACTACATGATGCAGGGGCTCGCGGGCTGGATGAGCCTGACCGGCGACCCCGACGGGCCCCCGACGAAGAGCGGCCTCTCGCTGGTCGACCTGTCCGGGGGCTACGCCTCGGCGATCGCCGTGCTGGCCGGCCTCTGGCGTGCGCGACGCGACGGGACGGGCTGCGACTGCGACGTGTCGCTGCTGGAGACGGCGCAGCACGAGCTGATGTACGTCGGCACCTGGGCGGCCTCGCGCGGCTACGTCCCGCCGCGGCGCCGCAACTCCGCGCACCCGTCGATCGTCCCGTTCCAGAACTTCGAGACGGCGGACGGGTGGATCGTGGTCGCTTGCCCGAAGGAGAAGTTCTGGGCGCTGCTCTGCGATGCGATCGGGCGTCCCGAGCTTTCCCGCGAGGCTCGCTTCGCGACGTTCGCGGACCGGGATAGAAACAGAGACGAGCTCGAGCCGATCCTGGGAGACATCTTCCGCCGGCGAACGAGCGACGAGTGGCTCGCCGTGCTGGGCGGCGCCGGGGTTCCGTGCGCGCCGGTCAACGACGTCCCCGCCGCCATCGACGAGGCGCGGCTCGTCGAGTACGAGCACCCGAGGCTGGGGACGGTGCGCCAGGTGGCCTCTCCGCTCCGCCTCTCCGGCCCGGAGCCGTCCGTGCGGCCGGCGCCGGCGCGGGGCGAGCACACAGAGCAGATCCTGGTCGAGGTGTGCGGATACGACCCGGCGCGGATTCGCGCGCTGGCCGAAGCGGGGGTGTTCGGAGTCGAGCCGAAAGGAGACGTGGGTGCCGAGAGAAGCGCTGCAACCTGAAGGTCTGGCAGTCCCGAAGCCGCCCTACTCGCCCGTCGTCGTGTCGGGCGACACGGTCTACACGGCGGGCCAGATCGCCAACGACGCGGACGGGAACCTGGTCGAGGGCGGAATCGCGGAGCAGGCGCGGCAGACGCTCGAGAACGTCCGTACGTGCCTGGAGGCGGCGGGCTGCAGCATGGACGACGTCGTCAAGGTGAACGCGTACCTCGCCGACCTCGGCGACTTTGCGGGCTACAACGGGGTCTACGTCGAGTTCTTCGCACAACCCTATCCCGCCCGGACGTCGGTGCAGGCGGGACTTCCGCCGGGCGTGCTGGTCGAGATCGAGGCGGTGGCACGGCGGTCATGAGCGACCGCGATCTCGTCGGCTACGGCGCGACGCCGCCGGATCCGCGCTGGCCGGACGGCGCGCGGCTCGCGCTCAGCTTCGTGCTCAACTACGAAGAGGGCGGCGAGCGCTCGGTGCTCGAGGGCGATCCCGAGTCGGAGTCGTACCTGCAGGAGGTCGTCGGCGCGGCACCGTCGGTCGGACGTCGCAACCTGGGCACCGAGTCGATGTTCGAGTTCGGTAGCAGGGTCGGCTTCTGGCGCGTCCACCGGATCTTCACCGGCCACGGCCTCCCGCTGACCGTGTATGCGGTCGGCCGGGCGATCGAGCAGAACCCCGCTGCGGCCCGTGCGATGGTCGACGCCGGCTGGGAGGTGGCCAGCCACGGCTGGCGCTGGTTCGACTACGCGGGCCTCTCCGAGGACGAGGAGCGTGAGCACCTGCGCCTGGCGATCGAGGCGATCGAAAGGGCATGCGGCGTCCGTCCGGTCGGCTGGTACACCGGGCGGAACACGGAGAACACCCGCCGGCTCGTCGTCGAGGAGGGCGGGTTCCTCTACGACTCGGACGACTATGCGGACGAACTGCCGTACTGGGTCGAGGTCGCCGGCCGCCCGCATCTCGTGATCCCGTACACGCTGGACGTGAACGACATGAAGTTCCTGATCCCGAACGGCTTCGCAACCGGCGACGACTTTCTCGCCTACCTGGTCGACACCTTCGACCAACTCTACGAGGAGGGCGGCCGGATGATGAACGTCGGCCTGCACTGCCGGATCGTCGGCCGGCCGGGCCGGGCGCGGGCGCTCGACCGCTTCCTCGAGCACGTCAGGTCCCGTCCGGACGTCTGGGTGACGACACGTGCGGAGATCGCCCGCCACTGGCACCGCTACCACCAGCCGGCACAAGACGAGCCTTAGCGGGCCAGGGGCACGAGCTTCGAGCGGCGAAGGCCGCGGTCTCGTGTCACCAGAGGTGCGCCGTGCACCACGCTCGTCGCGGCGATCAGCTCGTCGGCGGGATCGCCCTGAACGTCGAGTCGCGTGCTCGTCACGGCGATCCGACGGCTCAGCGGCCAGACCTGGACGCTGGACAGCGCACGGACGACACTCGAGTCCTCGAGGTCGACATCGATCCGGCCGAGCTGCGTGAGCTTGGCGATCTCCCACAGCACAATGGCCGAGATGCCCCAGCGGTCGCGCTCGAGCAGCCGCCGCTCCGATGCGGTCAGCTGGCCGGCAAGGGCGAACACGAAGACGTGCGTGTCAAGGTTGAGCATCCCAGGCGGCGTCGGTCGACAGGATGTCGCCCTTGATCGCCAGCTTGCCCGCCAGGGCGCCGATCAGCGCGCTCGACTCGGCGCGGATCGGGATCAGCTTCGCGACGGGCTTGCCACGCTTTGTGATCACCAGGCCTTCCTCGTCGACCTCGTCGAGGATCGACAAGCAGTGCTCCTTAAACTCGGCTGCTCCGATCTCCTTCATAGTCATCGGATACTACCAGTCATCTCAAATGACCACTTAGCCATGCTCTGCCGCGTGCACCGGGCACGTCGACGGCATAGACTCGCGCCCTGGAAGTCTGACATTCGAGCCGAGGAGGCATCGTGGCCACCCAGACACAGCCGCTGACCCGCGACCAGCTCGCCGCTCTGCCCGACAGCTACTTCAAGGCGGTCGACGCGAAGGACGTGGACGCGATCCTCTCCCACTTCGCCGACGACGCCACGCTGACGGTGCAGACCGACCACGCCGTCTTCTCCGGCGCCGACGAGATCCGCCGCATGTTCACCGACTTCTGCGCCAACTCGGTCTCGATCTTCCACGAGATCAAGAACATCGTCGTCGAGCCAGAAGCGGGAAAGATCGCGACCGAGCAGAGCTACATCGGCGAGCTCACGGACGGGACGAAGAACGACATGCACAACTGCAACTTCTTCGACATCGACGCGAACGGGAAGTTCAGCCGCGTGATCATCTGGATGGCGGGGTCGAACCCGCTGAAGTAGGCGATTACGCCGAGGCGAGCGCGCGGTCGAAGAAGCCGCCGACGATGCGGATCGCGTCCTGCGGGCACTCGACCAGGTCGGCATGGCCGATGTCGGGGAACTCGACCAGCTCGACGTGCTCGTTCAGCTCCGCCATCCGCCGTGCACCGAGGCCGCTCGGGGCCAGGTCCGGCGGGCAGAGGATGTCGTGAGTGCCGTTCGTCATCAACAACGGCCGCGCGATCTGCGGCACGAGCGGCGAGAGATCCATGTTCTCCATCGCCAGGCAGGCCTGGCGCACCGTGTTCGGGTCGTTGAGGCCGACGATCTCGCGGACGAGCTGGAAGATGTTCTCGCCCTCGGGGCTCTCCATGAAGGCGGCGCCAACCGCCTGCGTCGTCACGTGGTCGGAGAACTCGTCCCACGCCATCTCCTCGGCCATCCGCCGCCAGACGCGGAACACGGTCCGCCGGTAGAGGTCGGCCTTTGCAAAGGCGACGTCGGCGCAGGCGGCGATCGTCCGCTCCGGGTACCGGGCGGTGAAGGCGATCGCGATCATCCCGCCCATCGACGTACCGTGGACGAGGACGCGGTCGAGGCCGACGGCGTCGAGCAGGGCCGCCCCGTCCGCCGCCCAGCCTTCGATCGTGTACGTCTCGCGCGGGCACGAAGACGCGCCGTAGCCGCGCGCGTCGAACGAGAGGAGACGGAAGCCCCGGTCGCGGAAGCCGTCGTTGACGAGGCCGAAGTTGTGCCGCCCGAACAGGCCGCCGCCGAACTGGAGGACGGTCGGGCCGTCCTCCGGCCCCGTCAGCTCGTAGTAGAGCCGGGCACCTTCGCCGATCTCGGCGAACGCCACGTCAGGGCACTAGTCCCAGGAACGGCCGACGCGGTCCCAGGCGACGTCGCTCGGCAGCCACTCGGTGTTGATCCGCGAGAATAGGCGGGTGACCTTCGTGCTCCCGCACTTCGGACACGGCGGCGCCGGTTTCGTCGAGAGGGAGAGGAACTCCTCGAACTGCTCGTCACAGCCGTCGCAGCGGTACTCGTAGACGGGCATGGAGTCCGAGTCTAGCCCGGTCGAGCGCCTGCGGGAAGCCGCCGCCGCCCAGGGTGTCCACCCGACCGAGGACGACCTCGAGGGCGTGCGCGGTTTCCTGGATCTGATCCTGCCGGCGCTCGCGGAGATCGAGGAGCGGCTCCCGCCCGAGGCGGCGCCGTGACCCTCGATCCCTATAACGCGTTCCTCTACCGGGAGGAGCATGATTGCGACTGGCGGGTCGGCGTGAAGGACGTGATCGACGTCGCCGGGATGCCGACGACGGCGGCTTCGAGGATCCTCGACTACGTGCCCGAGCGCGACGCCGAGTGCGTCGCGCGGCTCCGGGCGGCCGGCGCGACGATCGTCGGCAAGCTGAACACGCACGAGTTCGCGCTCGGTGCGCTGACGAACAGCCCTCACTTCGGCCCGGCCCGGAACCCGTGGGATCTCGAGCGGACGACCGGAGGCTCGAGCGGCGGCAGCGGCGCAGCCGTCGCCGCCGGACTCGTCGACCAGGCGTTGGGGACCGACACGGCAGGCTCCGTCCGGATTCCGGCCGCGTTCTGCGGGGTCACCGGTCACCGCCCGTCCTCAGGCCTCGTCCCGAGTGAGGGAGTCGTCCCCACCGCCTGGACCCTCGACTCGGTCGGCCCCCTTGCGCGAACCGCCGAGGAGTGCCGCCGTGCGGTCGAGATCATGTCCGGACGCTCCCTCGAGTCGAGGGTGGCCGTGCAGCGGATCGGTGTCGTCACCAGGCTGTTCGAGCAGGCGGATCCCGAGGTCGCCGCCGTCTGCGAGGAAGCCTGCCGCGCGCTGCCGGGCAGCCACGAGCCCGTCGACCTCCCGCTTCACGACGAGATCGCGACGATCACCCAGCTGGTGATGCTCCCGGAGGCGGCCGCCGTTCACCTCGGCTGGCTCCGGAGCCGGCTCGCGGACTACGGGCCCGATGTCCGTGCACGCCTGCTCGCCGGGCTGCTCCTGCCGTCGACCGCCCACGTCACGGGCCTTCGGGCCAGGCAATGGGTGCGCTCTCTGTGGGCGCGCGAGCTCGGCGCTTTCGACCTGCTCGTGGCGCCGGCGATGCCGATCGTCGCGCCGCGCCTGGACGCGATCCCCTCCGACTACCGGCTGCTGATCATGCCGTACAACTCGCCGGCCTCGCTCCTCGGGCTCCCGGTCACTGTCGTGCCCTGTGGCTTCGTCGACGGCCTCCCGGTCGGGCTGTCGCTCATGGGCCGCCTCGGCGAGGACGGCCTCACGCTGCAGGTTGCTCAGGAGTACCAGCGGGCAACCGACTGGCACGAACGAACTCCGGTTGACGCCGCTTCCGGCGAGGTTTTGTATACAACCGACACGGCCGAGTAGAAGGGAGACCGCATGTCCGTGCTGATCAAGGGCGGGCGCATCGTCACCGCGTCCGACGACTACGTCGGCGACATCTACGCCGAGAACGGCACGGTGACGACGATCGGGCAGTCGCTCGACGTCGACGCCGACAAGGTGATCGACGCCACCGGCAAGTACGTGATCCCGGGCGCGATCGACCCGCACACGCACATCGAGATGTTCTTCGGCGGCACGACGACGTGCGACGACTTCACCTCCGGGACCGTCGCGGCCGCGTTCGGCGGCACGACGTCGCTCGTCGACTTCTGCATGCAGGCGCCGGGGACGCCGTTTCCGCAAGCGCTCGAGAACTACTTCGAGAAGATCGAGCGCTGCAAGCCGGTGATCGACGTCGGCTTCCACATCGGCGTCACCGACCTCGAGGGCGGCGGCGGGCTCGAGGCGCTGGCGAAGCTGCCCGACGAGGGGATCACCTCGTACAAGCTCTTCATGGCCTACAAGGGCGCGGTCATGGTCGACGACGAGACGCTCTTCAAGACGATGCAGGTCGCGAACGAGACCGGCGGCCTCGTGATGGTGCACGCCGAGAACGGCGACGCGATCGACGTGATCGTCAAGGAGGCGGTCGCCGCCGGAAAGGGCGATCCGATCTGGCACGCGCGGACACGGCCGATGGAGACCGAGGCGGAGGCGACGAACCGGGCGATCCAGCTGGCGCGGGTCGCGAACGCGGCTCTCTACGTCGTGCACGTCTCGTGCCAGCCCGCGGTCGAGCCGATCGCGCTCGCCCGTGAGAAGGGCTGGGACGTCTGGGGCGAGACCTGCACCCAGTACCTGTTCGTCGACGAGTCGGCGCTCGAGAAGCCGAACTGGGAGGGGGCGAAGTACATCTACACGCCCCCGCCGCGACCCAAGGACCAGCAGGAGCACTTGTGGAAGGCGCTCCAGCACGACGTCCTCTCGGTCGTCTCGACGGACCACTGCCCGTTCAACTGGCCGGAGCAGAAGGGGATCAACGGCCGCGACTTCCAGGTCGTCCCGAACGGCGGCCCGGGGATCGAGAACCGGCTGCACATGCTGCATGAGTTCGGCGTGCGCACCGGGCGGATCTCGATGAACCGCTTCGTCGAGCTGACCTCCACGAACGTGGCGAAGCGCTTCGGGCTGTACCCCCGCAAGGGCACGATCGCCGTCGGCAGCGACGCCGACCTGGTCGTCTGGGATCCGGACAAGACGCTGACGATCACGGCGGAGAGCCATCACTCGAACGTGAACTACAGCCTGTTCGAGGGCACCGAGGTAACGGGCGCGCCGCAGGCGGTGCTCGTCCGCGGCCAGACGATCGTCGAGAACGACGAGCTGGTCGCCGAGCCGGGCGCAGGCCAGTTCGTCAAGCGGGCGCGGGTCGGGGAGCAGCTCGGCTCTGCGGAGAAAGTCACGGCTTGAGCGACAAGCAGGCACACGAGATCTACGCGGCGGCGCGGCTCGGCCAGAGTGTCACGCTCGGGTCGCGCCCCGCGGTCCTCGTCGTCGACTTCAGCTGCGGGTTCACCGATCCGGAGTGCACGCTCGGTTCGGACATGACCGACGCCGTCGAGGCGACGAGACGGCTGCTCGACGCGGCCAGGGCGAAGGCGATTCCCGTGATCTTCACGACGATCGGCTACGAGCCGAGCCTGAAGGACGGCGGCCTGTGGCTGCAGAAAGTGCCGTCTCTCGGGGACCTCCAGGTCGGCGGTCGCTGGGTGGAGATCGATCCGCGCCTCGAGCCGCGCGACGACGAGACGATCGTCCTCAAGAAGGGAGCGTCCGCGTTCTTCGGCACCAACCTGCCGGCGATCCTGGTCTCGCAGCACGTCGACTCGGTGATCCTCTGCGGGGCGACCACGAGCGGCTGCGTCCGGGCGACCGCGATCGACCTGCTCCAGTACGGCTACCCGACGCTGGTACCGCGCGACTGCGTGGCCGACCGGGCGCAGGCGCCGCACGAGGCGAACCTGTTCGACATCAACGCCAAGTACGCCGACGTCGTCTCGCTCGACGAGGTGCTGGACTACGTCCAGAGCGTGCAGGGGGCAATCGGCGCGGGCGTGTGATTTACCGGGTCGCCCTCCTTCCCGGCGACGGGGTCGGCCCGGAGGTGACCGCCGAGGCGCGCCGGGCGGTCGACGCGCTCGGCGTCGAGATCGCGTGGACGGAGCTCCCCTGGGGCTCCGCCTACTGGCGCGAGCACGGCCGGATGATGCCGGAGGACTGGCGCGGGGCGCTCGACGGCCACGTCGCGGTGCTGATGGGCGCGGTCGGCGATCCCTCGGTGCCCGACCACGTCTCGCTCTGGGGGCTGATTCTCGAGCTGAGGCAGCGGCTCGATCTGTGGGCGAACCTTCGCCCGGTGCGGCTGCTGGACGGCATCCCCGGCCCGCTCGCCGGCCGCGGTCCCTCGGACGTCGACATGTTCTTCCTCCGGGAGAACACCGAGGGCGAGTACTCGGGTATCGGCGGTCGGGCGCACCAGGGCCTCCCGGCCGAGGTCGCCGTCGAGACGAGCGTCTTCACCCGGTCGGGCGTCGCACGGATTCTGCGTCACGCCTTCGAGCTTGCGGTGGAGCGGCGCGGCGTCGTCACCAGCGCGACCAAGTCGAACGCGTCGAGGTTCGGTTACGTGCTCTGGGACGAGGTGGCCGAGGAGGTCGCCGCCGACTTCCCCGGCGTCCGGTACGAGCGGGTGCTCGTCGACGCGCTCGCGGCGCGGATGGTGCGTGACCCCGCCGGTCTCGACATCGTGGTCGCGTCGAACCTGTTCGGCGACATCCTCACCGACCTCGCGGCGGCGATCCAGGGCGGCATGGGCATGGCGGCGAGCGCCAACGTCGCGCCGGGCACCGAGCAGCCCGGCCTGTTCGAGCCGGTGCATGGGTCTGCCCCCGACATCGCCGGCCGGGGGATCGCGAATCCGGCCGGAGCGATCTGGAGCGCGACCCTGCTGCTCGAGCACATCGGCGAGCCGGAGGCGGCGCGCACGCTGATGGCGGCGCTCGAGGACGTCTGCCGCGACGGCCCGCGGACACGTGACGTCGGCGGCGAAGCAACGACGCGCGAGGTCGGCGCCGCCGTCGCCGCGCGCGCCGCCGAGCTCAGCGACCGATCGCGATGACCGCCCCTCGCACCCTCGCGGAGAAGATCATCGACGAGCACCTCATCGCGTCCGCCGACGACGAGCTCGAGCTGAGCGTCGACCAGATCCTGCTCGAGGACGCGACGGGAACCATGGCGTGCCTCCAGTTCGAGGAGCTCGGCCTCGACCGGGTCGCCGTCCCGACCGTCTCCTACGTCGACCACAACGTCCTCCAGTTCGACAACAGGAATCCCGAGGACCACGCGTACCTGCGGAGCTGGGCCGCCCGCTACGGCGCGCTCTACTCACGGCCGGGCAACGGCATCTCCCACTACCTCCACCTCGAGCGGTTCGCACGGCCGGGCTGGGTGCTCGTCGGTGCCGACAGCCACACGACCATGGCCGGTGCGCTCGGCATGCTCGCGATCGGTGCGGGCGCGACCGAGGTCGCGGTCGCGATGGCCGGCCGGCCGTTCCCGCTCGAACGTCCGATCGTCGTCGGCGTCGAGCTCCGAGGCGCTCTACCCGCCTGGGTGCAGTCGAAGGACGTCGTCCTCGAGCTGCTGCGACGCCGCGGCGTCCGCGGAGGCCGAGGAGGGATCTTCGAGTTCCACGGTGACGGCGTGGCGACGCTGAGTGCGACCGACCGCGGAACGATCTGCAACATGGTCATGGAGACGGGGGCGACGACCGGGATCTTCCCGGCCGACGAGCGGACCCGGGCATGGCTGACGGCCCAGGGGCGCGAGGACGAGTTCGTCGAGCTGTCCGCCGACGCCGGCGCCGCATTCGACGAGCAGGAGACGATCGAGCTGGGGGAGCTCGAGCCTCTGATCGCCCTGCCGTCGTCGCCGGGAAACGTCGTCGCGGTTCGGGAGGTCTCCGGGACGCCGACGAAGCAGGTGTGCGTCGGCAGCTCGGTCAACTCGTCGTTCGAGGATCTCGCCACCGTCGCCGCCGTCCTGCGCGGACGCTCGGTGCATCCGGATCTCGATCTCACCGTCACCCCCGGGTCGAGGCAGATCCTCGACACGATCGTCCGCGCGGGCGTGTACTCCGACCTGGTGGGCGCCGGCGCGCGCATGCTCGAGCCCGCGTGCGGCCCGTGCATCGGGATGGGCCAGGCGCCCGCCTCCGGCGCCGTCTCCGTGCGCACCTTCAACCGCAACTTCCCGGGCCGGAGCGGAACGCCCGGCGACCGGGTCTACCTGTGCTCGCCGGCAACGGCCGCGGCGACTGCGGTGCGCGGTGAGATCACCGATCCGCGCGAACTCGGCGAGCCGCCCGTGCTGGACGCCCTATCCGGCGACCCCGGCCTCGACGACCGGCAGATCGTGCAGCCGCTGGCCGACGGGCGGGGCGTCGAGCTCCTGAAGGGGCGCAACATCGTGCCGCCGCCGAGGCCGTCGCCGGTCCCCGAATCGATCGCCGGGCGGGTGCTCATCGTCGTGCCCGACGACGTCTCGACCGGCGACATGGCGCCGGACGGCGTGCTCGGGCTGGCGATCTGGTCGAATATCCCGGCCTGCGCCCGCCACATGTTCCGGCGGCTCGACCCGGCGTTCGCCGAGCGGGCCGAGGCGTGGGGCGGCGGGATCGTCGTCGGCGGCCACAACTACGGCCAGGGCTCGTCCCGCGAGCAGGCAGCCTTCGCCGCGTTGCACCTGGGGGTCCGCGCGGTCGTCGCGAAGAGCTTCGCGCGGATCCACCGCTCGAACCTGATCGCGCAGGCGATCCCGCCGCTCGTCCTCGCCGACGAGCCGCCTGTCGAGGAGGGAGACGAGTGGCGGATCGAGCGGCTGGCCGATGCCGTGCGCTCAGGCGACAACGTGGTCGTCGCCGCCACGCCGCACGGAGAGGTCAGGCTGGGCCTCGAGTTGACCCGGCGTGAGCGCGAGATCCTGCTCGCCGGCGGCCTGGTCGCCTACGCGCGCGCCAGCGCCTGAACCGCGTCCAGGATGATCTCCGCCGCCAGCGCCGCGTCCGCCGGGTCGGCCGCCTCGTCGGGGTGATGGCTGATCCCGTCTCTGCACGGGACGAAGACCATGGCGGTCGGGGCTCGGTCGGCGACGCACATCGTGTCGTGCGCGGCGCCCGAGTGCATGCGCATGTACGGCTCCCCGGTCGCGAGAGACGCCTCCTCCAGGGCCGAGACGATCCGGACGTCCATCGGCGTGGCCGGGAGGCTCTGCCGCTCGCGGTACTCGGCATACATTCGGCGCTTCCGAGCCGCCTCCTCGACGAACGCCTCGATCTCGCGGGCGACGCCATGGTGGGCCTCGTCGTCGGGACCGCGGATATCGAGGGAAAAGCGGAGGCGCGCGGCGATCGCGTTGATTATCCCCGGGTCGACCTCGATCTCGCCGACCGTGCCGACCGTTCCCTTCCCTGCCGCGCTGGCGAGCCGCTCGAGCTCGACGATCGTCTCTGCCATCGGCAGCGTCGGGTCGAGCCGGAGGTCCATCGGCGTCGCCCCGGCATGGTCGCCGCGGCCGTGGACGACGACGTCTGCATGCACGTAGCCGGCGATCGCAGTCACGAGCCCGATCCGGTTGCCGGTGTCCTGGAGGACGCGCGCCTGCTCGATGTGCATCTCGATCCACCCCGTGAGGTCGTCGAGGACATGACTGCAGTCCCGCCATCGCTCCGGGGCGTAGCCCGCCTCGGCGGCGCAGTCCCAGAAGCTCCTGCCGTCGTCGCTCGACCGGAACCTCTCCCGCAGGTCTTCCTCGGTCACGCGCTGGGCGATGATCCGGCTGCCGAGCAGCATCTGACCGAAGCCCGAGCCCTCCTCCTCGAGGAAGGAGACGAGCTGCAGCGGCAGATCGAGGCCCTGCTCGACGCTCAGGCGGCAGACCTCGAGTGCGGTGACGACACCCATCGTCCCGTCGTACTTGCCGCCGTTGCGATTCGAGTCGCAGTGCGAGCCGAGGCCGAACACCGGCTCGCCCTTCGGCCGGTTGCGGGCGACGAGCGTGCCCAGCGGGTCCTCCTCGACGTCGAAGCCGATCGCCTCCAGCTCACGCCTGAAGTAGTCCAGCGTGTTCCGGTACTCCTGCGTGTACGCGTAGCGCCGGATCGCCTCGTCGCTGCGCGTGTAGTCGGGGCCGGCGAGCGTCTCGATGTCTTTCTCGATCCGCCGTGCGCTCCGTTCCCGGTCCATCGAACGTGACTCTAGACCGTGCCGAGCGCAACGTCGTAGAGTCGGCCCATGCCGGAGAGCTGGCGGAACCGCAAGACGCTGATCCTCAGCTGGTCGGACATGGTCGGGCTGCTGACGCCGGCCGAGTACGTCGACTGCGTCGAGCACGCCTATCGAATGCACGGGCTCGGTCGGGTCTACATGGAGCCGAAGGGCCACATCGTCCTCGACCGCTACCGGGGCGAGTGGGAGGTGATGCCGTCGTATATCGAAGAGCCCGAGGCGGCGGCCTGCAAGTGGGTCTCGATCCGCGAGGACAACGCCCGGTACGAGCTGCCGGCGGTCTTCTCGATCCTGATCTACACGCACCCGGAGACCGGCTTCCCGCTCGCGATCTGCGACGGCTCGTACCACACGCTGATGCGGACGGGCGCGTCGGCCGCGGTCTCGGCGCGCTGGCTCGCGCGGAAGGACTCGAAGGTGCTGGCGATCGTCGGCAGCGGTCTCGTCGGCCGGGGCGCGCTTGCGACGTGCGACACCGTGTTCGACTGGGAGGAGGTCCGCGTCTGGAGCCGCACCGAGGAGTCCGTCGAGCGCTTCCTCGAGTCGGAGGCGCCCAAGCACCCGCACCTCCGGATCACCGGGACGACCGACGTCGAGCAGGCCGTCACCGGCGCCGATGTGGTCGTCACCGGTACCCACGCGCGGAAGTGGCTCGTCGACGACGCCTGGGTGAAGCCGGGGGCGCACATCGCCGCTCTCGGCGCGGACCTGAAAGGCGAGCAGGAGATCGACCCGCGCACGCTGCAGCGCGGTCGCGTGTTCGTCGACGACATCCGGCAGTGCCGTGAGGACGGCGAGATCAACGTGCCGCTGTCGGAGGGCCTGATCACCGAGGACGACGTCGCCGGAGAGATCGGCAAGGTGATCTGCGGCGAGCTCGAAGGGCGCCAGTCCGACGAGCAGGTGACGGTCTTCGACTCGACCGGGATCGCGCTCCAGGACTCCGCGACGGTGCCGCTCGAGTACGAACGCGCGGTCGCCGCGGGCGTCGGCGTCGAGAAGAAGATGATCTCGACGTGAGCTACGCCGGAATCAGCTTCGAGGCGGAGATGACGGCGGACCAGGCCGCCCGCCTGGCGGTTCTGATGGAGGAGGGACGGGCGACGCGGCCGGAGGGCGTCGTCACCGCGCTCCTCGAATACGCGGACGGCCGTGGCCGCCTCCTTGCGGTCTGGCGGGACGCCGAGACGCTCGAACGCTACCTCGCCGAGGCGGAGGTTCCGCGCGGCACCGAGCTGATGCGGAAGATCGGTCTCGAGCCCGAGGTGCGCCGGTTCGACGTCCTCGACCTGGGCTAGATGGCTGACCGGAAAATCTCGTGCGTCCGAACGCGAGATCTGGCCGTCTGGGCCGCTCCCGCTCCGGTTCCGCGGCCGGTGGCCGCTCCACCGGCGCGTCCGCTTCGCGCGCCGAGCCCGTCACCGTTACTTGTTCAGTAGCGGTGCCGGGCTCGGCGCACGCCCCAGA
>JBKPMR010000050.1:0-49900 GCA_046732255.1 Actinomycetota bacterium
GTTCATGACTACATACGGCCAGCACCGACTCAGCTACCGCGAGGACAAGATCGTCCAGGGACGCCTTGGCGCAGGAGGCGAGATCATCGAAGTCACGCTGCTCGCCGACCGCGAAGGCGGGCTCTACGGATTCCGAGGGTGAGACCATTCAGTGCCTACGGACCGGCTCCGGTAGCCGATAGGCAGATAACCGGGCAAACGACGCAGCGTCCCTCGACCGCCGCGAGATTCGCACGTCTGCAGAGAAGCTAGGGAGCGAGACGGATCGGCTCCACCGCGATCAGCTGGTTTGCGCAACGTCTGGTTCCGCCCACCTCTGGAAAGCCCTGGGAACGCAGGGCTTTCGTTTCCCCGGGGCACGACGCCTTCAGGCGCAGACGCGCCGCGTCAGCTCCGCCAGCTCTCGGTTGAAGCGCTCCGGTTCCTGCAGGTGCGGCAGGTGACCAATGCCCTCGTACCAGGATGCCTCTGCGGTCGGGCAGGTGGCAAGGATGTGCTCCGCCATCGACGGCAGCACGACGATGTCCTCGCGGCCCTGCATTACCAGCAACGGCTTCTCGAGCACGCGCAGGACGTCGTCGCAGTCGAGCTCGCGTGCACCGAGGTTGGCGCGAATCCGCGCCGGTACGACGACGTTCCAGCACAGCGCAGTCTCGAACTCGTCGGCGGGGAGCGGCCTCGGAGCGCAGGCCTTGACAAACGCCCGCATCGTCTCGAAGTTGGTGGGTAGGTCGTCGGCCGTCGCACCCGCAAAATGGTCGAGAAAGCCTGGGCCGATCAGCGTGCCGAACGCTGTTGCGCCGAGCTTGACGGCACCTTCGACGAAGTTGATCGCGGCGACGCGGTCCTGGCCGTACACGCGGATGTAGTCGCAGATGACGAAGGCGCCGTAGGACCAGCCGACGAGCACCGTTCGGTCGAGATGCAGCACGTCCATGATCGCCGCCAGGTCGTCGGCCCAGAGCTTGGCGTCCGAGTAGTGCTCGGGCTCGAGCGGCCTCTCGGACATACCGTGGCCGCGAAGGTCGTAGGCGACGAGCCGGAACTCGCCGGCGAGCGCGCTCTCGTATTGCTTCGCCCAGCACAGGTGGTTCTGCGACCAGCCGTGGATGAAGAGGATCGGCGGGCCGTCCGGCCTGCCCCACTCCCGTACGTGCAGACGCAGGTCGCCGCCGCCCTGGATCACGTGAACCTTCGCGTCTCCGAGCCGCTCGTGCTTGCCGTGGGCAATCGTTGTCATCTCACCCCTCCTCGTGCCCGTTGTAACTACTGGACGGCGGAAGCGCCGCGTCTCTTCCCGTGCGGGGATGCTCGCCTGCGGGATCCGTCGCGGATGCGGCGTTACGCTCCCGTCCATGCGAGCCTGCCTGAGCTGCGGGCTGCAGATCGGCGCCGCGTCCGCGTTCTGTCCGCACTGCGGAGCGCCCCTGAGCGCGCAGCCGACCCGCGAGGAGCGGAAGACCGTCACCGTCCTCTTCTGCGACGTGACCGGATCGACCGAGCTCGGCGAATCGGTCGACCCCGAGGCGCTGCGTGCACTTCTGGCGCGCTACTTCGAGCGGATGAAAGCAATCGTCGAGAGCCACGGCGGAACGGTCGAGAAGTTCATCGGTGACGCCGTCATGGCCGTCTTCGGTGTGCCGGTCATCCACGAAGACGATGCCCTGCGCGCGGTGCGGGCCGCAGCTGAGATGCGGGAGGCGCTGCCCGAGCTCGGCCTCGAGGCGCGGATCGGTCTCGACAGCGGCGAGGTTGTGACCGGTACGGCGGAGCGTCTCGCAACCGGCGATGCTGTCAACGTGGCGGCACGCCTGGAGCAGGCGGCCGCGCCCGGCGAAGTGCTCCTGGGCGAGTCCACGCTCGTGCTCGTGCGCGAAGCAATCGAGTGCGAGCCGGTGGCAGGGCTCGAGCTGCGCGGGAAGGCCGAGCCGGTTCCCGCCCACCGGCTTCTCCGCCTCAGGACGGCGCCGGAGCGCCGCCACGAGACGCGTTTCGTCGACCGCGAGCGCGAGCTCGCTCTCGTGCGCGAGGCCTGGGAGCGGGCGGTGTCCGAAGAGCACTGCGAGTTGGTCACGATCGTCGGCGACGCGGGCATCGGCAAGTCGAGGCTCGTAGCGGAAGCCGTCGCTTCCTTGCAGGCGGCGGCTGTCCGCGGACGATGCTTGCCCTACGGCGATGGGATCACGTACTGGCCCGTGGTCGAGGTGTTGAAGCAGCTGGACACCGTGCCGCGGGACCCCGACGCGGCGTCGGCGATCAGATCCCTGCTCGGGGGAGAGGGCGATCCGGCCTCCGCCGAGGAGATCGCCTGGGCGTTCCGGAAGACGCTCGAGCAAGCGGCCGCGCGTCGACCGCTCGTGGTCGTGTTCGACGACATCCACTCGGGTGAGGAGACCTTCCTCGACCTGATCGAGCATCTGGCGCTCCTCTCCTCGGGGTCGCCGATTCTGCTCGTCTGCACGGCCCGGCCGGAGCTGATCGAGCGTCGGCCCGACTGGCCGGCGCCGCTCCGCCTGGGGCCGCTCTCCGCCGAAGACGTGGAGCGGCTGATACCCGACCGGTTACACGGCCGTCTGCGGGAGAGGATTTCCCGGGCGGCGGGCGGCAACCCGCTCTACATCGGCGAGATGCTGGCGATGGCCGACGCGGAAAGCGGCGAGGTGGTCGTCCCGCCGACGCTCCACGCGCTGTTTGGGGGCGCGGCTCGACCAGCTCGAGGGCAACGAGCGCACCGTTCTCCAGTGCGCAGCAGTCGAGGGCGAGATCTTTCACCGTGGAGCCGTTCAGGCACTCGCTCCAGGGGAACCGGCGGTGACGCCGCGACTGGCCGCCCTCGTGCGCAAAGAGCTGATCGTGCCCGACAAAGCGCAAATCCCCGGCGAGGACGGTTTCCGCTTCCGTCACCTCCTGATCCGGGACGCCGCCTACGCGGCGCTGCCGAAAGCGGTGCGGGCGGACTTGCACGCTCGCTTTGCGCGCTGGCTCGAGGCGCATGGCACGGACCTCGTCGAACTGGACGAGATCCTCGGTCACCACCTCGAGCAGGCTGTCCACTACGGGGCCGAGCTGGGGCAGCCTGGTGACGACGCGCTTTCGGCAGCGGCTCGAGAGCGGCTGACCGTCGCCGGCCGCCGCGCGCTCGGCCGGCTGGACTTCGGCGCCGCCGTCAGCCTGCTCCGGCGGGCCCTCGCACTGGTGCCGCCGACCGAGCTCGACCTTGGTCTCGAAACCGACCTCGTCGACGCGCTCTCCTGGGCACAGAGGGAGGAAGAGGCTCTCGGCCGTGCGCGGTCGATCGTAGAGCGGGCTGCGGCCTCAGGCGATCGGATCGGCGAGCTGTGCGGGAGGATCGAGGCGGGGATGCTCAGCATGCTCCTCCGGCCCGAGGGTGCGGCCCAGGCGCTCGACGCAATTCTCGCGGAGGCGCTGCCGGTGTTCGAGGAAGCTCGCGACGACCTCGCGCTCCGAATCGCCTATCGGGCACTGGGCGACGTCGCCAACATGCGCTGCCAGATGGACCGGCTCGTGCGCGCCTACGAGCAGGCGGAGTCTCATGCTGGGCCGGCCGGCCTGACAGCGGTCGTCGGCTATCAGAGCCACGGGCGCCTGCACGGGTCGACGCCGCTGACTGAGCTGCTCGCGTGGCAGAGCGAGCAGGATCCACGGGAGCAGCGGGGGTACTGGGTGCGCACGCACCGCGCCACGGCACTCGCGATGCTCGGCCGCCTGACCGAGGCGCGTGTGGTGCTCACGGAGCTGCGCGCGGAGCTGATCGAGCGGGGTGCGCGCACCGTGCTTGCGGACCTCGACGGTCAGTACGGGATCGACATCGAGCTCCTGGCCGGGGACCCGAGGGCCGCGGTAACGGCGGGGGAGGAAGGCCGGCGGTTGCACGCCGAGCTCGGTCAACCTGGCCAGCTGTCCACGGTGTTGGGAGGCCTCGCCAATGCGTATTACGAGCTTGGTCGGTTGGACGAGGCGGAGATGTGGGCAACTCGCTCGGCGGAGCTCGGGGCGAGCGACGACGCGATCACGCAGATGCTCTGGCGGCGGGCTCGGGCGAAGGTGCAGGCGAGGCGCGGAGGGTATGCGGAGGCAGAACGCCTCGCGAGGGAAGCGGTCGAGATCGGCGAGACGACAGAGAGCCCGAACGCGCAAGCTGACACCTATGCCGACCTCGGGAGGGTGCTGGTGCTCGCCGGCCTCGTGGACGAGGCCGGCGAGGCGTTCGAGCAGGCGCTCGAGCGCTACGAGCGCAAGGAGAACCGGGTTATGGCCGACCGTGTGCGCAACGAGCTCACCGCGTCCAAGAGGGGTCGCGCATAGACGAAGACACCCGAACGTCACGGTGGGGTGACGTCCGGGTGTCTTGCGGCGGGTCGAGGGCCTACGGGGAAGTCTGGGTCAGCGTGGCGATCGACGCGTTGAAGGCGGCGTTGAAGACCAGCCTTCCGGCACAGCGCAGCCCACCTGAGAAGACTGCTTCCAGACGCGTGTCATCCATGTCGAGCACCGTGGCGCCGAACCCAGGGTTGTCGTACGTGTCGGGATCGGTGTTGAACGCCACCGACTCCAGCGAGACGAAGCCGGTGAAGCTGAGCACCGCCGGTCCCTTCCCAGAAGGGTGTCGACGACCGGTATAGCGGGTGGCCGTCACTGGGCCGTCACGGCGGGATCACGCAGCCCGCGGATTGCACGCTCGGGGGCGGGGCGGCTCCGAGCCGCCCCGCGCAGAACCGGCGAACTGGTTAGTGGAGGGCTCCGGTGAAGGTCGTGTCCGTGAAGGTGAGCCTGCCCTGTAGGCCCGCAAAGCCCCCGGATCCCCTCACAGCGACTGAGTTGATGTCCAGGCTGAACGGAATGAACAGGTCGGGAGCGAAGCTGCAATCGACATCCGCTGAAAACTGATCGATCCAGCTGAGCGTCCCGGAGCCGACTCCGACGAGCGAGCCGGTAAACGTCTCTGTGCCGTGGCCGGTTTCCCGACCTGTCTTGCAGTTGATCAGACTGGTGAAGTCAGCCACGGCCGCACCCGTGAGGTCGCCGCTGTATTGACTGACCAGCCCGGTCGTGTCGCAGCGGAACTTGAAGCCTGAAGCTCCGGCCGACACACAGCTGGTGGTGCCGAAGTCGGAAACGACGTACGTGCCGGAGACGGGAATCGCCGATCCGGCAGCGGCCTGGCTTGCGGCCGCGATCGCAACCGCGACAACGGCCAAGACAACCGCGAGAGCCCGAGATCTCTTTTGCATTGGTCATGCCTCCTCTCCCCTCGAGACGAAGAAAGGATCGTGGCACATATCACCAGCGACCTTCAACCGGCCTCGGTCTTGACAGCGTCCGATCGGTGCCAGGACAATGCCGCTGTCGATCCGGGAACGGAGGGGAGGCCCGGCCCGTAGATCGAAAGGGGGAGGCATGTTTGCACGGTTGAAGGGCCTGTCGGCGCTCCTCGTCGTCGGCGGCGTGACGGCCGCGATCTCGGTCGGGGCGAGCGGGGCGACCCACTTCCCGCTGTTCGGGCCGTTCGGCGGTGCGCACTGCGACGGCAGCGGGATCACCGCGGGAAGCGACCTCGGGTTCGGCTTCGCCACGATCACCGGCGACGACACGGTCAAGGCGAAGGTGACGGCAACCGCCCTGACCCCGGACACGACTTACTACGTCCGGCTGATCCAGGACGTCGCCGACTGCGGCGTGACGGACGCAACCTTCGAGACCAACAAGCACGGAAAGGGGCACGTCCACGTCCAGGAGGCGAGCAGCAGCGGACACGCCTACGTCTTCATCTTCAACGGCCCTGCGACCGAGTTCTACGCCACGGAGACCTACTTCCACTGAACGCGGCGGGCGGCGCGCTTGCATAAGAATCCCGACGGCACCACAGGGTAGGCGACTCAAAGGGGGGAACCATGAAGGCCCTGACCCGGTCACGCCTGGTCGTGGCCGCCGCCGTCGCGGTGGCCGCGCTCAGTCTCGGCGTCGCGTACGCCGGCAACAGCGGGAGCGGCGCTCCCGGCACGGCCAGGAGCAAGGCGTGCGTGCACGGCACCGCGCTCCTGGAGCGAAACAAGCAGAACGTCGTGGCGTACTACACGCACGCGTTCAACGACAAGCAGCCCGAGGACGCGGTCGCGAGGTACGTCGGGTTCGACAAGCCCGGCGAGGATCTCGACCACTCCGGCGAGCCGCATCTCTACATCCAGCACAACCCGCTCGCGGCGAGCGGCGCACCGGCGTTCATCAGCTTCGTCCGGAATTTCACCGCCGCGTTTCCCGACCTGCACATCACGATCAAGCGGGTGATCGCCGAGTGCGACCTCGTGATGACGCACGGCCTGCTCACCGGCGCGGCACCCGTCTTCACGCCGCTCGGCAGCAAGGTCGTGGACATCTTCCGCCTCGACGAGGACGGGAAGATCGTCGAGCACTGGGACGTGCTCGCCGCCATCTCCCCCACCTCCGCGAACGGCAATCCGGAGGTCTGAGCTCGGAACCGGCCCCGCCGCCCAGGCGGCGGGGCCGGACATCGTCAACCGCGCATGTTCACGGGCCAGACGTTCACGGGCTCGATCGTGACCACTGTCCGCAAATGCCCCGGCTGATCCATCTTCCAGAACTCGACTCCGCCGTACTTGGCCCCGACCTTGGCGGCGAAGGCGTAGTCGTCGTCGGGCTCGATCCTGGCCCGGCCCCGGATCTCAAGGTACCGGTACGGGTTCGCGAGGTCGAGGATGAACAGGCTGCACTCGGGCCGCGCCTTGAGGTTCCTGGTCTTCAGCCGAGCGGTGTTCAGGGAGATCTTCACCTCGCCGTCGTCGAACAGGAACCAGACCTCGCTCAGCTGGGGGAAGCCGCGCGGGTCGATCGTCGCGAGCGTGGCGACCTCGCTGTCGAGGAGGTCGCGATGCGAGACGGGGAAGTCCGTCATGGGCGCATTCTGACGGTAGGGTCGAGGCGATGCCGCTGCGGAACCGCGTAACCCCGCTCGGCGAGTTGATCTCGCACTCGGCGCGCGGATTGGTCTACGGCAACCGTGGCTGCCTGCACGACGACCGGGGTGAGATCCGGCGCCGCTTCGCCACGCGGCGCTGGATCGCCTGCCGGCTCGAGTTCAAGGGCTGGCACCGTTGGCCGCTGCTGCAGCCCGGAAAATTCACCGAGCTCTTCTTCCTCGACGAGGCGACCGCACTTGCCGCCGGACACCGGCCGTGCGCACTCTGCCGCCGGGAGGACTACCAGCGGTTCCTCGAGGTCGTTGGTGCGGCCGGCGCGGACGAGATCGACGAGCGGCTCCACGCCGAACGCCTCGACGGCCGTGGGCGCCGGTTCCACTCTGCGCCGTTGGACGAGCTTCCGGACGGCTCGTTCGTCCTCCACGCGGACGAGCTGTGCCTCGTCCTCGGCGGCGGCCTCCTTCGCTGGACGCCGACCGGCTACGGACAAGGCATCAGACCACAGGACCGCCGCCTCCGGACGATCACGCCGCCGTCGCTGGTGGGGCTCCTCCGTGCCGGGTGGGAGCCCGCGGTGCCGCTTCTCCACCCCTCCGCCGGCGGCCCGAATGAGCTACCTCTAAAGGGTTAGACAACGGCCGCCGAAAGTGGAGGTATGCGGCTTCGCACCGCCGCACTGACCGCCTCCGCTCTACTACTCGCCGCGCCGGCGGCAGCCCGCGGTACCGGTGACCCGGACGTCGCCGCGCTCCAGGTCGGGCTCGCCGCGCACAACCTCTACACGGACGTCGTCGACGGGTACGCCGGCCCGCACACGGTGGCGGGGCTCAAACGACTGCCCGGTGCGACCACGCTCTTCGCGCCCGCGACCAGGGCCGCACTCGGCGGGTACGGCACCTACGCACTGGGTAGCCGCCCGCTCGTCGCCGGCACCTCCGGCTGGGACGTGGCGGCGCTCCAGTTCATGCTCGCCTGGCACGGCTTCCCGTCGGGACGGTTCGACGGCAGCTTCGGGCCGAGGACGAGAGCGGCGCTCGTCCGTTTCCAGCGGTGGGTGGGCATCGACCCGATCGGGATCGCCGGTCCACGGACGCTCGCGGCGCTGCGTCTGCCGCCGCCGGCGTGCCCGCTTCGTCTGGCTCTCCCAATCGATGCGTTGCCGACCGACAGATTCGGGCCGCGCGGCACGGGTTTCCACACCGGGATCGACTACCCCGCCCCGCTGGGCGCTCCCGTGACCGCCGCGCGCGACGGCGTCGTCGAAGCGGCCGGCTGGTTGCCCGGGTACGGCAGGGTTGTCGAGCTGCGCCACGAGGACGGGGTGATGACGCTCTATGCGCACCTGTCGCGGATCCTGGTCGATCGCGGCCGCCGGCTCACCGGCGGCATGGTCGTCGGCCTGGTCGGACGGACAGGCGACGCGACCGGCCCGCACCTGCATTTCGAGGTGCGCGTCCGGGGGGCCGCGGTCGACCCCGCCCCCGCCCTGAGCTGACGCGGCTCAGTGGCCCAGACGCGAGAAGACGTCCGCGAGCTCGCGGACGGAGTCGAGCAGACGCTCCCGCTCGGCGGCCGGCAGCTCGTCGGTGGCCAGCAGCCGGCGTTCGACCGACGCCAGATCGATCCCCGGCCTGATCCGGGGCGGGCCGAGCAACGGTGAACGGCCCACCGCGTCGACCAGGTCCCACCGGCGTTCATGCGCCATGGGACGATGATGCCTGCCGCGCGTCATTCTCGAACTCCCTCGAACGAGGGTTCCTTTCAGGCGCATCTCAAAAACCCCCCGGTGCGGCGATGTAGAGGTGGACGGCCAGCGGCGCGAAGCGGTCGGAGAAGCTGTTGCCGTCGCTGTTCACACGCCGGCTCTCTCCCATGACGCTGAGGGGCCGGCCGTTCAGGGCGGGAATCGTCATCTTCGCGGTGATCGCCGTCCGGCTGGAGTTGACCGCGATCACGTAGAGCGCGCCGCCCGAGGTGCGGACGCTGATCTGGATCCGACCGGTAGCGGCGACCTGGCTCGGCGCGTAGATCGCCGGTCCGAGCCGGGCGACGTCACGCCCGATGCCGGCGATCACCTTGTTCATGCCCGGATCCCAGGAGGCGGGCCAGAAGCCGAGGCCGTGTGCGCCGCCGGCGATCGCGAGCCATGACTCGGCACGGACGGTCGCAGGAGTGACCGCGTTCGCGCCTCCGCACTTCCAGTCGTTAGCCTCGATCCACTGGAACGTCGGCCTGCCGCCCGCGAGCTGGGCGAGCTCACGCTGGGCGTAGAAGACGTCCGCCATCCGCTCCGGCTTGCACCACTCCTGGAGCGGATAGAGGTCGAACCCGACGACGTCGGCCTTCGCGATCAGCCCGGGGTACATCGCCCGCCCCCAGGGCAGCGCCGCCGCACCGCTGTAGAAGTGGTTGGTCAGGGTCAGGAACGACAGGCTCGGCGCACCCGGCGGCGCGCCGGGAAGCGACGCGGCGGGGATGTTGCTTCCGTCCGGCTCGTCGGCATGGAACCAGCCGATCACCCCGGCGCCGCTACCGCCGTGACCGCCGGCGATGTCCGCGGAGAACGCGGAGCCGCCGAGGGCGTTCAGCTGGGCCTGGAACGTCCCGCACGCGTTCAGGGCGAACAGGTTGATCCCGGACGCGAGCGCAGCCGGGTACTGGTACGGGCAGACCGAGTAGAGCATCATCGGGAAGTAGGGCATTCCGTCGAGGAGAACCGCTCCCGCCGAGCGGTCGATCCCGACCGCCGGGCTGGTCGGGATGCCCGGAGTCCTGAAGTCGAGCGTCGTCTGGGCGCGCTGGCCGTCCTCCGACACCGCGGTCACCCAGACCCGGTAGCCGGTGTTCGCGTCGAGCGCGGGGAGCGAGGCGGTCGAGCCGTCGGCTGTCGAGGCGACCGTCGACCAGACGGTCGGAACGCCGAAGTCGACCAGCCCGTATGCGACCTGGACGTTGGCCGGGATCGTCGTTCGCCACGCGATTCCGGCGCGGTAGGCGCCGACGGACGTCGTCCGTGGGTCGACGATGCGAAGCTGCTGCTGGAGCGGCTTCTGCACCACCGCCGGCCGCGGAGGGACACCCTCGGACGATGACGACGAGCAGCTGATCGAGCGGGCGTTCACCTCGGACGTCGCCTGGCGGAGCGCCTGGTACGAGGCTTTCGGCTGCCCGTCGGGCCAGAAGACGCCCGACTGCCAGCCGGCGAGATTCCGTTCGTCGTAGAGGTGGAAGTTGAAGTAGGCACCGACCGCCGGCTGGCAATACGCGATGCGGATTGCGTCCTGGACCTGGAGGGGCTGATCGACTCCCGGTCCCGACCGCGGGTCGCCCGCCTCCTGCGCCGACCAGGACGGCAGCGCGGCGGGATCGGTCTCGGTGCCGGTGAAGCCGGACCGGCCCGGATCGGGCGTGGTCTGGTAGCCCTGGTCGAGATACCAGATCCGGGTGGAGCCCTGGCCCGGGACGGGCTGCGCCGTCCCGCCGAACGAGCTGCCCAGCACCTGCATCAGAGTCGGGTAGTCGCCGATCGCGATCGTCGAGGCCCCCGGATGCTTGGTCCAGGGCCGCTCCGCCGAGCCTGCGGGGTGCGGGATGTAGCCCAGCGTGTCGAAGATCGGCTTCGCCCGGTGGCTCGCCCGGTACGCGGCGCCGAGCTTCGCGAACCAGGCGGCCGGCGGATGCCAGGCGAGCGTGAAGGCGCCGGGCGCGTCCGAGCTCTTCGAGACCGCTATCGCGATCACGTTGACGTTGGGGCGAACGGCGTGCGCGCCGTCGTAACAGGCGGCAAGCAGGGCTTCGTAGTCGGTCGGGGCGAGACTTTGCCCGTCTGGGCCGAACTGTCCGCTCCAGAACGCACCGTCGTTCGGGTCGTTCCAGATCGCCACGTCGTCGATCTCGGGGTTGTCGCGGAGCAGGTCGGCGACGAACGAGCAGTACTGGCTACGCGCTTGTTCCGTGCGCGGCGCATCCTCGGCCCGGCCCCAGACCCGGACGACGACGCGGAGCCCCCACGAATCGAGAACGAGCCGCTGGAGCGCCAGCTGGTACGCCGCCGGAATCTGCGTCTGGCCGGGCTTCCACTGGAGCGTGATGTCGACCGACCTCAGACCGAGCGTTCGGGCGGTCGAGGAGACCTGCTGCGAGTCGCCCCAGAGGAGCGCATCCTCGTCCGCGCCGACGAAGAACGGCGGCGCGGCGGCCGGCGCCGCCGGGACGTGGATCGCGGCCGCGAGCGCGAGGACGAACGCAAACCCCAGAAGCCTTCTGTGCAAGCGAGGCACTGTTTCTTCATCGGCAGGGCGGCCGCGAGGTTAAGTGCCAACCACGTTCGCCGTGCAGGCTTGGTCGCGTGCTGGTACGACCTGGTGGTGGCGACGCGTCGAGGATCCCGTCCCTTCCTGCTCGTTCTCGTCGGGCTCGTGCTCGGGTGGGCGATCGCCGCCGCTGCCTTGTTCGTCTGGCCGCCTCATGGCTCGGACGGGCGGGCCGATGCCGCGGTCGTGCTCGCGGGCGGCCGTGGACCGCGGCTCTCGGAAGGCCTGGCGCTCGTCCGGAAGGGCATCGCACCCGTGCTGGTCGTCTCCGACGGCTGGTCGCCGACCTGGCCGGAGGCGAACCGCCTCTGCGCAGGCCGCCGAGCGCCGGTCCCAGTGGTCTGCTTCCACCCGGACCCCTACAGCACGCACGGGGAGGCGGAGGCGTTCGCGCGGCTGGCCGCGAAGCGCGGCTGGCGATCGGTGGTCGTGGTCAGCTCCCGCTATCACCTCGTCAGGGCGAGCATGCTGTTCGAGCGCTGCTACGACGGCCGGGTCGAAACCGCATCGTCGAACGGGAGCTTGTTCGGGCGTCTGCTCGCCGCGCCTGTCGAGACCGTAAAGCTGGGTTACGCGCTGCTGATCAAGCGGGCCTGTTAGCAGCGTCGCCGCGACCGACATGGCGGGCGCGGCACACAGCCGTCGCTGATCGGGTTATGCGAGCGATGCGAGCGAGCGTAGGAGGGGGATCGCGGGGGAACCAGAGTTCCCCGCGCTAATCGCCCCAGTCGAAGTCGCGCGAGCGGCCCCAGAGACCCTCTTCAGTCTCGACCGGCTCGAGCGTGTCCTCACCCGGCCAGAGATGAGTCGTTGCGGTCACCTCGACTGCAGGCTCGGTTCCGTCCATCGTCTCCTCGAGCCGCGCCTGCTCCTCGGACTTGAACAGCGGGTGGTTGTCGAAGGGATCGTCGAGCTCGTAGCTGGCGAGCGGCATATCGCCCTCGAGCTCGGAGTTGCGGCGCTTGAGCTCGAGATGCTCCTGGATGACCTGACTGAACAACGACGTCGTCTCAACCGGCATACGAACCTCCGTGGGAGGGGACGGGACTCGTGACGGTGCGGGATTGTAACGGAATTGTTTGGCCGGAGCACCGCCAACAGTAGGCACGTCGGCGGATAGAACCGTCCGTATGGGAGGATGGAGATGTGCCGAAACTGCGCCGAACCGGGAGCACTGTCGGGCTTGCGTTTGCCGCGTACGACGCGTGGCGGCGGCTGTCGCCGAGGCAGCGCCGGGCCGTTCTGGCCGCCGCACGACGGTATGGGCCGCTGATCGCCGCGCAGGCCGCGCGGTCGGCGCGGGCGGCCGCAGCGCGACGCCGGCCCTGAGCGGCCGAGTCCGGGCCGTGAGAAACGGAGTCCAAGCCAGAGCAAGCTCTGGCACGGACGCTGTTGTCAGCTGAGAGCCGCACGGGCGATCCGGTCCTGCTCGCGAAGGTGTGCGGTGGGATACCCCTCGCTCGGGCTTGCCCGCCACGCCCTGCCCACGTACCGCAACGGTACGCCGGGCGGCAGCGCCTCCTCGAGGCGGTGTCGGATCGAGCGCCAGGCACCCATGTTCTGCGGCTCCTCCTGCGCCCAGACGACTTCGGTCAGATTCGGGTAGGAGCCGAGGAGGGTGGCCAGCTCGGTCCGCGGGAACGGATACAGCTGCTCGATCCGCGCGACGGCGACGGACTCGGCTCGGGCGCGCGTCTCGTGTCCGGCGATGTCGTAGTAGACCTTGCCCGAGCAGAGGACGAGGCGCCGCGCCCGCTCCGGGTCGACCGAAGGGTCGCCGATCACCGGCTGGAACGAGCCGTCGGCCAGCTCGGTGAGCGTCGAGGCGGCTTCCCGGAGCCGAAGGAGCCCTTTCGGCGTCATCACGACGAGCGGCCGGGCGACCGGCTCGAGCGCCTGCCGGCGCAGGAGGTGGAAGTACTGGGCCGCCGTGGACGGATTCGCGACCCGGATGTTGTCCTGCGCCGTCGACTGGAGGAACCGCTCGAGCCGCGCGCTCGAGTGCTCGGGCCCGTTTCCCTCGTAGCCGTGCGGCAGCAGCAGGACGAGTCGGAGCGTCTCGCTCCACTTGGACAGGCCGGCGACCACGAACTGGTCGAGGATGATCTGCGCACCGTTGACGAAGTCGCCGAACTGCGCCTCCCAGAGGACGAGGGCCTCTGGCGCGGCGATCGAGTAGCCGTACTCGAATCCCACCGCCGCGTACTCGGACAGCGGTGAGTTGTGGATCTCGAACGACGCAATGGCAGCGTCGAGATGCTGCATCGGCGCGTACCGCTCGCCGGTGGTCGCGTCGTGCAGCACGAGGTGGCGGTGCGAGAACGTCCCCCGCTCCGTGTCCTGCCCGGTCAACCGCACGGGGATTCCCTCAACGAGGAGACTGGCGAACGCGAGCGACTCCGACTGCCCCCAGTCGATCCCGCCCTCGTCCAGCGCGACCAGCCGGCGGTCGAGCTGCCGAGCGAGCTTGGGGTGCACCGTGAAGTGGTCGGGAACGGCGAGCAGCTCCTGCTCGAGGGCACGCAGGCGGCCCCCGTCGACCGCAGTGACGATCCGCGCAGGAATCCCGGGCGCAGGCGGCTGCTCGGGCGGCGCCGGCTCGGCAGTGCCGAAGGTGGACTTCAACCGGTCGTGGGCAGCCCGCAGCGAGCCTTCCACCTGCTGTTCGAGCCCTTCGGCGTCGTCGGCCGAGATCACGCCTGCCCGGACGAGCCGGTCGGCGAACTGCTCGCGGACGGTCGGGTGCTCCGCGATGCGATGCGCCAGCAACGGCTGTGTGTACGCGGGCTCGTCCTGCTCGTTGTGCCCGAAGCGCCGGTAGCCGACCAGGTCGACGACGACGTCGTGGCCGAACCGGCTGCGGAATGCGAGCGCCAGCCGAATCGCGGCCACCGCCGCCTCCGGGTCGTCGGCGTTGACGTGGATGATCGGAATGTCGAATCCCTTCGCCAAATCGCTCGAGTACCTGGTCGAGCGGCCCTCGGCCGGATCGGTCGTGAACCCGATCTGGTTGTTCGCGATCAGGTGGAGCGTGCCGCCGGTCGTGTAGCCGGCAAGCCCCTCGATGTTCAACGTCTCGGCGACGACGCCCTGACCTGCGAACGACGCATCGCCGTGGATCAGGATCGGCAGCGCAACGCCCGGGTCGTGCACGCCCGCGCGGGTCGAGCGGTCGGTCTGCTCGGCTCGGGTACGCCCCTCGACGACCGGATCGACTGCCTCGAGATGACTCGGGTTGGCGCAGAGCGTGACCGTGATCTCGCCGGCTGAAGTCTTTCGGACGCCCTGGGCACCGAGGTGGTACTTGACGTCCCCCGATCCCGCTTCGGGATCCGACACGACCGCCTCGATCGTCCGTTCACCCTCGAACTCGCGGAGGATGGACTCGTACGGTTGGCCGATGGTGTGGGCGAGCACGCTGAGGCGCCCGCGGTGTGCCATCCCGATCACGATCTCGTGCGCCCCCGCCCCGGCAGCGATCGAGATCGACTCGTCGAGCATCGGCACCATCACGTCGAGCCCTTCGATCGAGAACTGCTTCTGGCCGAGGAACGCCCGCCGGAGGTAGCGCTCGAAGCCCTCGACTTCGGTCAGCCGTCCGAGCAACTGCCGCTTCTCGTCGTCGGTGAGCGGCTCGCGGTACCGACCCGACTCGATCGCCTTGCGGAGCCATACGCGGCGTTCGTGGTCCGAGATGTGTTCGATCTCGTAGGCGATCGTCCCGCAGTACGTGTCGTGCAGCCGCGGCAGCGCGTCGGCCAGCGTCTCCGCCGGGACGTACAGGCGGAGGAGCGACGCGGGGATGCGGGCCTGGAGCTCGGGCGTCAGCTTCGGGATCAGCCGCTCGGGCTCGAGCGCCGGGTCGCCGACCGGCTCGGAGCCCAGCGGGTCGAGGTGGGCAGCGAGATGACCGTGCATCCGGTACGCCTTGACGAGCGCCATCGCAGCGGCCACTCCACCGAGCAGGAGCTCGTCCGGTGCGGTGACGTCCACCGCCGTCGGCTGGGCGCCGGCAGGCTCGACGTGCGCCGGCGTGGGGGCGGCAGCCACGGCGCCGGCACCATTTCCGTCCGCGCCCTTCGCGCGCTCGAGAAGCCGGGCGAGCCCCGGCAATCCGGCGAGGACTTCATCCGCGCCGTCCTCGAACAGCGCGCGCCACTCAGACGGAACCGAGTCGGGGCTCTCCAGGTACTGCTCGAGGATCGTGCTCGCGTAGCCCGCATTGAGGCTGTCGACATCCATGTGTTCTCTTTCTTGTAGCAAGGGGCGCATCCCTGCCGGGGACGCGCGGCCGTTCTAGAACAGCGGCCGCTCGGTGACGACCGCGACCACCATCCCGACGAGCCAGCCGGCGCCCGCGAGTCCGCACGCGATCGCAGCCAGCTTGCGGTGCCGGCCGCCGATCCCGGCCGCGATCAGCGCGAGGATCACGCCCGCAATGCCGACCCGGATCGGTCGCATCTGGATCTGTTCACTCGCGATGCTCAGGTGGAGATCGGTTGCTCCGAGGAAGGCGAGGAAGATCGCCGTCGCCGACATCAGGCCGGTGACGGTGTCCAGACGCTCATGCTGCGTAGAGGTCTCGGCGCCGTTCACCGGCGCACCTCAGCGCGCGCCACCTTCCGCCCGGGACGGCGCGACGGCGAACCGTGCGGCCCGCGGTCCGGCCTTCGGGAGTCCGAGCCGCCGCGCGTCGGCCGCCAGCCGGGTCGCGGCTCTGGGTCGATCGGCGCAGGCAACACCGCCGGTTCGAGCGGCTTCGGCTCGGAGCGGACAGCCCACCACACGACCGCGCACAGGTAGATCACCGGGATCTTGAGGATGACCAGCATCCAGATGAGCTCCCAGGTCATCGGTCCATTCTAGGCAAATTCAGCGATAGCGCCTCCCCTCGTCTCGGGCATAGCCCCAGGCAGCGAGGAGGGCGAACGCTGCTCCCCACGCGAGGAGCAGAAGCAAGTCGCGCGGCTGCCACAATCGCCCTCGAGCGGCACCCCAGAGCACCTCACCGAATTGACGGGTCGGAACGAGTGGTGAGACCGCGGCGACAGTGGCCGGTAGCCGCTTCGGAGTCGTCCAGAGCCCACCCGCGAAGGCGAGGACGAGATACAAGATGTTCGCCACGGGCAGCGCCCCGCGTGGCGATGCCCAGTAGCCGAGCGCGATCCCGAGGAGCGCGAACGGAACCGCACCGACGACCAGGGCAAGGACCAACCCGGCCCAGCGCACCGGGGGCAGGTGCGCGTCAGTAGTCGCGACGGCCGTCAGCGCGACCAGTCCTGCGGAGGCCAGCCCGAACGCAGTCCCGGACAGCAAGCGCGCGGCGAAGCGCACGCGGGCCCGCACGGGGAGCGTCCGCAGAAACCGTTCCCAGGGAGTCTCCCGCTCGGCGGCGATGCCGACGCCGAACTGGAAGAACGTCACAGCGAGGAACGCAAAGCCGGCGAAGGAAGCGAGCAGGAGGGTCGGGTTGCGGTCGCCTCGCGAGGCGACGAAGAGGAGGAAGAACACGGCCGGGAAGGCCAAGGTCGGCACGCTGAAGGCGGGGTACCGGAGGAGCTCGAGCGTCATCGCTCGTGCGTAGATCAGCGTCAGCCTCACGACGCTCCTCCCGTCAGCGCCAGAAACGCGTCTTCCAGCGTCCCTCCGTGTGCGCTCGCCAGCTGCCGCGGTGACCCGTGGGCGACGAGGCGGCCGCGTGAGAGCAGCGCGACGCGTGTGGCGAGCGCCTCGGCCTCTTCGAGGTAGTGCGTCGTCAGCAGGATCGTCCCGCCCGCAGCGGCGTATGCTCCGAGCTCGCTCCAGACGCTTCGCCGCGCCTCGATGTCCAGCCCGGTCGTCGGTTCGTCCAAGAAGACGGCGAGCGGCCGGCCAGCAAACGCCAGCGCGACCGACAGGCGTCGCCGCTCGCCACCCGAGAGACCGCCGACCTGGCGGCGTGCGTGCTCGGTCAGTCCGAAGCGCGCAAGCAGGCCCGCAGCCGAAACCGGAGCCGCGAAGTGCGCCCGGACGAGATCGACAACCTCGCAGACCCGCAGAGTCGGCGGGAACGAGGCGTCCTGCGGAGTGACGCCGACGGATGCGCGCGAAGTGTGCCGGCGCGGGTCGGCTCCGAAGAGCTCCGCGTGACCGGCATCGGGCCGGCGAAGACCGAGCAGGATCGAGAGGGCGGTCGTCTTGCCGGCGCCGTTCGGTCCGAGCAGCGCCAGCATCTCGCCGCTCCGGAGCTCGAGATCGACGCCGTCGAGGGCGATCACGCCGGCGAAGCGCTTGGTCACGCCTCTGAGCGCAGCGGTGATCATGGGCCGCGCAGCCTGGCGCGTTCCGCGTGGACGGCCCAGTCCACGAGCAGGTTGTAGAGCGCATGGGCAAGTGCCGCGGCCAGTAGCCCGCCGTCGAGATAAGCGCCTCCGAAGGCGACGCCGGTGACGAGGTGTACGACGCACCGCCGGTGGAGAGACGGCCAGTGCCAGATCGCGAACCCCGACGACGAGACGGCGAGCGCCGGCCACGGTCCGACGAGGATCAGCAGCCCGCCGAGTACGACTGCCCGCCAGACGACCTCCTCGATCGCGGCGGTTGCGCCGAGCGCGAGCCAGCGGACGGCCATCGTTCGGCCGAGCGGGCGCGGGAGGACGAGTGGGACGCGTCCTCCGCTGAGCACCAAGAAGGTGGCCGCACCGGCGACTGGACCGAGTGCCGCTCGAGACAGCGTCAGGTCGCCGGTCATACCGGCTCGGCTCCGAGCGCGATCGTGTAGAGGGTCGACTCATTGACTCCGTCGAGGAGGAGAAACTCGTCGGTTCGACGGTCGTAGAAGGCGCCGAGCGGAACCGCGGCGAGGCCTAGTGCCGCCGCGGCGAGCAAGACGTTCTGCGCAACGTGGCCGGCCTCGAGCAGGGCGAACCGATAGCTACGGAGGCCGTACTTGAAGCGCGCGCGCCCGAAGATCGCGGCGACCAGGATCAACACGGCGCACGAGCAGACGACCTCGGGGTGCGTCGACAGCGCTCCCAGCTCATCCGCAGTCAAGTGCGGACGGACGACCTCGAGGTCCGCCGCCGGCGGATCGAAGTGGTAGAGCCCGGGCGACAGCTCACCGACCCGCAACACGGCCGCATACAGCTCGAGCGGGTAGAGGGCGCCTCCGGAGGGGACCGCTCGGAGCGAGCGGACGGGTTGTTCGCCCTGGGCCTCGAGCACATGGGTGACGCCGTAGCCCGCGTGCAAGAGCGCCGAGAGGGCGTCCGGCGCGATCGGTCCCCCGTCGAATTCGCGCTGCGACCGCCGGCGCGCGATTGCCTCGCCGAGCGGCTGTTCGAGCGCCGGCGGGTCTGGCAAGGAGATATGCGCCGCTCCGTGACGCTTCACGGCCCGCATCGAGCTGAGCAGCAGCTCCGGGCTCGAGGCCAAACGCCGCGCCCCTCCGAATTGCCGGCCGATCTCGGACGGCGACACTTTGGAGGACTCGTGGTACGCCTCGGCCGGATCGTCGAGGTCCGGGAGCCCGCCGTAGATGAACTCCAGCCAGCGGGCGGTCTGGCGATGGACGACTGCGCTCATGGAAACGGGTGCGGGTCGGGATTCAGATCCGCCACGGTGAACGGGCGCGGCACGAGGCCGAGCTCGTAGGCGGCTTCGTACAACCGGCGGCCACCCAGAAAGCGCGCCCGCTCGACAACGTCGAGTTGGCAGAGCTCTGGCGCGATCACCCTGACGACGCGAAAGCCCCCGCTCCCGACGTCGGGACTGGTCACATCGACCGCGTACGCGGACACCCCGTGCTGTGCGAGACGATCACAGGCCATCTCGATCCGCTCGAGGACATCCGAGCCCGGCAGGGCCTCGACCTCCCGCGTGTCACGCCGCTCAGGCGAGTCGTCGAGGAACGCGGCACGGACCGCTCGATCGGGATGGGCGTAGAACATCGTGTGACCGTCGAAGCCGCGGATCTCGTCGGCCGGGCGTTCGACGTCCTCCGGCCGCTCGAGCGCGTGGTCGCGCACCCAGCGTCGGACGGCGAATGCCTCTGCCAGAGCCTTTCGCCAGGCGACGCCGACGGTCGGCGCGCACGCCGCACCGACGCCCAGCGCTCCGAGGACGCCTGGAGCGCCGTGCACGACCCCGAGCACCGTTGGGATCCCGAAGAAGATGCTCAGGTCGACTGCGGAGTACCGGAGCCCTGTCGGCGCGAAATAGCGAGCGTCGAGGCGGGCCAGCTCGGGATCCTGGCTCCAGTCGAGAAGCGGCAGCGACAGCCGGTCGTACCATGCCAGCATCACCGCATCCCGCTCGATCTGCTCAAGGAGGCCGGTGAACACCGCCTCCTCGAGCGTGGGAGCGCAGGCAAGGCCGCTGCTCGTCGTGTAGGCGATCGGGTCCTCCGCAGGCGCGCGTCGTCCCCAGGCCATGAATGCCAGCTGCACCGGAAGGTAGGCGGGATTCCCGTGCGGCAGAGCGAACCCGTCGACCCAACTCACGACCGCATCGCGGCTAAACGGGCGGAACGGGAACGACGGGTCGGCGTGCTGAGTGTCGTGGAAGAGCGCGAACCGTCCGGGATCGACAGCTCCGGGCAGCTTGTCGGCTGAGTCGACCACGACCCGCTCGGGCGGCACGAACGACGCCGAGTAGCGCTCGAGTGCCTCGCCGATCGAGGCCGCCTCTGTCGCCTCTCGCAGCGGGTGCTCGCTGCTGGCGTACTCCTCGACAGGCCGGCCGACGGTCGGCCGGCCGTCGGCGACCTCGCACGCGATACTGATCAGGCGATGCTCGTCATGCGCGGCGAGGGTCTCGTCGACGCTGTGGACGATGCCGGTGAACGGCGAGACGAACCTTCGCAGCCGGGGCAGCACCGCGGCTGCCGACGTCGGCTGGACCGGCCGCAGCTCAGCCGGCGACAGGGGCATGTTCCTTGTACCAAGGGAGCGGGGCCGAGACATCCTCTAGCCCGGAGCAGACGGAGCACCGGGGGACTCGGTGCACGTAGTGGAGGCTCACCCGGAACGCGAGACCGAGCTCGACCGCGTGGAACGCCGACGGCACCTGGTGATCGCGGAGCACGAGCCACTCGAGGGCCAACGTCGCAGCGATCCCGGCAACCAGCGCCTGGAGGGCCGGAGGCGACGGATAGGCGGCGGGCGTCGCCTCGAGGAGGGCTAGCTCGTCTCCTGCGTCGAGGTTCGCAAGCCGTCGCAGCCGAAAGCATTCGAAGCAACAGGTCTCGCCCGGCACGTAGAGCGGGCCGGCCGAGGCATACCGCCCGTCGAACGGCAACACCTGCAGCCACGGCTGGTCCGAGGCGAGTGCCTGTGCGTTCCAGTCGCCGAGCGCCGGCAGCTGCGCCGGTGCGGGAACACAGACGGCTAGATCGACGCCCGATGGGACCGATTTCTCGCGGCACACCCGCGTGCCGCTCTGCCTGAGCAGGCGGGCGACCTCGACCGCGGCCGGACCGTTCCCCACGACGGCAACCGAGCGAGCGCGGAGCGAGGCTGCCGCGTCCCGGAGCGCAACCTCGCCTGGGCGCAGGGCGACGAGGAACTCCGCAGTCGCGGCGAGCGGCGCGGGGACGTCGTTCGGTAGGGGTGGTCCGTCGAGCAGGAGGTCGAGCTCGTGGAGGCGTTCGAGCGCGCCCTCGATTGCGGGTCGGGCCGGCTCGCCGAGCACTTCGACGATCTCGTCGAGGGTGTGCGTGCCGTCGAGGAGCGGCAGCAGGACAGGCATGAGCACTGCGCCGGCCCGACCCGCAAGGCAGACGATCCGCTGCCCGTACTCGAGAACGACCTCGTCCTCGGCCGTCGCGATCCGGTACCACGGAGCGAGGTAGGGCAACGCCGGGATCACGGTTGCTCCGGCACCTGCCAGTCCCGCGGCTCGGCTCTCCTAGTTGCTGCAGCAGCAGCAACAGCAGCCGACGCAGGAAGAACCGCCGTCCCCGTTGTTCGCGGCGTACAGCGCCAGGCGGTAGCCCTTCTCGTGCACGACGAGATCGAGCAGCTCCGCAGTGAGCTTGGTGAACATGGCGACCTCCTTTGTAGTGTTGTCATCGGAGGCAACCGTACCCGCACGGATGTAACCCGTCTGTGCCGCGACGGTGACGAAACTGCAACGTCTGCGTTCTAGCGCGGTCGTCGAGCGCCGGCTATTGGCCGTTTTGGCCGGGCACCGAGGTCGTGCGGGCCGTCGGCGACCAGTTCGGTGGGTCGAAACCGGCCGCAAGGGCGGGGTCCGGCTGCGGCTCGCCGGCGACCAGCGCGAGCGGGATGACGCCGGCCCAGACCGGCCAACCGTAGTCCTCCTTGTTGTCCTTGGGTGGGCCGGTCCTCACCTTCGCCGATGCTTCGTCGAGCGGGAGCCGCAGAATCGACGTCGCCTTCAGCTCCGTCGCGGTCGGCGGCCTGACGTCGGCCCACCGCCCTGGGAGCAGTCGGCCGCTGAAGGCCTCGAGCGCTCGTCGCTTCTCGTCGACGTCGGCCACGGCAGTCGCACGGCCGAGGACGACGACGGAGCGGTAGTTGATCGAGTGGTTGAAGATGGAGCGCGCGAGGACGATGCCGTCGATCAGGGTTACCGTCAGGCAGGCGTCCACGCCGCTGCCGAGCGTCCGCAGCATGCGGCTGGCCGACGACCCATGGACGTACACCTCGTCGCCGAGACGCGCGAAGAGCGTCGGGATCACATAGGGCTGCTCGTCGTGCACAAAGCCGAGATGGCAGACGAGCGCCTCGTCGAGAATCGCCTCGATGACTCCGCGGTCGTATACGCCCCGCTGAGGCTCTCGACGGACGCGGGTGCGGTCGGAAGCCTGCTTCTGGCTCATTGACATCAGCCTACGGGTTAGGGATGACCGTTCCGGGAATCACGTCACCATGCCTCGTTCGATTTGGTCCGGCACGATCTCGTTCGGCCTCGTTTCGATCCCGGTACGCATGGTCGCGGCAGTGTCCGAGCACGCACTCCACTTCAACCTGCTGCACCGCAATGACTCCTCGCCGATCGGCTACGAGAAGGTGTGCAAGCAGGAGGACAAACGGGTGCCGGACGACCAGATCGTCAAGGCGTACGAGGTCTCGAAGGGCAAGTACGTCGAGGTCGAGGACGCCGACTTCGAGGCGGCCCGCACCGAGGGCTACCACGCCTTCGACATCTCGGACTTCGTCGCCGTCGATGAGATCGATCCCATCTACTTCGAGCGCAGCTACTACCTGGTGCCGCAGGACGGCGGCGAGAAGGTCTACACCCTGCTCGTCCGCGCGATGGAGGATGCGGGTCTCGCCGCGGTCGGCACCTTCGTCATGCGCGAGCGCGAGCACCTCGGCTGCCTTCGCATCCGCGACGATGTGATCACGCTCGAACGCATGTACTTCGCTGACGAGATCAGGCCGGCCCACGAGGTCCGGCCCGACCGCGCGCGCGTGAGCAAGCAGGAGCTCGAGATGGCGTCGGCGCTGATCGACCGGTTCAAGGGCTCGTTCGATCCGACGAAGTACTCCGACACGTACACCGAGAAGCTGCTCGACGTGATCAAGCGGAAGCAGAAGGGCGAAACGGTCACCATGAAGGAGCCGGAGGCACCGGAGGAGGAGGGGCCGGATCTGATGGAGGCGTTGCGGGCGAGCATCGAGGCGCACTCTGGTGCGGCGCGGCGTTCGACGTCGCGGCGGTCGCCGAGGCGGACGTCGTCGGGCCGTCGGAGCTCGCGCAGCCGGTCGAAGCGCTAGACACAGAAAAGCCGCCGAGTGCGGCGGCTTTCAGTGGAGCCAGCCGGGCTCGAACCGGCGACCTCGTGCATGCCATGCACGCGCTCTCCCAGCTGAGCTATGGCCCCGTCGCTTCGCAGTGTAGCGCCGAACTCGTACTGCTCGGCCCAATGAATTCCCTTCGCCTGGCTGTTCCGGGTTGGCCCGAGGCGGAGCGACACGGCTCGTCGCTGAGCGAAATCGTCGAACGGAAGAAAGTAGCAGCGGTCAAACTCGGCCGAGTACGCAGCGAACGCGTCGACCTCATGCCGCTCGTACCGCTTCTGGACGAAACCATCTGCACACCGGCGCCTACTCACAAACGGTACGACGAGGACATCGCCGCGGCGCACGATCCACTTGCATTGAACGCGGACAAACCTCTCCTCGAGCTCGAAGACGAGATCGTAACGGAGCCCCTCGTTGACAGGTTTCAACACTGGCACGCCGAGCTTGATTGCGGCCGCGACTATTGCTGCTTCGGCGATGGAGCCCTTCTGCGAAGGCGTGAGCACGAACCAATGCTAGTTGCCGGATCGGACAACTAGGCCGAAACGGCCTCGACCGAAACCGACGGCACGTCGCCCCACAGGTCCTCGAGCCCGTAGTACGCCCGTGCCTCCGGGGTGAAGACATGCAGCACCACGTCGATGTAGTCGGCGACGATCCAGTTCGCCTCGGCCGCGTCGGTCGATGCCGGAATGGTCCGCGACTCCGCCTTCAGCGCGCGGTAGACCTCGTCGTAGATCGCCTTCGTCTGCCGCGGGTTCTGCCCGGTGCAGATGACGAAGTAGTCCGTGTACGTGCACACCGGCGTCATGTCCAGGATGACGACGTCCTTTGCCAGCTTCTCCTGCGCCAGGCCGGCGATGCGGCGTGCTTGCTCGAGTGGTGTCAGTCAGCTCTCCGGTTCGTGACCTGCGCAGTCTAGCCTCGGTACAGCCCCAGCCGGGCGATCGCATCGGCCACCCCGGGAGGCACGAAGCCGTCGACCGGCTCGCCGCGGGCAACGCGAGCCCGGATCTCGCGCGACGACACCGGCACCGGCTCCAGCTCGAAATAGAGCACGCGATCCGGCGGTTGCTCCGTGAGCGGGAACCCCGGTCGGGCCGCTACCCCGAGTCGGGCCAGCCCCAAGACTGCTTCCGGCTCCTTCCAGTTCGGGAAGTCGCGGTACTCGTCGGCGCCGACCAGGAAGACGGGATCGTCCCAGCGGCGCTCGCGCAGCAGGTCGACCGTTCGTGCGTGGTGATCGAGGATCACCTCGCGGCCTGGGAACGCGAGGCGAGCGAGCTCGAGCCGGGTCTCCGCCGGCGCGTGCACGTCCTTGTGACCGGGGTCGGCGACGACCACGACGACCAGCCGCTCCAACCGGAGACCTCGCTCCGCGGCCTCCGCCAGCGCGACGTGGCCCACGTGTGGCGGGTCGAAGGCGCCGCCGAGGATGCCGGTCAATCGAGCACCAGTGTCTCGTCGCCGACCTCGACCTCGCTGCCGCGGCGCGCCCCTGCGGCGCGCAGCGCGGCTTCCAGCTCCTCGTCGGACGGCGGTCGGCCGTGCACACGAAAGCCGCGGTCGGTGCGCAGGATCCGGAAGGCCGGGGCCTGTGGCTGCGGCCGGTAGACGAGGAAGTCGGCGAGGGCGTCGGGGTCGGCCGCGCGAGGCGGCGCCGGCGGACAGAGCTCGAAGAGCCTGCGCTTGAGCGCCTCGATCCCGGCCCCGGTCGCAGCCGAGACCGCGAACACCCCGACGATCCGCGCGTCCTCGACGCCCAGCGCCGGGGGCTCGGGCATGAGGTCGATCTTGTTGAGCACGACCGCCTGGCGTCGCTCGTCGAGCTCGGCGCCGTACTCGGCCAGTTCCCGGTCGATCTGCCCGAACTGCTCCGCAGGATCAGCGGCGGCCGCGTCGATCACGTGTACGAGCAGGCGTGCCCGCTCGAGGTGAGCGAGGAACTCGTGGCCGAGCCCGACGCCGCGGCTGGCGCCCTCGATCAGCCCGGGCACGTCGGCGACGGTGAGCTGCCTGCCGTCCGGAGCGTCGACGGTGCCCAGCACCGGCTGGAGCGTCGTGAACGGATAGTCCGCGACTTTCGACTTCGCGTTCGAGATCCGCCGCAGAAGCGAGGACTTGCCCGCATTGGGCAGGCCCACGAGCGCAGCATCCGCGACCAGCTTCAACCGTAGCTCGAGCTCGGCCTCCTCGCCGGGTAGCCCCGTCTCGGCGAATCGCGGCGCTTGGCGAGTCGGGGTTGCGAAGTGTCGATTCCCGCGCCCGCCCGCGCCGCCGCGGGCGACGACCAGCCTCGCTCCGGGCGCGACGAGATCGGCGACCAGCTGCTCCGCGTCGTAGACCTGCGTCCCGACCGGAAGCCTGAGCTCGATGTCCGCGCCCTGCGCTCCGTGCTTGCCGCTCCCCCGCCCCGGCTCGCCGCGCCCGGCACGGAAAACGCGCTTCGACCGGAAGTCCGACAGGTCGCGGAGGTCTGGATCTGCGAGCAGGACGACGTCGCCGCCGCGTCCGCCGTCGCCCCCGTCGGGGCCGCCCTTGGGGACGTACTTCTCCCGACGAAAACTCAGGCCCCCGTCACCTCCCCGGCCCGCCTGGACGTCGATGCGCGCTCGATCGCGGAACATTTCAGTCCCGAACGCTACGAGCCGCGATGACCCACACAAGATCGGTGACGTCGAACGGCTCGTCTCCGAGCACGCGCTCGAGTTCCGCGACGATCTCGGCCGCATCGGGAGAGGAGGCGACCCGGCCCATGCTGGCGATCAGATCGCGATACCGGCCGGGCGTGTACGAGAGCGTCCGTTCGTACACCCGCGTCCAGGGCACGTCGAAACGGCCGACGTCCTGAAGTCGCCCTTGCATCGTCTCGATCTCGTCCGCCGCGAACTGCCGGACACCGGCCTCCTCGGCGGGGAACGCCGATCCGTGCGGGCTCATCACCTCGTTCTGGACGCGACGGTGCAGTGCCGGATTGGCGATGAAAGGCGTGTTCCAGATGAGCACGAAGGCATCGGCGAGATCGGCCACCTTCGCGTAGCCGATCGCGGGGTCGACCCAGTGGAAGGCGTTGGCCGAGTAGACCGCATCGAAACGGCCGTCGGCGTCGTAGTCCTCGAAGGTCGAAGCGACGAAGCGGGCGGCCGGTGCGCGCGCCTCGGCGCAGGCACGCAGCGACGATCCGGGCTCGAGCGCGACGACCTCGAAGCCGGCCTCGAGCAGGCCGACGGTGAGCTGACCGCAGCCGGCGCCGATCTCCAGCACCCGTGCGCCCGAGACGAGCCCGACCGCTTCGGCGCCGCCCCGAATCGCGTCCAGCGGCATGTCGGGCCGTCCGGATGCATACCGGTCGACGACCGTGTCGAAGACGAACCTGATCGAACGGTCGAAGTCGGACAGGTCTAGTTGCCGGCGACGACCGAGACGGTACGGCGGTCGCCGCTCGCCCGGAACTCGATCGTGCCGTCCTGCGTGGCGAAGATCGTGTCGTCGCGGCCGATTCCCGTGCCCGCGCCTGGCCGGAAGCGGGTTCCGCGCTGGCGGACGATGATCATGCCCGCCTTCACGTCCTGGCCGGCGAACATCTTCACGCCGAGCATCTTCGGGTTCGAGTCGCGGCCGTTCCGCGACGAGCCGAGTCCCTTCTTGTGGGCCATTACTCTGCCTTCTTCCTCGTCGAGGATCTCCCGGCCGGCGTCTTCGCCGCCTGCCTGGCCTTCGCCGCCGGCTTGGGCTCCGCTGCCGCCGATGTCCCAGGCTTCGCGGAACGCGAAGCCGTCGAACGCTTGCCGATCGTCTCGATCTGGACCTGCGAGAGCTTCGCGCGGAAGCCGTTCCGCCGCCGGTAACCGGTCCGCTGCCGGTGCTTGCCGATCACGATCTTGTCGCCGAGGACGTGGCCGACGAGCTTGGCCGTCACCTGCACGCCCTTCGGCGCCAGCTCGGCGTTGCCGTCGCCGCCGACGAAGAGCACCTCCGGATGGAAGGTCTTGTTCTCGTCCACGGCGAGCCGGTCCACGAGGAGCTTCTCGCCCTCCTGGACGCGGTACTGCTTGCCACCGAGCTTGACGATCGCATACGTCATAAGAAGAGGCGCACGTGTGCGCCGGACGTGCATTCTAGCCAGATGTCGCATCGGGCGGTCGTTTTCGACCTCTTCGGAACGCTGATCGACGATTCGCCGCCGGACGAGTACCAGGCCTTCCTGGGCCGGCTCGCCGGCCGCCTCGGAGCTGCGCCCGAGGACTTTGCGGCCGCCTGGGCCCGGCACGACGTCGCCCGCTACACAGGGCCGATCGACGCCTGCTTCGGGGCGATCTGCGCCGACGTCGGCGTGTCCGATGCTCGTCGCGTCGAGGCGGCGCTCGAGCTTCGTCGCGAGCACCTGCGGCGAATCCTGGTGCCACGACCGGATGCGTTGGCGACGATGCATGCGCTCCGGAAGCGCGGGTTCGCGCTCGGGATGATCTCGAACGCGAGCAGCGAGCTCTCTCCGCTCTGGGCCGAATCGGTGTTCGCCGGTGTCTTCGACGTTGCGCTCTTCTCTGCGGACGAGCGGATGATGAAGCCCGACCCTCAGCTGTACCGCCGGATGGCGGACCTCCTCCAGGTCGCACCGGAGGACTGCGTCTTCGTCGGCGACGGCGCCTACCGTGAGCTTCAAGGGGCCGAAGCGGTCGGGATGCGCGCGATTCTGATCCGCGCTCCGCACGACGGGTGGGAGCACGAGGGCACGATCGGCTGGACCGGCCCGCGCGTCTCGTCTTTGACGGAGGTGCTAGCCCTGCTCTGAGCCCGGATCCGAGGCGGTCTGCTCGGTCGCCGCCCCGGCCGGCTTGCGCCGCCGGCGGCCGCCTCGCGACCCGCGACGCGTCTTCTTCTTCGGCGTCGGTGCCTCATCGCCGCCGTCGGCCTCGTCCGCCGATTCCGAGCCGTTCTGCATACCCAGGTCGGCTCCCGGCACGTGGATCGTGGGAGCCGGCAGCCCGAGCGGCGGCTCCGGCTTGCCGTTCGAGTCGGCGGCGGAAGCGGCCGCGGGCTTCTTCCGGCCGCGCCCGCCCCGTGAGCCGCGCCTGGTGCGCTTCTTGGCCGGTGCAGCCGGCTCCGTCGCCGGCTGCGGTGCTTCCACCGTCTCGCCGGGCTCTGAATCGACAGAGGTGACCGCATCGGTCGGCTCGATCGCGTCCGTGCCGGTCGGCGTCGACTTCTTCTTCCGGCCTCGGCCGCCGCGGGATCCCCGCCGGGTTTTCTTCTTCGTCGCAGCCGGCTCAGTCGCCGGCTGCGGTGCTTCCTCAGGCTCGGTAACTTCTTCGGCTGTCTGGTCCGTCGCAGCCGGCTCGGTCGCCGGCTGTGGCGCTTCCAGCGTCTCGGCAACTGGCGTCGGCGTCGTGCCCTGTGAGGTCTTCGCCCGTGAGGCGCGCGTCGGCTTCTCGGCCTGGGCCTCAGCGGTGATCGGTCCGGCCGGGGCCGGTTCCGCGGCAACGTCGGCGAGCGACGCATACGCGGTCCCGTCGAGGACCCGTTCGATGTGGACCGAGACTTTCTTGCCGACCAACTTCGCCGCGCCGCCGACCGCGACGGCGATGCCGTCGACGTGTCCGACTCCTGCCGCGGCGTCGTGCCGGCCTACCTCGACGAGCCTGACATCGACGGTCTGACCCTCAGTCACGGGTGACTCGGCCGGGGTGAGCTTCTCGACGGTGCCCTCGTCGATGACGGTGAAGTGCTCGGCGGACACCCCGTCCCGGCCGAGGACGTAGAAGCGGCGCTTCGTCGCGGCCTCGATCTCCTGGAGACGGTGGGCGCCGGAGCCGATCAGAAGATCGGCGACGTGCGCGTTCAGCTCGACCCGGAATGCCTTCGTGCGCGGCTTGGTGGCGGCAAGTGCCCGTAGCCTGCGCTCGGCGTCGACCACGGCCGTCGCCTCGGAGACGACGACCCCTTCCCCGGCGCAGGTCGGACACTTGCGCGTCAGGATCTCACGCGGCCCATCGGTGACGTTCTGGCGCGTCATCTCGACCAGGCCGAGCGGCGAGATCTCGACGACGTACGTCTTCGTCCGGTCGCGCTCGAGCTCCTGCTGCAGGGCTTGCTCGACCGCCTCCCGGTTCTTCGGGTTGGCCATGTCGATGAAGTCGATGACGATGATCCCGCCGATGTCCCGCAGCCGGAGCTGGCGGACGACCTCCTTCACCGCCTCGAGGTTGTTCTTCGTGACGGTGTCCTCGAGTCGCGCTCCGGACGACTTCGAGCGGGACCCGACAAACCGACCGGTGTTCACGTCGATGACCGTGAACGCCTCCGCGTAGTCGAAGATCAGGTAGCCGCCGGAGGGCAGGTCGATGCGCCGGGAGAGCGTCGAGCGGATCTCCGCGTCGACGCCGAACGCCTCGAACAGCGGCACCTTGTCCCGGTAGCGCGCCACCCGCTCGGCCATGTGCGGCGAGGTCTTCTTCAGGTATCCCTGGATCCGCTTCAGGGTGCGGTCGTCGTCGACCAGCGCCTTCTCGAAGTCGCCCGTGAAGAGATCGCGGGTAACCCGGAGCGGCAGCTCGGCCTCCTCGAAGACGAGGCTCGGAGCTTTTGCCTCGGCGGCGCGGGCCTGGATCTGCTTCCACAGCTTCATCAGGAACTCGAGGTCGAGCCGGACATCGTCGGCCGAGGCACCTTCGGCGGCGGTGCGGACGATGACGCCGCCCTGCTTCGGGGCGATCGCCTTGACGATGTCACGGAGCCGGTTGCGCTCGTCCTCCTCGAGCCGTCGGGAGACGCCGAGGCCCTCCCCGTGCGGCACGAACACGACGAAGCGCCCCGGGAGCGAGATCTCGGTCGTCAGCCTGGCGCCCTTCGTCTTCATCGGGTCCTTCACGGCCTGGACGAGGACTTCTTCGCCGCGGCTGATCAGATCGGTGATGCGGCGGCCGCGTGGCCGGCGGCCCTCGAGCTCGGGGCCGACGATCTCGTCGACGAAGAGAAAGCCGTTCTTCTCGAGGCCGATCTCGACGAACGCGGCCTCCATCCCGGGCAGGACGTTGTCGACGACGCCCTTGTAGATGTTCCCGGCGATCGAGCGCCGCTCGGGGCGCTCGAGGTAGACCTCGGCAACGCGGCCGTCCTCCAGTACGGCGACCCGCTTCTCGGTCACGTCCACCGAGACGAGCAGCTCGCGCTTGGCCGCCGGCAGCGGCGCACGGCGGGACACCTGGCGGCGGCGGCCCGAAGAGCTCCGCTTCCGGTCTGCCGCCGGCTTCCCGTCCTTCGCGGCGGACTGCTCGGCCGGCTTGGTCGTCACGGCCGCGGCGCCGGTCTGGACTGGCCGGCGGCTCCTGCCGCCGCGGCTGCCGCGACGGCGCTTCGGTTTGGCGGCGGTGTCGCCCGTCTCGGGCCCGGCCGCCGGGGGCGTGCTAGGTGCTGCTACCTCGGCTGCGGGAGGCACCGTCTCTGAAGCTGACGCTGCCTGTGGCGCGGCTGCCGGTTGCTTCTGCTTCCTGCGAAACCAGGGCAGGGGCAAGTGAATTCTCCTTCTCGTGCGCGCGCAACGAAGCGGCCCTCGAGGGGCCGTCGGAGCGCAGCGCTTTGTCGTTGTCGTAAGAGCTCGGCATCGAATGCCTCGGCCTCAGGGTACCAGTCGTCCCGGCGAGGGCCGGGGAGCCGCCTACGCCGCGGCGGGGCGGAGCTTCGCTCTCCGGGTGCGGATGGCACGGAGCCGCTGGTTGAGACGCGCCCACGCCCACGGCTCGACCTCGCCGTACCGCGTCTCCGACTGGTTGCGGGTCGCCTCGAGGTACTCGAACCAGGCGTCCGCCTCCTCGATCATGAGCAGCTCCTCCGCCTCGCGCTTGTCGACCATCTGGGGGCTCCTGTGGTGGCTGACGGCCGCGATGCTAGGCGGCCTGTCGGACGGAGCGACGGAAACTGAATCGGAGCCAAGCACCTCAACACCGGAACGCCGGGTGCCTGGCACCGACGGAAACTGAATCGGAGCCAGGCACCTCAACACCGGAACGCCGGGTGCCTGGCACCGATGCTCTCTTACAGGCGGACCCGTTCGCCTGCGACCTTCGTCACCGGCGCGCGGCGCTCGAAGTACCGGACCGCGGCCTCGCCGAGCGCACGCGTGCCGACGTAGGCAACGCCGCCCTTGATCGCCCATCCGACGACCGGGACGAGCCCGAGCGACCGGCGGGCGAGGGCGCGGAGGCCGAAGCCGGATGCAATCACCGCGAGCACCTCGGGAAGCCGGTCGCGATCGATCTCGAAGCCGTACGCGTCGGCGATGCGCAGGACCAGCCGAATCTGGTTCACGGTCAAGATCGGCAGGTCCGCTCCGGGGATGAAGACCGCGACGCCGATCACGCCGTTCCGGCGCGAGAAACGGCGGATCAGCTCCTCGCACACGGCCTCGCGCAGGACGGGCAGACGGGCGGCGAGCGGCGTTGCCGACTCGCCGAGCGTGCGCGCAAGCCGCTCCGCGATCCGCTCGACCGGGAAGCCGGTGCTGCCGGCCACTCGGACGACGTTCTCGTCTAGGACGTAGGGAACGTGCCCGGCGACGTCCGCCGCCGACGGGACGACCGCGACGATCGGGAGGCGACCTCGAACCGCCTCCGCAAGCAGCCGCTCGTCGTCGGCGCTCGGCGGACCGGCAAGGATGTGGATCAGGGCGGCCGCTCCCTCGATCGGTCCTTGCTCGCGGACGGCCGCGCCCACGCCGCCGCGGGTGAGGTCCTTGACGAGGAGCTGCACGAGCGTGGGCGGCCCCGAGACGACGAGCGGCCGGTCTTTTCGGGCAGTCGAGCGCAGGCTCTTGACCACCGACAGCACCGAGGTCGGCGTCACCGACTTGGAGGGCGCGAGCTTCACCAGCGGGCGACGCGCGTGCGCCCGCGGCCGCGGGCGTGGATCGCCTGGAGCACGCCGATCGCGAGCAGGTTGGCGATCATCGACGAGCCGCCCACGCTCACCATCGGCAACGGGATGCCGGTGACCGGCGCGATCCCGATCGTCATCCCCACGTTCACGAAGACCTGGAAGAGGAGGGCAAACACGATCCCGCCGGCGGCGATCGCGGAGAACGGGTCTCGAGCGGCCGCCACCACCTTGAGGCCGCGCCAGACGACGAGCAGATAGAGCATCAGCAGGAAGCCCGCGCCGACGAAGCCGCGCTGTTCGGCGAACGACGCGAACACGAAGTCCGTGGCGTGCTCCGGCAGGAAGTCGAGACTGGTCTGCGTCGCGCCGGCGACGCCGCGCCCGGTCGCGCCGCCGGACCCGACCGCGGTGATCGACTGCCGGATGTTGTAGGTGGACCCGCGCGGGTCCTGATCGGGGTGGAAGAACCCCGTCAGACGGTTGGTCTGGTAGTCCTTCAGGACCGGCGTGCCCATCGCCGGGAGCCACCAGAGGACGCTGAGCGCGAGGACAACCGCGACGACGCCGAGGATCGCCAGGTGCAACCAGCGCACGCCGGCGATGAGGAGCACGCCCACGACCGCAGCCGCGTACACGAGCGCGGAGCCGATGTCCGGCTGGATGAACACGAGCAGCATCGGTGGCAGGGCGAGCGCAATCGCGGTTAGCGACGTCCGCCACTCGTTCATCCGCCGGTAGCGATCGGCGAGAAAGCCGGCGAGGGCAAGGACGACGAGCAGCTTCCCGAACTCAGACGGCTGGAAGCGGAAGAAGCCGAGGTCGATCCAGCGCTTCGAGCCGCGCGCGACGGTACCGCCCAGGAAGACGAGGGCGAACAGGCCGAGCGTTCCCGCGTAGATCTGCTTGTCGAACCGGTGGTAGATCTCCGGGTCGATCAGGATCATGACGACCATTCCGACCAGCCCGACGGCCACGAACACCAGCTGCCGGTAGACGTAGTAGTCGGGGCTGCCTGCGACGTCGTGCCGCGTGATGCCCGCGATCCCCCAGATCCCGTAGGCGACGATCGCGAGGACGGTCCCGAGCATGACCCAGTCCAGGCGGGCGATCAGTGCCGCCTCCTGCGTGAGCTCCCGGCGGCGCGCCCTTGCGCGCGAGCGTTCGGTCGGGGTATAGACGATGTCGGCCATGGGTCGCTAGTCGGAGTGGATCGGGCCGATCCCGCCCGCCGGCTTGGTGTGGAAGAACTGCTCGAAGACCTTGAGCGCCGCCGGTGCCGCCGCCGTGCCCCCGTGACCGCCGTTCTCGATCACGGCGCACACCGCGATCTTTGGCGTCTCGGTCGCATCGGCCGGACCGTAGCCGCACCACCACGACTGGTCCTGGAGCACCGGCAGGGAGTACCCCTGGGGCTGGACGACTTTCTCGGCGGTGCCCGTCTTGCCGGCGATCGGGATCGGGAAGTTGCCGAACACTGCGGTGGCGGTCCCGTACGAGGCGTGGGTGGCGCGGAAGAGCCCGTCACGGACGACGGCCAGCGCAGCGGGATCGACGTTGCTCGGCTTCGGCGCAGGCGGGTTGAGGTAGTGACGGCCGCTCCCGGGCTCGTCGACCGCGTACAGAACGTGCGGGGTGACGAGCTTGCCGCCGTTGGCGATCAACGAGTAGAACCGGACCATCTGCAGCGGCGTGACGAGCAGGTCCTTCTGTCCGATCGCGAGCTGGATCGAGTCGCCGGGCTTCCAGAGGCGGTCGATCTCCCAGTGGCCCGGGTCGGTCTTCTTCGTGTACGTCGACTGGCGCCACTCCGGCGTCGGCAGAAGGCCCGACTGCTCGGGGCCGATGTCGATGCCGGTCGGCCCGCCGAACCCGAACCGGCTTGCCCAGCCCTGCAGCGGGTGGCCGCGGTCCGCTGGCAGCGCGTAGAACGAGTAGCCGAGGTTGTAGAAGTACGTGTCGCAGGAGGCGCCGATCGCCTGCGGCAGCGTCATCGGCTCGTCGACGTACGGGTCCCAGTTCTTGAACACCTGGCCGTGTACCTCGAAGCTGGGCGTGCACTGGATGGTTTGGAACGGAGAGATCAACCGCTCCTGCATCGCCGCCAGAGCCGTGACCGGCTTGAACGTGGAACCGGGCGGATAGAGACCCTCGGTCACGCGGTTCAGGCCGGGGTAGTTGTCCGCCTTCGCCGTCGCCGGGTTCATCAGCGGCGCGATCTTCTTCGCGTTCGTCCGGCCGGCGAAGACGCTCGGCTTGTACGTCGGCGACGAGGCCATCGCGAGGATCTCGCCGCTCGACGGGTTCATCGCGACGATCGCGCCTCCGTCGGCAAGCCACTTGCCGTCCTGGTGCGCGAGGTTGATGCCGTACTGGAGCGCTCGCTCGGCTGCGCGCTGGAGCGAGATGTCGATCGTCAGCCGGATCGGGTAGCCGGGCTGGGGCGCCTGGGTGACCTTCGGATTACCGACGTTGACCCCGAGAGAGTTGACCCGCCAGAGCTCCTCACCGGAGCGGCCACGCAGGTACTTGTCGTAGCTCTGCTCCACCCCTGCCTGCCCGACGCGGTCGCCGGGGCAGGGTACGTTGGCCTCCTTGGCGGCGGCGGTCTGACAGCTCTTGTAGTGCTTCTTGTACGCCGCGACCTGCCCGGGCGAGATCTCGCGGACGTAGCCGAGCACGTGGGCGAGCAATGCCTCGGTGTTGTACTTGCGCACGTAGGTCGGCACGATCTTCACGCCCGGGAACTCGGTCGCATGCTCCTTCAGGTAGGCGACCTGGTCCTCGTGGACGGCGACCTGCATCGTCACGGGCGTCAGCGGGCTCTTCATCCCTTGCTCGAGGCGGGAGAGCATCTTGTGCAGCGGAATGTTCAGGACCAGGGACAGCCGCTTCATCTCGGCATAACGGCCCTGCTTCGGTAGGTCGGTCGGCAGGACGGCGACCGCGGTCGAACCGGCGATCGTGACGAGAGTGCGGCCGTCGCGGTCGAGGATCGGCCCTCGCGGGGCCTCAATTGGAAGCACGCGCACCTGGTTCTCGCGGGCGGCCGCCTCGTACTTCGATCCGGAGAGGATCTGCAGCGACCACAGCCGCAGCAGCAGTACGGCGAAGACTGCAAGCGCGATCGCGCCCAGGATCGCGACGCGCAGCGCCATCCGGGGAGTGAAGAGGTACGGCTCCTCGACTCGCGGGTCCGGCGGCAGGAACCGGTCGCCGCGTCCGCCGGTCGTGCTAGCCAACGACCTGGATCCTCTCCACGCGCTCGCGGCCGACCTGCTGGGGCAGCAGGATCTTGGCGAGCGCGTACACCGGCCAGGTCAGGATCAGGTTGAGCCCGATCCCCTGAAAAAGGGTGCTCCAGAGCACCGTGCGAGCGGGTGCCGGATCGCCGAGGACGTAGTGGAAGGCGAGCGAGCCGAGCGCATACAGGAACGTGACCACGATCACGGACACGAACGGCGCGTGCGACCGGTCGCGGCCGTTCGTCTCGCCGTACCGGCCGATCCAGTAACCGGCGACGGTCAACAGGAGCGAGGTGACGCCGAGCGTGCCGAGGTTGGCCGTGTCGACGAGGAGCCCGCCCCAGAATCCGATCGCCGCTCCGACGATCGGTCCGCGCAGCAGCGCGACGCAGATGATCGTCACGAGGAGCAGATCGGGCGTGCCGTGCAGGATCGTCACCTCGGAGAAGACCGAAACCTGGAGGATGGCGGCGACGAACACGAAGGCTGCCGCCTTCAGCACGTCGACGATCACGCCGCCGGCTTCGCCTTCGGAACGAGAACGATGACGGCCTCCAGCGTCGAGAAGTCGACGAACGGGTCGCACTGGATCTGCTTGTAGATGTCGGTGTCGGCCTGGCCCACCTGCGTGACCGCGCAGACCTGGATCCCGCGCGGATAGAGGGAGGAGAGATCACCCGAGCGCCAGCCGGCGGTCACGAGCACGTCGCCGCGGTTGACGACCTGATCCTTCGTCACGCGGTCGACCGTCAGCGAGCCGGCGATTCCGCGCTCGGCGATCCCGGACGCGTTCGTGGTGATGTCGAGGACCGAGACCGCGCTCGTCTCGTCCGTGAGCAGCGTCACCCGCGCGACGTTCGACGCCGCCTGCGTGACGATGCCGACCAGCCCCTCACCGGTGACCACCGCGTCGTTCTTGACGATGCCGTTGTTCTTGCCGGCCGAGACGACGATCTGCTGGGCGAACGGGGCAGGCGCACGCGCGATCACCCGGGCGACCACGGGCGTGTAGTCCCTGGGGTAACGCGGGCTCTCGAGGTAGTGGAGGAGCTGCTTCAGCTGGGCGTTCTCGCGTACCGCCGACCGGTTCAGGATCGCCTGCGCGCGGAGCTGGTCGACCTCCCTGCGCAGCTTCTTGTTGTCCGACTTGGCGTGCAGGAGCCCGCCGAACCAGCCGGCCGCATCCTCGAACGGGCTCGCCACCCGGTCGGCGGCGACCTCGAAGGGCTTGAGCACGCTCGACCCCGTGGACTGGGCGCTGTGCAGGAAGCCGCTGTCCGACTCCCGGAAGTAGACGGTCACGAGGGCGAGCGACAGGAAGATCAGGACGCCGACGACCGCACGCCGGCGGGCGACCGCGTTGGCGCGGGTCGAGTGCGTGGACGAGGAGCGCGGGGCGGACGTTCCGATCGCCGCCACGCGCGCAGATGACCTTCCGCGAGGCACCGAGGGCACTAGTGTAGACGCAGCATGACCGGGCATAGCCCGGCCATGCGCTCGTGCTCCGGGCGGGCGAGTGCCAAGGCCAGGAGTTCTCTGGTCGAGCTATGCGGGCTAGCGGTGGTTCCCCGACGCCGCGCGACTCCGGCCCTTCCGCTGCGAGCGGTGGATGACCTCGAACTCCTCGAGGCTGCGGCCCGAACCGACCGCGACGCAGGTCAGCGGCGACTCGGCGAGGTGCATCGGCATATGGGTCTCGTGACGGAGGCGCTCGTCGAGCCCGTGGAGGAGCGCGCCGCCCCCGGCGAGGACGATCCCGCGGTCCATGATGTCGGCAGACAACTCGGGCGGAGTTTTGTCCAGCGTCTGCTTGATCGCGTCCACGATCTGGTTGACCGGCTCCTCGAGAGCGTGCCGCACCTCTTCCGACGACAGGATGATCGTCTTCGGCAGGCCGCTGACGAGATCCCGACCGCGCACCTCTGCCTGCACCTCCTCGCGCATCCCCCACGCCGATCCGACCTCGAGCTTGATCTCCTCCGCGGTCTGCTGGCCGATCAGCAGCTTGTACTCGCGCTTCACGTAGTTGATCACCGCCTCGTCCATCTCGTCGCCGCCGACGCGGAGGCTCTGCGAGACGACGATTCCGCCGAGGGAGATGACCGCGACCTCGGTCGTGCCGCCGCCGATGTCGACGATCATGTTCCCGGTCGGCTCGGCGATGGGCAGGCCGGCCCCGATCGCCGCGGCCATCGGCTCCTCGATCAAATACGCCTGCCTCGCGCCCGCCGAGAGGGTCGCTTCCTCGACCGCGCGACGCTCGACGCCGGTGACACCCGACGGGACGCAGACGACGACGCGCGGATGTGCGAACCGGTTCTGGTGCACCTTCTGGATGAAGTGGCGGAGCATCTGCTCGGTCACGTCGAAGTCGGCGATCACGCCGTCCTTCAGCGGGCGGATCGCGGTGATCGTCCCCGGCGTCCGGCCGAGCATCCGCTTCGCCTCGACGCCCACAGCGTGAACCTCGCCGCTGCGCTGGTCGATCGCGACCACGGACGGCTCGGAGAGCACGATGCCGCGCCCGCGGACGTACACGAGCGTATTGGCGGTTCCGAGGTCGACGGCCATGTCGCGGCCGCCGAAACCGGTCAGGTGATCGAAGAGACCCACGGGGACGTCCCAGTGTAACCAGCGGTTCCGCAACCCCAGGACCGCAGCGCGCGCCGAAGCGGACATGGCCGGGGTCTGACCCCGGACATGTCCGAACTGTGACGGTTCCGTAACGACCGACTCCGCACCGCTCCTCGGCTGCGCACAGCGCCTACCGTGGCGGAATGCCTCGGCCTCTGCGCCCACAGGTGTCCGGCGCCATCTACCACATCACCTCACGCGGCAATCGACGCGGGCCGATCTTCCTGGAGTCCGACGACCACCACTTCCATCTCTGGTGGCTGAACCGAGTGGCGGCGGAATGCGAGTGGGAAGTCTTCAGCTTCGTCCACCTGACGAACCATTTCCACTTCCTCGTCAGGACGCCGAAGCCGAACATCGCTCACGGCATGCGCCGACTGAACGGCCTGTACGCGCAGGTGTTCAACAGCCGACACGATCTCAACGGCCATGTCTTCCAGGGGCGGTTCCACTCGCGGCTCGTGGAATCGGAGTCGCACCTGCTCGAGTGCGCCCGCTATGACGACCTGAACCCCGTTCGAGCCGGCCTCTGCGACCATCCGCTGGACTGGCGCTGGAGCAGCTGCCGCGCGACTCTCGGCCTCGTCCCGAAACCGGGCTTCCTCGCCTCCGGCTGGCTGTTCGCCCTGTTCGGACGAGAGCAGCAGCGGGCCAGGCAGCGCTACCTCGAGTTCGTCGAGGACGGGCTGCAGCGCGCGCATTGACCGATGCGGACGTGGCCGGGGTCTGACCCCGGACATGGGCCGATCAGCCGACGCCGTACGTCCCGGGGAAGCGGCGCGCGAGCAGGCGGACGAGCAGGGCGGCCGGCAGGCCGACGACGTTCAGGTAGTCGCCGTCGATGCGCTCGACCAGCCCGGCGCCGAGGCCCTGAATTGCGTAGGCGCCCGCGCGGCCTTCCCACTCCCCGGAGCCGATGTAGATCGCGATGTCACGCGCGGTCAGCGGCCGGAACGTCACGCGAGTCCTCTCGGTGTGCAGCTCCTCCCAGGCAGCCGTGAGCAGGCACAGCCCGGAGACCACCTCGTGCATCGTTCCGCCAAACGCCTCGAGCATCGCAACGGCGTCCTCCGGTCCGTCCGCCTTCCCGTAGACACGTCCGCCGCAGACGACGGTCGTGTCGACGCCGAGCACGGGCCGGTCGCCGGCCGCGTCGATCACGGACCGCGCCTTCCCCTCAGCATGCGCACGGACGAGCTCGACCGGGTCCGCATCCGGCCGGTCGTGCTCCTCGTACCGGGGGCGGACGACGTCGAAGGGGACGCGGAGCTGCTCGAGGATCGCACGCCGCTGGGGCGAGGTACTGGCGAGCAGCAGCGGCGGAGCCGGCGAGGAGCTCACGCGAGCTTGCGGGCCTTCCACATCTCCTCGGCCGGCCATTGCTCCGCCCAATCGGCGGCGAAGAGCCGGTAGCGGCCGGCGTCGCGTCCCGGGTTACGAAGCTCGACGAGGCGCTCGACCTCGAAGCCGTGTGAGCTCAGCACTCGGATCCAGTCGCCGTACCCGAGGTGGAAGTCGATGGCGTCGTCAGAGGTCCACTCGAACCGGCGCATCCCGAAGTACGGGCGAAGGAGGTCGGTGCCGGCGGGCACGATCGGCTCGACGTCGGGCGTCGTCAGCATGAGCAGCGTCCCGTTCACGAGGAAGACGAGCTCGCCGCCGGGGCGAAGGAGCCGCGCCGCCTCGGCCACCCACAGGTCGGGGTCGCACCAGATGCTTGCGCCGTACTCGGACACGGCGAGATCGAACGACGCGTCCGGGAGCGGCACGTCCTCGGCGCTCGCGTGCACGAGCGGAAACTCGAGGCCGTGCTTCTCCTGCATCCGCCGGGCCGTCTCGAGCTGCTCGGCAGTCAGGTCGACGCCGACCGGCCGAGCCCCTCGGCGCGCGAGCCAGGCGGACACGTAGGCGGTGCCACAGCCGAGCTCGACGACGTCCTTTCCGTCGAGGGCGGGCAGGATCTGCAGCTCGCTCTCGGGCACGTCGAGGATGCCCCAGGTGATCTCGTCCGTCGCCCAGTTCCGCTCCGCTCCGGCCACGTACGATGCGGCCTCCTTCGCCCAGGACTCACGGTTGACGGCGGCGTGCGGAGTCAGACCCTCCGACACTTCCAGATCTCCTCCATCGGCCACGACCGCGCCCACTCCGTCTCGGCGTCCGTGCGATACGTGGTTTTCGCACCTTCCGGCGGTCGCACCTCGGTCAGCGCCTCGACCCGAAAGTGGTTCTCCCGGAACAGCCGGATCCACTCGCCGTACGGCAGGTTGAACTCGACCGGCTCGTCCGACAGCTCGGCGAACCGGTGCATGCCGAAATAGGGCCTGACGAGCCGCGTCGCGATCGTCTCTGCCTGCTCGTCGAGGCAACACATCGCGAGGGGCGTGGAGTGGGAGAATGCGAGCAGCCCGCCTGGCCGCAGCAGGCGGGCCACCTCGGGAACGGCCCGGTAAGGGTCGGCGAAGGTCATCGCCCCGTGGTCGCAGAAGACGACGTCGAAGCTCTGGTCGGGCAGCGGCACGTCGTCGGCGCTCGCGTGGACGAGCGGAAACTCGACGCCCGCGGCGGCCGTCAGCCGGCGCGCGTGCTCGAGCTGGCGCGCGGAGTTGTCGAGCCCGACGACCCGCGCGCCGCGCTCCGCAAGCAGGATCGACCACTGTGCCGCGCCGCACCCGAGCTCGAGTACGTCCTTCCCGGACACCTCGCCGATGATCCCGAGCTCGGATTCGGGGAGCTGCCACATCCCCCAGCGCGGCTCCTCTTTCCGCCCGATGAACTCGGCGTGGCGACGTTGGTAGTCGCCACTGACCCGATCCCAGGTTTCGCGATTCCGTAGCGAGTCAGAGGAGGTCACCGACTGAGGTGACCTCACGCGAAACTGCGATCTTCATCGCCGAACCAGAGAGCGACCTCCCGCGCGGCCGACTCGGGGGAGTCGGAGCCGTGCACGAGGTTGTCCGGCATCGAGAGCGCAAGGTCGCCGCGAATCGTGCCCGGAGGCGAATCGGCCGGATTGGTCGCACCCATCGTCGAGCGGACGACGGCGATCGCGCCTTCCCCCTCGAGCACGAATGCAAGCGTCGGCGCCGAGGTGATGAAATCGACCAGCTCGCCGAAGAACGGTTTCTCGCTGTGCTCGGCGTAGTGCTGTTCTGCGAGCGAGCGGTCGACCGTGAGCAGCCTGCCGGCGCGCATGACGAGCCCGCGTGACTCGAAGCGGCGCAGGATCTCCCCGGCGAGGCCGCGCTTGACGGCATCCGGCTTGATCAGGACGAGAGTGCGCTCGACGGCCACGGCCGGGCAGTCTACTGATGCGGCTCAGGCCGTCGGCTGGTCTTCGCCGACCGCCTGACTGCCCCGGCGCGGCAGTCGGAGCGGCTCCTCGAGCGCCTCCGGCGAGAGCGCCAGCGTGTCCTCGAACACCGACGAACGGCGGACGATCGGGGTCTCGCAATAGGGGCACACCTGCCAGAGCGGCTCGAGCGGCGCCTTGCAGCTCGTGCATGCCTGCTTCAACTTCGTCGTGCAGACCGGGCAGACGAGGAAGTCGGACTCGACCGCCGCCCGGCAGACGGGGCACTGCGAGACCCGCTGGCCGATTTGCTCCTCCATCGCGCGGATCTCGAGCTCGCGCTCCCGGCGATCCTCCAGATACTCGGGCGGACGGAAGAAGAGGTAGACCAGAGGGCCGATGAAGGGGACGAGCCCGAGGATGACCGCCATCGCCACGAGCCAGGGGTCTTCGATCCGCCGGCGCGCGTCCTTGTAGACCCAGTAGACGGTCGCGAGCCAAAAGACGACGAGGAAGAGGATCGCCAGGTTGCGGATCACGAGCCACGTGTCCGAGTCGAAAAAGTCGCCCACACGCGTGAACACGTCGTCGGACGTGGTCGTGGTCGCGTTGTCGGCGAAGAGAATGAGGATCATGGCGTCACAGCAGGAGTTTTCCGACGACGTACCCCACGCCAAACGCGATTCCTGCACAGGCGGCGATCACGATGGCGGCGAACACGTAGACGCTCACTCGCGTCCCGCGGTGGATGGTACGCCTTCGTCGCCCGCGACGAGGTCGGCCAGCAGGTACAACGATCCGGTCACCAACACCGCTCCGTCCGGGCCCGCGAGCGCGCGGGCCTCGGCGACTGCGGCGACGGGATCCGGTTCCGTTTCCGTTCGCGCGAACCATCGCCCGGCAAGCCTTGCAAGTTCGGCGGCGGACAGCGAGCGGGTGTTGCTCGACTCGGTCGCGACAAGCACGTCTCCGAGCGCAGAGAGCGCGGCGAGCATCCCCTCGGCGTCCTTGTCGTGGAGGATCGACGCGACGACGACGTAGCTGCGGGCGGGGACCCGCGGCAGAAGCCAGCCGATGCCGTCGAGGTTGTGCGCGCCGTCCCAGATCTCGAGCGGCGCCTCGCTCCGGCGTTCCAGCCGACCCGGGAGCGCGACGTCGTCCGCGGCCGAGGGGTCGACCGGCCTCCCGAGAAACGTCTCTGCCGCGGCGACAGCGAGCGCGACGTTGCTCCTGCCGGTGAGCACGGTCGTCTCCGCGCCGGACGAGCGCGCGAGCGCCTGCCACTCGGGCTCGCAGAGAACGACCGAGGCGCCGGACTGGACGACCGCGAGCTTCTCGGCGGCGATCTCCTCCCGCGTCTCCCCCAGTTGCTCGGTGTGATCGAGGCCGACGTTCGTGAGCACGACGACCGGCGCGCGGAGGACGTTCGTCGCGTCGAGACGGCCGCCGAGCCCGGCTTCGACCACCGCGGCGTCGACGTCGACGGATGCGAATTCGGCGAGCGCGGCTGCAGTCAGCGTCTCGAACTGCGTCGCGCCCAGACGCTCGGCGGCGGGACGGACTCGCCCGATCGCCCGCTCGAACCCGTCTGCGTCGGTGTCGAGCCGCTCGTGCCAGCCTGTGACATGAGGCGACGTATAGGCGCCCACCCTGAGACCTTCGGCACGAAGCAGCGCCGCCGTGAGCCGCGTCGTCGTCGACTTGCCGTTCGTGCCGACCACATGGACGGCAGGAAACGCGAGCTGCGGGTCCCCGAACTCGGCGAGCAGCGCCTGCATCCGCTCGAGCCCGAACTCTTCGGGCCACGGGGAGAGCCCCGCGACCCAGTCAGTCGCCGATCGCATCGAGCTCGCGGCGGTAGCGCGCGAGCTTTTCCCGTTCGGCCTCGACCACCTCGGCAGGCGCCTTGGAGACGAACCGCTCGTTCGCGAGCATCCGCTCGGCCCTCGCGATCTCGGCGCGAAGTCGCTCACGCTCGGCTTCCACGTTCCCGTTCGCCTTCTGCCGCTCCGGCTTCACGACCACGTCGAAGATCCGCTTCTCGTCTCCCTCGAGCGGCACCAGGACGCCGCTGCGCCGGAATGTCGCCGCGACAGCCTGAACTTGATCGAGCGCGCCCGCCTCGGACTCGTCGCCGGCCGTGGGCCACGGCGCGACGATCAGCCTCGTCTCGCGTCCCGGCAGGTTGGTCCAGATCTCTTCGGTCACGTGCGGCATCGCCGGGTGGAGGAGCTTCAGCAGCCGCTCGAGCGCGGCGAGCGCGGTGGCGCGTGCGTCGGCGTCGCCGCCGTACAGCCGCGGCTTGATCGCCTCGGCGTACCAGTCGCAGAAGTCGTCGAAGGTGAGGTGGTAGAGCTCGTCGACGAGGTGGGCGAAGTCGAACTCCGCCAGGTACGTCTCGAGCCGACGCTGCGACTGAGACAGCCGCCCGAGGATCCAGCGCTCTTCGACTGCCGAGGCACGCTCCTCGGGTTCGACCCCCTCTGAGGCCTGCAGGATCAACCGCGCCACGTTCCACAGCTTGATCGCGAGCTTCCGTCCCTCTTCGATCGCCCCCTCGGAAAAGGTGACGTCCTGGGAAGAGGCCATCTTCATCAGCCCGTAGCGGGTCGCGTCGGCGCCGTAGCGCTCGATCAGCGCGAGCGGGTTCATCCCGGTGCCGAGGCTCTTCGACATGCGGCCCCCGGTCGGCGCGTGGACGAGCGAGTGGATGACCACGTTCGAGAACGGGACGTCGCCCATCAGCTCGAGGCCGGAGAAGATCATCCGGTTCTCCCAGAGGCGGATGATGTCCCGGGCGGTCGTGTTCAGATCGCCGGGGTAGAAGGTGCGGAGGTCCTCGGTGTCGTCCGGCCAGCCGAGGGTGGCGAACGGCCAGAGCGCGGACGAGAACCACGTGTCGAGCACGTCGTCGCTGCGGGTCAGCTCGCCCGAGCCGCACTGGGCACACGCCGACGGGGCGGTCTCGGCGCACGTCCAGTGCCCGTCCGGACACTGCCACAGCGGCAGCTGGTGCCCCCACCAGATCTGGCGCGAGATGTTCCAGTCGGGCGCCTCCTCGAGGGAGGCGATCGCGAACCGGTGCTGCGATTCCGGGTGGAAGCGCACGCGACCCGAGCGCATCGCCTCCAGCGCCGGTCGCTTCAGCTCCTCCATCGAGCACCACCATTGCGGCGAGATCAGCGGCTCGATCCGGTTCTTGCAGCGGTCACACAGCGCGACGGTGTGGCGGTACGACTCGCGCTTCTCGAGCTGATCGTGCTCACGCAGCCAGGCGAGGATCCGCTCCTCGGCCTCCTCCTGCGCGAGGCCTTCGAGCCCACCGGCGGCATCGTTCATCCGCCCGTCTGGGCCGATCACCGACAGCTCCGGGAGGTCGTGGTCGCGGCCGATCTCGTAGTCCTTCGGGTCGTGGCCGGGGGTGACCTTGAGGGCGCCGGTGCCGAAGTCGAGCTCCACACGATCGTCCGCGATCACCGGCACGCGCCGCTCGACCCAGGGCACGACCACCTCTCGTCCGATCAGCGCCCGGTAGCGCTCGTCCTCGGGATTGACGGCGACGGCGACGTCCGCGGGAATCGTCGCCACCCGGGCCGTGGCGACCGTGATGTACCCATCCCCGTCGACGAGCGGGTACCGGACGTACGTCAGCGCGTCGTCGACGTCGACGTGCGCGAGCTCGAGGTCGGAGAGGGAGGTCTGGTGGAACGGGCACCAGTTGACGATTCGGTTCGCGCGGTAGATCCAGCCCTTCTCCCAGAGGTGGACGAAGAAGCGCATGACCGCGCGGACGTACGCGTCGTCCATCGTGAACCGCTCGCGGCGGTAGTCGAGCGATGCGCCAATGCGCCGGAACTGGAACATGATCTTGCCGCCGTACTCGCGCAGCCACTCCCAGACGAGCTCGACGAAGGCCTCGCGGCCCAGCTCCTGCCGTGACCGGCCCTCGGCGGCGAGGTGCCTCTCGACCGCGTTCTGGGTCGAGATCCCGGCATGGTCGTAGCCGGGCTGGAAGAGCACGTTGAACCCCTGCATCCGGCGCGTTCGGACGATCGTGTCGGCCAGGGAGAGCTGGAGCGCATGGCCGAGGTGGAGGTCGCCGGTGACGTTCGGCGGCGGGTGCGCGATCGCGAAGCTCCGCCGGCTCGGATCCGGATCGGCGTTGTAGAGGCCTTCCTCCTCCCACGTCCGCTGCCAGCGTTCCTCCGCGCCTTCGGGGCTGTACAGCGGCTCCATTATCCGCTCCGGCGCCGGCAAAGCCGGCACCTCCGCTCTCGGTCGCCTCCGTCGAGCCTACGGCTCATGCGCCCATTCTACGGAGCGGTGTTGTCCGGTCCCAGGGGTTTACTTGGATCCAAGAATGTGCAAAATAGGATCCAACATGACCAAATATCAGCGACTTGCCCGCTATTTGCGCCGATCTAGGATCCGAAATCGGTCGAACTCGTATCCGAAGCGGCTGGCGGTGCCGACCGCGGCGCTGGCGGAGTGCACCTGCCCCGAGTACTGCGAACGCGACCACGACAACGAGTAGCGAGATGAGCTCCGGAAACGGCAGTCGGCCGGATCGCTGGGTGGGGATCGAAAGGCCGTATTCACGCGAGGACGTCGAGCGCCTTCGCGGCTCGATGCAGGTCGAGCACACGCTTGCTCGGCTCGGGACCGAGCGGCTGTGGAACCTCCTCCACTCCGAGCCGTGTGTGGCCGCATTGGGCGCGATGACCGGCGGCCAGGCCGTCCAGATGGTGAAGGCCGGGTTGAAGTCGATCTACCTGTCCGGGTGGCAGGTCGCCGCCGACGCGAACCTGAACGGCCACACCTACCCCGACCAGAGCCTCTACGCTGCCACGTCGGCACCGGCACTCGTCCGGCGCCTGAACAACGCGTTGCTCCGCGCCGACCAGATCGAGCACGCCGAGGGCGGCAATACCGATCAGCCTGGGGGCACCTACTGGCTGGCGCCGATCGTCGCCGACGCCGAGGCCGGCTTCGGCGGCCCGCTGAACGCGTTCGAGCTGATGAAGGCGATGATCGAGGCCGGCGCCGCGGGCGTGCACTTCGAGGACCAGCTCGCCTCCGAGAAGAAGTGCGGTCACCTCGGCGGCAAGGTGCTCGTCCCGACCGGACAGTTCCTGCGCACGCTCGCCGCCGCCAGGCTCGCCGCAGACGTATGCGGCGTGCCGACGATCCTGGTCGCGCGCACCGACGCGCTGTCGGCCACGCTGCTGACGAGCGACATCGACGACGTCGACGCCGAGTTCGTCACGGGCGAGCGGACGCCCGAGGGGTTCTTCCGCATCCGCGCGGGCCTCGAGTCGGCGATCGCCCGGGCGATCGCGTACGCGCCGTATGCGGACCTGATCTGGTTCGAGACCTCGACCCCCGACCTCGGCGAGGCACGCGAGTTCGCGCAGGCGGTGCACGAGCAGTTCCCGGGCAAGCTGTTCGCCTACAACTGCTCGCCGTCGTTCAACTGGCGCCGGCATCTCGACGAGGACGAGATCGCGTCCTTCCGCGAGACCCTCGCCGAGCTCGGCTACCGCTACCAGTTCGTCACCCTCGCCGGCTTCCACTCGCTGAACGCCGGGATGTTCGAGCTCGCGCGGGGCTACGCACACGAGGGCATGCCGGCATACGTCGCGCTTCAGGAGCTCGAGTTCTCGCTCGAGGAGCACGGCTACACCGCCACCCGCCACCAGCGCGAGGTCGGCGCCGGCTACTTCGACAAGGTGGTCGAGGCCGTCTCCGGCGGGCAAAGCTCGACGCTCGCGCTGACCGGCTCGACCGAGGCCGAGCAGTTCTCCGCCGCCCACTGAGGAAGGGAGTCACATGTCGACCGTCGAGCTGACACGAGAGACCGATGGGCCGCAGCTGGTCGCCGCCCTCGCCGAACGCGGCCTGAAGGGCGAGCTCGTCGACGACCACGAGCACTTCGCCGTCCAGGTCGAGGACTGCGACGACGCCGAGCTCGCCCACGCGATCGAGGACTGGCTCGGGGAGCGGCAGCTGCCGTTCGTCCCGGTCCGGATCGACGACTGCACGTACGCGGTCGCGCCGCCTGCCGGCTAGCCCCCGTACACTGATCGACATGGCAACGGTCGGCACGAAGGCCGACGACCTCGCACTCGCGCTCGAGGAGGCGATCGTCTCCGGCGAGATCGCCCCCGGCACCGTGCTGCGCCAGGAGCAGCTCTCGGAGCAGTACCACGTGTCGCGCACGCCGGTCCGCGAGGCGCTGCGGCGGTTGGCGGCACTCGGCCTGGTGTCCTTCGTCCCCAACCGCGGCGTCCGGGTGCGCACGCTCTCGCGGGACGAGCTCCGCGAGGCATTCCTCGTCCGGGCGGAGCTGGAGAGCCTTGCGACCGAGCTCGCGACGCCCCGGATCACGGAGGAAGGGCTCGGGGCGCTCGACGCCGCCGAGAAGCGGTTCGCCGAGCTCACGCTCGAGCTGCGGCGGCGGTCGCGGGAGGGCACGCAGGACGGCGCGCTGGTCGCCGGCTGGGTCTCGGCGAACCACGCCTTCCACGACGTGATCTACGCCGCCGCGGACGCGCCGTTCGTCGAACGGCTGGCGAAGAGCGCCCGCCGGAGCTTCTTCTCGCACGTCGTCTGGGCGGCCGGTCTCGACATCGACCATCTGTACGCGCAGAACGACCTTCAGCACCGCGCGATCCGGGAGGCGATCGCGGCGCGGAGCGCGTCCGGAGCCCGCCTGCTCGCGCGCGAGCACGTCCTCGCGTCAGGGCGGCTGCTGGAGACGATCCTCGACCAGGTGCAAGACCGCCAATCAGGCGGCGAGCTGAGGAGTGCCTAAGGAGACGCGCCGTCCAAGGCGAGCCTGCCTCAGATTTCTTCTGGCCCTGGCATATCCCCGCGCGGAGCGCCAGCGAGCGGCCGGGCTTTGCCCGGCCTGCGAAGCGACTTAGCGATAGTGCCGGGAGACCATCTCGGCGACACACACAGGCTTCTCTCCGCCCTCCCGCTCGACCGTGCCTTCGGTCACGACCTGGATGCCGCCGTCCACCTCGGACACCTCCAGGACTTTGAACCGCCCGCGCAGGCGGCTCCCGACCGGTACCGGCGCAGGGAAGCGGACTCGATTGACGCCGTAGTTGATCCCCATCCGGAACTCACCGCTCTCCGGCCGCACCTCGTAGAGGAACTTGACGAGCAGCGAGAGCGTGAGGAAGCCGTGGGCGATCGTCGTCCCGAACGGCCCCTGCGCCGCCTTCTCCGGGTCCACGTGGATCCACTGGTCGTCGCCGGTCGCCTCGGCGAAGCCGTCGATCCGCTCCTGGGTGATCTCGAGCCACCCGGAGGGCCCGAACTCGTCTCCGACGTTCACGCTTGCGGAGCCTAGTCGGATCGGGACGAAAACGTCGCCGCGACCGACCTGTGCGGGTGCGGCCCTACGCTCCTTCGGCTGCGAGGTCGTCGAGCTCGTCGTCCGAGGCGCCTGCGCTCGTGACCAGCGTCGGCTTCAGACCCTTGTGGATCGTCTCCTTCGTGATCACGCACTTGGAGACGTCCTTGCGCGAGGGGAGCTCGAACATCACGTCGAGCAGCGCGTTCTCGATGATCGAGCGGAGGCCACGGGCGCCGGTCTCGCGCTCGAGTGCCTTGTCGGCGATCTCCCACAGCGCATCGTCGGTGAAGACCAGCTCGATCGAGTCGTAGTTGAAGAAACGTTGGTACTGCTTGACGAGCGCGTTCTTCGGCTCCTCGAGGATCTTGACCAGGTCTTCCTTGAGCAGCTGGTGCACGGCGGAGACGACGGGAAGGCGGCCGATGAACTCGGGGATCAGCCCGTACGAGAGGAGGTCCTCCGGCATCACCTGCACGAGCATCTCGGCGCCCTCGTTCGAGTGCTTCGAGTGGATCTCGGCGCCGAAGCCGACCGCGTTCTTGCCGATCCGCCTGGCGATGATCTTCTCCAGGCCCGCGAACGCGCCGCCGCAGATGAAGAGGATGTTCGTTGTGTCGATCGAGAGGAACTCCTGGTGCGGGTGCTTGCGACCGCCCTGCGGCGGCACCGACGCAACCGTCCCCTCGAGGATCTTCAGGAGCGCCTGCTGGACGCCCTCGCCGGAGACGTCGCGCGTGATCGACGGGTTGTCCGCCTTCCGCGCGATCTTGTCGACCTCGTCGATGTAGATGATCCCGGTCTCGGCCTTCTTGATGTCGAAGTCGGCTGCCTGGATCAGCTTGAGGAGGATGTTCTCGACGTCCTCGCCGACGTACCCCGCCTCGGTCAGCGCGGTCGCGTCGGCGATCGCGAACGGGACGTTCAGGATGCGCGCGAGCGTCTGCGCCAGGTAGGTCTTGCCGCAGCCGGTCGGGCCGAGCAGGAGGATGTTCGACTTCTGGAGCTCGACGTCGTCGTCGGCCGACCCCATCTGCACGCGCTTGTAGTGGTTGTAGACGGCGACGGCGAGCGTGCGCTTCGCCGTCTCCTGACTGACCACGTACTCGTTCAGCAGCGTGTAGATCTCGGTCGGGCGCGGGAGGTTGTCGAGGTCGAGGTGCGCGGGAGCGGTGAGCTCCTCGTCGATGATCTCGTTGCAGAGGTCGATGCACTCGTCGCAGATGTAGACGCCGGGGCCGGCGATCAGCTTCTTGACCTGCCGCTGGCTCTTCCCGCAGAAGCTGCAGAGGAGCTGTTCGTTTCCTTCTGATGCCCGGGCCATGTGCTCGTTGTACCTCGATTTCCCGCTCTCGCCTAGCCCTCGACTCAGCGGTGCTCGATCACCTGGTCGATGATGCCGTATTCCTTCGCCTCGTCGGAGCTCATGAAGTAGTCGCGCTCCATGTCCTTCGAGACCTTCTCGAGCGGCTGGTCGGTGTG
>JBKPMR010000051.1:0-87150 GCA_046732255.1 Actinomycetota bacterium
TCAGCTCGCGGGGATCTCGAAGATGCAGCTCGACTACTGGACGAACAAGGCCCAGATCCCCACCAAGGGGCGGAAGCAGCGCATCTACGACATCGACGCGGTCGAGACCGTGATGCTGATCAAGCAGGGCAAGGACAAGGGGCTGAACCTCGGCGCGGCGATCGACGCCGCCCGGCGCTTTCAACAACGAGCTAGCTAGGCGCGCTACACGCGCCGTATCCGTTTCGGCTCTGGCCCCGAAGGGGCAGAGGCCACGCGTTCGTTGGTCAGTCGCTAGCCGTCGCTCTTGGGCGTCGATCCATCTGGTGGTGCTACCGCGCGCTCGAGTAGCGGCTGAATCAGATCGATCGGCGCCGGGAACACGATCGTGGAGGAGTTCGACGCCCCGATCTCGAGCAGTGTCTGGAGGTAGCGAAGCTGGATCGCGATCGGCTCGTGCGCCATGACCGCGGCCGCGTCGCGGAGCCGTTCCGACGCCTGGTACTCGCCCTCGGCGTTGATCACCTTCGCGCGCCGCTCGCGCTCGGCCTCGGCCTGGCGGGCCATCGCGCGCTGCATCCCGGAGGGGATCTCGACGTCCTTCACCTCGACGATCGTCACCTTGACGCCCCAGGGAGCGGTCTGCTGGTCGATGATCTCCTGGAGGATCGCGTTGATCTTGTCTCGCTCCGAGAGCAGCTCGTCGAGCAGGTGCTGGCCGAGGACCGAGCGCAGCGTCGTCTGCGCGATCTGCGAGGTCGCGACCATGAAGTTCTCGACCTGGACGATCGCGTCCTTGGGGGCGACGATCCGGAAGTAGGCGACTGCGTTCACGCGCGCGGGGACGTTGTCCTTCGTGATCACATCCTGCGGCGGGATGTTCAGCGTGATCGTCCGGAGGTCGACCTTCACCATCCGGTCGACGATCGGGATCAGCAGGAAGAGACCCGGCCCTTTCGGCTCGGGCAGCAGGCGACCGAGGCGGAAGATGATGCCGCGCTCGTACTCGCGCGCCACCTTGACCGCCGCGAACAGGAAGAGCACGACGAGAACGAGCACGACGACGACGACGACGATGGCCGCGGTCATGGAGTCACCCTACACGGGGGCGGGAGTCGTCACGCGCCGGACGACGAGCTCGAGGCCGTCGAGCGCGACCACCTCGATGCCGTCGCCGCGGGCGAGGTGCTCGCCGTTCTCCACGCGTGCCTTCCAGAGCTCGCCGTTGACCGCGACGAGCCCGTCGGTGCGGGCCTCGCCGTGTGCGCCGACGATCGCGCTCGGTCCGACCGAGGGCGGGCTTCGCCGGATCTGGACGACCTTCGCGAGGGCGAGGGCGAAGAAGGCCGAAACCGTCACTGCCACGGCGACCGAGACCCACACCGAGACCTGGTAGCCCGACCCCGCCGGCTGGAACAGGAGCAGCGTTCCGAAGACGAAGCAGGCTGCGCCCGCCAGCGTCAGCGCGCCGTGGCTGAAGGCGATGAACAGCTCGGCTATCCAGAACGCGAACGCGGCCGCAATCAGGATCAGGCCGGCCCAGTTCACGGGGAGGACGTCCAGTCCGTAGAATGCGATCGCCAGGCAGAGGATGCCGAAGGTCGCGGGGAAGATCAGGCCCGGATGCCAGAGCTCGACGATCAGGCCGAGGACGCCGAGGGAGAGCATCAGCGAGATCAGGTTCGGGTCGATCAGGAAGTCGAGGATCCGCCGCCACAGGCCCATCCGGACCTCGGTCACCTCCGCGCCGGCGGTGTGCATGACGATTCCCTTCGGAATCGTCTTCCGACCGTCGATCTGGTTGAGGAGCGCGGGCAAGCTCGGAGAGACGACGTCGATCACGTTTTTCCTGAGTGCCGTGCGGGCGGGGAGGTTCGAGGCGACGCGGACCGCCTGCGCGGCCCAGACGGCGTTCCGGTGGTGGGCGGCCGCGAGCGCGACCAGCGAGGCGGCTGCATCGTTCACCACCTTGCGGCGGAGGTCGCTCTGGATGTTGGTCCCGCCGAGGTTGATCGGCGTCGACGAGCCGATGTTCGTCTGGGGGGCCATCGCCAGGATGTCCGCCGCCTGCCCCAGCCACACGCCGGCCGACGCCGCCCGGGCGCCGTTGGGCGAGACGTAGACGATCACGGGCACCTTCGAGGCGAGCTCGGCCTTGACGATCTTCCGCATCGACTCGGAGAGCCCGCCGGGCGTGTCCATGATGATCGCGACCGCGTCGTACTGGCCCTTGTTGGCGCGGGCGATCTCGTCGGTCAGGTAGTCCTGCGTGACCGGGTTGACGTCGTTGTCGAACTCGACGGCGAGGACTCGAGGCGGGGCGGCCTTCGCCGTCCCGGCCAAATGACGCGGCGTTGCGGCCTGGGCAGCGCCGCCTGTCAGCAGAACGGCCGCAAAGGCGGCCGATGCCGCGAGAGCTCCCCGCAGGAAAGCCGCTTTCACAGCCGTAAGGATTCTATCAACGGGTCTCGCGCCGGCTCCTGCTCGGGTGCACACTGGCCGAGGGCTTATTTCGATGAGGATGCTCCGTCTTGCAGCCGTCCTGTTCTTTGGTCTGCCCGCCGTCGCCTGGGCCGGGCAACACGCGACCGTCCGGATGCAGGAAGCGCCGATCGGGGCGACCCGGACGACGGCCGCCGCGGTCGCGCCGGGGCGCTTCGACCTCGTCGGGCTGCACTGGGAGGGACGCGGAACGGTGCTGTTCCGGACGCGTGACCTCGCCGGCCGCTGGAGACGGTGGCAGCCTGCCGCACCCGAGGACGACCGGCCGAACCTCGGAAGCCCGGAGGCCCGACCGCGCCGGGCGTGGCGGCTGGGGAGCCCCTACTGGGTCGGTGCGTCGAACATGCTGGCGTACCGGCTCGTCGGGCAGGTCCGCCGGCTGCGCATCTGGTACGTCTGGAGCCCCGTCTCCCGCTCGCCGCTTCGAACGACGGCGATGGCCGGGTCGCCGAGGATCGTGCCGCGCTCGGGCTGGCATGCCCAGGACGAGATCCTGCGCGGGCGGCCGAGGTACGCGAGCACCGTCGCCTTTGCGGTCGTCCACCACACCGCCGGCTCGAACGTCTACAGCCGTGCGCAGTCGGCGGCGATCGTCCTCGGGATCGAGCTCTACCACGTGCGCGGGAACGGCTGGAACGACATCGGCTACAACTTCCTTGTCGACAAGTACGGCCAGGTGTTCGAAGGGCGGGCCGGCGGGATCGAGCGCAACGTGATCGGTGCCCATGCCGAGGGCTTCAACACCGGTTCGGTCGGTGTCGCCGTGATCGGCAACTACTCGTCGGCGAAGATCGCTCCCGTGGCTCAGCGGGCGCTCGTCGGGCTCCTCGCCTGGCGGCTCGACGTCGCTCACGTCGATCCGCTGAGCACGCTCGCCTGGCGTTCGGGCGGCAACCCCGAGTACCCCCGGGGCAGAGCGGTCCGGCTCCGCGCGATCTCCGGGCACCGCGACACCGGCTACACGAGCTGTCCCGGCACTTCGCTGTACGCAAAGCTGCCCGCAATCGCCCAGGCCGTCGCCGCCACCGGTCTGCCGAAGCTGTACGCGCCGACCGTAGCCGGCGGGCTCGGCGGCCGGGTCCGGTTCACCGCGCGCCTGTCCGCTCCCGGCGCCTGGACGGTCACCGTTCGGGACACGGCTGGAACCGTCGTAGCCCGCGGTCGCGGCAGTAGCTCGACCGTTGCCTGGACGTGGGACGCGACCGCGATCCCGACGAGCCGCTCGTATGCGTGGACGATCGAGGCGGGCGCACAGACACGCCCCGCCTCCGGCACGATCGGAAAGGCGGCGTCGCCCCCGCCGCCCACTGTGCCGCTGCTCAGTGCGCTCACGGTGACGCCGTCGGTGATCTCGCCCGACGGCGACGGGATCGACGATTCGCTGGCCGTCTCCTACACGCTTGCCGCCCGCGCGACGGTGACGGTGACGGTCAAGGATGGCGGCGGCGCGGTGGTCGCGAGCCTGTTCACGAACCAACTCCAGGGCGCGCGCAGGCAGTCCTTCCCCTACGGCGCCGGCGGGCTGGCCGACGGGAGGTACACCCTCTCGGTCGCCGCCGTCGGTCCGGACGGGCGCAGCAGCAGGCTGGAGGCGCCGTTCGCCGTCGACCGGACGCTGTCCGGCCTGATGCTCACGACGGGCACGCTCACGCCGAACGGCGACGGCGTCGACGACACCGTCGGGATCGCCTTCACGCTGTCGTCGGAGGCAAACGTCACGATCCAGATCGAGCAGTCGGGCGTGGTGGTCGCCTCGGTCTTCAGCGGCGCGCTCCCCGCCGGCACCGCCCAGTTCAGCTGGGACGGCACCGTTCCTGCGGGGACCGCACCGGCCGGAACGTATGACGCGGTCGTGCTCGTCGACGGGCTGTTCGGGTCGACGCGGCACGCCGTGCCGCTCACCGTCGCCGGCTGAGCCACACATAGACTTCGCCGTATGCAACCCCTCGGCCGCCGGCGCCGTCAGACTGTTCAGTTGCGGCCCAGCCGGCCGCTTGTCTACGAGAAGCTGAGCGACCCGATCTTGGTGACCAGAGCGCAGGACGGCGATCACGCGGCGCTGAGCACACTCTGCGAGCGTCACGCGCCGCGCGTCGAGCGCCTCGCCCGCCACCTGCTCGCCGACCCCGAGGATGCGCGGGACGCGGCGCAGGAATCCCTCGCGAAGCTCTGCGTCCGGCTGCGGCAGTTCCGCGGCGAGTCGCAGTTCTCGACGTGGCTCCACCGGCTGGTCGTGAACACCTGCCGTGATGTGGCTACCCGGCAGCGGGCACGAAGGTGGGAGCCGCTGGTCGACGATCTGCGTGTCGGCGGCGACGAGGCCGACCCGGCCCATGCCCTTGCTCTCACCGAGCTTCGCAGCGAGCTGGCCGGGCAATTGGCGACGATCTCGGCCGACCAGGCGCGGGTGGTCGTCCTCAAGGACGCGTTCGACTGGTCGTTCGAGGAGATCTCGTCCCGGTCGGGAATGCCCGTCGGAACCGCCAAGTGCTACGCGCATCGGGGCCGAACCTCGCTCCGCCGGCGACTCGCGCGGGCATGACCCCGACCGCGCCGTTCGGCCGGGACGTGATCGAGACGATCATCCCGCACCGCGATCCGTTCCTGTTCCTCGACGAGGTGCTCGAGCTCGAGCCCGGAATCCGCGTGGTCGCACGAAAGCAGGTCCGCGGCGACGAGTGGTTCTTCCCCGGCCACTTTCCAGGGCGGCCGATCATGCCCGGCGTGGTCATGGTCGAGGCGCTCGCCCAGGCCGGCGCCGTCGCCGCGCTCTCGCTCGAAGAAAATCGCGGCAAGCTCGCCCTCTTCGCCGGCATCGACGACGTCCGCTTCAAGCGGATCGTCGAACCGGGAGACGAGCTTACGCTCGCCTGCGAGCTGGAGGGTGTGCGCGGCCCGATCGGCCGGGGGAAGGTGCGCGCGACAGTCGGAGACGAGCTCGCTGTTCGCGGCACGTTGACTTTCGCGACGGCCCAATGAGACTGGCAGGGCGATGATCGGCTCGGCCAACGGCGGCCCGGTCTCGATTACCGGTCTCGGCACGCACGTGCCTGAGCGCGTGGTGACGAACGACGACCTGGCCAAGCTCGTCGACACGTCCGACGAGTGGATCGTCGACCGCACGGGGATCCGTGAGCGCCGGTTTGCGGCGGAGGATGAAGCGTTGTCGGATGTCGCGCTGCCCGCTGCGCGGGCAGCGCTCGAACAGGCCGGCGTTCGGGCGAGCGAGCTCGACCTGATCATCGTGGCCACGGTCACTCCCGACATGCAGTTCCCCTCCACCGCCGCGATCCTGGCCGACGTGCTGGGCAGCAGCGAAGCTGCTGCCTATGACCTCGCCGCCGGCTGCACTGGGTTCATGTACGGGATCGCGCAGGCCTATGGGATGGTCGAGAGTGGCCTGAGCCGGCGCGCGCTCGTCATCGGTGCCGACGTGCTCTCGAAGCTGATGAACTTCTCCGATCGCTCCACCTGCGTCCTTTTCGGCGACGGCGCGGGTGCCGCCGTCGTCGAGCGGGCGGCCGACGAGGGGTTTCTGGGCTTCGAGCTCGGCGCAGACGGAGCCGGCGGCAAGGACCTCAACCTGCCCGCCGGTGGGTCTCGGATGCCGACGACGGCAGAGACCGTCGCCAGCGGCGCGCACTATGTCCATATGAATGGCCGTGAAGTATTCAAGTTCGCGACCCGCGTCCTCGTCAGCTCGGCCCAGGACGTGCTCGAGCAGTGCGATTTGTCGGTCGAGGACGTGGACGTCTATGTTCCCCATCAAGCCAACGTCCGCATCATCGATCATGCGGTGGCCAAGCTCGGAATTCCCAAGGAGAAGGTGATCGTGAACGTCGACCGCTACGGCAACACCTCGTCCGCCTCGATCCCGCTCGCTCTCGCCGAGGCGGTCTCGTCAGGCCGGTTGAAGCAGGGCGACATGGTGCTGATGACCGGCATGGGGGCCGGGCTGACCTGGGGGTCGGCCGTGATGCGCTGGACGGCCCCGCTATGAAGATCGCCTTCTGCTTCCCCGGTCAGGGCTCGCTCGAGCAGGGCATGGGCAGGGACGTTGCCGCAGCCGTGCCCGAGGCGATGGACGTCTACGAACGCGGGAGCGACGCGTGCGGGCTCGATCTGAAGCGGCTCTGCTTCGAAACGCCGCTGGAGGAGATCGTCGAGACCGAGGTGCAGCAGCCGGCGCTGGTCGCGACCAGTCTCGCGATGCTGGCCGCGCTTCGCGCGCGCGGGGTGCACGCCGACTACGTGATCGGACACTCCGTCGGTGAGTTCGCTGCGATTGCGGCGGCCGATTCGGTCGGTTTCGAGGAGACGATTGCGCTCGTCCGCGAGCGTGGTCTCGCGATGGCCGAGGCTGCGAAGGAGCGCCCCGGCTCGATGGCGGCGATCCTCGGCCTGGCCGACGAGGTGGTCGAGCGTCTCTGCCGGCGGATCCTCGGTGTATGGCCGGCGAACTACAACTGTCCCGGACAGATCGTCGTCTCCGGCGTCCACGAGGCCGTCGACGAGCTGTGCGCGCAGGCGGAGGAGGAAGGTGCGCGGCGCACGGTCAAGCTCAAGGTCTCCGGGGCGTTCCACTCTCCGCTCGTCGCACGCGCAGCGGAGCGGCTGCGGCCCGCCGTGGAGGCGGTCAAGTTCGGCGAGCCCCAGGCGGCGTTCATGTCCACCGTCACCGCCAGGTTCGAGGACGCGCAGCGGATGGGATCGCTGCTCGTCGACCAGCTGACTGCCCCCGTCCGCTACACCCAGGCTGCGTCGGAGCTCGTTCGCGACGGCGTGCAGACGTTCGTCGAGGTCGGGCCGGGAAACGTGCTCTCCGGGCTGATGAAGCGGATCGACCGCAGCGTGAAGACGGTCTCCGTCAACGACCTCGCCTCGCTGGAGAAGCTCAAGGAGCGGCTCTCCACCGCGTGATTGTCGCTCGCCTTTGGCTCGCTTCACGGGGGAAACGGCTGGTTTCCCCCGTGAACCCCCTTCCGAGCTCCGCCGCTGGCTTCGCCATCGGCGTTCGCGATTGGGTTCACAGCAAGCCGCACTGGGCCGCGCCCGCCATGTCGGTCGCGGCCGCGAACACCTGATGAGCGTCCCAGCTGTTTTTTGCTCCCTGGAGGGGAAAACGGCGCTCGTCACCGGTGCGTCGCGCGGGATCGGACGCGCGATCGCTCTCGAGCTGGCCCGCGCCGGCGCACAGGTGGTCGTCGGCTACCGCAGCGGTGCCGAGGAGGCCGAGGCGCTTGCGGCCGAGATCGGAGGCCGCGCTGCCCAGGCCGACGTCGCCGATCCCGAGCAGGCCGCCCGGCTCGTCGACGAGGCGGGCGACCTCGACATCCTCGTCAACAACGCCGGCCTCACCCGCGACGGCCTGATCGCGCGAATGTCCGACGAGGACTGGCGAACCGTCCTGGACACGAACCTCGGCGGCGTCTTCCACACGTGCCGCGCTGCCGCTCGGGGGATGATGCGGCGCCGGTCCGGCGCGATCGTCAATTTGACGAGCGTCGTCGGCCTGCACGGGAACCCCGGGCAGACGAACTACGCGGCGTCGAAGGCCGGGATCATCGGCTTCACGAAGTCGCTCGCGCGCGAGCTTGCCTCCCGTGGGGTGCGCGCGAACGCCGTCGCACCCGGCTACATCCAGACCGCCCTTACCGACGTACTGCCCGAGGATGTCCAGCAGACGATCCTCGGAAATACGCCGCTCGCCCGGCTCGGAACGCCGGAGGACGTTGCGGGGGCGGTACGCTTCCTCTGCTCGGACGAAGCGTCGTTCGTGACCGGCGAGGTGCTCCTCGTCGATGGGGGACTGGGGATGTAATGAGTGCCAACGGCATGAGCTTTAACGGACGGCGAAGAGTCGTGATCACGGGGATGGGGGCGGTGACGCCGCTCGGCAACGACGTGGCCACGACCTGGCAAAACCTCTGCTCCGGCATGTCCGGTGCAGCGCCGATCACCCAGTTCGACCCCACGGGGTACTTCGTCACGTTCGCCTGCGAGGCGAAGGACTTCGATCCGACGAACTGGATCGAGTACAAGACCGCCCGCCGGATGGACCGGTTCGCACAGATGGTCGTCGCCGCCGCGCGCATGGCCGAAAGCGACGCGGGCCTGGACATCGCGGCCGACTCCAACCGGATCGGGGCGTCGGTGGCGACCGGCATCGGCGGCCTCCAGTCGTTCCAGGACTGCCACACACAGCTGCGCGAGAGGGGGCCGGACCGGGTGAACCCGTTCTCGATTCCCGCGATCATCCCCAACCTCGGCGCCGGCTGGCTCTCGATCGAGCTCGGCACTCGAGGCCCGCTCAGTGCGCCGTGCACGGCCTGCGCCGCCTCGAACATGGCGATCGGCGAGGGGATGGACGCGATTCGTCTCGGCCGCGCGGACGTGATGCTGTGCGGCGGAACCGAGGCACCCGTGACCGAGGTCGGCATCGCCGGTTTCGGCGCGATGCGCGCCCTGTCCCGCCGGAACGACGATCCCGCGAAGGCCAGCCGTCCGTTCGACAGCGAGCGCGACGGGTTCGTGATGGGCGAGGCGGGCGCCGTGCTCGTGCTCGAGGAGCTCGAGCGGGCGAAGGCGCGCGGCGCGAAGATCTACGCCGAGCTGGCCGGGTACGGCGTCTCTTCGGACGCGCAGCACATCACCGAGCCCGATCCGACCGGTGTCCACCCTGCCCGAGCGATGCAGATGGCGCTCGCGGACGGCGGCCTCGATGCCGGCGAGGTCGACTACGTCAACGCTCACGGCACCTCCACGCCGCTCGGCGATGCGAGCGAGACCCGGGTGATCAAGAAGGCGCTCGGCGAGGAGAACGCCCGGACAACCCCGATCTCGTCGACGAAGGGCTCGACCGGACACTGCCTCGGCGCCGCCGGCGCGGTCGAGGCGATCTTCAGCACGCTCGCGATCTCGGAAGGGATGCTGCCGCCGACGATCAACTACGAGTACCCCGACCCCGAGTGCGATCTCGACTACATCCCCAACGAGGCGCGGCCCGCGGACGTGCGGGTGGCGATGTCGAACTCGTTCGGGTTCGGCGGCCACAACGCCTCGATCGTTCTGCGCAAGTACGAGGCCTGAGCGCGGCACGAGGGGGCAGTGACAGGCTTAAGCCTGTCACTGCAGTTACGCTCCTTGGATGGGCGACCGGTGGGCGACGTTCGACTGTTACGGGACGCTGATCGACTGGAACGGGGGCATCGCAGGCGAGCTCGCCCGCCTGTTCGGGCCCGATGCGCCGCCGCGGCTGCTGGAGCGCTACCACGAACTCGAGCCGCAGATTCAGGCGGAGGACCCCGAGCGGACGTACCGGACCGTTCTGACGACGACGCTCGAGCGACTCGGGGAGACTGAAGGGCTTGCGCTTCCGGACGGAGAGCGCGACGCGCTGGCCCGCTCGCTGCCGTCGTGGCGGCCGTTTCCCGAGGTGCCCACGGCGCTCGAGGAGGCGCGGTCTCGCGGCTGGCGGACGGCGATCCTCTCCAACACGGACCGCGACCTCATCGCCGCGTCGAAGGCGCAGATCGGCGTACCGTTCGACGAGACGATCGTCGCCTCCGAGATCGGCTCCTACAAGCCCGGCCACCGCCACTGGTCAGAGTTCTTCGCGCGCACCCACGCCGACCGCGCGCGGCACGTCCACGTCGCCGCCAGCCTCTTCCACGACATCGCGCCCTGCGTCGAGCTCGGCCTCCGCAGTGTCTGGGTGAACCGGCTCGGCGAGGCCGCCGATCCGGTGCCGACGAGGGAGATCCAGGACCTGAGCGCGCTCCCGGACGTCCTGGACGCGCTCGTCCCTGCGTGACTCCGCCCGAGGGCTTCACCGTGCGGCCGATGGTGGCCGGCGACGAGGCTGTGGTCGCGGACTTGATGAACACCTTCGACCGCACGTACGTCGAAGAGCCAGACGTCGTCGATGCCGGCGACATCGGCAGCTGGTGGGACCGGCTCGACCTCGAACGCGACTCGCGGCTCTACCTGCACGGCGAGGAACACGTCGTCGGAGCGGCAACCGTGCACGAGCGCGGAGGGAACCTCGACCTCGACGCCTTCGTCCATCCCGACTGGACCGGCCGCGGGCTCGGGGCGGCGATGGTCGACTGGCTCGAGGAGGAGACCGGGCGACGCGGCCTGGCAGTGGCCCGCACGAGCGCACTCGCCGCCGACCGGCGGGCGGTTCAGCTCCTCGCCTCGAAGGGCTTTGCCACGATCAGGCACTTCTACCGAATGGCGATCGATCTCGACGCGCCGCCGCCGGAGCCCGAGTGGCCCGGTGGCTTCGAGCTTTCGACCTTCAGGCCGGGCGAGGACGAGGAAGTGCTCCACGCCGTGACCGAGGAGGCCTTCGCGGAACACTGGGGTCACGAGGACCGCGACCTGGACACCTGGCAGCGCACCGTGTTCGACGCGCCGTGGTGGGATCCGTCGCTCGTCCATCTCGTCCGCGCGGGGGACGAGGTCGTTGCCGCGGCGGTCAACTCGGTCCGGTTCGGGGCGGGGTGGGTCGGCACGATCGGAACGCTCAAGCCCTGGCGCGGCCGCGGGCTCGGCCGGGCGCTGCTCCTGACCGCGTTCGGGGAGTTCTACCGACGGGGTGAGACGCGGGTCCGCCTCGCCGTCGACTCCGGCAACGAGACCGGTGCCACGCAGCTCTACGAGAGCGTCGGCATGCGCATCGCCTGGCAGGCCGACGTGTACGAGAAGCACCTCGAGCCGTAGGTAGCCTGCGGGTAGATGTCGCGCCTGCGCGCGAAGTGCCCGCACTGCAGGACGTACACCGCGGTGGCGATCGGGCCGGCGTACGAGTGCCATGCCTGCGGAGCCGAGTACGGGGCCGGACTCGTCCGCGTGCCGCGCGCCTGGGGAACGGGCGGCGAGGGAATGGTGGCGGCGGCCACCGCGCTCGACCTGCCGTATCCGGAGGCGGCCGTCGTGACGGAAGAGACGCTCGGCGACCAGACGCTGGTCGTCGCCTCGGAGCTGCCCGAGCGCCCGCTCGTGCTCGGCGGCTGCTGCTGCGCGCACATCGGTGCGGTCGAGGCGCTCGCAACTCGGCACGACCGCCTGGCGCTGGTCTGGATAGACGCCCACGGCGACCTGAACACGCCCGAGACGTCGCCGTCCGGCAACGAGTGGGGGATGCCGCTTCGCATGATCCTCGACGGCGGCGCGGTCGACCCGGCGAACGTCGCCCTGGTCGGCGCCCGCGACCTCGATCCTCCCGAGCAGGAGTTCATCGCGGCGAGCGGCCTGCATGCGGGCGAGGACGCGATCGATCGGGCGCTCGAGAGCGCAACCGCGGTCTACGTCGCGATCGACGGCGACGGGCTCGACGAGAGCGAGGTCTCCGCGTGGCTGCCGGTACCCGGCGGCATCCCTGTCGCGGATGCCGAACGGTCGCTCGCGCGAGTGGCGGCGACTACCACCGTCGCCGGGGTCGGCTTCGCGGGCTTCCTCGCCGATCCCGTCAACCTCGACCCGGCGCGGCGCCTCTGCGCGGCGGCCGGCCTGTAACCGTCCGAGGGCCGGGGCGGGTCTAAGATCACGAGCCAATGGCCGACACCCGCATCGACGTCTCGATCGAGCAGAAGGGGATCTCGACCGGCACCGACGAGGCCCGGGACCACCCGAACACGTGCCCCTCGTGCGGGTCCCACTACCGTGACGACGAGCTCGGCAGCCACCTCGGGGTCTGTCCGCAGTGCGGCCACCACTTCCCGGTCGGCGCCCGCGAGCGCATCGTGCAGCTCGCAGACCCGGGCTCGTTTCTGGAGGAGGACGGCGACCTTCGCTCGACCGATCCGCTGGGCTTCTTCGACCTGCGCCCCTACCGCGAGCGCCTCGCCGAGGCGGAGCTGAAGACGGGCGAGGGCGACGCGATCGTGATCGGTCGCGCCGAGATCGAAGGGCTGCCCTGCGAGCTCTCGGTCATGGACTTCGGCTTCATGGGCGGCTCGATGGGCAGCGTCGTCGGCGAGAAGTTCGTGCGGGCGTGCGAGCAGGCGGCCGCGCGCCGGCTACCGCTCGTCTCGGTCACCTCGTCGGGCGGAGCGCGGATGCAGGAAGGGATTCTGTCGCTGATGCAGCTGCCGAAGACCGTCTGCGCGGTCGAGGACCTGCACGACGCCCGCTGCGCCCTGATCAACGTCTTCGCCCACCCGACCACCGCCGGCGTGCTGGCAAGCTTCGCGAGCCTCGGCGACGTCACGGTTGCCGAGCCCGGTGCGTTGATCTCGTTCACCGGTCCCCGGGTCGTCCAGCAGACGACGAGGGAGAAGCTGCCCGACGACTTCGGCCTCGCCGAGTCCAACCTGCGCTTCGGTCACCTGGACGCGATCGTCCAGCGGCAGGCCCTGCGCCAGTACGTCGGGCGCGTGCTCCGGCTCTTCGCCAATGGCGGGTGAGGCGGAGCGCCGCCTGCGCGAACGCCTCGCCAGGCTGAAGAACCTGTCGCTGCTCGGCGGGACCCGCGTTCAGAGCGAGGTCACGCGGCTCGAGCGGCAGCTCGAGGAGCTGCAGAAGCAGCCGAGCGACGACGAGATCTGGCGCTCGGTCGAGCTCGCGCGCCATCCGGACCGGCCCTACACCCTCGACTACGTGAGCCGGCTCCTGGACGACTGGGTCGAGCTGCACGGCGACCGCGGCCGGGCCGACGACGGCGCCATGGTTGCGGGGTTCGGCAGCTTCCAGGGGCGGACAGTCGTCCTGGTCGGGATGCAGAAAGGACGGGACATTCAGGAACGGACGAAGCGGCAGTTCGGCATGCCCTATCCCGAGGGCTATCGGAAGGCGATGCGGGCGATGGAGCTCGCCGACCGCCACGGCTTCCCGGTGATCAGCCTCGTGGACACGCCGGGTGCGTACCCGGGCGTCGCCGCCGAGCAGCACGGGCAGGGCGGCACGATCGCAGCCTCACAGGCGCTGATGGCCCGGCTCGAGGTCCCGATCGTCGCCTGCGTGATCGGTGAGGGCGGTTCGGGCGGGGCGATCGCGATCGCGCTCGCCGACCGTGTCCTGATGCAGGAAAACGCGATCTACTCCGTGATCTCGCCCGAGGGCTGCGCCGCGATCCTCTGGCGCGACGCGGGTGAGGCGCGGAAGGCGGCCGCGGCGTTCAAGCCGGACGCCGCCCACTGTCTCGAGCTCGGGGTGATCGACGCGATCGTCCCCGAGCCGCCCGGAGGAGCCCAGAGCAACTGGAAGGAGGCGGCGCGGCTGCTCGGCGAGGGGCTCGGCGAGGCGCTGGACGACGTCGAGGGGCTCTCCGGGCCCGACCTCGTACGCCGCCGGCGGGCAAAGTACCGCGGCATGGGCGTCTTCGCCTGATGACGAGCACTGAGAGGGGCGGGCAACGTTGATCACAGAAAGGGACAGGTCTTCCAGAACTGTTCCCGGTTCCTTTTTGAGACCTGTCCCCGGTTCCGTCGGCTCGGCCAAGAATCCGCTCTCTAGCCCGATTTCCTGGGATATTCCACACTCTCCACAGGCTTTTCCCCGACCCCGGGACCGAGTTTTCCACGGTTTCAACATGCTTCTCGGCGCTGATCGACACGATTTACACCAGATATTCACGGGCAGGACACCGCGGTGGCCAAGCGCGACCTGACCGCTTACCGGCGCAAACGCGACCCGGCGCGCACGCCGGAGCCCATGACTGGGTCGCGGCGCCGGGCTTTGCCCGGTGCCGCTGACGGCAAGCCGAGCGGCTCCCGGAAACGCGGGAAGCAGCCGATCTTCGTCGTCCAGCGGCACGATGCGCGCCGGCTGCACTACGACTTCCGCCTGGAGCGCGACGGCGCGCTCGCGAGCTGGGCGGTGCCGAAGGGGGTTCCGCTCGAGACGGGCCAGCGTGCGCTCGCCGTCCACGTCGAGGACCACCCGCTCGAGTACGCGACGTTCGAGGGCGAGATCCCGAAGGGCGAGTACGGCGCGGGCACCGTCGAGATCTGGGACACGGGCACGTACGAGCTGGTCGAGGAGAAGAAGGACGGCGGCCTGACCGTCCGTCTCGAGGGCAAGCGTCTCCAGGGGCTCTGGACCCTCGTCCCGGCGAAGCTCGACGGTGACCCGAAGAACTGGCTCATTGTCCGAAAGCGCGATGCGCTTTCGGACAGGGGAGCGGCACGCGAGTACACGCCGATGTTGGCCACACTGGCCGACCAGGTTCCCGCGCGGGGGGAGTGGTTGTTCGAGGTGAAGTGGGATGGGTACCGGGCACTCGCGTACGTCAAGCGCGGCGAGGCGAAGCTCGTCAGTCGCAACGGCAACGATCTCACCGCTCGTTTCCGCGGAATCGCATCCGCGATTCCGCGGACCCTGAAGACGCCGGATTGCGTGCTCGACGGTGAGGTGTGCGCGCTCGACGAGGAGGGCCGGCCGAGCTTCTCGGCGATGCAGCAGGGAAAGCCGGGCACGCCGATCGTCTACGAGGCGTTCGACGTGCTCGAGATCGACGGGGAGCCGCTCGTCGACCTGCCGTTCACCGAGCGGCGGGCTCGGCTCGAACAGCTGCTGGACCGGCGGAACGCGACCGTCAAGCTGTCGGACACCTTCGACGACGGGCAGGAGCTCCTCGAGGCTGCGAAGCAACGAGGCCTGGAGGGGATCGTCGCCAAGCGCGTCGACTCGCCGTACCGGCAGGGCAAGCGCACGCGCGACTGGCTCAAGATCAAGACGCACGGACGCCAGGAGTTCGTGATCGCCGGCTACACGAAGGGGCAGGGCCGCCGGTCGGGACGCTTCGGTTCTCTCGTCCTCGGCGTCTGGCGCGGACGCGAGCTCTCGTACGTCGGCAACGTCGGCACGGGCTTCACGGACAAGGTGATCGACGAGCTGCAGAGGAAGCTGCGGCCGCTCGAGCAGAAAGAGAGCCCGTTCCCGCTCGTTCCGAAGATGCCGAAGGTCCGCAAGGGCGACGTCGTCTGGGTGAAGCCCGAGCTCGTCTGCGAGGTCGAGTTCGTCGAGTGGACGCACGACGGGCGGCTGCGCGCGCCCTCGTTTCAAGGCCTCCGGGAGGACAAAGAATCACGCGAGGTGCATCGCGAGGAGGCGCTCCCCACCGAGATCCGTGCCGGTAAGCGCACGCTCAAGCTGTCCAACCTCGACAAGGTCTTCTTCCCGGACGACGGGATCACGAAGGGCGATCTGCTCGCCTACTACCGCGCGGTCGCGTCGGTGCTCCTCCCGCACGTCAAGGACCGGCCGTTCACGATGAAGCGCTACCCCGACGGGATCGAGGGTGGTCATTTCTTCCAGAAGGACGCGCCGGTCCACATGCCGGACTGGATTCCGACCCGTGAGTTCGAGGTCTCGACGCGGGACTCGCCCCGTCAGCGCCGCAAGATCCGCGCACCGCTGGTCAACGACGAGCTTGCGCTGCTCTGGATGGTCAACATGGGCTGCATCGACCTGAACACCTGGTACTCGCGGGTCGACAAGCCGGAGCGTCCGGACTTCGTCCTCTTCGACCTCGACCCCGCGGCCGACGCCGGCTTCGCCGAGGCGGTCGAGGTCGCGCTCCTCGTCAAGGAGGTGCTCGACGCTCTCGGGCTGGTCGGCTTCGCGAAGACGAGCGGCAGCGACGGGATGCACGTGCTCGTCCCCGTGGAGCGGCGGAACGGCTACGACAAGACCCGCGAGTTCGCCGAGATCGTTGCCGGCACCCTCGCCCGCACGCACCGAGGGCTCGTCACGACCGAGTGGTCGAAGGCGAAGCGACGCGGCGTCCTGATCGACGCGAACCAGAACGGCGAGGGGAAGACGATCGCGTCGGTGTACTCCGTGCGTCCGCATCCCGGTGCGCCCGTGTCGACGCCGTTGCGCTGGGACGAGGTGCGCGAGGGGCTCGATCCTCGCGCGTTCGGGATGGACGCCGTCCAGGCACGCATCGAACAGCACGGCGACCTGTTCGAAGGCGTGCTCACCACCCGGCAGAACCTCGGCGCTGCGCTCGCGGCAATCCGCTAGCGGAAACGGAATCGGAGCCAGGCACCTCAACACCGCAACGGCGGGTGCCTGGCACCGATGGGAAACGGAATCGGAGCCAGGCACCTCAACACCGCAACGGCGGGTGCCTGGCACCGATCCTAGTTCTCCAGGCGGCGGGGGTGGCCGAGCGTCCCGAGCTCGGCGATGTCGCGCCGGAAGAGGAGCGCGACCGTCCAGTCGACGACGACGCGGAGCTTCCGCGAGAAGAGCGGAAGCTGGTAGAGGTGGTACGTCCTGGTGACGAACCACCCGGGGAAGCCGCGCAGGCGCAGGCCGAGCACGTCGGCGATGCCCTTGTAGCGCCCCAGCGTCGCCACCTGGCCGAGCATCCGGTAGCGATACGGGGCCAGCTCGCCGCTCAGGTTCTTCGCCAGCCGACGTGCCTGCCTGAGCGTGTGCTGGGAGGTCGGCGGATCGGGATGGTCGGGTGTAGCGAGGTTCGGGACCGCGGCGCAGTCGCCGAGCGCCCAGATCCCGTCACGACCGGGCACGCGCAGGTGCTCGTCGACCGGGACTCGGCCGCGGTCGTCGAGCGGCAGGCCGAGCAGCCGGAGGTCGGGGCTCGGTGCGACACCCGCCGTCCACACCAGCGTTCCGGTCTCGATCCGCGTTCCGTCCGAGAGGAGGACTCCCCGATCGTCGGCGGAGTCCAGCCGCGTCGACACGTGGATCTCGACACGGCGCTTGCTCAGCTGCGCCGCGGCGTAGTCGCCGAGCCGGGTGGGGATCTCGGGCAGGATCTTCGGCGCCGCGTCCACGAGTACCCAGCGCTGCCGCACCCCGCGCAGTCCCGGGTAGGAGCGGAGCGCGTCACGGACGAGGTCGGAGAGCTCGGCCAGCGCCTCCACGCCGGCGTAGCCGGCGCCCACGAAGACGAAGGTCAGGTGACGCGCGACCTCGACAGTGTCGCGGGAGGCGTCTGCCGCTTCCAGCCGCCGAAGGATGTGGTTGCGAAGCGCGATTGCATCGGCGAGGTCGCGGAACCCGTGGCCGTGGTCGGCAAGGCCGGGGACGGGGAGCACCCGCGACACCGAGCCGAGCGCGACGACGAGGTTCTCGTAGGCGATCTCGAGTGGACCGTCGAGGCCTTCGACGGTTACGAGCCGGCGGTCGGAGTCCAGGCCGGTCACGCGGCCGAGGACGAGCTCCGCGTGCTGGCACATGAGCCGCAGCGGCACGACGACGTGCCGCGGCTCCAGCGTCCCCGACGCGGCCTCGGGAAGCAATGCCGTGAAGAGCATGAAGTTCTCCGGGCTGACGATCGTCGCGCCGCGCTCGCCGAGCCTCCGCGCGACCAGTGAGCCGGCGTAACCGCCTCCGGCGATCAGGATCCCTCCGCGTGCCTGTCTGGTCGTCGTACCGGCATCCTGCCGGTCCTGAAACGGAATCGGAGCCAGGCACCTCAACACCGAACGGCGGGAGCCTGGCACCGATGGGGAAACGGAATCGGAGCCAGGCACCTCAACACCGAACGGCGGGAGCCTGGCACCGATGCTGTTTTAGCTGAACGTCTCGAGGGCGCCTTCGTACGAGCGGGCGCCGCGGACGCAGGCGACACGTGTGGCCGCGTAGCGCAGCTGCGAGCAGCCCTGTCGCTCGAACCGACCGTTCGTGATCACGTTCAGCGTCTTCCCGAGCCACTCGTAGCAGGCGCGCTGGAAGGTCCGGACGGTCGCGCAGGCCCGGATCAACCCGAGCCTTGTCGAGGCGGGCGCAAGCGCGTACGTCTGCACCCTCAGGCCGCGTAGACAATCGGCGCCCTCCGAACCCATGAGCTGCGCGCAGGTGTGGAGCTGCTCGCGCGGGTCGTCGGAGCGGATCAAGGAGGCGCCCGTGAGGCAGCCCGACAGCTGCAGGCTGCTCAGCCCGCGGCAGATCGTAAGCAGATCCGCGGCTGACACCGGGGCCCGCGCCGGGGGCCGCTCGAGCAGCGCCCGGTACCAGCACACCCGTACGTACCGAGCAGGCTGCGCGGCGCAGAGCTTCCGCGGCGACGTGATCGTTCCTGCGGTCCGCCGGGCGCCGTCCAGTCCGGCGACGGCGATCCAGTAGTCGTGGAAGACGCCTTGCGAGCAATCGAGGGCGTCGCTCCGGCCGAGCTTGCCGCACGAGGCGAGCGCCGGGTCGATGAAGTCGTCGAACTGGCGGGCGTACGCATGGCCGAGGCCGTGGATGCAGCTGTAGCGCTGATATCGGGTCGGGGCGCGGTGGCAGTCGGCTGCCGCACCTTTCGGGCCGAGCTTCTGGATCTGCGGGCCGAGCGCGATCAGCAGCCCGTGGGCAAATCCCGCCGAGCAGCCTGGGTCGTTCGTCTTCGGCAGGTAGTTCAGGAGATTGGTCAGCGTGACCTTCTCCTTCGCGCCGTAGCGCCGGCCGACGGTGTGCATCATCACGTGGCAGTTCCCCTGGAGCCAGCCGCCGACCGAGTGGACGTAGGCGTCGATCCGCGGCAGCTCGTTCGCAGGGTCGTTCGTGCGCTCGACGAGCAGCGTCGCCTGATCGATCAGGCAGGAGCGGTAGAAGGGCACTGTCGCCGCGAAGCGTGCGCAGCCGCCGAAGGTCCGCGACTCGAGCGGGTACTTGCCGTTTCCGAACTGCGCGTCGCCCATGCCTCCGTTGGCGAGACCGGCTGCGGGAAGCGCGAGTGCGGCCGCGGCGACGACGATCAGCATCGAGCCGCGCATACGAACTCAGACTATCGTCGGCGCGTTTGGGTTAGCTGAGCCGGTACGGGACGCTGGTGAGGATCACGGCGGCTCGAACAGGAGTTCCGGCAGGCCGTCCGGGTCGGTGGCCGCCACTCCGTCTGCTTCTGCGCAAGGACAGGGACGTCGCTGATCACCACGCCCGGCTCGGTTCGCGGCGCAGGAGGACGCGGAGCTCGTCGTGGTCGGTTCGCGGCGGCACCACCTCCGCAAGCTCGAGGGGCAGGTACTCCGGAACGCACCCTGCAGGCTGCTCGTCGTTGCACCGGCACCGGGCTGAGCGCTACTTCGGACCGTCAGGCGGACGCGCCCGCTCCGGCGGTCTGGCGGCTTTCGAGCACGAAGCCGGCGACGAGCCGGATCAGGAAGTAGCCGAATCTCGGGTCCTGGTAGTAGAGCTCGAGCACCTTCGCGCGGGTGATCGTCGCGAGGCGGCAGTCCTCTTCGCACACGACGGTGAGTGCGCGGGTTCCCTTCGGGGCAAAGAGACCAACTTCGCCGAAGACCGCGCCTGGTCCGGCGAGCTTGCCGATCTCGGCGAACCGGACGGTGCCCTGCTGGATCAAGTACAGCCGGTCGGCCGGGTCGCCGTGTCTGAAGAGCACTGCGCCCTTCGAGTGCTTCTCGGTCTTCATGTACGGCACGAGCGAGCGAACCACGTCGTCGTCGGTCGCCTGCTGGACGTTGGCGACAAGGTGCTGCTGCTGGCGTAGGCGAACGATGTTCAGCGGCAACAGGCAGGAGTGGAGGACGAAGATCGGGTAGACGCGGCCGAAGACGCCGTAGACGAGCCCGAGCAGCGCGTAGGTGATGAAGGCGAAGTTGCTGGCGATCGCGACGATGCGCAGCGGAACCATCGTCTTCATGAAGAACGACGTGAAGACCAGGACAGCGGAAACCCAGCCGGCGACAACCATCCACATCGACGAGTCCTCCTCGCTCGAGTAACCGATCTGCCGTTCCCGGCGAACCTACCTCGGGAGGCGCGCAGTGCAAACTCGTGACCCGGGGACCAGGTTCACGAGCCGAGCATGCGCTCGAGCAGGAGCAGCGCGCCCGCCTTGTCGAGCATGTCGTTCAGGTTGCCGCACTTCGGCGACTGCACGCAGGAGGGGCACCCGTGCTCGCAGGGGCAGCCGGCGAGCAGCTTGGCCGTGTCCGCGACCCAGCCCTCGAACGCATCGAATCCGCGCTCGGTGATCCCGACCCCGCCCGGGTGCCCGTCGTAGACGAAGATCGTCGGCCGGCCGGTCTGGAAGTGGACGTTCGTCGAGAGCCCGCCGATGTCCCAGCGGTCGCACATCGCCCAGAGCGGCAGGAGGGCGATCAGCGCGTGTTCGGCGGCATGGAGGCTGCCCAGAAGCTTGGGCATCCGGTCGATCTCCGCCAGCATCCACTCCTCGGGGCAGAACCAGATCGCTTCCGTCCCAAACGTCGTCTCCGGGAGGTCGAGCCCGACGAGGTCGAGCGTCTCCTGCGTGGAGGCCTTCTTCAGCTGGTAGGCGACGACCTGCTCGGTGACGGAGACGCGCCCCCAGGTCAGCTCCAGCCCCAGCCGCGCCTCGACCCGTTGCGGCTCCTCGATCGCGGTCGTCGTGTCCTTCTTCGTCTGTGTGTAGAGGTCGCCGTCGAACGGCGTGACCAGCGCCTGGCGGGCATCGAGGTCAAGCGCCGTGACGCGATACGACCGGCCGAGATGGAGGTAGACGGCGCCGTCGTGCACGGTCGAGTAGGCGCGCTCCTGCTCGACCAGGCCGAGGACCGCGCCGGTCTCGGTGTCGATCACCGAGAAGGCGTCGGGACTGGTCGAGCGGAGGGGAACGCGGGCGGCGGGGTAGTCGCGCCCGGCCCAGACGAAGCCCGCAGGGGTGGCGCGCAGGTCGGGAAGGAGGGCGGCGCGCTCGAGCGCCTCGTCGCCGAGGACGTCCCGGTCCGCGTCGTCGAGCGGCCCTTCGAACGCGGCCGCGCGGACGTGACCGTCCAGAACGCGGGGGTTCGTGTGGTCCAGGATGGCCGCCTCGACGCGGCGGCGGAGCAACGTCTCCGGCTCCCGCATGAAGTACTGGTCGAGTGCGTCCTCGCTCGCGACCAGGATCGCCAGACCGTGCCCGCGGCGCCCGGCGCGCCCCCACTGCTGCCGCAGGCTCGCCACCGTGCCGGGGAAGCCGGTCGAGATCACGCAGTCGAGCAGCCCGATGTCGATGCCGAGCTCGAGCGCGTCCGTCGCCGAGACGCCGAGCAGCTCCCCGGCGGCCAGGCGGCCCTCGATGTCGCGCCGCTGCGCCGGCGTGTAGCCGGCGCGGTACGGCGAGAGCCGGTCACGGTACTCGCGGCCGAGGCGGTCGACGGTGAACTTGTGGATCAGCTCGGCCGACTTCCGGCTCTTCGCGAAGCACAGCGTGCGCAGCTCCCGCGAGACGAGCTCGGCCATCAGTCGCGACGCCTCGCCCAGGACGCTCGCGCGGATCCCGAGCTCCTCGTCCAGCAGCTCCGGGTTCCAGAGGGCGATCGTCCGCTCTGCGCGGGGGGCCGCGTCGTCGCCGACCACGGTCACGTCGAGCCCCAGCAGCGAGTGTGCGAGCCCACCCGGGTTCGCGATCGTCGCCGAGGCGAGCAGGAACTGCGGTTCTGCGCCGTAGACACAGGCGAGACGCCGGAGCCGCCGCAGGACGTTCCCGACGTGCGAGCCGAACACGCCGCGGTAGACGTGCGCCTCGTCGACGACCACGTAAGCGAGGTTCGCCAGCACGTCGCCCCAGCGGTCGTGGTGGGGGAGGACGCCGACATGGAGCATGTCCGGGTTCGTGAGGACGACGTTCGCCCACTTGCGGATCTGCCAGCGGCGCTCGGCATCCGTGTCACCGTCGTAGATCGCCGGCTTGAGGCGCGGCACCTTGAGCTCGGTCAGCGAACGGAGCTGGTCCTGCGTCAGCGCCTTCGTCGGGTAGAGGTAGAGCGCCCGCCGCTTCGGCTCCCGCGCGAGCGCGTCCAGCACGGGCAGGTTGAAGGCGAGCGACTTGCCGCTGGCGGTGCCGGTGACGACAGCGACGTGCTCACCGCGCCGCGTTGCCGCCCAGGCGTCTCGCTGGTGCTCGTAGAGCTCGTGGACGCCCCGGGCCTCGAGCGCGGCGCGTACCTTCGGCGCGAGTTCCGCCGGGAACGGGGCCGTGCGCGCGTCCCGAGGAGGCTCGCTAGTGAGGTGAGCAAGCTCCGCGCCGTCCAGGATTCCCGCCCACGGCGCAAGGTCGACCGCCACGTGGCGAGCGTAGCTAGATCTCTGCGACCTGCTCCAGCGTTCTCGGCTCGAAGCGCTCGACCAGCTCCTGGAGCCGAGCAACGCGCTCGTGGTAGCCGGGGTCGCCCCGCCACCGCCGGACGGACGCGATCGTCTCCCACGGTCCGAAGCTGACGAACGTCCCCGGGCTCTCCAGGTCCCTGAGTAGCCGCGCTCGGGCGCCGAGCCCCTGTCGGTGGCTCCACTCGGCCCACTCGCGCCAGCGCGTCACGAACTCCTCCTCGCGCCCGGGCTTCACCTGCCAGGTCGTGTGCGTAAACGGCGTTCCCATCGCACCTCCACGGACGTCTGCCGCCGTGACACGATGGTAACTGCGATGCCCGAGGCGCCTGTTCCCCGCTGCCTGACGATCGCCGGCTCGGATTCGGGGGGAGGCGCCGGGATCCAGGCCGACCTGAAGGCTTTCGCTGCGGCCGGTTGCCACGGCATGTCCGCGATCGTCGCGCTGACTGCCCAGAACACGCTCGGTGTCACAGGCGTCCTCGAGGTTCCGTCCGAGTTCGTCCGGGCCCAGCTCGAGGCGGTCTTCTCGGATATCGGCGTGGACGCGGCGAAGACGGGGATGCTCTTCTCGGCACCGATCGTCGAGACGGTTGCGGCGTTCCTCGGCGAGCATCCGGTGCCGCTCGTCGTCGACCCGGTCATGGTCGCGAGCTCGGGTGCGCGCCTGCTCCAGGACGATGCGGTGGAGGCGCTCGTGGGGCGCCTGTTTCCGTTGGCGACCGTGGTCACACCGAACCTGCTCGAGGCGCAGGCGCTGACTGCAGTGACAGGCTTAAGCCTGTCACTGCTTGCCGAGCGGCTCCACGAACTGGGTGCGCCGGCCGTGATCGTCACCGGCGGCCACGGCGACCACCACGTCGACCATCTCTACGACGGCTGCGAGCACGTCGAGATCCCGGTCGAGCGACACGCTGTCGCCGCGACCCACGGAGCCGGATGCACCCATTCGGCCACGCTCGCTGCGGCCTTGGCCCGGGGACTGTCCCTTGAGGAGTCGGCGCGCGAAGCGGCGGCCGCGGCGTCCCGTGCCGTCGCCCGAGGCCTGGTCGGGATCGGCGGCGGCGAAGGACCGGTCGATGTCATCGGGATCGCGGCTCGCTGACGTCGGCGAGCTGGGGCTGCTCGCCGAGCTCGAGCGCCGTGGGCTGGCGACGCGGATCGAGAACGATGCGGCCGAGCTCGCCGGCGGCCGCGTCGTCACGCAGGACCTGCTCGTCGAAGGCGTCCACTTCCGGCTCGACTGGATCTCGTGGCGCGACCTCGGGTTCCGTGCGGCCGCGGTGAACCTGAGCGACCTGGCGGCATCCGGCGCCGAGCCGGAAGGGCTTGTCGTGGCGTTCGCTGCTCCATCCGACACCGCCGTGGCCGATGTGGTGGAGCTGTACGAGGGTCTCGCAGAGGCAGGGACGCCCGTGATCGGCGGCGATACGAGCGCAGCCGACCGTGTTGTCCTGAGCGTCACCGCGATTGGTAGTTCGGAACGCGTTCCGGGACGGACCGGCGCTCGGCCGGGTGACGTCCTGGTCGTCACCGGCGCGCTGGGCGCGTCGGGAGCCGCCTTCCGCCGCGGGGGCTACGTCCGCCCGCCGCTTCGTCTCGAGGAAGGACGCGAGCTGGCCCGGACCGCGAGTGCGCTGATCGACCTGTCGGACGGGCTCGCCCGCGATGCCGGCCACATCGCCGCCCGCTCGGGCTGCCGGCTCGTGATCGACCTCGAGCGCGTGCCGTTGGCGGGCGGGGCCGAGCTCGACGACCTCGCCTTCGGCGAGGACTACGAGCTCCTCGCCGCCGTTCACGACGCGGTGCGGTTCACGGAGATCGGGCGGTGCGAGGAAGGCGAAGGCGTCGTGCTGCGGCTCGGCGGTGACCCGATCGAGCTGCGGAACTTCGAGCACTTCGGCGCCGGAAGCCCCTGAGTGCTCGCGGCGGCGCTGGTCCAGACGCTGGTCGAGCCGCGCGTGAAGCTTCAGCCGGTGCCCGTGTAGAGCCAGGGGGCGAAGCTCCGCTCGAAGTAACTCCTCGAACGCGATCCGACCACGGTCTCGCGTGGTGCGCCGCCCTCGAACAGGATCACCGTCGGCAGCGAGAGGACGCCGTACTCGGCGGCGTTCACCGGGTGGTCGTCGATGTTGACCATCGCAAAGCCGACTCGCTCGCCGTGCTCGGCTTCCAGTTCCTCGAGCGCCTTGCCGACTGCCTTGCACGGCCCGCACCAGGGCGCCCAGAAGTCGACGACGACAGGCCGGCCCGCTTCCAGGACTGTGGCCCTGAAGGTCTCGTCGGTGACCTCGACCATCCGATCAGCGTAGACGGCCGGTGACAGCCTGGAGCCCGAGGTAGGGCACGCGCCAGATCGCCTCGAGCACGATCGACCTGTTCATCTTCGACGCGCCGGCCTCGCGGTCGCTGAACGTGATTGGGACCTCGACGACGCGGAAGCCGGCGCGGAGTGCGCGGTAGGTAGTCTCGATCTGGAAGGCGTAGCCGCGGGAGGACACGGCGTCCAGATCGATGCGCTCCAACACCTGCCGGCGGTAGCACTTGAATCCGCCGGTCAGGTCGCGGACACGCGTCGCGAGCAGGACTTGCGCGTAGAGCGATCCTGCACGCGAGACGAACCGGCGGCCCGCGCCCCAGTTCTCGATCCGGCCGCCCTTCACGTAGCGGGAGCCGAGGACGAGGTCGGCGTCGGTCGCGGCCGCGATCAGTCTGGGGACGTCGTCCGGATCGTGCGAGAAGTCGCAGTCCATCTCGAGCACGAGCTCGGCGCCGCCGGCGATCGCGCGGCGGAAGCCGGCCAGATAGGCGGGGCCCAATCCTTCCTTGGTGGTGCGGTGCAGGACAGAGACACGACGGTGCCGGCGCGCGAGCTGATCGGCGATCTCGCCCGTGCCGTCCGGGGAGCCGTCGTCGATCACGAGCACCGCGTCGTCCTCCCCGAGGCAGTCGAGGAGTGCGGCGATCATCGGCTCGAGGTTCTCGCGCTCGTTGTACGTCGGGAGGCAGACGGTGGCCCTGGGCACCTGCCTATGATCGCGACAGTGGCCCTGCCGAGGAACGCAGAGGTGATCGAGCAGATCGAGCTGCTCGCCGACATGCTCGAGCTCGAGGGGACCGAGACGTTCCGCGTGCTCGCGTACCGGCGCGCCGCGCAGCGGATCGGCGAGACGGGCGGCTCGATTGCCCAGCTCGCGCTCGACGGCAAGGCGAAGGAGCTGCAAGGGATCGGGAAGACGATCGAGGAAAAGATCGTTCAGATCGTCGAGCAGGGCGAGATCGAGGCGCTCGCGAAGCGGAAAGGGCGGATCCCGCCCGACGTGATCGCGTTCATGCGGCTCCCGGGGCTCGGTCCGAAGACGGCGCGCAGGATCTGGAAGGAGCTCGACGTGACCACGCTCGACGGGCTACGCGAGGCCGCTGAGCAGCAGCGGCTGAGGACGCTGACCGGCCTCGGGCCCAAGGTCGAGGAGAACGTCCTGAAGGCGCTGAAGGAGCGGGCGAAGCCGAAGGCGCCGACGCGGCCGCTGCTCGGTCAGGGGCTCCCCGCCGTGTTGTCCGCGGTCGAGGCCCTCCGCGCCCACCCGGCGGCGGAGCAGGTGTCCGAGGCGGGCAGCGTCCGCCGCCGCCGCGAGACCTTTCGCGACCTCGACATCATCGCCACCGCCAACGACGCGAAGGCTTTGATCGACGCGTTCACGGAGTTCGAGTGGGTGGCGGAGGTCGCCGCGAAGGGCGGGACGAAGGCGACCGTGATCTCCCACGACGGCCTGCGCTTCGATCTCCGGGTCGTGCCGCCCGAGTGTTACGGGAACCTCCTGCAGCACTTCACCGGCTCGAAAAACCACAACGTCGCGATGCGCGAGGAGGCGCAGCGGCGGGGCCTGTCGATCTCGGAGTACGGGATCACGGAGGTCGAGTCGGGCGAAGTGCGGACCTTCCAGACCGAGGAGGAGCTCTACGAGTCGCTCGGCTACCAGTTCATCCCGCCCGAGCTGCGCGAGTCGGCGGGCGAGCTCGAGGCGGCGCGCCGCGGCGAGCTGCCCGTGCTGGTGGAGGAGAGCGACCTTCGCGGCGACCTCCACGCGCACACGACGTGGTCGGCGGACGGGAAGAACACGATGGAGGAGATGGCGCTCGCCGCCAAGGCGCGGGGCTACTCGTACCTGGCGATCACCGACCACTCGCACTACCTCCGCGACGGAAGGCTCGAGGCGCAGGCGGCGGAGCTGGCCGCGCTCGCTGGGCGGCTGAAGCCCTTCCGCCTGCTGCACGGGGTCGAGGTCAACATCCGCGCGAACGGCACGCTGGACGTGCCCGACGAGACCCTGGCCGGGCTCGACTGGGTGGTCGCGTCCATCCACGCGGCGTTCTCCACCTCGCCGACGGAACGGGTGCTCGCCGCGATGGAGAACCCGCACGTCGACGTGATCGGCCACCTCACCGGCCGCAAGATCAACAAGCGCGGGCCGATGGACATCGACCTCGAGCAGGTGTTCGCCAAGGCGGTGGAGACGGGCACGGCGGTCGAGATCAACTCGCAGCCCGACCGGCTCGACCTTCGTGACGCCGACGCCCGGCTGGCCGGCGAGCGCGGGGTGCGCCTCGTCGTCTCCACCGACGCACACTCCGTCGGCGCCCTCGATTACGCCGCCCTCGGTATCGGCCAGGCCCGCCGAGCGTGGCTGACGAAGGAGCAGATCGTCAACACGCGGCCCTGGTCGAGAGTCAAGAAATGACCTGTCTTTTGGAGCGTTGTCACAGGGACAGTCCCTGGAACGAACCGTCCACAGGCCGGAAACGCCGTCGCTCAGCGGATTCCCTCAGTCGCGCGGCCTCGAATGGAACATTTCGTCCACAGGCGGCGCGTGGGCGACATTTCGCATCGGCAAGCCGCTTTCAGCGCGAAGCCACGGCTCCGGCGGCCGCGGCCAAGGGACTGTCCCTGGGGCACGGCTGGAAGGGGCGGTAGCGCTTGACCTTTCGGGACGACGGGCACCGCGCGGTCGACTGGGCCGCCGACTACCTCGAGCGCGTCCCCGAGCTGCCGGTGCTCGCGCAGGTCCGGCCGGGGGAGATTCGCGCGCGGCTGCCCCAATCCGCACCCGAGGAGCCGGAGCCCTTCGAGGCCGTGCTCCGAGACCTCGACGAGATCCTGCTCCCGGGCGTCACGCACTGGCAGCACCCGCGCTTCTTCGCCTACTTCGCGGTCACCGGGGCCGAGCCCGGGATTCTCGCGGAGCTGCTCGCAGCCACCCTGAACTCCGTGGGCTTCCTCTGGCGGACGGCTCCCGCTTCGACCGAGCTGGAGCTCGTCGTCTGTGACTGGGTTGCGGAGCTGCTCGGGCTGCCGCCGGGGTGGCACGGCCATATCGAGGACACCGCCTCCACCTCAACGCTCGCCGCGCTGATCGCCGCGCGTCACGCGACCGGCCGCAACGTGGTCGTCTGCTCGGAGCACGCACATTCCGCTGCGGACAAGGCTGCCCGCATGCTGGGCATGGAGCTGCGCAAGGTCCCGTCGGACGAGGCGTTCCGAATGCGCGCAGACGCCCTGGAGCTGGACGACGTGGCCGTGGTGGTCGCGACCGTCGGGACGACGTCGACGAGCTCGGTCGACCCAGTGGAGGCGATCGCCGAGCGCTGTGCCGCCGCGAGCGCGTGGCTCCACGTCGACGCCGCCTACGCCGGCTCGGCGATGGTGTGCCCGGAGCTGCGCTGGGCCTTCGATGGCGTCGACCGCGCCGACTCCCTCGTCGTCAACGCGCACAAGTGGATGTTCACGCCGATGGACTGCTCCCTGCTCTGGACGAGCCGGCCGGACGAGTTCCGCGACGCCTTCTCCCTCGTCCCCGAGTTCCTCCGCACGACCGACGAGGGCGCGCTCAACCTCAGCGAGTACGGGCCCGCACTTGGCCGGCGCTTCCGCTCGCTCAAGCTGTGGGCGATCCTCCGTTGCTACGGCGCCGAGGGGCTGAGGCGGCGCATCCGCGAGGCGATCCGTCTGGCCGAGCTGTTCGAGGGTTGGGTGCGGGACGAACCGGGCTGGGAGATCTGTGCGCCTCGCCCCTTCTCGCTCGTCTGCTTTCGCCGCGAGGGGACGGACGAGGAGAACGAGGCGATCCTCGAGCGTGTCAACGCGAGCGGCGAGATCTTCATCTCGCACACGAGACTGAAGGGCCGCTACGTCCTGCGGCTCGCGATCGGGAGCGAGCGCACCACGGAGGACGACGTCCGCGGAGCGTGGGACGTGCTCCGCGCTACGTGACCTTCGGCAAGAAGACGATCACGGCCGCATAGATCGCGACGAGCGCGATCGAGTCGATCCCGAGGCGGAAGAACGTCCGGTGCGGACGCGCGATCACGGCCGCTCCGGCGATTCCCGTCATCAGCAGGCCGGCGCCGCCGAGCCAGACGTCGGAGCCACGCTCGGCGACGATCACCGGCGTTCCGGCGAGAAGGTCGGCGAGGAGGAAGAGTGTCAGCTGGAAGGAGTTACCGCCGAGGATGTCCCCCATCGCCAGCTGGTGGTCGCCGAGCCGCACCGCTGCGATCCCGCTCGAGATCTCCGGCAGCGCCGTCGCCGCGGCGAGCACCGTCGCTCCGAAGATCGCGCCCTGGAGACCCATCCGGTCGGCGAGCACGTTCCCCGAGGACTGGAGGGCGACGCCGGCGCCGAGCGTGATGCCAGCGGCCAGTGTGAAGACCGCCCCGACGTAAAGCGTCGATCGCTTCATGAACGGCCTCCGCTCCGCCGGGTGGGCCTCGCGGACGTGGCGGCGGCCGGGGCGTGCGCCGGGCATCACGATCGTCCAGTCGGTTCGCATCCGCACCCGGTTGACGACCCAGACGCCGCCGATCCACAGCAGGACCACGGCGATCGAGGTCGGGCTGACGCCCCCGAGGCTGGTCGAGGCGGGCAGCGCCGCCCCGGCGAGCACGGTCGCGAGGCAGACGACGACGATCAGTGCCTCGAGCACGGGCGTCAGCGAGCCGACCAGGTAGCTGAGCGGCCGCCTCGGCCCGGCCGCGAAGTCGAGCCCGACGAGCACCAGCGTCTGGATCGCGATCCCGCCGATCAGGTTCCCGACCGCGAGATCGAGGTGCCCCGCGAGCGTGGCAGAGGTGACGATCGCGATCTCCGGGAGTGTCCCGGCGATCGCGAGCAGGATCAACCCGCCGAGCGCCTCACCGAGCCCGAACCGCCGGTCGAGCGAATCAGTGGTCTTGGAGAGGGCGATGCCGGCGATCCAGGTCGCCGCCGAGCCCGCCACGAACACGACCACGAGCAGCGGCGTGGACAGGCCCGTCACGGGTCTAGGGTAAGCCGCGATGGTGCCGAGAGACGTGACGACCGCGCGGCTCCTTCTCCGCCAGTGGCGTGACGAGGACGTCGAGCCGTTGCACGAGATCTACGAGCAACCGGAGTTTCTCCGGACGATGCCGCCGAAGACCCTCGACGAGACGCGGGAGCAGCTCGAGCGCTTCTCGCGGGCATGGGGCGAGGACGGTTACTGCCAGTGGGCGGCCTGCGATCGCTCGACCGGCGTGTTGATCGGCCGCATCGGGATCCTCTGCCACCACGACTGGCCGCTCTCCGACCGGTCCGTACCCGAGGTGGGCTGGGTGCTCCACCGCGACTGGTGGGGCCGCGGCCTCGCCACCGAAGGTGGCCGGGCGGGAGTCGACGCGTGGCGCGAGCACCTGCTTGGCGAGCCGCGCCTGTACTCATTCACGATCCCGAGCAACCGGCGCTCACGCGCAGTCATGGAGCGGCTCGGCTTCACCCACCGTGGCGAGACCCATTGGCACGGCTGGGACACGGTCTGGTACGCGCTCGACCGCTAGGGGCTGTCCGCCAGAGCGTCCAGCGCCGCGTCGTGAAGCGCGACGCGGTAGCGCCAGAACGCGCGGCCGGTGGCCAGCAGGCGCTCCCGCAGCGGGCCCGCCAGCTCCTCCAGCGTTCCCCAGCGGGCCTCGGCGATCTCGTCGAGATCTCGCGGCTCGATCGACTCGTCCGTCGTCTCCGCCGAGAGGACGTGGGTCCGCCAGTCCAGCACGCGGCCCCCGTACGCGAAGCGCGCCCGCGCCTCGACCAGGTACCGCCGGAGCTCGACCCGCAGCCCGGTCTCCTCGTACGCCTCGCGCCGCACCGCGTCGTCGAAGTCCTCGCCCTGCTTGACGCCGCCGCCGGGCGGACGCCAGACGTCCGGCGGGAACGGGTGCTTCCGAATCAGCGCGAGTCGCTGTCCCGCAGCGTGGTCGGGCGAAGCCCGCCCACGCGCGACAAGATCCTGGCCGTTGAGGATGAACATCGTGACGTCGTGAGTGCGTAGCGGGTCGTAGGTGGCGATCCCGTACTCGCGCTCCGAGATCTCGCCTTCCCACTCGAGAAGCCGGGGCTCGCCGTAGCGTGCGCGGATCGGCGCGAGCACCTCCTCGGTGAGGTGCACCCGCTCTCCTCTAGAGCTGCCGGAGCAGCTCGACCAGCTCGGCGGTCCCGCCGACGATGATGTCCGCGGCGCGGCCAAGGGCACTCGGTCCCTCGTCGGACACGACTGCGACCCGTATCGCGAGGTCGAGGCCGTCGAGCCCGCGGAATGCCTCGAGGTCGGTGGAGTCGTCGCCGGCATAGACGGCGCGCCGCAACCCCCGCTCGGCGAGCAGCGACCGCACGGCGGTGCCCTTGTTCGCCGCGACCGGCGGCAGGACCTCCAGCACCTTCCGCCCCCATCGCGGCCGCAGCCCGAGCTCGACCGCCCGGCGCTCGACGCTGCGGAGCGACGCCACGGCGGCGGCCTCGTCGGACGCAGTCCGGAAGTGGAAGGACGCCGAGTACTGCTTTCGCTCCGGCTTCCAGCCGCTCTCGTCGACGAGCGCGTCGAGCTCGCCACTCCAGTCGTCCGCACGGCGGTCGAGGCCCATGCCGTGCTCGCCGACGTAGACGAGCTCGTCCACGCCGACCACACGGCGCGCATCGTCCTCGGTCCGTCCGCTGACGCACGCCACGAGCGCGTAGCGTCCCGCGAGGTCCCGGAGGACGGCGCGGGTCGCCTCCGGAACGGCGGCATCCTCGGGGCGCTCGACGATCGGCGCCAGCGTGCCGTCGACGTCGAGGAGCACGCCGGCCGCCTCCGGCCGCTCGCCCAGGCGCGCGATCAGGTTGGTCATGCCCAACTGGTGGAGAATAGGCAAGCCGTGGTGCCGCTGGTCTTGATCGGGATCGCCGCCGGGTTCTTCAGCGCGCTCTTCGGAGTCGGCGGAGGAATCATCGTCGTCCCGCTCCTGCTGCTCTCGGGGCGCTGGCAGGAGCGCCCCGCGATGGCGACCTCGCTGGCGGCGATCGGGATCATCGCCCTCGCCGGCACGGCCTCCTACGCCTTCCACGGGGAGCTGAAGCCGGGTGCGGCGATGCTGGTCGGGCTGCCGGCCGCGCTCGGCGCGATCCTCGGCACCGCCCTCCAGCAGCGCATAGCCGGGCCGACCCTCTCGCTGCTCTTCGCTCTGCTTCTCGCAGGGATCGGCGTCAAGCTGCTGATCTGATGGCCGACGTCCTCCTCGCCGTCGGCCTCGGCGTCGCCGCAGGCATCCTCGCCGGGCTGTTCGGCGTCGGCGGAGGCATCCTCTTCGTCCCCACGCTGACGTTGGGGCTGGGCCTGACGCAGCTCCACGCCGAGGCGAGCTCGCTGCTCGCGATCGTTCCCACGGTCGTCGCGGGAACGTGGCGGCAGCAACGCTACGGCAACGTGCGCTGGCGGCCGGCGGTGGTGATCGGGCTCGCCGCCGTCGCCGGCGTCGAGGCGGGTGTCGTCGTAGCCGAACACCTGCCCGAGCACGCGCTGAAGCGTCTCTTCGGCGTGCTGACGATCGTGGTCGCAATGCAGGTGGCGTGGCGCGCGTGGCGCCGAAAGCGGGCCGCTCATCCATAATGACCGACCGTGAGAGGGCGCCTCTCCCTCCTTCTCGGCCTGGCCGTCGTCTGCGCTGCGGTGACCGGCGCCGGTTCTGCGTCTCCGCCGGTGTCGCTCGGCCCGCCAGCGACCGGTACCGGGCTGCCGGTCCAGATCGTCGGCCCCGACCAGACGACCGCCGGCGCGACCGCGCAGGCGAGCGCTCCACCCGACGCGGATGTTCCCGGCGCACCCTTCGCCTACCCGGCCGACGGCTCCGTCGTCTCGGCCCAGTCGGCCTCGGTGAGCGCGACCGCGAGCGCGCCCGACGGCACCGCGAGCGTCACGACGGCGGTCTCGGGCCTGTCGCTGTTCGGTGGTGAGATCACCGCCGATGCCGTGCAGGCGTCGGTCAGCACCGCCGGCACGATCGGCGACGTGGGCGACTCGACCGTGTCGAACCTGGTCGTGCTCGGGGCCCCGGTCGGCGTGGCGCCGAACGCGAGGGTCCCGCTTGCGGACTGGGGGTATGCGCTCGTGCTCTCAGAGTCGACCAAGAAGGGTGCGGTCTCCTCGCCGTCGTGGCAGGGGACGGTCACCGGCCTGGTCGTCCACCTCGATGCCGACCACGGCGGACTGGCGGCGGGAAGCGAGATCCGGATCGCCTACGCGGATGCCTACGCCCGGCCGCCGGAGGCCTCTACGACTACGTCCGCGACCCGGACGGCGCCGGAACCGGACACCACGACGACGGGGACGCACCGGGCGCGGGAGACTCGGCCCCCGACCCTGGTGCCGGGCTCGGCCGGTGCCGATCGCGCAGGCAAGGCGCCCAAGCGGAAGCGGCCGAAGGCCTCGGGCCCGCTCATCCTGACGCCGCCGACGGTGACGCCCAAGCTGACCGCGGGCGGCTATGTCTTCCCGGTCTACGGCCCGTCGGCGTACGGCGACACCTTCGGCGCGCCCCGCGGGGACGTCTCAGGAGGATGGCACCACGGCGACGACATCTTCGCCCCGCTCGGAGCCCCGGTGCTCGCGGTCGCGAGCGGCACCGTCTTCTCGGTCGGCTGGAACGAGGTCGGTGGGTGGCGGCTCTGGCTGCGCGACAGCGCCGGCAACGAGTTCTACTACGCCCACCTCTCCGCCTACACCAGTCTGGCGGTCAACGGCCGGCACGTCGGCGCGGGCCAGGTGCTCGGCTTCGTCGGGAACACAGGCGACGCGCAGGGCACGCCGTTTCACCTCCATTTCGAGGTGCACCCCGTGTCGATGCTCTTCCTCGGCTACGACGGCGCGGTCAACCCGACCCAGTACCTGAACGCGTGGAAACGGCTCGAGGACATCCGAATCCTGCCCGCGGTGCCGTTTGCGCAGCAGTTGGCGACGACGACCAACGCGCCGACGCCCGGAGCGATTCTCCTCCAGTCGAGCGACATCTCCACCGCGAACGGCCTCGATCCCGCGTCGCTCCGCCGCGCGATGCGCGCACCGGTCACGGTGCCGCCCGGCGGCGGATCGCTCGGCGAGCTTCCGACGCCGCTCCCGGTCCTCGACCGCGCGTAGCGGGCTTAGGCCGCGCCCATTCCGCCGTTCCCGGTCGGCTCGTCGAAGCCGAACTCGTCCTCCCCGCCGAACAGCTTGTCCTTCATCCAGCGCCGCGTCTCGGGGCCGGTGACGGGATTGAAAAGCAGGCCGACCACAACGCCGACGAGGAGCAAGAACGCACGCCCCGGGTGCCGCTTGTGCGGGCGTCCCTGGAGGCGGTTCGCCGCCTGGCGGAGCTCGGCGACCGCGACCCGCAGGTTCTCCTGGATGTCCTGGTCGCCTGCCACCCGCTGTGCCGCGCCGACGACGCTCCGGGGCGCGAGGACGTCTTCGTAGATATCGCGTGCGGCGAGGAACGCCTGCTTGACGTGCTCGCGCAGCTCCTCGTCGTGCAAGGCTCGATCCACGTAAGGTTTTGCCGTACCGGCCACCGAGGCCACCTTGTCCGCCGTCTTGGGCATGTCCCGAATCCTTTCGCTCGACTAGGCCGAGTGTATCCCTCTCGACAACGCGGGAAACGGCGGTTGCTGCTGGTGGCCGCGATCGCGCTTCTTCCGGCCGTCGGCGGCTGCGGTGGGGGCGGCGGGAGCGGCACGGAGACGAACGCGGCAGCCGGCCAGACGGTCTCCGGATCCGGCTTCTCGTTCCGGGCGCCGGAGGACTGGACCGCCAAGACGAGGGCGACCTCGGCCGAGGCACGGCAGGATCACTCGACCGTGGTGCTGGTGACGGTCTTGCCGCTCCTCAAGCCGTATCGGCTGGCGCTCTTCCCGCGCGTGGCGAAGGAGCTCGACCGCGTCGCGGCGACCTATGCCGCGAATGTGAAGGGATCGGTGGAGGCGCGACAGACAGTCGAGGTCGCGGGGCGCAGGGCCCGCAAGTACGAGATCAGCCACGGCGATCTGGTCGACCGGATCACGTTCGTCCTGCGTGGGAAGCGGAACTTCCAGCTCACCTGCCGCTGGCGCAGCGCAGACGGACAACCCGCCGCCTGCGATCAGCTCGCGTCTACCTTCGCCTTCCGCTAGCCGCCGCTTGTCGCTCGGGCGCCGGGCGGGGTCGTGCCGATGCTCGGCCGACGAGCGCGGCGTCGAGGACCTCGTCGGCCGTCTCGGCGAGGACGAACTCGATCTCGCTCCGCGTCTCCTTCGGAAGCTCGCTCAGGTCGGCCTCGTTCTCGCGCGGCAGGATCACCTTTTTCAGGCCCGCCCGCTGGGCGGCGAGCACCTTCTCGCGGACGCCGCCGATCTGGAGCACCTGGCCGGTGAGCGTGATCTCGCCGGTCATCCCCACCTCCTCGGAGACCGTGCGGCCGGTGGCGAGCGAGACGAGCGCGGTCGCCATGGTGACGCCGGCCGATGGGCCGTCCTTCGGCACGGCGCCGGCTGGGACGTGGATGTGGACGTCGTGCTCGCCGAACCAGTCCTCGTCGATCCCGAGCCGCTTCGCGTTGCTGCGCACCCACGAGAGGGCAGCCTGCGCCGACTCCTGCATCACCTCGCCGAGCTGCCCGGTGATTCGGAGGCCGCTCTTGCCCGGGTAGGCGGTCGCCTCGATGAAGAGGACGTCGCCGCCGACTGCGGTGACGGCGAGACCGGTGGCGACACCGGGATCCGACGTCCGCTTGCGGACCTCGGCGGCGAACCGGCGCGGCCCGAGCGCGTCGCGTACGGCCGCGTCGTCGATCTCGACGTGTCCGGTCGCCCCCTCGGCGACCCGCCGCGCCGTCTTCCGCAGCACATCGGCGATCCTCCGCTCGAGGTTGCGCAGACCCGCTTCCCGGGTGTACTCGCGGACGATCGTCCGCAGCGCGTCGTCGCCGATCTCCACCTGCTCGGCCGCGAGCCCGTGGGCCTCCAGCTGCTTTGGCACCAGGTACCGGCGGGCGATCTGGACCTTCTCGTCCTCCGTGTACCCGGACAGCTGGATCACATCCATACGGTCGAGGAGCGGCCCTGGGATGGTCTCCAGCTGATTGGCCGTGCAGATGAAGAGGATCTTCGACAGGTCGAAGGGGAGGTCGAGATAGTGGTCGCGGAAGGTCGAGTTCTGCTCCGGGTCGAGCACCTCGAGCATCGCGCTGGCGGGGTCGCCGCGCCAGTCGGCGCCCATCTTGTCGATCTCGTCGATCAGGAAGACGGGGTTCATCGACTCGGCGTCGCGAAGTGCGCGGATGATCGTGCCCGGCATCGCGCCGATGTAGGTACGCCGATGGCCGCGGATCTCTGCCTCGTCGCGGACGGCGCCCACCGAGATGCGGGTGAACTTGCGACCGAGCGTTCGCGCGATCGATTGACCGAGCGACGTCTTGCCGACCCCCGGCGGGCCGACGAAGCAGAGGATCGGCCCGCTGACGTCACCCTTCAGCTTGGAGACGGCCAGGTACTCGACGATCCGGTCCTTCACCTTGTCGAGGTCGAAGTGGTCCTCGTCGAGGATGCGCCGCGCCTGCTCGAGATCGAGGTTGTCCTCGGTGGTCGTCGCCCAGGGCAGGGTGATGATCCAGTCCAGGTACGTCCGGATCACGCCGTACTCCGGCGACGCCGGCGGCAGCTTCTCCAGACGCGACAGCTCGCGCTCCGCCGCCTTCCGGACGTCGTCCGGCAGCGTCAGCTCGGCGAGCCGGCTCCTGAGCTCGTTCGTCTCCGCCTGCTGCTCGTCGCCCTCGCCGAGCTCATCCTGGATCGCCTTCAGCTGCTGGCGCAGGAAGTACTCGCGCTGGCCTTTCTCCATCTCCGACTGGACCTGGGACTGGATCTTCGAGCCGAGCTCGATCACCTCGAGCTCGCGGGTGAGGATCGCCGAGATGGCGCGCAGCCGCTCCTCGACGTTCGCGGTCTCGAGAAGTTGCTGCTTCTCCTCGGTCTTCAGCCGCATCGTCGACGCGATCAGGTAGGAGAGGACGGTCGGGTCGTCGATGTTCGCGGCCGCGAGCCGGAGCTCTTCCGGGAGGTACGGAAGCGCGGCGATGATGCTGCCGAACTGGTTCTGGACGTTGCGCGTCAGCGCCTCCAGCTCCTTCGACTCCTCGACCACCTCCGGCACCTCGGAGAACTCGCCGACCAGGTACGGCTCGTCCTGGATCGTCCGGTCGAGGTGGATGCGGCGGACGCCCTGGACGAGGATCCGCAGGCTGCCGTCGGGGATGCGGACGAGCTTGTGGACGACCGCTGCCGTGCCGATCTCGTGCAGGTCCTCCCAGCCCGGCGTCTCCGCGTCCTCGTTCTTGACGCTGACCAGCGCGAGCATCCGATCGCCGCTCGCGACGTCGTCGACGAGCTTGATCGACCGCTCCTGCCCGATTGCGAGCGGCGACATCGACTGCGGGAAGACGACCGTCTCCTTCAGCGGCAGAACCGGAAGGATCGGCGGGACCTCGACCTCCTCGCCGTCGAGCACGACCTCTTGCTCGAGCTCGCTCACGCCGCCCCGCTCCAGCGCCGGCAAAGCCGGCACCTCCGCTCATTGGTGACCTCCGTCAAGCCTACGGTCATCGATCCTCGCGCTCGCCGAGGACGATCATGACCCGCCCGGCGCGCGGCCTCTGGGCGAGCGGCATCACGATCCGCAGCTGGCCGCGCTCGTAGTGGGCCTTCGCCTGCTCGGGGTCGACGTCTTCGGCCAGAGAGATGCGGCGACAGAAGGCGCCGTACTCGATCTCCATCTGCCGGTACGAGACACGTCCCTCGTGCCGCGGCCGCCGGCGGACGCCGGCGATGCTCACCGTGCGGTCCGAGACCGTGATCTCGACGTCGTTCGGGTCGATGCCGGAGAGGTCGACGAGCACGGTCACGGCCGGCGGGTCGTCGGTGCGGAAGCAGTCGACTGCAGGGCGGTACCGGCCCCGCCGGGCGGCGAAGCCGGGAAGCTGCCACAACTCGGAGAACAGCTCCTCGAGCTGTTCAGGAAGCACGTCGCGTCTCTCGGACATCTGGCTCTCTAGGGTACCCTCGTCGGTAGGGACTAAGCGGGCTAGTAGCCACTAACTTAGCAGACACTAACTTGATCGCGAAGTGGACGACGGTGGCGATGCGGCTCCGCTGGCCCATCGTGGTCGCGTGGCTGGCGGTGATCGTGGTCGGCTTCTGGGCCTCGAGTCGCCTCTCCTCGCTCCAGTCCAACGTCTTCAGCGTCCCCGGGACGGATTCCGAGCACGTCCGGTCGGTGCTCCAGCGCCAGTTCGGCGACCGCAGCGACGGCGCCTTCACGGTCGTCCTCCGCGTACCTGACGCGGGCGATCCGGCGACGCGGGCGCGGCTGCAGCGGGTCGTCGACCGCGCCGCGCACGCGATTCCCTCGGGCCGGGGCACGGCGCTGGAGGCGGCAGGAGCGCATGTGCTCTACGGGAATGTGATCTCGACTCTCAACCTCGCCAAGGCGAAGGAACACTCGGACGACCTCCTCGCTGCGGTCGGACACCCAGCGGGCGCGGAGGCCTACGTGACCGGGGCGCCGGCGATCCAGCACGACCTCGATCCGATCTTCAGCCGTGACCTCCGGCGCGGGGAGTCGATTGCCCTGCCGGTCGCGATCGTCGTCCTGCTGCTCGTCTTCGGTCTGTCCTGGGCGGTGACGATCCCGCTGCTGTTCGCGGCCAGCACCGTGTTCGGGACGCTGTCGCTCGTCTACGTGATCGCGAACTTCATGACCACGCCGACGTACGTGACCAACCTGGTCTTCCTGATCGGCCTCGGGATCGCGATCGACTACTCGCTGCTGATCGTCTACCGGTTCCGGGAAGAGCTGGCCCGCGACGGCGAGGTTCAGCCGGCGATCGTACGGACGATGCGGACCGCCGGGCGGGCGGTGATCTTCTCCGGCGCGACGGTCGCGATCGGGCTCGCGCTCCTGATCTTCATGCCGCTCCCGTTCGTCCGTGCGATCGGGATCGGCGGCTTCCTGCTTCCCGTCGTCTCGATTCTTGCTGCGGCGACCCTCCAGCCGGCGCTGCTCGCGATCTACGGCCGCCGCGGCACGCGCCGCGTCCACGTCGCCGCCTTCGTTCGCGGCCGCCTGGGCCTGCCCTTGCGGGCCGCCGACGAGAGGCCGGACGACGTCGAGCACCGCTTCTGGGCCCGGACGGCGCGGTCGATCATGCGCCGCAAGTGGCGCTACGCCCTCGGCGCCGCTGCGCTGCTCGCCGCCGCCGCGGTGCCGGTCGCCTGGCTCCAGCTCACACCGGGGGCGACGGCCGGAATCCCGCAGTACCCACAGTCGGTGAAGGGGCTGAACGTGCTCGAGGGTGCGCTCGGCCCCGGCGCGGTTGCGCCGGCCGAGGTGCTCGTCGACGCGGGCACCCCCGGCCGCGTCCGCGATCCGTCCGTGCAGGCGGCGCTCGACCGGCTGGTCACCGAGGTGCGGAGCGATCCGGAGACGGCGGCGGTCTACTACCTTCCGGGCGGCCGCTTCCTCGACCGGACCGGTCGGTACGCGCAGGTGATCGTCGCGACGAGGCACGAGTACGGCTCGGAGGAGGCCCAGTCGTTCGTCCACCGGCTGCGCGGCTCGCTGATCCCGCAGGCGGCGTTTCCCGCGGGCGCCGACGTCCGCGCCGGCGGCTCCCCGCCGCAGGGCGTCGACTTCCTGCACGTCGCCTACGGCGTCTTTCCGTGGCTCGTCCTCGCCGTCCTCGTGCTCACGTACCTGCTCCTGATGCGGGCCTTCCGGTCGCTCGTCCTGCCGCTGAAGGCGGTGATCCTGAACCTGCTGTCCGTGGCGGCCGCCTACGGGGCGCTGGTGGTCGTTTTCCGGTTCGGGGTCGGGAAGGACGTGCTCGGCCTGTATCAGTTCCCGCAGATCGAGGGCTGGATCCCGATCTTCCTGTTCGCAATGCTCTTCGGCCTCTCGATGGACTACGAGGTCTTCCTCGTCAGCCGGATGCGTGAGGAGTGGGACGCGACCCACGACAACGAGCGGGCGGTCGAGCTCGGGCTGGAACGGACCGGAAGGATCATCACCGCCGCAGCCGCGATCATGGTCGCGGCGTTTTGCGGCTTCCTGGCCGGGAGCATCGTCGGTCTGCAGGAGTTCGGCGCCGGGCTCGCGGTGGCGATCCTGCTCGACGCCACCGTCGTGCGCGCCGTGCTGGTGCCGGCGCTGATGGCGATCATGGGCCGGTACAACTGGTGGCTCCCTGCGGGGATCGCGCGCGTCGTTCGGGTGCAGCCCTCTCCCCTGCGCGCCCGCTGAGAGACCGTGGTAGAAGATGAGCCGTGGCCGACCGGGCCAGCTTGATCCTGCCTGACGGAAGCGAGCGTGAGCTTGCATCCGAGTTCGCGGTCGGCCGGGCCGAGGACAACGACCTTGCGATCGAGAAGCCGACCGTGAGCCGCCACCACATCGTGGTCACGCAGGAAGGCGACCGCTGGTTCGTCGAGGACCGCGGCAGCTTCAACGGCACCTTCGTGAACGGCAGCCGGATCCAGGCCGGCTCGAAGGTGCCGCTCCGACACGGCGACCGGATCGGCCTCGGCGCCGAGAGCGTCGTGTTCTCCGCCCCTGGGTCGCTCATCGACCCCGAGGTGACGACGGCGCTCCAGACCGGCCCCCCGGCGCTGACCCGGCCGCTCTCGCCGTTCCAGCGGCAGGTGGTCGAAGCGCTGTGCGCCGGCTGGCTCGCGGGCGGTTCGCTCGACGACCTGCCGACGAACGAGGAGATCGCCGCCCGCCTGGGGACGCCGGGCGCGACCGAGACGGTGAAGGCGGCGTTGCGTCGCGCGTACGCGAAGGCGGGCCTCACCGAGGGCTCGCCATATGCGAAGCGCAGGGCGCTCTGCAAGATCGCGCGCCAGCGCGGCTGGGTATAGCGCGGGACAACCCATGGTTCTCCCGCGAGCCCTCTCCTTCGCTCGCTCGCTGCGCTCGCGTCGCCTTCTGCCGGCAGGGGTTGGTGTGCCGCGCCCGCCCATGTCGGTCGCGGCGACGAAAGAAACAGGTCGGCACGTAGACTCGAGCTGTGTCCGAGGCGCGGCTCGAAGACGGGGGCTCAGGGCTTGCACCGGCCGAGGACGGCTGGTTCGTCGTCAACGTACGCGAAGCCGAATGGTGGACGTCGAAGACCTTCGGCTCGGCGTGCCGCTTCGAGAGCAACGACGCCTTCTTCCAGCAGTTCGGCGTGAACCTCAGAGTCTTGGAGCCCGGCAAGCCGAACTGCCTCTACCACTCCGAGAACCAACAGGAGGCGTTCCTCGTCCTGTCCGGTAAGTGCCGCGTGCTGGTCGAGGGGCAAGAGCGACTCCTCCACACGTGGGACTTCTTCCACTGCCCCGCCGGAACACAGCACGTGTTCGTGGGCGCCGGCGATGGGCCGTGCGTGATCCTGATGGCCGGTGCGCGCACCCCGGACGAGCGGCTGCTTTACCCGGTATCCGAGCTTGCGGCCGGATACGGCGCGAGCGCCGAGGAGGAGACGCCTGATCCGACACAGGCGTACGCGACGTTCGAACGCCCGGAGCGCAAACGGCCCGAGTACTGGGACCGCCTCCCCTGGGCCTGAGTCCTAGTTCCGTCGCCGCGACCGACCTGGCGGTTGCGGCACACAACCGCGCGCCGCTCGGCGTACACCTCAAACCCGGTCGGCGCCACCAATGTGGTCGAGAATGGCCTCGGTGATCCTTCGACGATCACCGACTTCAACGGCTTCATCGGCCTTCGTGACTTCGCTGGCGGGGTGGGGAAGGATCAGTCGGGCACGACCCCTGTACTGGGCCGCAGACATCCGGTTTATGGACGGCGAATACGTCGGCACCGATGGACGGCACAGGCAGGGAGCATTCGCCTTCGTCTGACTTGACATCTTCGAGGACGTGGGTCTCACGTCCCAGGTGCAGGACTTCAATCCAGGCATCACCGAAAACGGTGTCTTCTGGACGGTGGCGATCGACCGGGGCAGCGTGAAGGTCAACCTCGGGAAAGGGTCGGCGTCGCTGGACGTGGCGGACCTCGACGTCGAGGACTACGGCACCGTCGTCAACGCGCTGCAGGACGGCCCCTCGGTGGAAGCAAGCGTGTCATTCGATGTCAGCTGGAGCGGCGTCGACGAGCGGGTGAAGATCCGCAACAAGGACAGCGGCTTCGCCGGCGAGTACATCCACAACGAGGCGACACTCAGCTGGTCGGCCAGCGAGTCAGGGTTCAGCTTCGTCTCCGACCCGCTTGACAGCGACTTCGCCGAGATCGGCCACGAGCGAGTCGGCGTCTTCTTCCGTTAGGGAAGGAATTGCGCGGTCAATCGGCTGCCGGAGAGATCCTCCCGGCAGCCGACTGGCACGCGCGCTGACCCGCGCGCCTGGTCGGCGCGGAGCACGCGTCTAGACCGGAGGCTCGGGGTCGTACTGGATGTAGCGGCGCACCTCACGGGCGCGCTCGACCGAGTGGAGCCGCGCGACGAGGTGGAGGGCCATGTCGATCCCGGCCGAGACGCCGGCGGCGGTGACGACGTCGCCGTCGTCGACGAAGCGCTCGTCGCCTCGGACGTCGATGTCCCGGCCGAGCGAGGCGAGCAACTCGAGCTGCGCCCAGTACGTCGTCGCCGCACGGCCGTCGAGAAGGCCGGCGTCGGCGTAGACGAGCGAGCCGGTGCAGACGCTGGTCATGAGCGTCCCCGCGCCGGCGAGCCCGCGCAGCCGCTCGCGCACCCGCTCGTCTCCGAGCTGAGGGCGGGTGCCCATCCCGCCCGGGTAGACGAGCACGTCCAGCCGCCCGGCGGTCTCCCACGTCGCGTCGGGCAGGACCCGCAATCCCTTGGCGCATCGGACCGGATCGAGCGTGTCTGCGATGGTCAAGACCTCGACTCCGTCCTCGGGCCACTGGGTCGCCCAGGCTCCGAGCACCTCCCACGGCCCGGCGAAGTCCAGCTCCTCCGCATCCGCGAACAGCGCGATCCCGATCCGCACGTCGATAGCATCGCATCCCGTGAAAGGTGTGATCCTTGCCGGAGGGACCGGGTCGCGGCTGCACCCGCTGACCCGGATCACGAACAAGCACTTGCTTCCGATCGGCGATCGCCCCATGGTCGCCTACGCGATCGAGGCGCTCGTCCGCGCCCGGATCAGCGAGTTGATGCTCGTCACCGGCGGGACGCACGCGGGGGAGTTCTTCCGACTGCTCGGCAACGGGCACGACTACGGGCTCGGACTGCTGACGTACGGCTACCAGGAGAACCCCGGTGGGATCGCCGAGGCGCTGAAGCTGGCCGAACGGTTCGTCGACCGGGACCGCGTGTGCGTGATGCTCGCCGACAACATCTTCGAGCGATCGTTCCGCCCGTCGGCCGAGCGCTTTGCCGAGCAGGGCCGTGGCGCGCGGATCCTGCTCTCGCGCCAGTACGACCCGGACCACCTGCGTCACCTGGGCGTGCCGGAGCTGGACGGCGACAGTCGGATCTCCCGGATCGTGGAGAAGCCGGAGCAGCCGCCGAGCGAGTACGCCGTCACCGGCGTGTACTTCTACGACGAAACGGTCTGGGACGTGTTGCCCACGCTCGTCCCGTCCGGGCGCGGCGAGCTCGAGATCACCGACGTGAACAACTGGTACGTCGAGCAGCGGACGATGGAGTACGACGTGCTCGATGGCTTCTGGGGTGACGCCGGCGAGTCGATCGACGCCTACTACGTCGCCAACGACTTCGTCCGCGCCAACGGCGCCAACCACGACTGATGCCCGGCCCCGACGGCATCGTCCGCATCCCGCTCCAGCGCTACGAGGACGAGCGCGGCTGGCTGATGGAGATCCGCCGCGAGAGCACGCTCCCGAAGCCGACCCGCCAGACCAACGTCTCGTTCTCGCGCGCCGGCGTGATCCGCGGCCTCCACTACCACGAGCGCGGCCAGGACGACCTCTTCTGCTGCCTGCGCGGCACGGCGCGGGTCGTCGTACTCGACCGGACGAGCGGCGAGGTGTTCACGGAAGACATCGGCGAGGACAACCCCGTCGCCCTGTACATCCCCGGCCGCCACGCGCACGGATTCGAGGCGCTGACCGATCTCGTCTTCTGTTACCACGTCACGGAGGAGTACGATCCGGCGAATCCCGACGAGCACGGCATCTCCTGGGACGACCCGCGCGTCCGGCACGTCTGGAGCACCTCATCTCCGATTCTTTCCGTGAGAGATACGGCCGCGTCCTGATCACGGGCGCCCACGGGCAGCTCGGAACCGCACTCGCGGAGGCGTTCCCCGACGCACATGCGCTCGGCCGGCTGGAGCTCGACGTCGCCCGCGAGTCGCCGGAGGGCTACGACCTCGTCCTGCACGCGGCCGCCTGGACGAACGTCGACGGCGCGGAGACCGAGCCGGCCGGCGCCGAAGCCGTGAACGTCGGCGGGACGCGGAACGTCGTCGCCGGCGGCGCGCCGGTCGTCTACTTCTCGACCGACTACGTCTTCGACGGGACGAAGCACGAGCCGTACGTCGAGTCCGACGAGCCGCGGCCGCAGTCGGTCTACGGCCGGACGAAGCTGGCGGGCGAGCGGGAGGTACAGACCGGCTGGATCGTCCGCACCTCCTGGCTCTTCGGGTGGACGAGCCACAACTTCGTCCGCACGATGCTTCGGCTCGGCGCCGAGCGGGACGAGGTCGCGGTCGTCGACGACCAGCGTGGCTGCCCCACGTACGTCGGCCACCTCGCCGCGGCTACGCGCGAGCTCGTGGCGCTGCCTGCGGGGCTGTACCACGTCGCCGCCGGCGGCGACTGCAGCTGGGCCGAGTTCGCCGAGGCGATCTTCGACGAGGCGGGTCTCGCCTGCCGGGTTCGCCCGATCACCACCGCCGAGTTCGGCGCCCCCGCTCCGCGGCCCGCGTACTCCGTGCTCCGCTCCGAGCGCGGCGCGCCCGAGCTCCCGCACTGGCGCGAGGGCCTGCGTGACTGCCTGAGCCGAATGGCTTAGCCTCTGCGCGTGCCGATCTGCACGAGCTGCGGGCATGAGAGCGCGGATGGATTCGCGTTCTGCCCCCACTGCGGAACGCCGCTCGCCCGGCCCGAGGCGAGCGGTGAGCAGCGGAAGGTCGTCACCGTGCTGTTCTGCGACGTGACGGGCTCGACCGAGCTCGGCGAGCAGCTCGACGCCGAGGCGCTGCGAAACCTGCTCGGACGGTACTTCGAGCGGATGAAGGCGATCGTCGAGCGCCACGGCGGCACGGTGGAGAAGTTCATCGGCGACGCGGTGATGGCCGTGTTCGGCGTGCCGGTCGTCCACGAGGACGACGCGCTCCGAGCGCTCAGGTCGGCAGTCGAGATGCGCGACGCGCTCCCCGAGCTCGGCGTCCAGGGCCGGATCGGCGTCAGGACCGGCGAGGTTGTGACCGGCACGGACGAACGACTGGTGATGGGAGACGCCGTCAACGTGGCCGCGCGGCTGGAGCAGGCGGCAGCCCCCGGCGAGATCCTGATCGGCGAGGAGACGTATCGGCTGGCCCGCGAGGCGGTCGAGGTCGAGAGTGTCGGCGCTCTCAACCTGAAGGGGAAGGCCGAGCCGGTCCCGGCTTACCGCCTGTTGTTGGTGCGCGACGCCGAGGACCTCGCGCGCGGTTTCGGGGCGCCGATGGTCGGCCGGGAGCGCGAGCGGCGCGTCCTGGCGGACGCCTGGGAGCGGGTGGTCTCCGAGCGCGCGTGCCATCTGGTCACCCTGATCGGGGCGGCCGGGGTCGGCAAGTCGCGCCTGGCGGCCGAGTTCCTCGCCTCGCTGACCGGGGTCCTCGTCGTTCGCGGCCGCTGCCTCCCGTACGGCGAGGGGATCACGTACTGGCCGGTCGTCGAAGTCGTCAAGGGGCTTCCCGAGGCGACGCTCGACCCTGCTGCGGCCCGGACGATCCAGGCGCTCGTCGGCGAGCGGGAGACCGTCACCTCGAGCGAGGAGATCGCCTGGGCGTTCCGCAAGCTGCTGGAGTCGGTTGCGGCCGAGACTCCGCTGGTGTGCGTGTTCGACGACGTGCAGTGGGGGGAGGAGACGTTCCTCGATCTCGTCGACCACGTCGCCGTCCTCTCTCGCGATGCGCCGATCCTGCTCCTGTGCATGGCGAGGCCCGATCTGCTCGACCGCCGCGCCGGGTGGGCGAGCGGGAAGTTCAATGCCGCCAACGTCCTCCTGGACCCGCTCGGCCCGGCCGAGACGGACAGCCTGATCGACAGCCTCGCGAGCGTCGACGAGGAGCTGCGCGAGCGTATTCGCGACGCCGCCGAGGGCAATCCGCTGTTCGTCGAGGAGATGGTCGCGATGGTTCGGGACTCGTCCAACGGCGACGTGACCGTCCCGCCGACGATCCACGCGCTGCTGGCGGCTCGCCTGGACCAGCTCGACGTCACGGAGCGGAGCGTGCTGCAGCGGGGCGCCGTCGAGGGACGGGTTTTCCATCGCGGCACCATCCAGGCGCTGACCCCCGAGGAGCCCGAGGCGGTTGCCCGGCTGACGGCTCTCGTACGGAAGGAGCTCGTGCGCCCCGACCGGCCGCAACTTCCCGGGGAGGACGCGTTTCGCTTCCGCCATCTGCTCCTCCGCGACGCCGCCTACGGAGCCCTGCCCAAGTCGACGCGCGCCGACCTCCACGAGCGCTTTGCCGGGTGGCTGGCGCACCACGGGTCCGGGCTCGTCGAGCTCGACGAGATCCTCGGCTACCACCTCGAGCAGGCTGCCCAGTACCGCGTCGAGCTCGGCTCTGCCGATCTCGAGCTGAGCGCGCGGGCGGCAGAGCCGCTCGCGGCGGCGGGCCGCCGAGCCGCGCTTCGCGGTGACGTGAACGCGACCGTGAACCTCCTGGAGCGCGCGCTCCGGCTGCAGTCGGATGCCGTGCACGACCTCCCGCTGGAGCTCGATCTCGCCGATGCGCTGTTCCTGTCCGGCCGCCTGGCCGACGCCGAGGCGCTGCTGGGTAAGGCCGCGGATCGGGCGGAGGCCGGCGGCGATGCTCGCGCCGCACTCCTCGCGCGGGTTGTCCGCGGACAGTTTGCGTTCCAGATCGACCCGGGCGGAAAGGGCGCAGAGCTCCGGGCGCTGGCCGAGGAGGCGCTCCCGGTGTTCGAAGAGGCAGGGGACCAGCGCGGCCTGATGTACACCTGGATCGCGATCGGGCACGTGGAGCACGTCCGCTGCCAGTTCGACGTGCGAAACGCCGCCTTCCGGCGGGCGCTCGATGCCGCGGACCGGCTCGGCGACGAACGGTCGGCGCAGACCCTGGTCGGCGCGATCGGTCCCGGCTACCTGTTCGGTGCGGACGCGGTCGCGGACGGGTTGCGCTGGTGCGCGTCGCTCCAGCCCGAGCAGGCGGCGCGCCCGGCCCAGCTGGGGGTGCGGGCGTGTCTCGACGCGATGGAGGGACGGTTCGACGATGCCCGCGTGCTCCTGCTCGAGATGCGCGTCCGCTACGAGGAGCTCGGGCAGAGCGTACGGACGATCCTCCAGCGCTGGTACTCCGCATACGTTGAGACGCGCGCCGGCAATCCGCAGGGGGCGGAGCAGGTGCTGCGGGAGTCGTGCGAGCTCCTCGAGCAAATGGGCGATCGAGGCTGGCTGTCCACCTACGCGGCGAACCTCGGCCACGTCCTCTGCGCTCTGGGCAAGTACGAGGAAGCCGAGGAGTGGGGGGCGAAGAGCAGGGAGCTGGGTGGAAGCGACGACATCGTCACCCAGATGCTCTGGCGCCAGGTGCTGGCGAGGGTGTACGCCCACCGAGGCGAGCCGGCCGAAGCCGAACGGCTCGCCCTGGAAGCGGTGGCCCACGGCGACCAGACCGACATGCTGGTCAACCGCGCCGTCGCGCACCTGGATCTCGCGGAGGTTCTCGAGCCGACGGCACGTGGAGAAGCGGCCGCGCACGCGCGGACCTCGCTCGAGCTCTTCGAGCAAAAGGGCGACCTGCCGATGGCCGAGCAGGCGCGGGCGCGGCTGGAACGGCTGCTCTAGTCTTCTTCGGCGATGCGCGTGCTCGTCACCGGCGGCGCCGGGTTCATCGGCTCCCACTTCGCCAAGCGGCTCGCCGCCGCTGGGCACGAGGTGGTCGTCCTCGACAAGCTGACGTACTCGGGCAACCGGGCGAACCTCGAGGGCGCCGACGTCGAGCTCGTCGTCGGCGACATCTGCGCGGCAGACGTCGTCGCCGAGGCCGGTTCCGGCTGCGACGCCGTGGTCAACTTCGCCGCCGAGACGCACGTCGACCGTTCGATCCTCGGTGCGGCCGAGTTCATCGAGACCGACGTGCTCGGGTCGTACGTGCTCGCCGGCTGGGCCAGGACCGCCGGTGCGCGGCTCGTGCAGGTCTCGACGGACGAGGTCTACGGCGACATCCCGGAGGGGCAGCGCTCGACCGAGGGCGATCCGCTGCGTCCGTCGAGCCCGTACTCGGCGTCGAAGGCAGGCGGCGACCTCCAGGTGCTGGCCGCGGTGCGCACGTTCGGGATCGACGCGTGCGTCACGCGCGGCGCGAACACGTTCGGGCCGAACCAGTATCCGGAGAAGCTCATCCCGCTGTTCGTGACGAACGCGCTCGACGGCGAGCCCCTGCCCGTCTACGGCGACGGCAGGCAGCGGCGGGAGTGGCTGCACGTCGAGGACCATTGTGCCGCGGTCGAGCTCGTCCTCCACCAGGGCCGGTCCGGCGAGGTCTACAACGTCGGCGGCGAGGAGCACGAGAACCTGGAGATCACGGGCCGCATCCTGGAGCTGACCGGCGCCGACGAGGAGCTCGTCCGGCATGTCGAGGACCGGGCGGGACACGACCGCCGGTACGCGCTCGACGACTCGAAGCTCCGCGGCCTCGGCTGGACGCCGCAGCACTCGCTCGGCGAGACCGGCCTCACCGACACGGTCGCCTGGTACCGCGACAACCGCGCCTGGTGGCAGCCGATCAAGAGCGGCGAGTACCAGCGCTACTACGAAGAGCAGTACGGCGCGCGGCTCAGTTAAATCCCTGTAAACCGACGGGACGTCAGCTAGCCTGAGGTGCCGGCCCGCCGCCTCGATGCCCAATCTGCGCCTCGTCCTCTTCGCCGTTCTCGCTGCCGCTCTGCTCGGCCCGGCCGGAGCAAGTCCGCAGGCGCAACCGGCGACGATCGAGGCGACCACGTTCGTGATCACCGGCCACGGTTGGGGACACGGCGTCGGCATGGCCCAGTGGGGCGCGTACGGCTACGCGAAGCACGGCGTCGCTTACGACACGATCCTCGCGCACTACTACCCCGGGACCACACTCGCGCCTGCGCCGGCCAGGACGCTCAACGTCCTGCTCGTCGACGGGGCGGGGCGGGTGGTGGTCTCGTCTCCGAGCCCCTTCAGCGTCAAGGACGGTACGGGAGCCGTACACAAGCTTGCCGGCGGCGACGTCCCGCTGACCGCGGCGCTGACGGTCAAGACCGACGCGGCCCGCCCCGCGAAGGCGCTGCCAGGGCCGCTCACGTTCGTGCCCGGGAAGAGCCCGCTCTGGCTCAGGAATCCCTACCGCGGGACCTTCACCGTCTCCGTGACGGGGAAGAAGCTCACCGTTGTGAACACGGTCGGGATCGAGGCGTACACGCGTGGGGTCGTGTCCAGCGAGATGCCGCACGACTGGCCGCTCGAGGCGGTCAAGGCCCAGGCGGTCGCCGCCCGTTCGTATGCGCTCGCCCACCTTCGCGGCGGCGCCTTCGACGTCTACAACGACACGCGCGACCAGGTCTACGGCGGGATCACGGCGGAAACGCCGGTCGGAGACCAGGCAGTCGCCGCGACGAAGCGCCAGGTGCTGCTCTACGGCGGCAAGGTCGCGAGCACCTTCTTCTTCTCCAGCTCGGGCGGGCGGACGGCGAACGTCACCGACGTGTTCGCGAACGCCAAGCCGACTCCGTACCTCGTCTCGGTCCGCGACCCGTGGGACATCTACTCCCCGTACCACAACTGGGGCCCCGTGCCGGTCGCCGCCTCGGCTGCGAGCAAGGCGCTGCGGATCGCGGGTGTGGGCGCGCTGCGCACCCTGCCGGCGGGCGGCCGGGCGAAGACCGTCGTCGTCACGGGCCGCGAGGGCGACATCATCGTCTCGGCCTCCGACGTCCGTCGCGCGCTCGGTCTCCGCTCCACCTGGATGAGCATCGGCGTGCTCTCCCTCTCCCGCCCGGCCGGCGTGATTCCCGCGGGCGGGACGCAGACCATCACCGGCAGGGCGAGCCAGGTCCAGAGCCCGGTGCTGGAGCAGCGCCCGGCCACGGGCGGTCCGTGGCAGACCGGCCCTGCGCTCTCGGTTCAGCCTGACGGCTCCTTCACCCTCTCGGTCGCACCCACGGCGACGACGCTGTACCGCCTCTCGGCGGGGACGGTCAAGAGCGCGGTGCTCCGAGTGGTCGTCTCCGGCGTATGAGCCGGCTCGCGGCCGCTCTCGTCGCCCTCGCGCTGGTCTTGCCGGCGACGGCGGCCGGTAGCGGCGCCTTCGTTCCGGACGATCCGCTCACGGCGCGTCAGTGGTACCTCGGGGCGATTCACGCCTTCGACTACTGGTCGGTGCCGCCGCTCGACCTCGCGCCGGTCCGGGTCGCGGTGATCGACTCGGGACTCGACGTCGACCACCCCGAGTTCCTCGGGCGGGTCGCGCTCACCCAGAGCTTCGTCGGCGGCGACGTCACGGACAAGCAGGGCCACGGCACGTTCGTCGCCGGGATCGTCGGCGCTGCGCTCGACAACGCGGAGGGGATCGCGGGGATCGCGTTCCCGGCGCAATTGCTGATCGCCAAGGTCGTGCGCAGCGACGGAACGATCGCCCCCGCCGAGGAGGCGAAGGCGATTCGCTGGGCGGCCGACAACGGCGCCCAGGTGATCAACCTCTCCCTCGGCGGCCTGCGCGACCCGCTCAACCCGAACCAGGACTCGTACTCCCGCGTCGAGCAGGCTGCGATCGCGTACGCGTACTCGAAGGGGGCGGTGATCGTCGCGGCCGTCGGCAACGCCGACGACGCCCCCAAGACGCCGTGGCACTACGCGAGCTACCCGGCCGCTTTGCCGCACGTGATCGGCGTCAGCGCGCTTGCGCCGGACGGCGCGGTGCCGGCGTTCTCGATCCGCGACAAGGTCTACAACGACATCGCTGCACCGGGGGTCGGCATCGTCTCGACCCTTCCGAGGGCGCTGACCGCGAGCCACCCCGCCTGCATCGACCAGGGCTACTCGATCTGCGGTCCGCCCGAGTTCCGGCCGGCGGACGGGACCTCGTACGCCGCCGCACAGGTCACTGCGGCCGCCGCGCTGCTCTTTGCCGCCAGGCCGGCGCTCGCGCCCGACCAGGTGACGTCGCTCCTCGAGCATTCGGCAGCCGACGTCAGCGCTGCGACCGGCTGCGTGCGCTGTCCGCTCGGACGGGACTGGTACAGCGGCTGGGGCGAGCTCGACGTGGCCGCGGCGCTGAAGGCGCTCACCGGGCCACTACCTCCACGCGACCGCTACGAGGGCAACGACGAGGCGGGCGACCAGGCGTACGCGCTCTTCGGCCGCTCGATCGACGTGAAGGCGACGCTCGACTACTGGGACGACAACATCGACGTCTACAAGGTCCGTCTGCGCCGGGGCCAGACCATGTCCGTGTCGCTGCGCGGGCCGTCGGGAACCGACACGAATCTGATCCTCTGGCGTCCAGGCACGCAGATGGTGGAGGCGGCGTCGTTCGGCCAGCAGGCAGCGCTCCAGGCCTGGCGGGTGACGCAGTCGTCCCGCGCCGGAGCGCACGAGCATTTCCTCCACCGGGCACGCCAGACCGGGTGGTACTACGTCGAGGTCAAGCTGGCGACACAGGGCGCCGGCGTCTATCGGCTGCACATCTCCAAGAGCTCGCAGTGATCCGGGTCGGCGTGCAGCTGCCCGAGGTCGAGTACGTGGCCCGCTGGCCGGAGTATGCCGCGATGGCACGCGCGGCCGAAGAGAGCGGGTTCGACTCGATCTGGCTCGGCGACCACCTCCTCTACCGGGACGACGGCCGGCCTGAGCGCGGCCCGTGGGACGCGTGGACGCTCCTCGCCGCGCTCGCCGCGGTCACCGAGCGGGTCGAGCTCGGCCCGCTCGTCGCCTGCGCGAGCTTCCACCCGCCGGGGCTTCTCGCCAGGATGTCGGCGGCGATCGCGGAGGTCAGCGGCGGTCGCTTCGTCCTCGGTCTCGGTGCCGGCTGGAACGAGACCGAGTACCGGGCCTTCGGGCTTCCGTACGACCATCGCGTCTCGCGGTTCGAGGAGTCGTTCGAGATCGTCCGCCGCCTGCTCGCCGGCGAGCGCGTCACGTTCGGCGGTCGCTTCTGGCAGGCGGAGGACGCCGTGGTCATGCCGCCGCCGCCGCCTCGCCGGATCCCGCTGATGATCGGCTCGAACGGCGAGCGGATGCTCGCGGCGGCGCTTCCCCACGTCGAGCGCTGGAACACCTGGTACGCGGGCTACGGGAACACGGTCGACGGGTTCGCGGACCTGAACGCACGGATCAATGCTGCGGCCCAGCGCGCCGGCCGCGACCCGGCCGAGATCGAGCGCAGCGCCTGCGTGCTGGTCGAGCTGGATTCGGACGCCGTGCGGCGGCCGCGTTCCGACGAGGGCGTGACGCCGGTGACGCCGGACGAGCTCGTCGCGCACCTGCAGGCGCTCGAGCAGGCCGGCGCGGACGAGGCGATCCTGATCCTGCGCCCGATCACCGAGGCGTCGATCCGCCGGGTCGGGGCGGAGCTCCCGCAGTGACAGGCTTAAGCCTGTCACTGCGTTCGTGCTCCAGCGCCGCTACTGGAGGAGCTCGGCGAAGCGCGGGTCGTCCCGCAGCGGAGCGAGATCTTTGTCCTCAGCGAGGTAGGCGGCGAGGGACCGGTCGCCCTCGAGTGCCCGCTGGAGATGCTCGATCGCCGCATCAGTCTCGCCGAGCAGGGTCTCCGCGCACGCGAGGTTGTAGTAGAGCGTGCTCGTGTCCTCGTAGCGTTGGATCGCCTCGGTCAGCAGCGCCTTCGCCTCGGCTGCCTTGCCGGCATCGAGCAGCGCGAAGACGTCACGGTTCGTCTCCCACGGCTGGGGCGTGAACGCCTCGCCCGCCTTCGCGCCGACGCTGAGCACGGTCGTCCCCGGCTCCCGCGCGGTCGCGGCCCGCTTCGCCGAGGGATCACGGACGAAGACGACCGTTCCGCTCGGGCCGTCGACGACATCGCCGCCGACCGTGAACGCCGCATGCCCGGCGACGACGACGTAGAGCTCCTCGTGGCCGGTGGGCGCCTCGTCGTGCTCCGGGATCACGACGTCCCCCGCGTCGCGGCCGGTCCAGGCGTTGACGCCGAACGCTCGCACGCCGAGTGCGAGCCGGATCGGTGCCCAGCCGTCCTCGCGCCGCAGGTCCTCGAGCCGCCCAGTCTCGTAGGCGCTCATCGCAGCCGCTCCTCGTCGGGAACGTCGCGGATTCTCCGCGCCGGGTTGCCGACGACGACCGCCCCGGAGGGGACGTCCTTCGTCACCACCGCGCCCGCGCCGACGAACGCCTCCTCGCCGATCTCGATGCCGGGACAGAGGACCGCGCCCCCGCCGATCCGCGCCCCGCGCCGAATTGTCGGGCCGCGCATCAGCTCGTGGCGCCGCTCGGTCCGTCCCATGAAGTTGTCGTTCGTCGTTACCACGCACGGCGCCACGAAAACATGCTCCTCGAGCGTCGAGTAGGCGGTGATGTACGCCTCGGCCTGGATCTTCGTCATCGCCCCGACGGTGGTGTCGTTCTCGACGAGCGACCCGCGGCCGACGACGACGTCGTGACCGAGCGTGACCCGCTCGCGGACGCAGGCCTGGTCACCGACGATCGTCCGCGCGCCGATCGTCGTCCCGGCGAAGACGATCGCCCCGGTGGAGATCACCGTGCCGTCGCCGATCCGGGCCGGCGGCAGCTCCTCCCGCTTCGCCGTCGACCGGGGCGAGAGGACGGGTTGCTTGCCGACGACGGCGTACTCGAGCACGCGCACGCCCTCCCCGAGCACGGTGCCGGGGTGGACTACGGCGGTCGGGTGGACCTCAGCCAAGCAACGAATCCGTCAGCCGCTCGAGCGCGCGCACGACCATCGCACCGTCGCGCGCGACCTTCTCGCGTTCACCGTCGCCGCCGACCAACCGCAGGAAGTGCTCGCACTCGAGCCGCAACGGCTCGGTGGTAGCGATCTTGGGGATGAAGATGTCGCCGCTCCGCGTCTGCCACTCCCCGTACGTCTCGGCCCGCTTCCACGGCGCCTTGTCGTAGATCGTCACCTTGCGCTCCAGCTCCATGTCGTCGAAGACCGCCATCTTGTCGCGGCCGACGACGGTCATCCGCCGCATCTTGTGCGGGTCGAGCCAGGACAGGTGCATGTGCGCGATCTTCCCGGAGGGGAAGCGCAGGTAGCAGAAGACGACGTCCTCGACGCCGCCGGTGAGGAAGTCGCGGCCGTGGGCGACGGCCTCCGACGGCTCCTCGTCCAGCAGGTAGAGGATGACGGAGAGGTCGTGGACGCCCAGCGACCAGAGCGCATTCTCGTTCGTGCGGACGATCCCGAGGTTCTGGCGGTTGCCGTAGACACAGAGCACCTCGCCGAGCTCGCCCCCGTCGATCAGCTCCTTCAGCTTCTGGACGCCGGGGTGGTAGAGCAGCAGGTGGCCGGGCATCAGGACGAGGTCCCGGTCGACGGCGAGAGCGACGAGCTCGTCCATCTCCGCCGAGCGCATGGCCGGCGGCTTCTCGACCAGCACGTGCTTGCCCGCCTCGAGCGCCTGCTTCGCGAGGTCGTAGTGAGTCGGGACGGGCGTGGCGATGACGACCGCGTCGAGGGTTTCGTCGCCGAGCATCTCGTCGAATCGCTCCGTTGCTCTTGCCTGCGGGAACCTTCCCTCGAACAGCGTTAGCTGTTCGAGGGACTGGTCGCAGACCCAGGTGAGCTCGGCCAGGTCGTCGAAGTTGCGCGCGAGGTTCGGGCCCCAGTACCCGAGCCCGGCGACGCCCACCCGCGTCATAGCTTCCAGACCTTCCCCTCCACCTCGACGCCCTTCGTCGCATTCCGGAAGTCGACGATCACCTTGCCGCGGCGGACGACTTCGCGGTAGTCGATCCCGGAGTGGGCGGTGACGATCACGACGCAGTCGTAGCTCTCGGGCTCGAGGGGGACCGAGGTGAGCCCGTCGAACTCGGTCACGTGGGGATCGTGGTACGCGACCTCTGCGCCCGCGTTGCGGAGGAGCATGAGGATCTTCTCTGCCGGCGACTCGCGGACGTCGCCGATGTCGGACTTGTACGCGACCCCCACGATCAGGATCTTCGAGCCGCGCAGCGACTTCTGCGCGCCGTGGTTCAGCGCCTGTGAGATCACCGAGCGGCAGAAGTACGGCATGTTGTTGTTGATCTCGCCGGCGAGCTCGACGAAGCGGGTCGTGAAGTCGTACTCGCGGGCCTTCCAGGACAGGTAGAAGGGGTCGAGTGGGATGCAGTGCCCGCCCAGGCCGGGGCCGGGCTTGAAGGACATGAACCCGAACGGCTTGGTCGCGGCGGCGTCCACGACCTCCCAGACGTCGATGCCCATCCGGTCGCAGAGCTGCGCGAGCTCGTTGACGAGGGCGATGTTCACCGATCGGAAGATGTTCTCGAGCAGCTTCGACAGCTCGGCCGCCTCGGCGGTCGAGACCGTGTGCACCTCGTCGACGACGCCGCGGTACAGCTCGGCCGCCGCGGCCGTCGACGACTCGTCGACGCCGCCGACGACCTTCGGCGTCGTCCGCGCCGTGAAGTCGGTGCGACCGGGATCGACGCGCTCCGGGGCGAAGGCGAGATGGAAGTCCTGTCCCGCCTTCATGCCGCTTCCTTCCTCAAGCAGCGGCTTGAGGACGTCGCGGGTCGTGCCGGGATACGTGGTCGACTCGAGCACGACGACGTGGCCGGCCCGCAGATGCGGCGCGATCGACCGTGCCGCGTTCTCGACGTGCGACAGGTCGGGATCGCGCTGGGTCGAGAGCGGCGTCGGGACGGCGATCACCACCGCGTCGGAGCGGCCGACGACGTCGTAGTCGGTCGTCGCCGATACCGCGCCGGACTCGACGAGCGGCCGGAGGCGCTCGGAGGGGACGTCCCCGATGTGGCTCTCGCCGCGATTGATCGCGTCGACGACGTCCTGGACGACGTCGACCAGCACGACCTTCTTGCCGGCCTCGGCAAAGGCCTGGGCGTGTGGCATGCCGACGTAGCCGGCGCCGATCACGGCGATGTCGTAGCGGGCGTCCGCGCTCATTCCGGCCGCGAAGCGTACAGAGCAGCCGCGATGCGCTCCGCAGCATGCCCGTCGCCGTAGAGCGCCGGACGCCGTTCGGGCATCCGGGCGGCTGCGACGGCCTCGATGAGCCGATCGGGATCGTCGTCCACCAGCACGTTGGCGCCCAGCTCGACCGTGTCCACCCACTCGGTGGAGGGCCGCGCGGTCACGCACGGGACGCCGTACCAGTACGCCTCCTTCTGGAGCCCGCCCGAGTCGGTGACGATCACGCGCGCCTGGGAGGCGAGGGCCGCGAAGTCGAGGTACCCGAGCGGCTCCAAGAGGGTCAGACCCCGCGGGGTCCGACCCTTCAGAGCGGCTCGAGTCCGCGGATGGGCAGGAACGATCACGGGCCCCTCCACCCGGCTGAGCCCGTTGATGATCCGTCCCAGTCTCGGCTCGGCAACGTTGGCTTCGCGATGCAACGTCGCCACCACGTACGCCGCCGGCTCGACTCCGAGCCGTTCGAGGATCCTCGATCGCTCCCGGGCGAGCGGCGCGAGCCGCAGGTTCGCGTCCATCATCACGTCGCCGACGACCTCGACCCTCCCGGCGATGCCCTCCTGCCCGAGCGTCACCCGCGAGCGCTCGTCGGGCGCGAACAGGAGCTGTGCGAGCCGATCGGTCTCGATCCGGTTGTGCTCCTCGGGCATCGAGAGGTCGCCGCTGCGGAGACCCGCCTCGACGTGCGCGAGCGGCACTCCCGCCGCTGCCGCCGCGCGTGCGCCGCCGAGCGTCGAGTTCGTGTCGCCGTAGACGAGTGTCCAGTCCGGCTCCTCGGTCGCGAGCGCCTCGGCGATGCCGGGACCCAGCGCGGCAAGCATCTCGTCGCGTGAGCGGCCTCCGACCTCGAGCCGGTACCGAGGCTCGGCAAGCCCCAGCTCCTGGAAGAAAATCTGCGACAACTCGGGGTCGTAGTGCTGGCCGGTGTGGAGCGTGACCTCCTCGATCCGCGCCTCCCGAAGCGCCTCGGACACCGGCCCCGACTTGATGAACTGGGGCCGGTTTCCCACCACCGAGAGCACCTTCACGCGGGCTACACTACGCAGCCCGCGGGCCGTTAGCTCAGCTGGTAGAGCAGGGGACTCTTAATCCCAAGGTCGAAGGTTCGAATCCTTCACGGCCCATCGCGTAAGCCCCTGCACGTTGCCGCTTTCGCTAGCAGGCTGGGAGATGACCGGGGCCATTGGCGGCTCGGCAAGCACGATTGCGGCTTCTCCGTGCCGGCTACCGCCGCCTGGAAGCGGGCGGGTTCGACATCTACGTGCGGTTTGCCGGCGAGACTGCTGGTGCGGGAACGACGTTCGCCTTACCCTCCCGTTCGCCCAGAAGTGTTCTCCCGACCTCGACGGCGACCAGCACGAGCAGGGCCAGCAGGACGAGATTTCGCACCACCAGCACCCAGGTCAGCCGCTCGAGCCGGATGATTTCGTCGTACCGGAACTGGAAGTAGACCTGTGTCAGGACCAGGGCGGCGAGGAACAGTCCGGCTGCGGGTAGGCGGATGCGACCCGAAAGGAGCGGGACCAGGGGGACGAGCCAGATCAGGTACTGCGGGGAGAGGACTTTCCCGAGGACGAGGTAGGCGAGCACCGCGAGCACGCAGGCGTCGACCAGTTGCTGCCGCGTACGACGGCTACGCGCGAACGCGAGGTAGAGGCCGCCCAGCAATGCGATCTCGGTCAGGGAGGTCAGCACGGCGAGGCCGTTCGCGAGCGACCCCGCGAAGTTGTGCGAGCCCGAGCCTGCCACGACCCGTGGGCTGTATGCGCCGATCCCGTGCGCGACGAGGAGCGCGGTCGCGCCCAGGCTCTCGATCTGAAGCGGCCGCCTGAACTGCACGAAGAGGCTGTCGCCGACGCCGCCCGGCGCGATTGCGGCGAAGGGCAGGACGATCACCGCGAGGACGACGACGAAGCAGGCCGCGGCGATCAGCGCGTGGCGGACGCTTCGTGTGCGCCACGCCTGGGCGAGCGTGAGCGGTACCAAGACCACGGGGTACACCTTCGCGCCTGTGGCGGCTGCGAGGACGCCGTGGCCGATCCGGTTACGGCCGGCGACGATCGCCGCCAGGGCGGCAGCAGTGAGCAGCGCCGGCCACCAGTCGTATCGGGTGAACGTGACGTAACCGAGCGCCAGCGGAGCGATGCCGACGAGCACGGCACCTGTAATCAGGCGACGTCGGTCCGCTCCGAGAAGCCCGAGCGTAATCGCAACGAAGAGCACCGTGGCACCCGCCAGTGTCCACTGGAGGTACTTCGAGTGCTGAGAGAACTCGTGCTCGGGGCCGAGCGTGGGAACGGCGAACGCCGGCAAGGCGCCCGGCGGGTACTCGACGTAGAAGTCGCGGTACGGGAGCTTCCCGGAGACGATCCGTTCCCCGTAGGTCTGGTAGACGGCCGTGTCGCCACCCCGGTGGATATCGAAGAGGTGAACGTTCGGGAGTGCCGATGCTCCGACCAGCACGGCGAGACCAACTAGAGTCGCGATCGCGACGTCGCGTCCTCGGACCGAGCGCCAGCCTGATCCAGGCTCCTTCAGGGCAATATGCTACGCCGCCGTGACCCGCAGCGTGAGCCGGTCGGACGTCGTTGTTGGAGCGCTCGTCGTCGTTTCGATCGCCATTCCGCTCGCTGCGCTGGCCGCGTCGGGGCACGCGTTGCCCGACATGCCACGGTTCCGATACGAGGGTCTCACCGGCGACGCGTCCGGCTACTACGCCGCGTCGCGTCAGCTCATGTCGAAGGCGACATCGGCAGGAGGCGCGGTGCTGGTGGCGCTGGTCTGCGTGTTGGCGGTGCTGATCGCAGCGGTTCGGCGGCGGCAACTGGCCGCGCACTGGGCTCTCGTCGCCGGGTTCGTCGCGCTCAGCGTTGCGCTGGCGATCATTGTCGCGCGCATGTCCGCGCCGGGGGCAGCCGTGATCGGATGGTCGCTGGTCTGGGCCGTCCCCCTGGCTCCGCTGCGCGCGGTGGGGGCTCTTCGGGAGCATCCGGCGTTCGAAGTCTCCGTCGTGCTCTCACTCGCCGCGATCGCAGGCACCGTCGCCTGCACGGCGGTGATCGGTCAGGCGGCGACGACCAAACGCTGGCTCGGGGTCGGGGCAGCCGCCCTCTGCGCCTTCTGGCCGCTGTTCGTCCGACCCGTGGCCGGCCCGAAGGCGTGGGAGAACGGAAGTTGGCACGTCCTCGTCGGCCTGGCGGCCTATACCGAGCCCGTCTCGACCTTCCTCGTCGCGGCCGCTCTGGCGCTCATTCTCGCCGCCGTTCCCACCCCGCTTCGGCTGACGATTGCCGGGATCGCGCTGAGCCTGGCGACGCTCGTGAAGATGACCAACGGTCTGCTCGCCGCCGTGATCACTCTCGTCTGTCTCGCCTACTTCGGCTGGCGCAAGTCCGCGCCGCTCGTCGCCGGAGGGCTCGTGTTCCTGCCCGTCCTGTTCGCGTACTGGCCGCTCGGCTACCCCGAGATCAAGGGGCCGACGGCCGAGAAGCCGGCGTTCGTCTCGTCGGTCCATGCCGCCGCGCACAACTGGCTCGACTCGCTCGTCTTCTCGCCGCGGACGCTGGCCGTACTCGTCCCGCTGGCGGTCCTCGGCACGTACTTCATCCGCTCGAGACTTGCACTCTGGCTGCTCGTCCTGCCGGTGCTGGTCAACGCGGTGTTCTACACGGCCTACGCGCACACGGCGGAGCATCCGCGTTTCCTATACGTCAGTCTTCCGGCCGTCTTCGTTCTGTGGACCGCAGGCGCGAGCGGCATCGTCCTTTCCGTCACGGGATGGCTTCGAGCGGCCCGCCGCTCCGAGACGCAGACAGCAACGGCCAGGCCCGCCCGCCGCTAGCGATCCGGCCGGCGGTCCTTCGAGGTTCCTTTTGAACCCGGGCGGGGCGTTTGCGAGGACCGTCGGGTGGTGCTGAAAGAGCGCCGCCAGGGTCTGTCGGAGACGTTCTCGGGGTGTCGTCGACCAGCGGTTCCACCCCGACCAGGCGACGCTCGACGGCCGGTGAGCCCAGGGTGGGCAACATGGGGGCAACACAACCCACGAGATCGGCCGAAACTCGGAGTGGCCGGAATGCCTCAAATCGGCTTGAAACCCAGCTCCACCGAGACCAGCCGAGGCTCAGCGCGGCTTCTCTTAATCCCAAGGTCGAAGGTTCGAATCCTTCACGGCCCATGCCGGAGTACGCTCGCGCCGGCGGCGGCGCGACCAGAAGCTCGCGCCGCTCGCCCCTTCCGCCGATGACCGGTGGAGTTACCCTTTGCGCTCCTTCTGCAGCTCCCGGAGCTGGTCGCTGAGTTCGCTGACCTGCTTCGTCAGACCGGCGACGGCCGCGATGACCTGCTCGATTCGCGGATCGGGAACTGCTCGTGGATCGAAGACACCGTCGACTTCGATCTTCTCGACCTTGATGTCCTTGAGCTCGGGCTTCTCGTGCTTTTCGTTCTTCTCGAGCTTCTCGTTCTTCTCGAACTTCTCGTTCTTTTCGAACTTCTCCGGCTTCTCGGGCTTCTCGACCTTCTCCTCCTTGATCTCCTTCAGCCAATCCTTGGCGACTTCCGGGAAGTCCTTGTCGAAGAAGTCCTTCAAAGACGTCTTGCCGACCTCGAAATTCGGGTTCTTGCTGGCGACGAAGCCGACGATCGCCGAAAGGTCGCGCACCTTCAGCTCGGTTAGCGGCGTGTCGAGGTTGATCTTGACCTCGGGCCGGTCCTCCTTCGGGACGAAGGGCTCCTTCGATCTGTCCGCTCGTCTGCCTCTGCTTGCGGCCATGTCTCCTCCGTTCGTGTCGATTCCGGTGACGGGTCGCGGCGCTTACTCCATAGGCATCACGCTCTCGGGCACACGGGCGCCGGCCCCGTCGTGCAGGAGCTCGGCGAGCGCTGCGCTGATCGGCTGCGTTGCCTGCTGCTCGTAGTAGAGGAACCCAGGGGACGGGTTCACCTCGAAGCAGTAGTAGTCGCCGGCTGGCGTCTGCTTGAGGTCGATGCCGGTCAGCAACAAATCCAGCTCGCGCGCTAGGCGAAGGCATGATTCTTCGACCGCCGCGGGCACAGTGGTCGGCTCCATGACCACGCCGTGGCCGTCGCGCTCCGCGTAGCGGTAGTCGACGGCGTCGGAGTGCACGCGACATGCGAACACGCGATCACCCACGGTGTGCACTCGTACGTTCTCGCCCGGGACGAACTCCTGGACTTGAGTAGGAGCATGCCGAACCAGCGGGAGACGCTCCAGGTGCTGCCGGGTCACGCGGCGCACGATCGAGCGGACGCCACTGACGGACTTGTAGACGACCTCGCCTGCGCAGTCGTCGTAGAAGCGACGAACCTCGTTCGGATCAGAGCTGATCAACGTGCGCGGTGTCCGGAGACCGCACTGGCGTACCAGGAGCGCCTGGTAGGCCTTGCTGCTGTTCGACATCCCACCCGCCAGCCGGTTGACCACGGGGCACGGCATGTCCTCGAACAGCGCCATCAGCCCGCTGTCGTACTCGAAGTACATTGCCGGGGCGAGTGGCGGCTCGACGTCGGCAGGCGGCATCCGACCCTCGGCGCCGAGGTAGCGGACGTAGACGCCGCTGAGTTCTTCGAGATCCAGCCTCCAGTCGTGGCCCCTGATGTATCCGCGCGGGTGCGAGTCCTCCCAGCGCCAGTTCACATCGAAACCGCTCGGATAGAAGCCCAAGTCGAGCAGGCGGTACGGATAACCGCAGTCGTCCAACCGGGCACAGACGAGCTCGGTGACCCGATCAGCCAGGCCGCCGACGACCAGGATCACGACGAGCTCCGAGCTGGCACCGGAGCCGTGAGCAGTTGCACGAGCCCGGCAACGATCTCCTCGCGGGCGGCACCGCCGAAGCGTTCTAGCCGCGGACGTGTCTCGACTGTGACGACGCAGAGTCCGGTCCGAGTGGGCGCGAGGCCGACCTCGACGAACGCCAATCCTGCCGCCTGCGCGAATGCACACAGAGACGGCTCGAGCCCACTCTCCTCCTGAGAGGGCGGGCGGTTCCAGACGACGCGGTCCCCAATGACGCACACCAGCCTCGTGTCGCCGTGTGGAGCCGACAGGCTGACGGGCGTGACCCGCTGCAGCGCGGCGAGACCGCCCCAATCGTCGGCGCTCGCAACGAGATAGCGCACTCCGCTCGTGAGCGGCCCGTAGACGGCGCCGCCCGCGCCGTCTGCCGCCACCCGTTCGCCGAAGGCGCGCGCCTCGTCTTCCACGCTCGTCACTAAGGTCTCCAGCGTCGGGAGCCCCGACCGCTGGAGCAGCCCGTGCCACGACAGCAGCGGAGCCTGTGGCCGGTACCAGACCGCCGGTGGATACCGATTGACAACCGGGCAGGGCAGGCTCCACAACCACCCCAGCAGCGCCGCGTGTGTCTCGGCGTGCACATATGACAGATCGTCGGGATGCCAGCCGTCTGGATCGATGCGTCCGGTGTCCAGCACCAAAACCCCGGTGATCTCATCGTCGCGGACTCCCGTCTGCCCATCGCACGCGAGGAAGCTCACTGTCTGATCGCTGTCCAGCCACCAGGAGAAGCGCGACGGCTCGCTCAGCGGATTCGCGACGACGTGCGTCGCGTCGCCCCGCTCCGAGAGCACCTCATGCACACTCCGACAGCAGAGGTCGTCGGTATCGCCGAGAAGCAGGTACAAGGCTCGCTCCGTACCAGCCGGGCGTCACGCCGGCGTCACCGGCACGTCACCGTCTGCGTCTGCAAGCAAGGCGCAACGGGTGGCGAACGAATACCGCCCGTCGCAAATGAGGCTGCGCGAGGGGCAACTCGGGGGCAACACAACCGACCGAGACAGACCGAGATCCCGGCGCGCCGATCCCTTCCGAAGCCGCATGAATCCAGCTCAGCCGAACTCGGCCGAGACTACCGGCCACTTCTCTTAATCCCAAGGTCGAAGGTTCGAATCCTTCACTGCCCGAACGTTTCATGGCGGGACTCGTCTGTTTCAACGCCAAGCGTGCCGAGCTCGCGCTTCGAGTCCGGTCGCGCCCGCAAGGATCTGGTGCCGCCGTTCGCAGTAGGGTTGCCGCATGACGGTCCAGGAGTGGGTGGACGCGTACGCGCAGGCCTGGCGCGACCGTGATGCGGACGCTGCGGCGTCGCTCTTCACGGACGACTGCCTCTACCGCGACCACCCGCTCCAGGAGCCTCACCGTGGCGCCGACGGCGTTCGCTCCTACTGGGCGAACGTCACCTCGACGCAGGACCGCGTCGACGTGAGGATGGGCAGGCCGGTCGAGTCGTCGGATGGGTGCAGGGCGGCCGTCGAGTTCTGGGTGAGGATGCTGAACGGCGGCGCCGAGGTGACGTTGATCGGGATTCTGTTCCTCCGCTTCGCCGACGACGGGCGCTGCCGGGAGCTGCGCGAGACGTGGCTCTTCGAGCCCGGCGATCATCCGCCGCACGACGGCTGGGGCGCCTGAGCGCGGGACCCGTTCGAGGGATTTCGCCGTGATCTAACCCTTTTGGGGATGTTCGGCCGGCTGCCGTTCGTACCGTGAGATTCGGAATGGATTGCAGCTCACGGATGAACAAACGGTCTGGTCGGCGGCGCGGGCTCGCGGTCGCGCTGTCGCTCGTGGTCTGCTTCTCGCTCTTCGGGTTCCTGCGCGCCGGTGCGAGTTGGGGTGCCCAGTACGACCCGGCCACAGATGGGAACTCGATGTACAGCACGACGCTGCTCACGGGTGCCCAGGCGTGGTGGAGTGCCGGCTACACCGGCAGCGGCGTCGACGTCGCGCTGATCGACACCGGTGTCTCCCCGGTCGCCGGGCTGGACGCTCCGGGGAAAGTGCTCAACGGCCCTGACCTGTCGCTCGAGTCGCAGGCCCCCAATCTGACCCGGCTCGACACCAACGGGCACGGGACCTTCATGGCTGGGCTGATCGCCGGCCGCGACGCGGGGTTGACGGCACTTGCGCCTGCGTCCGTGTACCGGGGAATGGCACCGGACGCCCGCATCGTCTCGGTCAAGGTGGGTACCGCCGACGGCGGCGTGGACGTCAGCCAGGTGATCGCCGCGATCGACTGGGTCGTCCAGCACCGGAACGACAACGGGCTCAACATCCGGGTGATCAACCTCTCGTACGGCACCAACTCGACGCAGAGCTCCGACGTCGACCCGCTGTCATACGCCGTCGAGCAGGCGTGGGCGAAGGGCATCGTCGTCGTCGCGGCGGCGGGAAACAGCGGCTATCAGGTCGGCGGCGGGGCACCGGGGATCGCGGACCCGGCGTACAACCCGTTCGTGATCGCCGTCGGTGCCTCCGACTCGCTGGGCACGCCTGCGCTCCTGGACGACACCGTCGCAGACTTCTCGGCGAGTGCGCGCTGCAACCACTGCAAGCGGCCGGACTTCGTTGCGCCCGGCGCGCACCTGCAGGGCCTTCGCGTGCCGAACTCGTACATCGACGCGACCAATCCGACGGGTTCGCTCGACGACCGGTACTTCCGAGGCAGCGGCACCAGCGAGGCTGCGGCCATCGCCTCGGGAGCGGTCGCACTCGTCCTTCAGAAGTACCCGAACTTGACCCCGGACCAGGTCAAGGCGTTCTTCAGGGACAACGCCTTCGACCTCTCGGGACCCGGCGCGCTGGCGCAGGGAAGCGGCGAGCTGAACCTGACCGCGATGCTGGCGGCGCGCCTGCCCTCGAAGTACACGCAGAAGTTCCACCCCGCGAGCGGAACGGGGTCTCTCGAGGTGGCGCGTGGTCAGGACCACCTGACGCGCGACGGCGTCGTGCTCAGCGGCGAGCAGGACATCTTCGGCAAGCCGTTCGACGCGGACGAGATGGCGAAGCTCGAGGCCTCGGCGAGCAGCTGGTCGGGCGGCGACTGGAACGGCAGCACCTGGAGCGGGAACAGCTGGTCGGGCAACAGTTGGTCGGGCACCACCTGGAGCGGCAACAGCTGGTCTGCATCGAGCTGGTCGGCAAGCAGCTGGAGCGCGAGCAGCTGGTCCGCGTCGAGCTGGTCGGCCAGTAGCTGGAGCGGGAACAGCTGGTCGGGCAGCACCTGGAGCGGCAACAGCTGGTCGAGCGACTCATGGCTGGGCGCGACCTGGGGATAGCTTCCAGCCCGACGACCACGATGGACATGCCGAAGGCGCCGGGTGACTCGGTCGTGAGGAGATTCCTGCTCCGACTGGGCCCGGCGCGGGTCTGGCTCTTCATCGGCTTCGTCGCGGCCCTCTCGGTCGCCGTCTGGGAGGCGATTCTCGGCGGCGTCGTGCCGTTCGACCACGACGGGACGATCTCGATCCAATGGTGGGAGCTCGCGGGTGCCTTCTACCTCGCGGAGGTGTTCGTCGTCCACCTCCAGTTTCGCAAGCAGGCGCATTCGTTGTCGCTGACGGAGGCCGGCCTCGTCCTGGGTCTGTTCTTCGCGTCGCCGGGCAACCTCTTGGCCGCGCAGGTCGCCGGAGCGGGCCTCGCCCTGTCGCTCCACCGTCGCCAGCGACCGATCAAGCTGACCTTCAACCTCGCCCAGATGCCGCTGTGCACGGGTATCGCGGTGCTCATCTTCGGGTCGGTCACGCACGGCGGCCCGGCCAGCGTGTGGACGTGGGTGGTCGTTCTGGGCGCGGTGGCGGTCGCACACACGGTCGGGATCGCGCTTGTCTCCGCGGTGATCGCGGTCGCCGAGACGAAGTTCGCCGCCCCGCAACTGCCGAGAACGCTCGGCGTCTCCCTCATCGGCGCTCTCGCCACGGCCAGTCTCGGGCTCGCGGCGGTCATGCTGATCGAGGATCGGGCGACCGCCGGTCTGCTGCTCGTCGTTCCGGCGCTCGCCTGCGTGGCCGCCTTCCGCGCCTACATGGCGCAGCGGGAGCAGCTCGAGCACCTCGAGTTCCTGTACGAGTCGATGCGCGAGACACAGGGCGCGCCGGAGTTCGAGATCGCGGTCGGACAGCTGCTGCGTGCAGTGCGGCGTCTCCTTCGCGCCGAGTACGCCGAGATCCACCTCTTTGCGCTGACAACCAGCGGCCCGGCGCTGCGTAGCACCAGCGGGGCAGGCGGGGAGACCCTCATGCGACCGCAGAACCTCACGGCGGCCGACGAGGTCGCGCTGAAGCGGATTGCCCGGACCGCACGGCCGCTGCTCTTCCGTCGTCGCCGCCGTCGCACGCATCCACTCGATCAGTTCCTCGCCGACCGCGGACTGGGCGACGGGATCGTCGGCGTCCTCCGGGGCGAGAAACGTGCGATCGGGTTCCTGCTCGTCGGGAATCGCGCCGGCGACATCGGTTCGTTCACCGAGACCGACCTCGAGCTGTTCGAGACCTTCGCCGGGCACGCAAGCGTCCTGCTCGAGAACAGCCGGCTCGAGCAATCGCTGGCGCGGGTGACGGAGCTGCAGGAGGAACTTCGTCATTCCGCCTACCACGACTCGCTCACCGGCCTTCCCAACCGGGTCCTGTTCACCGACCGGTTGGCCAAGACGCTTGCCCGTGGGGCTACCGATCGGCGCACCCACGCCGTCCTGTTCCTCGACCTCGATCACTTCAAGAACGTCAACGACAGCTGGGGCCACGCAGCAGGCGACGAGCTGCTCGTGCAGGTCGCCGGCCGGCTCAGCAGGGCCCTACCCGACGACATGTGCGCCCGGCTCGGCGGCGACGAGTTCGCCTTCCTGCTCGAGAGCACCGACGTGCGCGAGGCCGAAAACGCGGCGCGGCAGGTCGCCGACAGTCTCGGCGAGGCCTTTCCGATCGCCGGCCGCGAGGTCAAGATCCACGCCAGCGTCGGCATCGCGACGACAGGGCCGCACGCCGTGACGGCCGAGGAGCTGATCCGCAACGCCGACATTGCGATGTACGCCGCGAAGCGCAGGGGACACGGTCACTCCGCGCTCTACGAGCACGCGCTGCACAGCCGACTCCGTCAGCAGGGCCGGGTCGCGCTCGAGCTCGAGCAGGCGGTCGAACGGGGCGAGCTCATCGCCCACTACCAGCCCGTCGTGTCGCTCGAGGACGGGTCGATCCGCGCCTTCGAGGCGCTCGTCCGCTGGCCCCATCCGGAACGGGGGCTCCTCATGCCGAGCGACTTCCTCGATGCGGCGGAGGAAAGCGGGCTGATCGTCGACGTCGGCCGTTGCGTGCTCGCGCAGGCGTTCCGCTTCGCCCAGAGGTGGCAGAACGTCACTCCGGACGCCCGCGACGTCGGCATCTGGGTCAACCTCGCGCCGAGCGAGCTGACGAACCAGAGCCTCGTCGACGAGCTCGCGGCCGCCCTCCGCGGGACCGGTCTCGATCCCCGGCGGATCACGCTCGAGATCACCGAGTCGAGTATGAGCCGAGACGAGCAAGGCGGCGTCGCGCTGGAACGGCTCCGCGAGCTCGGCGTGCGGGTCTCGATCGACGACTTCGGCACCGGCTACTCGTCGCTGAGCCGGCTCGCGGAGCTGCCGATCGACATGATCAAGATCCCCAAGACCTTCGTCGACCAGCTCGCCCGTAACGACGCCAACGTCGTCGACGCGATCCTTCGGCTTGCGGGCTCGCTCGGCCTGACGACGGTCGCCGAGGGAATCGAGCAAATCTCACAGGCACAGCGAGTGCGCGAGCTCGGCTGCGAGCTCGGGCAGGGCTACCTGTTCGGCAAGCCGCTTCCCGCCGAGGAGGTCATCGACCTTCTTCGTGCGCAGAGACCGCTCCTCGGCGCTCCGGTCACGAGCCTGCCGTCGTCTCTCGAAGAGCTCAGGCCGGCTGCGCACGCCTACGCGTGAGGGCGCACGCGATCCGGCCCGCGAGCCGACTAGAATCCCGGCATCCGAGTAGGCCGCCCGGGGAGGGGCGATTGACCGGGGCTGCGTTGACTCGAATTCTGGTGTTCGGAGCGCTCGTCGCAGTGGTTCTCACCTTCGGCGTGTCCTCGGCGCGGGCCGCTTACACCGCCCAGATCGTGACCGGGACGCTCCAGATCACCGGCAACGGCGCGAGCTACAAGCTGGCGCTCCGGCTGCAGGCGGGCGTGCCAACCGTGCTCGAGATCAACGCCGGCGACAACGGCACCGCCGACTTCTCCTTCGACCGGAGCCTCTTCACCGCGATCAACGTCAGCGCGGGCGGCGGCAACGACCTCGTCCGCATCGATCAGTCGAACGGCGCCTTTACCGACGAGGCGATCACGGTCGACGGCGGTGCGGGCAACGACACGCTGCTCGGTGCGAGCGGCGCGGAGGCGGGAACGACACGATCGAAGGCCAGGACGGCGCGGACACGCTCGACTTCAACGGCGCGAACGTCTCCGAGAGCATCGACGTGTCCGCGAACGGCGGGCGCGTACGGTTCTTCCGCAACATCGCCAACATCACGATGACCTGAACGACGTCGAAGGGATCGTGTTCCGCGCGTTCGGCGGAGCGGACACGGTCAACGTGAACGATCTGACCGGTACCGATGTCACGAGCGTCGACGTCGACCTCGCGGCGTCCGGCGGCGGGGGCGACGGTGCGATCGACTCCGTCGTCGTCAACGGCACTGCCGGGCCCGACGCTCTGGCCGCCTTCTCGACCGGCGGAAACGTCGCGGTCTCAGCGCCCCCCGCGACCGTGACCGTGTCGGGCGGTGAGGCGGCGAACGACGCCGTTCACGTGAACGGAGGAACCGGGAACGACGTCACGACGGTGCACGGCCTTCTAGTCGGTCTGGCGTCCCTCGACGTCGACGGCGGCGGGGATGTCGACACGACGCAGTTAGAGGGCACGAAGGCGGCGGACACGATCCAGATCCTTCCGAACACGACGGCCGCGTTCGTTCAGTTGGGGTCGGGAACCCCGGTCAACTCGACTGCGGAGGGTCTCACCGTCGTCGGTCTGAGCGGCGCCGACACGATCACCGGCTCGAGCGGTCTGGCGGCGATCACCTCGTTGGTCGTCGACGGCGGAAAGAACAACGACACCTTGCTCGGCGGGGACGGCTCGGACGTCCTGATCGGGGGCGCGGGGAACGACTTCGTCGACGGCAACCGGGGCGACGACCTGGCGCTGCTGGGCGAGGGCAAGGACACGTTCCACTGGGATCCCGGCGACGGGAGCGACACGATCGAGGGCCAAGGCGGGAAGGACTCGCTCGACTTCAGCGGCGCGAACGTCGTGGAGAGCATCGACGCCTCCCCGAACGGTGGACGGGTGCGGTTCTTCCGTGACGTCGCCACCGTCACGATGGACCTGGACGGCGTCGAGAGCATCGCCTTCCACGCGCTCGGCGGTGCGGACACGGTCACCGTCAACGATCTCGCCGGCACCGATGTCACGAGCGTCGACGTCGACCTCGCCGCCTCGGGCGGCGGTGGTGACGCTGCGGCCGACACGGTCGTCGTCAACGGCACCGCGGGGCCGGACAAGGTCAAGGTCGCGCCGCCGGGCGGGAACGTGAAGGTCTCGGGGCTTGCCGCGCAGACGCTAATCACCGGCGCCGAGCCCGCCGGCGACACCCTGCGGATCCAGACGCTCGCCGGCGACGACACGGTCTCGGTCGCGTCCGACGTCTTCGGCCTGATCCAGGTGCTCGTCGACCTCGGCCCGGACGTGTAGCTCAGCGGCCGTCCGCCCGGCTCTCGAGCAGGTCGGGGGCAACGGTCAGGCGGTAGGTCCTGCCGCTACGGACCAGCAGGCCTTCGCGCTGGAATCTGGCCAGCGCCCCGGTGACCGTCTCACGAGCCGAGCCGAGCATCTGGGCGAGGAGCTCGTGCGTGAGCGGCAGGTCGATCTCGACGCCTTCGGTGCAGACCTTGCCGTGGTCGCGGGCGAGACGGTAGAGCGTCTCCTGCAGGCGTTCGGCGTGGCTTCCCCGGATGCCGGCGAGGTTCTGCTGGCGATTCTCGAGCGCCTCGAGGAGGCTCTCGAGCAGCACTCGTGCGACACCGGGGATGCGGAGCAGCTGCTCGTAGGCATCGGGCGGCACGGCAATCACGCGCGCAGCCGTCAGCGCGCGGATGTGCTCGTCTCGCGTCGGCGGCGCAAGCACGTCGCCCTGGCGGGCGAGCGCGATGACGGTCTGGTTCTGCGAGCCGGCCGCCGCGACGAGGGCCACGACTCCCTGGTCGAGGACCAGAAGCCTCGAGTCGCACGACGCCGGCTCCGAGAGCACGGCGGCGGCGGGAATCCCGTATTCACGGCAGGAAGCGAACGCCCGTCGCGCAAGCCGTCGTTCGTCAGGCGAGACGGCGAGCAACAAACCCCTCAGTCCCCGCGCACTCCTCGTGCTCGAAGGTACGCCGTCGGCGCCGGGGCGGTTTGCCGTGCGGAATGTAACCGGGCTCACAGTCGTGGTTTGAGAGGCGCGGCTGGGGTCATCCGTAGACGTCCACCGATCGCCGGAGGTCGACCATGAAGATTCCAACCACCGGGACCGGCCGCAGTCGGTCCCTCATCCTCGCGCTTGCCGCGGCTGCGCTCGTCGCAGCGGCGCTTGCCGCCGCGAGCCCGGCCGCAGAGCGCAACGCGTACGTCGTCCACAACCTCGTGTCCGACCAGGTCGGGGTCGCGGATCACGTGGATACGAACCTCGTGAACGCGTGGGGCCTCGACGCACGGCCCACCTCGCCGTGGTGGGTTGCCGACAACGGCACCGACGTCTCCACGTTGTACAACGCCGCGGGCGTCGCCTTCCCGCCGCCGCCCCAGTCGCCGCTCGTCGTCCAGGTGCCCCACGCGCCGACCGGCCTGGTCGCCAACCCGGGGGCCGGCTTCCCGGTTCAACTGGGCACGGCCTCGGCGCCTGCGCTGTTCCTGTTCGCGACCGAGGAGGGCACGATTCTCGGCTGGAACCCGTCCGTATCGCCGGATGCGGTCGTGGTCGCAGACCTGCATTCGGGCGCCATCTACAAGGGGCTGGCGGTTTCTCCGAGCGGGGATCGGCTGTACGCGACCGATTTCCACAACGGCCGCGTCGACGTCTTCGACGGGACCTTCACGCCGGTGACCGGCCCGGGCGCCTTCGTCGACCCGTCGGTGCCGGCCGGGTTCGCGCCGTTCGGCATCCAGGCGATCGGCGACCGGATCTTCGTCACGTACGCCAAGCAGGACGCCGACGCTGAAGACGACGTCACCGGCCAGGGCCTCGGCTTCGTCGACGCCTACGACGGCGCCGGGGTGTTGCTCGACCGCGTCGCGAGCCGCGGGCAGCTGAACGCACCCTGGGGGATCGCGCCCGCTCCCGGCGACTTCGGGCGCTTCAGCGGCGATCTGCTGATCGGGAACTTCGGGGACGGCCGGATCAACGCCTTCCGCCAGGTGCCCGCGGGTAAGTACGAGCACGCGGGCAGGCTGCGGACCGGGAACGGCAACCTCGTCATCGACGGGCTCTGGGCACTGGAGTTCGGCAAGGGTGCAGTCAACAACGGAGCACGGAACACCCTGTTCTTCACGGCAGGGCCCGACGACGAGTCGCACGGCCTCTTCGGCTCGATCACGGCCTCGTAGCACCGGCCTGCGCGGGGCGGTGCGATCACCGCCCCGCGCATCACCTCGCCGCGGAGCGTTGACTCCACCCGCATCCCGACACTAGTGTCGACTCGCGCATGCGGACCCGGGTGACGTGGAGGCGGACTCTTCTCTGCGCGCTCGGTGCCGTGGCCGCGACGGGAGTGCTGGCGGGCGTCGTGTCCGGCGAGCATTCCGTCGTCGTCAGTCTGTCGGTCGTCGGGAACGGCAAGGCGAACGTGACCGTGACGAAAGGGCGGCCGGTCGCCCTCGTCGCCCGCGCTGCGTTGCGCGCCGGCGACCGGCTGCGGATCGCCCTGACGCGCGGCGGCACGGTGCGTGGCATCGCCGTGTGCGCGCGCTCGCCCTGCACCGCGCGCTGGACCGAGCAGAGCGCGATCTCCGACCAGTTCCAGGCCGCCGCCGTCCGAGGATCCGCCGTTCGCGGGAAGTCGCGGGTCGTCCAGGTCACCTGGAAGGCGCCCTCGCCCGCGCCGCCCGTCCCACCACCGCCGGCCACGCCCGGTCACTACCAGGGCCGGTCGACTCTCAACGAGGCGTTCGACCTCGACGTCTCGGCCGACGGCAAGTCGGTCGTCAACCTCAGGACCGGGCAGGTCAACGAGTCGTGCACTCCCTCGGCTCACATCTCCGGCGGGAACTTGACCGCGCCGGGCCCCTATGTGATCGCCGCCGACCACAGCTTCTCGATCAGCGCGACGATCACGATCACCGTCGGTGACTCGACCGGGACGCGCGCGATCAAGATCACGGGCCGCTTTGCCGGAACCGCCGCCACCGGGACGATCCGGACCGACACGACGTTCACCCTGGACGGAGCCGGCTACACCTGCACCTCCGGCGACCAGACGTGGTCGGCCGCGAGGGTCTGAGCGCCCTCGCAGGCCCGAACGCCCGCCGCTGCCTGCCGTAACGTCTCCGTCGTGGCGCGGGTGAACATCGTCGAGCGTTCCCTGACGAGGTTCCTGAGCAAGCCGCCGACCGTGCGGGCGGCCGCACGGACGATCGTCCTTGCGACCGCCGCGGTCGTCGTCCTCAGCGGGATCCTGATGCGCGTCGTCGACCACAAGGAGTACGACAACGTCTGGGTCGGCATGTGGTGGGCGATGCAGACCGTGACCACGGTCGGCTACGGCGACGTCACGCCTGCCGCAGTGTCGGGGCGGATCGTGGCCACGATCGTGATGCTCCAGGGGATCGCATTCCTGGCAATCGTCACGGCGGCGATCACCTCGACGTTCGTCGCCCGGGCGACGAAGGAGTTTCGCGAGGCGAAGGACGAGCACGCATCGGACTTGCGGCAGATCGAGGCTCGGTTCGACGAGCTGGACAGCCGGCTCGACCGACTCGAAGCGGCGCTGCGCGGCCGCGACTCCTGACCGGCATGAGACGGGCGCTCGTCTGGCCGGCCGCGCTGCTGGCGGTGCTCGCGCTGGGCGGAGGGGCGGCTCGAGCCGGCGAGTCGTCGCCCGAGCAGCAGCTCGCGGACCGGTACGCGCCGATCGTCGCGCTGAAGAAGCAGTCGGAGCCTTGCAGCTCGGACGGCGAGCCCTACAGCCCGGTCGCCGCCGACCTGGTGCTCGGCCGGAGCGACGTTCGCCTCGTCGACTCCAAGGGCCGGCTGATCGATGACGCGCCGACCGCTGCCGGGCTCTTCGGGCGCGGCGAGGAAACCTATCTCGACCTCCCGGGCGATCCGCTCGATCCGGGTTGCGACTACGAGCAGTGGGCGGACACGGTCGGCAAGGGCAAGCCCACGACCGCGTACGCCCACGTCGTGCAGGAGGGCGGCAAGCCCGGCCGGCTCGCGCTCCAGTACTGGTTCTACTACCCGTTCAACGACTGGAACAACAAGCACGAGTCCGACTGGGAGATGGTGCAGCTCGCGTTCGACGCAGCGAGCGCGTCGGCCGCGCTGCACCGGACGCCGACGGAGGTCGGGTTCTCGCAGCACTCGGGCGCAGAGCGTGCGGACTGGGACGACGACAAGCTCGAGCAGCAGGGCTCGCATCCGGTCGTCTACCCGGGCCGCGGGTCGCACGCGAACTACTTCGGCCAATCCGTCTGGCTCGGCCACAGCGCACAGGAGGGCTTCGGCTGCGACAACACGACCGGCCCCTCGACGACGGTCCAGACGCATGCCGTCCTCCTGCCGGCTGAGGCCCCGACCTCGGCGTCGGCCCCGTTCGCCTGGCTGGGCTACGCCGGCCACTGGGGCCAGAAGGAGAGCGGCCCGAACACGGGCCCGACCGGCCCCAACGCGAAGGATCAGTGGACGAAGCCGATCAGCTGGAGCGAGGACGAGTGGCGCAAGAGCAGCACCGAAGTGCCGCTCCAGTCGACCTTCGGACCGAGCACCACGGACTTCTTCTGCGGCGCCGTCGCAGCCGGGTCGAAGCTCTACCTGCGATTTCTGCGCACGCCGTGGCTCGTCCTGGGCGCCTTCGTGCTGATCGCCATGGTCGGCATGTGGCTGAGCCGGCGCACCGTGTGGTCTCCGCACGAGCCGCTCCCGATCGACGAGCAGCGTTCAGGCGGCCAGATCTACCGTGCCTCATTCAAGCTCTACCGCCGCTACCGATGGCTGTTCCTCGGGATCGGCGTGGTCTTCGTGCCCCTTGCCGGCCTGGCGGTCCTGCTCCAGGAGCTCCTCACCCGGCTCACCGGCTTCGGCACCTTCGTCGACCTGGTCGAGAGCGACGCGATCGTCGGCGGCGTGGCCGCTCTCCTCCTGGGCCAGCTCTCGACGATCCTCGGCAGCATTGCAGTGACGGGTGCGGTAGCGCATGCGCTGAGCAGCATCGACGCGGGCGGCCACCCCGATGCGCTCGACGCCTACCGAGGAGCCTTGCGACGCGCCGGCTCGCTCGCGTGGGCCTGGTTTCGTGTGATCATCATCGCCGGACTGCTCGTGCTCACGATCGTGGGGATCCCGATCGCGATCGTGTACCTCGTCCGGAGAGCCGTGACCACCCAGGCCTGCGTGATCGAGGACCTGAACGCGTCGGGGGCGCTCAGGCGCAGCGGCGAGCTCGTCCGCCGCCACGGACCGCGGGTGTTCGCGATCACCGCCCTCGTCAACGTCACCGCGTATCTCCTCGGTCCGATCGTCGGCCTCGTCGTCCTTTTCTTGACGCCGAGCTCGCTCGTGGTCGTCAACGCGATCAGCTCTCTCGTGTACGTGTTCGTGATGCCGTACGCGGGCATCGCCGTCGCGCTGCTCTTCTACGACCTCAGAGGTCGGTTCGCGGTGCACCCGGCCCTGGTTCCCGCCGTCGCGACGTGACATGCTCTAGGGGATGAGCGCCCCCCCGGCGCAGCCCACGCCGCCGCCGTCGCCTCGCGGGCCGTCTCGGAAGAGGATCATCGCTGCGCGGACCCTGACGGTGATCGGGATCCTGCTGATCGTCATCAGCGTGTTGGCGAACTACGTGAAGCGCGAGGCGCTGGACACGTCGCAGTTCCACAGCACGTCACGCAGGCTGGTCGCAGACGAGACGATCCGCAACCAGCTCGCGCTCACGCTCGTCGACCAGCTCTACTCGGACACGGACGTCGCCGCAACGCTCAAGCAGCGGCTCCCCGAGAACCTCCAGGCGCTCGCCGTGCCGATCGCCGGGCTCGCCCGCAACGCCGTCGACACCGCCGCGAAGGAGCTCCTCTCACGGCCGCGGATCCAGGATCTGTTCGTCAACGCCGCCTCACGTGCCCAGAAGACGTTCATCGCGGTGCTGGACGACAACGAGGGCGTCCTGACGACGACGAACGGCGAGGTCGTGCTCGACCTCCATCCCATCCTGGTCCGGCTCGGCGACCGCTTCAACATCCTGCAAACCAAGATCCCGGCCGACTCCGGCGAGATCACGATCATGGACTCGCACCAGTTGAAGACCAGTCAGAGGCTGGTTCGCGCGCTCCGCTTCACCGCCAACTGGATCTGGGCACTCGTCCTGATCGCCTGGGCGGCGGCGATCTGGTTGGCGCGGGGCAGGCGGCGGCGCGAGGTGCGCGCGATCGCGATCGGGATCCTCGCGGCCGGCTTCCTGATCCTGGTCGTCCGAGGCCTTGCCGAGCGCTACTTCGTCAACCGTCTGGTCGAGTCGGACTCCGTTCGACCCTCGGCGCAGCATGCCTTCGAGATCATCACCGACCTGCTGAGGGGGGCCGGCTGGACGGCGGTGATCGTCGGCGTCGTCGGGCTCGTCGGGGTCTGGCTGACCGGTCCGGGCATCCGCGCCGTACAGACGCGCCACGTTCTGGCGCCGTACCTGAGCGGAGCGGGCGCGTACGCCGCGGCGATCGGCGCGTATCTCCTGCTGCTGTGGTGGCGGCCGACGCCGCAGTTCGGCTTCTGGCTGCCGGTCGTCATCCTCTTCGTCCTGCTGATGGTCGGGACGGAGGTTCTCCGCCGCCAGCTGGCCCGCGAGCACCAGCAGCCCACTCTCGCCGCGTGAGCGAGCCGGTCCAGTGGCGGCCGGCCCGGCTGCGCTACCGGCCGCTGCCTGTTTTGGTGACGTGGCTCGTGGCTGCGGGTGCGCTGTTGGCCGCCGCGGCGATCGTGCCCGGCGTCTCCATCGACGGGTTCGGTGGCGCGCTGGTCACCGCGCTGGTGATCGCCGTCCTCAACGCGGCGCTCCCGCCGCTGGCCGCCGCCCTGCGGATCCCGTGCATGGCCCTGATCGGGTTCCTGGTCGTGCTCGTCCTGGACGCAGTCATGCTCATGCTCGCGTCGCGGATCGACCGCGCCGCGATCTCGGTCTCCAACTTCGGCTGGGCGCTGCTGACTGCGCTCGTCGCCTCCGCCTTCGGTGTCGCCCTCGACACGCTCCTCGGCACGAACGAGGACGACACCTACATGCTCCGGATGACGCGGCGGATCGCCAAGCGCCAGGGGGGCGGGACCGTGACCGACGCGCCCGGCCTGATCTTCCTGGAGATCGACGGGCTGGCCCTGCCGGTCCTCCAGCGGGCGATGCGGGACGGCGCGGCACCGACGCTCGCCCGCTGGATCGGGGAGGGATCGCACCGGCTGCTCGAGTGGGAGCCGGACCTCTCCTCGCAGACCGGGGCGAGCCAGGCGGGGATCCTGCTCGGCTCGAACGAGGACATCCCGGCGTTCCGCTGGGTCGACAAGGAGACGGGGCGGATCATCGCGTGCTCGGGCCCCCAGGACTGCGCGGAGATCGAGCAAGCGCGTGCGACGGGCATCGGGCTGCTCGTCAACGGCGGCGCCAGCCGGGGCAATCTCCTCTCCGGTGAGGCGGACGAGGTGATCCTCACCTGCAGCCGGATGAGCGCCGAGACGCGCGCGAACCCGGGCTACCGGGCGTTCTTCGCCAACGGTCTGAACGCTACGCGCACGTTCGTCCTCTTCTTCTGGGAGGTCGGGCTCGAATGGACCGCGGCCCTGCGCGCCGCCAGGCGGGACGTCCGGCCCCGCGGTCACCGCGGCGGGGTCTATCCGCTCATGCGGGCGGCCATGTGCGTCGTCGTCCGCGACCTGATCGTGTACGGCGTGATCGCGGACATGATGCGGGGCCGGCCTGCGGTCTACTCGACGTTTTCCAGCTACGACGAGGTCGCTCACCACTCCGGGCTCGAGCGGGCGGACACGCTCGAGGCGCTGCGGAAGCTCGACCAGCAGTTCGCGCGGATCGACCGGGCGCGGCCGTACGCGGCCCGGCCGTACGAGATCGTCGTCCTCTCCGACCACGGTCAGACCCAGGGTGCGACCTTCAAGCAGCGGAACGGCTACGGGCTCGACGAGCTGGTCGAGCGGGCGCTCGAGAGCGGGCGTGTCCGCGGCATCGCCGAGGGGGACGAGCAGGCGGCGATGGCCGGCCTGGCGGTCGGGGAGGCGGTCGGCGCCACGAAGCCGAGGAAGCCGTCGAAGAGTCAGGTGGGCGACCGGCAGGTCGTCGTGCTCGGGTCCGGGAACCTGGGACTCGTCTACCTGATGGACGAGCCGCGCCGCCTGACCCTCGAGGAGATCGACGAGCGTCACCCCCGCCTCCTTCCTTCGCTTCGCGAGCACCCGCACGTCGGCTGGCTGCTCGTCCGCTCGCGCGAGCGCGGTGCCGTCGTCCTCGGGTCGCGCGGCGCGTGTTACCTCGAGTCGGGCGAGGTGGAGGGAGAGGACCCGCTCGCCGTGTTCTCGCCCACCGCCCGGCAGCACCTGCTGCGCACGGACGGCTTCGCGCACGTCGGCGACATCATGATCGGGAGCTTCTACGACCCGCAGCTTGAAGAAGGGTGCGCGTTCGAGGAGCTGATCTCGTTCCACGGCGGGCTGGGCGGGCCGCAGACGAGGCCGTTCATCCTCTACCCGGCCGGCCTCGATGTCCCCGTAGGGCCGATCATCGGCGCCGAGGCGGTGCACGGACTGCTGACCGGCTGGCGGCGCTCGCTGCAAGGGGGCGAGGCGGTGCCTGAGGGACTGTCCCGAACTTCGGGACAGTCCCTGGTGGCTAGACCAGCGCCTTTGCCTTGAGCTGGTCGAACTCGGCCTGGGTGATCGTTCCGGCGTCGAGCAGCTCCTTCGCCTTCGCGATCTGCTCGGCGCCGCCGCCGGAGACGCTCTTCACGTAGTCGTCGAACTCCGCCTGCGAGTGCTTCGCCTCCTTCACCTGGCGGTCGGCAATTCCTTGTCCGTTGACGATCAGGTACGAGACCAGCCCGATCAGGGGGAAGAAGAGGATGAACAAGAGCCACAGGGCCTTCTTCCCGCCGCTCGCGTCGTGGCGGCGGAAGATGTCCACGATGACGCTGAAGAGCATCATGAAGTAGACGACCATGAAGAAGATGACGATCAGCGACCACAGGAACGTCAGAAACGTGGTTGCGAGCATTCGCGTCCTTTCGCCGGGGATTCGTCGCGACCGCGACGGCAAACGGAATCGGAGCCAGGCACCTCAACACCGAAACGGCGGGTGCCTGGCACCGATGCGATCCTAGTTCATTCGACTGCGAGCGTCCCCGCGAGAGGGAGGATCTCGACCCGCACTTCGGGCGCGAGCTGAGCGGCCGCTCGGGCGAATGCTTCGGCCGGTCCGGAGGTGTCGTTGGGACGCCGGCCGGCGCGGTAGGTGCCCCAGTGGATCGGCACCGCGATCCGCGGCTGTAGGAGCGGAAGCGCGGCCGCTGCGCGCTCCGGATCGAGGTGGCCGGGCCCGAGCTTCTTCCCCCAGCCGGCCACCGGCAGCAGCGCGACGTCGAGCGGCGCGAACGCCGCCATCCCGGCGAACAGGTCGGTGTCGCCCGCGAAGTAGATCGAGCGCGACCCGCGCAGGACGTACCCCAAGGCCGGCCCGCTCGCCCCGCCCGGATGCCGACGACCATCGTGCGCAGCCTCGACCGCGTCGATGTGGAGCCCGCCGAGCTCGACGCTCTCGCCGGGGCCGATCTCCCTGACGTCCGCGAACGACCGCAGGAGCCGCGCTCCGCCTCTCGGGACGACCACCGGGAGCTCCCGAGCGAACGCCTTCAGCGACGGGAGGTCGAGGTGGTCGTAGTGCAGGTGCGAGAGGAGGACGCCGTCGGCGTCGTCCGGCGCGGGGGCGGCCCGGTCGCGGCGGAGATGGACGACCCGGCGGCGCAGGACGGGATCGGTGACGATCCGCTGCCCGTCCAGGTCGACGACGACGGTCGCGTGACCCAGCCAAGTCAAAGTTGCCTGGCCCGCCACGCGGGCCAGACCTGCAGGGCCCTGACCCGAAGGGGCAGGGGCCTTGGCGTTCATCTGGCCCTCGCCGAGGCCAAGAGGGACAATCCAGCGATTTTAGAGGTTCCGCCGCCGCAGGACGAAACCGAGCGGCACGGCGGCGGCAACCACGAGCCAGGGCGCCAGGTCGTGGCCGCCGGAGGTCGTACCGAGGTCGACCGTCGGTCCCGAGCCCAGCGCCTCACGTGCGGCCCGCTCGGCACCACCGACATGGCCCTCGTCGTAGGCCCGCCCGCGGGTCGCGTCCAGGAAGCTCCGGAGCGTCGAGCCGGTCGCGGGCGGCGGGATGTACGCGCTCTCGGGTTGCCCGCTCGCGTCGAAGACGCGCTCTCCGGATCGGCCGACGCGGATCAGGACGACGGCGGTACGGGGCCTCGTCTGAAAGCTCTTCCGGACGCCGGGTTCGTTGAACCCGGTGCTCTCGGCGTCGGTCAGGATCACCAGCAGCCGCTTCTTCGCCGCCGGCGCGAAGTAGCCCTCGATCGGGAACGGCGCGACCGCGTCGAAGCTCGAGATCGTCGTGCTGTTCTGGAGGCCCGGCGGCTTCTCGATTCCCAGCGACCTCGTCACTGCCGCAGCGAATGCCGCGCGATCGGACGTCGGCAGGAGGAGCGGCAGCGGACGGTCGGTGAAGGTGCCGATGCCGGTCGGAACCTCCGGCAGCGCCGACCGGAGCTGCAGGGCGATGCGGCGCGCGCGGTCGAGGCGGGTGAGGGAGTCGGCCGTTGCCGACGCTTTCATCGAGCGGGAGATGTCGACGGCGACGAACGCCTCGGCGTCGACGCGGGAGAGGTGCGGCCTCGAATGCCGGACGACCGGCTGGGCGGCTGCGAGCCCGAGCGCCGTCACCGCGACGGCGATCGCGACCGACAGCGTCCATCGCGAGGACGGCGGCGGCTCGGGGAGGCCGAGCACTGCCCGCGACCGCGCGTTCCGCCGCTCCACGATCAGCGCCAGCGCAAGCGGGACGATCCCGAGGAGCGCGATCAGCGCGGCGAACGGGCTGACGAAGTGGAGCGGCATCAGTACCCGTGTCCCGCCTCGGACGCGCTCGCGCCCGCGTGTGCGGAGCGCTGCAGCCGCTCGCGGCCGCGCACCGCGCTCGTCGAGGTATTCCGTTGATAGAGCAGTTCGAGGTTCGCCTTTGCCTCGGCGTTCGACGGATCGAGGCGGATCGCGTTCTGGAACTCGACGACGCTGCGGTCGATCGCGCCCGCGGTCGCCGCGTTGGCGGCGTCGACGACGGTGAGGATGCCGAGCAGGTTGGAGGCGACCGAGGCCCGCGTCCGGTTTCCGTCCGTGCGGATCACGCTCGCCAGCGCTGTCTCCGCCCGAATGCGCGCGGCGCCGCCGTCGGGGCTGCGCTGGAACTCCTCGTCACGAGGATACGCACGGCGGAAGAGCGCAACCGCGCGGCGAAAGTCGACGTCGTCGCCGAGGCCGAGCAGGCCGCGCGCCGCCGAGAAGGGGAGCGTCTCCTCGACCTCCGGTGCTGCGCCGCCGGAGGATCCGGATGCGGCCGCGGCGACGTCGGCGGCCCGCATCGTCGTCTCCCAGCGATCGACGTCGCGTGCGAGAAGGACGAGGACGACGGTGAGCGTCGCGCAGGCCGCGGCCGCGACGATCAGGATCCGTCCGCGGGTCATGCCGCCCTCCGGCGACCCCAGGTCAGTGCGCCGAGCGCGTGCTCGTTCAGGGCGAGCGCAAGCGCGATCAGGCCGACGAGCACGACCAGCAGCGTCGGGAACCCGTGGCCGCCGCCGCCCGGGTTTCCGCTCGTCGCTCTCGAGACCGTGCCCACCGAGCGGAGGGCGTCGCGGAAGAACTGCTCGTCCTGGGGAACCGGATCGACCGCGATCATCCGGATCGGGATCGCCTCGCGCTGGTAGGTGACGAGAGTTCGGGCGAGCTCGACCTCGTCGGCCGGCGAGTCGTCCAGGTCGCTGATCAGAACGACCGACCCATTGGTCTCGTGCGCCTGCTCCAACATCCGCCGGGCGAGGTCGAGTGCGGTCGAGATTCGCGTCCCGGCCGAGAAGGTCGCCCGCCAGGGGTTCGTGGCGCCGCCCTTGAAGAAGCGCAGGAACGGCCGGAGCGCGTCGGACGGCGTTCCGACCGGGAGCGCCTCGTAGGCGGTGTCGGAGAAGAGCACGAGACCGAGGCGCCGGCCCGAGTCGGCGAGTCCCCGCAGCGTGCGCTCGATCTGCTTCGACTTGTCGTACGACACGCTCCACGAGAGGTCGAGGGCGATCACCGGGCTGCGACCGGACTGCAGCGCTGCATCGCCGCGGCGGTCGTGGTGGGTGACGAGGAAGGCGGCGACGAGCGCTCCGACCAGACAGACGGCGAGGCCGAGCCGCGCCACGAGCGTCCAGCGGGCCGAGCGCCTGAGCACGCCGAGGGAGGAGAACGGGATCGACGGCCTCGGAGTCATTCGTCGGGATCCGTCTCGACCTTGGTCGCGAAGTCTCCCGCCGACCGCGCGGTCGGCGCGTCGGCCGACCAGGCCAGCCGTCCGGCCTCGTTCGCCTCAGACGGACGCTCGATTGCCCGGAGCTCGCGACCGAGCCATCCGAGCGCCTTCCTGCGCTCGGCCGGCTGACCGTTCGCCGTGCTCGCCCGCACGGCACGCAGCGCCTGCTGGAGCCGCGACTCGGACGGGCCGGCGGTTTCAGCGCCCGTGCCCGGGCGCAGGGCGAGCCCGGCGAGGACCGCGGTGACGAGCGCCAGCAGTGCTGCGGCCGCGGCCAGGAGCGCACGCAGCAGGCCGGGGTCGATCCGGTACTCCGCGAGCGGCGGCGTCGACGCGAAGCGGAGATTCTGCTCCGGACGACGCCGTTCCGTGTCGGTCAGCCGTGAAGAGAGCAGGTAGCGCGGCCAGGCGATCTGCCGCGTCACCGTCTCGCCGGCGCGGGTGCGGTAGGACACGGTCACCGGCTGGAACCGCTGCTCGACCCGGTCGCCCGCCGGCATGCAGACGGGATCCAGGCACTCGAGCACGTAGCGGTACACGAGGCGCTCGCCCGATTCGCTCGTCCGCTCCAGGCTGTGGTCGACGATCCGGTATCCGCCGAAGCTCGGCTCGATCCCGATGCTGGCGGGGTCGACCGCGCGGGGATCGACGACGACGTCGAGCCGGGCAACGAGTGGATCGCCGAAGGAGACCGCGCGGCTGGAGAGCGACGTCGTCGCGGCGAACGGCCGGGCTGCGGTTCCGCCGTGGCCGCCCCGGTCCCAGCCCAACGCGAGCCCGACCGCCAGCACGACTACAACAGCGGTGGCCGCGAGCGGAAGGAGCCAGAGTGCACGGTGGCTCATGGTTCACCCACCGGCTTGTCGGCTGGTTTTCGTCGCCGCGACCGACATGGCGGGCGCGGCCCAGTGCCGTTTGCCGTGAGCACGAAGGGGAGGGGGGCCCACCGGGGGGAACCGGCACGCCCGCGTAGCGGGCCAGCTAACAGAGCCCCCGTCGGGCCGCCGGCGGCGGCCCCGTGCGAGCGAGCTCGCGTGCGAAGCGCGCGGCGAGCGCTCATCGCCATCCCCCGCGGCGGTACGCGATTCGCGTCTCGGCCCAGTCGGTGAACGCCCGGACGACTGCGACCGGGTCGGGGGCGCCGATCACGACGTGGTCGAGCCCGAGGCTTCGGAACTCCGCCAGGAGGGTCGCAATCCGCCGCTCGTGCAGGTCCCGCAGCCGCTCGGCGTCGCGGCGCGAGACGCGCACCCGGCGGATGCGCCCGGTGATGGGATCGGCGAACGGGACGACCAGTCCTCCGATCGGCGGAAAGCTCTGCTCCCAGAGCGGGTCCTGGACGACGACCGGGACAACGTCCCAGCGCAGCCCGAGCGTCCGCAGCCACGCCTCCGGGCTCGGGGGGGTGAGGAAGTCCGAGCAGACGAAGACGAACGTGCCGGCCGGCAGCGACCGCCGCCCGCGGGCGAGGAGCTCGAACGCCTGCTCCAGCCCGTCCGGCCCGCCGTCGAACCCGGCAGAGCCCTGCCGCGCCTCGACCTCGTCGAACGTCGCCGACGGCCGCGGCGGGTACCAACCGTTGCCGGGCGCGGTGTCGAGGTAGCCGGCCAGCCCGAGCTCTCGCACGGACGTCCTGGACACCACCTCCCAGATCGAGCGCAGCGCCTGCGGCTTCGAGAGCCACGGAAAGTCGTCGGGGTAGAGGCTCATCGAAGGGGCGTGGTCGGCAAGGACGACAGTGCGCGGCGCCTCGTCGGCGAAGTCCTCGCGGACGACGAACTCGGGCGTTCCGCGAATCGAGGAGAGTCGCGCGGAGAGCTTCCAGTCGATCAGGCCGGGGTCGTCGCCCGGGCGATAGTCCCGCGTGGTGGCGACGCTCGAGCCGATCCCGCGGCGGGCCGCGCGGAGGCGTCCGAAGACCGAGCCGACCGGGCGCCAGCGCGGGACGAGCGGGAAGGTCAGCTCGGCGACGTCCACCTTGGTCGCGTCCCGAGCACGTCGGCGAGCTCCGGCGGAGGCGCGTTTTCGGTGCAGCGTCCGTACAGCTCGAGCAGAATCGCCTCCCGCGACCGGCCACGGGACTCGGCGACGAAGGACGGCGCGAAGACGAGGCGGTGCCCGAGGACGGGAGCGAACATGTGCTCGACGTCCTCCGGCGTCGCGTAGCCGCGGCCGTCGAGCAGGGCCCATGCTCGGGCCGCGCGCTCGAGCGCCAGGCTGCCGCGCACCGATGCGCCGATCGCCAGCTCGGGGAGCTCGCGGGTGGCCCGTACGAGCTTGATCGTCCAACGCCGGACCAGCTCGTCCACGTAGACGCCGCCGAGCGTCGCCTCGAGCAGGTCGAGCTCGGCCGCGTTCACTACCGGGCGGAGGCGGTCGAGCGGGTGCCCCTCCTGCTGGTCGAGGACGACGCCGAGCTCGTCCTCCTCCTTTGGGTAGCCGAGCCGCGCCTTCAGGAAGAAGCGGTCGAGCTGCGCCTCGGGGAGGGGGAACACGCCCTCGAACTCGATCGGGTTCTCGGTCGCGAGCACGAGGAACGGCTGCGGCAGGACGTACGTCTGCCCGTCGATCGTCACCTGCCGCTCCGCCATCGCCTCGAGCAGTGCCGACTGCGTCTTCGGCATCGCGCGGTTGATCTCGTCGACCAGGACGACGTTCGCGAACAGCGGCCCGCGCCGGAACTCGAAGTCGCGCAGCTTCTGGTCGTAGACGTTCACGCCGGTGACGTCCGAGGGCTGGAGGTCGGGCGTGCACTGGATCCGGGCGAAGGCGGTGTCCTCGACGCTGCGCGCGATCGCGCGGGCGAGCACGGTCTTGCCCGTCCCCGGGACGTCCTCGAACAGGACGTGGCCGTGGCAGGCGAGCGCGGCGAGCACGAGCTTGATCTCGTCGCGCTTCCCGCGCAGGACCGTCTCGATGTTCCCGAGCAGCCGGTCGGCGATCTCGACCGCGCTCGCAAGCCGTTCGTCGACCGCGCTCCGGCTTTCCGCCTCCGGCTTCACGGAGCGATTATGGCCACGGCGCAGCCGCGGGTCGGGGAAAGGCCCATACGTGTCCCCGAGACGACAGAACGGCCAATCGGTTAGGACATGGCCGGGGTCTGACCCCGGCCGCGGCCGAACTGGGCACTGCTGGAAGCGGAACTCCGCGTAACCATGCGAAGTCGGTCCATTCTGGCCATGGCCGGCGTCTGACCCCGGCCATGGCCTGAGGAGCCCATCCGCGGCGTGAGCGGCCCGCGTCGCCTGGCTCGGTACGGCCCGCGTCCGTGGACGGAATTCACTAGTCTCGGTTCTCGGTGCGTAGGGGTTCGATTCTCCAGCTGGTGGGGCTCGGCATCCTGTTCGGCGGCCTGGCGACGCTGGTTGCGGTGCTCATCCCCTGGCTGCCGCCGGTCGCCTCCAGGCAGCGCGACCGGATTGACTTCGTCTTCTGGTTCACGACCGGGATCTGCATCGCCGTGTTCGCGCTCGTCGCCGCCGTGATCGCGTACTCGCTGATCAAGTTCCGCGTCCAGCCGGACGACGACTCCGACGGCCCGCCGATCCACGGTCACACCGGGATCGAGATCCTCTGGACGGCGATCCCTGCGGTCCTGGTGACCGCGATCTCGATCGTTTCCGGTGTCGTCCTGGTCAAGAACGAGAACGTCCCGAAGGATCACCTGGACGTGAACGTGACTGCGCGCCAGTTCGCCTGGTCGTTCTCCTACCCGAACGAGAAGAACCTTGCCTCGGCCCAGCTGCGCCTGCCGGTGAACAAGACGGTCAAGCTCCACCTCAGGGCGCTCGACGTGATCCACTCGTTCTGGGTGCCGGAGTTCGGCCAGAAACAGGACGCCGTTCCGGGGCAGGACACCAGTCTCGTGATCACGCCGACGAAGGTCGGCACGTACCCGGTGATCTGCACGGAGCTCTGCGGCCTCGGCCACGCGCTGATGCGGTCGTCGGCGATCGTGATGACGCAGACGGCGTTCCAGAAGTGGGTGCAGGAGCAGAAGAACGCCGCCAACGCACCCCCTGGCGAGGCCGGCAAGGCCGTGTTCACGAGCAACGGCTGCGCGAGCTGCCACACGCTGAAGGACGCCGGAGCGACGGGAACGGCGGGACCCGACCTCGATAAGCTCCCCGCGTACGCGCACCAGGCGGGGAAGCCGCTCGAGGACTTCGTGAGGGAGTCGATCGTCGATCCGAATGCCTACGTCCAGTCGGGGTATCCGAAGAACTTGATGCCGTCGTTCTCGACGCTGCCCAAGGACCAGCTGGACTCCTTGGTGGCCTACCTGGTGAAGTCGAGTAAGGGAGGAGGGTCGTGACCGCCGTCGCCGAGCACGTGCCTGTAGGCGCCCCGCAGGCGCCGAAGACGGCCCGCGACTACATCCTCGGGGCGGGGTGGATCCGGGCGGCCTGGATGACCTGCCTCTTCTGGGGCATCGGCCTCTCGCTCGTCCTGATCTTCCGCGCCTGGGCCGGGTGGGAGCCGCTCTTCGACTGGCCGGTGATCACGGTGGTCGCCACGCTGACCGCTGCCCCGATCGGGTTCCTCGCCGGGCTTGGCGCCTTCGACTACTGGGTCCGGTACGCGGTCGGCGCGCCGACGATCCCGGAGGACCATTCCACGCACGGCGGTCGCACCTGGAAGGACTACTTCCGCCCGAACACCGACCACAAGGTGATCGGCATCCAGTACGTCGTGACGACGATCTTCTTTTTCGTCGCCGGCGGCCTGATGGCGATGATCTTCCGCGCCGAGCTCGCGCGGCCGGGGATGCAGTTCGTCGACAACCAGACCTTCAACGGCCTGGTCTCGGTCCACGCCGCGCTGATGATCTTCCTGTTCGTGATCCCGGCGTTCGCCGGGCTCGGGAACTACGTGATCCCGCTGATGATCGGGGCGCCGGACATGGCGTTCCCGCGCCTGAACGCCCTCTCGTTCTGGCTGCTCCCGATTGCGGGCTCGATGATGCTGCTCAGCTTCCTCGTCCCCGGCGGCGCGTTCGCGACCGGCTGGACGAGCTACGCGCCGCTCGCGACAGACCAGCCGTTAGGCCAGGTGTTCTTCAACATGGGCGTCCAGTGGGCGGGCGCATCGTCGATCCTGACCGCGCTCAACTTCCTGGTCACGATCATCACCATGCGCGCGCCGGGGATGACCTTCTGGCGCATGCCGCTGCTCGTCTGGGCGAACTTCACGACGTCCCTGCTCGTCGTGATCGCGACCCCGTTCATCGCCGGCTCGCAGTTCTTCGTGATGTTCGACCGGATCATGCACACGAACTTCTTCAACGCCGCGAACGGCGGCTACGTGCTCGGCTACCAGCACATCTTCTGGTTCTACTCGCACCCGGCCGTCTACATCA
>JBKPMR010000052.1:0-25169 GCA_046732255.1 Actinomycetota bacterium
CCGGAAAAGATCGTCTGCTCCGGTGCGGGAGCTGGTCCCTCTGGGGCGTGCGCCGAGCCCGGCACCGCTACTGAACAAGTAACGGTGACGGGCTCGGCGCGCGAAGCGGACGCGCCGGTGGAGCGGCCACCGGCCGCGGGACCGGAGCGGGAGCGGCCCAAACGGCCAGATCTCGCCTCCGGACGCACGAGATTTTCCGGTCAGCCATCTAGTACAGGCGGGTGGTCCGTGAGCGTCCGAGCGGGCGGCCGCGCGCGTCCAGCGCAACGACCGCGGCGTAGCGCCCGCCGCGCGGGATCGGGAACGACGTCTCGAAGCCCCGCTTGGGGAACCTCCCGCTCTCCTTCAGCGCCCCCGGTCTCGGTCCGGTGAGGAGCAGCCAGCCCGCAAGCGCGGTCGCTCCGTTCCAGCTCGCGTAGAACCTCGCCGCGCCGTTCTGCCGGTACGCCTTCAGAGCCGGCGGGACCGCGGGCTTCCCCTCCCAGGGGAAGCGAAAGACCCGGTAGTTCTGGCCCTTGTCCGGCAGCCTGGCGTCCAGGCAGACGGCGCCGTCCGTGTCGTACTCGGTGAACCAGCCGGTGATGCCCCAGGTGACGAGCCGATTGCCGTTCGGAAGGAGCTGGTTGCTGCCCGTCGCGAAGGCGAAGAGCGGAGAGCGGTGCCGGAGCTCGCGCTTGAGCGTCACCTGCTTCCGCCGTGGATCGAGGGCGAGCACGATCGCCCGCGACTCCGGCCTGCCTTCGCCGGGACGTGGCCCGTTGTCGAAGAGGCTGATCGTCCGGCCGTGCTCGTGGAAGCGGGCGTCGTGCTGGAAGCCGAACTGCGTTCCCCGGCCCATCGAGAAGTCGCTCCGCTTGCCGCCGAGCCGCCAGAGGACCTTCCCGGTCCGACGGCTGATCTTGTAGAGGGCGGAGGTGTTGCGGGCGGAGACGAGCAGGTTGCCGTCGCCGTCGACGTCGATCCCGTTGATGTGGAAGTAGTCGAACGGCGAGCCGAGCTGGTCGCTCACCGTCTCGGTGACATCGACGTGGTCGAGGCTGCGCCACTCCCAGAGCAGTCGCCCGCTCGGGACCGTCAGCTCCTGGATCAGCCCTCCGTAGACGAGGCCGTCGCTCGGGCCCCCGACGGCCGTGAGGTCGCTCGGCTCGGTCTCGTACGCCGTGACGAGCAGCGTGCCGTGGTCGGTCAACAGGACCTCGTGAAAGTCGGGGCGTCGATGCCGGGCCGATGAGAAGCGGGCGAGCTCGCGGTAGGTCGCGTCCATGACGACGTATTCGCCGACCTTGCCGACGCCGAGGACGTAGCGGCCTTCCCACCAGGTGAGGACCGGCGTGCCGCGCAGCAGGCCCGGCCGGAAGTCCATCGTCGTCCTCGGCCAGGTCGGATGGAAGTAAACCGGTTCGCCCGTGTCGTCGACGATCAGGCCGCCGCGCTGACCTGGGCCGGATGCCGGCGCGAGGAACACGTAGCCGTCCGCAGTACCGCGGGCCGGCGTGACGACGGTGACCACGGGCGGCCGCAGGTCGGGCCGCGTGACGAAGCCGTGGACCTGTGGTTTGCTCGCGGCCGCGGCCGCCGACACCCCGGCCGGGAGCCGGTCGAGGAGCACGAGACTCGCCCCCGCTCCGAGGCCCTGTTTGATCAGCTGTGCCCGCGTCAAGCCGCTCATCGAACCGGCCTGCTGTGTATCCAGAACAGGCGATGGCTGAACGTCTGCCCCCGCTGGGTCAGTGTTCGCGAAGACGCCCGAGGGCATCTACGCCCAGGGCAGACGAGCCCAGTTCGGCGGCCGCTCTCGCCGGAACCGCTCGACCGTCGCGTACGCCTGCCTCCAGTCGGAGGTCTCCTCCGCCACGCCCGCGCCGTAGCGCGCCGCGAGCTCCGACACCGGGTAGCGCACTCCCGGGCCCGAGCGCGAACCGACCATCAGGATCAGACACGGCCCCTGGCCCGCGCCCGCGAAGGCGTGCTCGGTCCACGGCGAAGCGTGGAAGAAGTCCAAGGGCCGCAGGCGTCGCTCCTCGTCCTCGACGATCAGCGCACACTCTCCTGAAAGGACGAGGAACGCCTCCTGGTTCGACTCGGCGTGGTAGAGGCTGGTCTGCCCAGGCTCCAGGACGGTGACGTTGATCCCGAGCTGGGCGAACTCGACCGGCGGGTCGCCGTACTCGTTCTCGAAGGCACACCTCGCGCCCCTGCTGTCCGCGAACCACCACTCGGCGTCGCGCACGTTGACGACGAACCAGCCCTGCGTGACGGGCGTGAGCCCCGATCCGAAGTCCTCGAGCTGCGCTTCGGGCACCGACGCGATTCTCGCAGCTCGCGCGGGTCTGCGACTCCGCTTCGCCGCTGCGTCTACGCGGTCACGGCGAGCAGCTCGCGGCGCAGCTCCTTGATCTCGTCCCGGAGCTTGGCCGCGTACTCGAAGCGGAGCTCCTCGGCGGCGGTGAACATCTCCTCCTCGAGCTCCACGATCAGGCGCTCGATCTCCTCCGGCTTCATCCCCTCGACCTCCGCCTTGCCGCGGCGCCGGCGGGAAGGGACGGTCGGCGACTCGAGCGTCAGGAACTCGGCGATGTCCGAGACGCCCTTGATCACCGACTCCGGCGTGATCCCGTTCTCCTCGTTGTACGCGAGCTGCTTCGCGCGGCGGCGGTTGGTCTCGTCGAGCGCGCCCTGGATCGCCTCGGTCATCCGATCGGCGTAGAGCAGGACCTTCCCGTTCACGTTGCGCGCAGCACGGCCGATCGTCTGGACGAGCGCCGTCTTGCCGCGCAGGAACCCCTCCTTGTCCGCGTCGAGGACGGCGACGAGCGAGACCTCAGGCAGGTCGAGCCCCTCGCGGAGCAGGTTCACCCCGACCAGGACGTCGTACTCGCCGAGCCGGAGCTCGCGAATGATCTGGATCCGTTCGAGCGTGTCGATCTCCGAGTGGAGGTACCGGGCCTTCACGCCCGCCTCGAGCAGGTAGTCGGTCAGGTCCTCCGCCATCTTCTTGGTCAGGGTGGTGACGAGCACGCGCTCGCCGGCCTCCTCGCGATGCTTGATCTCGTTCAGGAGGTCGTCGATCTGGTTCTTCGTCGCCCTCAGCTCGACCTCGGGGTCGACGACGTAGGTCGGGCGGATCAGCTGCTCCGCGACCACCTTCGAGTGGCGGAGCTCGAACGGCCCGGGCGTGGCGGAGACGAACACGAGCTGCGGCACCTTCTGGAGGAACTCGTCGAAGCGGAGCGGCCGGTTGTCGAGCGCCGACGGCAGCCGGAAGCCGAAGTCGACCAGCGTCTGCTTGCGCGAGCGGTCGCCCTCGTACATGCCGCCGAGCTGCGGCACGGTCTGGTGCGACTCGTCGACGAACACGACGAAATCGTCGGGGAAGTAGTCGAGCAGCGTGAACGGGTGCGAGCCCGGCGGCCGCCCCTCCAGGTGGCGCGAGTAATTCTCGATCCCCGAGCAGAAGCCGAGCTCCCTGAGCATCTCCAGGTCGTACTCGGTGCGCTGGCGGAGCCGGTGGGCCTCGAGCTGCTTCCCCTGCTCCTCGAACATGTGCACCTGCTCCGCGAGCTCGTGCCGGATCGCGTCCACTGCGCGCTCGACCGTCGGCGTCGAGGTCACGTATTCGGTCGCGGGCCAGATGACGAGGTTGTCGAGACGCGCGTAGATCTCGCCGGTCAGCGGGTCGAAGTGCGAGATCGACTCGACCTCGTCCCCGAAGAACGAGACCCGATACGCGGTCTCGGAGTTCGCCGGCTGCACCTCCATGACGTCCCCCTTGACCCGGAACCGGCCGCGGGCGAGCACCGAGTCGTTGCGCACGTACTGGCTCTCGACCAGCGTCCGGAGCGCGTCGTCGCGGTCGATCGTTTCCCCCACCTCGAGCACGAGCACGCGGCCGCGCCACTCCTCCGGCGAGCCGAGGCCGTAGATGCACGAGACCGACGCGACCACGACCACGTCACGCCGGGTGAAGAGGGCCGAGGTCGCCGCCAGCCGCAACCGCGAGATGTCGTCGTTCCTGGACGAGTCCTTCTCGATGTACAGGTCGGCCTGCGGGACATACGCCTCGGGCTGGTAGTAGTCGTAGTACGAGACGAAGTACTCGACCGCGTTGTCCGGAAAGAACTCGCGGAACTCGTTGCAGAGCTGCGCGGCCAGCGTCTTGTTGTGGGCGATGACGAGCGCCGGACGGCCGACCTGCTCGATGATCCAGGCCATCGTCGCCGTCTTTCCGGTGCCGGTCGCGCCGAGGAGGGTCTGGTAGCGCTCGCCCGAGCTGATCGAGGCCGCCAGCGTCTCGATCGCCTGCGGCTGGTCGCCGGTGGGGCGGTACTCGCCAGATGTTTTGAACCCGTCCACGCTGCACACAAGGTACCGGCATGGCCGTCGACCAACGCTCTGCCGACCGCAGCGCCAGCGGGCAAAGCCCGCAGGCGCGCCAACCCCGGCCGCCGTACGCCTCCTACGCCGCGATCATGGGCGCTTTCGCCGGTGGGCTCGCCGCCGCGGGGACGCTCGGGAAGCTGCTCGACCGCGACCCTCAGTGTCAGACGGCACTTGACCTGACCGTGCTTGCGGCGGCGACGTTCAAGGCCGCGAGAACGCTCGCCCGAGACGAGGTCACCAGCTTCATCCGGGAGCCGTTCGTCCGCGGCCACGCACACGACGGGGCCGAGGATCCGGTCGAGACCGGCGACCTCCACCAGGCGATCGGCGAGCTTGTCACGTGCAGCCGCTGCATCGGGACGTGGGCCGCAGCCGGTCTGACGGCGACGCAGGTGCTGTCGCCTCGGTTCGGACGGCTGCTCACCTGGTCACTCGCCGCTGCGGGTGCGAACGACTTCCTCCAGGCCGGCTTCGCAGCACTGACGCGCGCGAGTGGCGACTGACCCTGCGGGTCTGCAACGATTGGGACCGTGAGGCGAGCCGTTCTGGTCGCCGCGCTGACCGGGGCAATCGCAGCTCCTTCGGCAAGTGCGTGGCGGGCGCCGACCCCCCAGCAGTACCGGCAGGTCGTGAAGGGGCTGCCCGCGTACTACCACCAGTCCTGCATCCGGTACTCGATCCGCATCTCGACGGTCGACGCGCGCTTCGCAGCGGTCTTCTTCCGGTTCGTCCGGGGATCGGGCCCGTGCCGGCCGTTCGACGGACAGGTGCTGATGAGGCGGCTGACGCCGGGGAGGTGGACGAAGATCGGCGAGGGCAGCTCGTGGCCGTGCCGCGTGAGAGGCGCGCCGACCCGCGTCGTCAGGGATCTGTTCGGCGGCTGCGCGCCCTGACGTCTACGACGCCATCCGTCTGAGATCGAGCTGCAGCGCAGCGGCCGCCCGGCCGCGCTCGAACGGCCGGCCGTCGACTGCGACGACCGGCATCACCTCCCGCACCGAGGAGGTGGTGAAGACCTCCTCGGCATCGAGCAGCAGGGGGAGCGGGAATTCGCCCTCCCGGACCTCGAGGCCCGCAGGGGGAGCCGCCTCCAGAACGGCGGCCCTCGTCACGCCGGCGAGGATCCCGAGCTCCAGCGACGGCGTGAACAGCGTCGAGCCTGCCCGCCACCACACGTTGGTCACCGGCCCTTCGAGCACGACGCCGTCGTCCCGAACGAAGACGGCGTCGTCGGCGCCCTGCGCGCGCGCCTCCGACTCGGCCGCCATGTTGACCGCGTAGCTCGTCGACTTCACACCGCCGAGGAGCCATGGGGCTTCCGCACGCACCCCGAGCAGCGAGATCAGCGAGATCCCACGTGCCCGGCGCTCTTCCAGGTCGACCGGAAGCGAGCTGACGAGGGCGAGCGGGACCGGCTCGCCCGAACCCTCGCGGCCGGGTGTCAGGTAGAGCCGGAGGACTGCGTCGGACGCGCCGGCTCCGGACAGGGCCTCTGCAGCCAGCTGCTCGAACCCGTCCCGCCACGGAATACCGAGCCGTTCCGCCGACCCGCGCATGCGTGCGACGTGATCGGCAATCCTGAACGGCCGGCCGCCGTAGACCCGTATCGTCTCGAACGCCGCCCGCCCGCGAAGCAGCGCCTCGTCGTCGGCGAGCAGCACCGGCTCGTCGGGCGGGACGAGGCCGCGCCCGCCGACCGCCACCGCGAGCAGCGTCACGCCCGCACCGCGAGCGGTTCCGGCAAGGGCGCGCCGATCGCGTCGAGCAGGGGGCGCGCTTTGACGAGCGACTCCTCGATCTCGGCCTCCGGCTCCGAGTCCCAGACGATGCCGCCCCCGACCCAGAGGTGGATCCGGCCCTCGGCGACGGCGAAGGTCCGGATCGTGAGGGCGAGGTCGAGATCCCCGTTCGCGTAGATGCGACCGACCGCGCCCATGGAGGCGCCGCGGCCGACCGGCTCGAGCGCGGCGATGTGGTCGATCGCGGAGATCTTCGGCGCGCCCGTGACCGAGCCGCCCGGGAAGGTCGCCTCGAGCAGCTCGGTCAGGCAGACATCGCCTCGCAGCGTGCCCTCGACGGTCGACACCATGTGGGCAACCCCGGCGAGCTCGTGCTCGGCGAACAGCTCCGGCCAGCGGACGCTGCCGGGCTCGCAGACGCGGGAGAGATCGTTGCGTTCGAGGTCGACGATCATGACGTGCTCGGCCGCGTCCTTGGCCGAATCCCCGAGCTCCTCGGCCTCGCCGAGCGGCCTGGTGCCCTTGATCGGCTTCGTCCAGACGCGTGAGCCGCGGCGGGCGAGGAAGAGCTCGGGCGACGCGGAGACGACCGCCCAGCCCTCGCCGACGAGCGGGCGCGGCTCCAGCGGCCTCAACGGAGCCAGTGCCCGCGCGAGACCCGCCGGGTCGCCCCGGAACGGGGCAGCCAGATGCTGCACGAGATTGACCTGGTAGACGTCGCCTGCGGCGATCGCCTCGCGGACGGCGTCGACCGCGGCGGCATAGGACGCCTCGTCCCAGGTTCGCTCCCACGCTCCGACCTCGTAGCGGCCGCCGGCAGGCGGGGTCTCGGTCGCGAGCCTGACGCGCACGGCTGCGGGCGGGAGCGGGCACGGCTCGGGGGGATCGGGCGCCGGCGTGCGCCGCACCGCACGCGAAAGACCGTAGCCGAGATAGACGTCGGCGACGAGCCCCGTGGCACCGCCCTCGAAGAACCCTTCCGCCCGCAGCTCGCGCTCGAGCTCGGCGATTGAGCCAAGCGCCTTCACGGCTCTACGCTAACGTCTCGGCAGTGAGGGCGGTCGCTTCCCTGCTCGGCGCGCTCGCTCTCGGGCCGACCCAGAACACCGCTACGATCGACCTCTCCGCAAGGACGTTCGCGCCGTCGGCAGGGCCGCTGACGATCAGCGCGCAGGTCGAGCAACCCGTTCGCTTCGGCGTCCGGCTCGCCACTGTCAAGGGCCGTGTAGTGGGCTGGATCGACCCGCCTGCTCTGCGGACCGAGACCGTGGCGGTGTGGGACGGAACGCTCGCCGGCAAGCCGATCGGGAGCGGCTACTACCAGGCGCAGCTGGTTGCGAACGGGCGCGTGGCGGCGTCGGCCGGCTTCCGCCTCGACCGAACGCCGGCGCTCCTTCGCCGTCTGCGCATCGCGAGCAACTCGACTGCGTTCGCAGGCGACGGGCCGCTGCTCGCCACGCTCAGCCCGAACGGCGACGGGCTCCGCGAGTACGTCCGGATCTCCTTCGACCTCAGCGAGCCGGCGACCGTCCAGCTCGACGTCGATCGGACGAGTACGGCGGCCACGCTGGACACGATCTACACGCGAACCTGGCGGTTCCGGCGCGGGCCCCACTCGATCGGCTGGATGCCGGCGGCGAACGTCGCGGCGCGCACGTACGTCCTCTCGCTGACGACGACCGACCCGGCCGGCAACGTGCTCACCTACGGGTCCCCGGACGCTCGGGTCTCCCTCCATCCGCGGGCACCGGTCGTGCGCATCCAGGGGATCGACGCGTCGTTCCAGCGGCAGAGCTACGCGCCCGGCCAGGTCGCGGCGCTGCGGATCGCCACCGACGAGCCCTCGATGACCGTGCAGGTCCTGCGAACCGGCCCGGAGCGGCTCGTCACCTACGCCGACAATCTGCTCGAAGGCGAGCCGGTGACCCCGCCGACGACGATCGGCTGGGCGCGTCACCGCGACGCCCCGGGAACCGTTCCGATCGGGATCGGGGAGTGGCCGTCCGGCCTGTACTTCGCCAAGCTGATCGCCGAGGACGGGACGATCGGATACGCACCGTTCGTCGTCCGGCCGGCGCTGCTCGGCCTCGCGTCGCGCGTCGCCGTCGTCCTGCCGACCAATACCTGGCAGGCGTACAACTTCTGGGACGCCGACGGGAGCGGCTGGGGCGACACGTGGTACGCCGGCTACCCGAACAGGACGGTCGTGCGCAACCGGCCATACCTCCGCCGCGGCGTGCCGCCCTTCTTCTACCGCTACGACCAGGGCTTCCTGCACTGGCTGTACTGGAACGACCGGCGGGTCGACTTCCTCGCCGAATCCGATCTCGACGAGCTCTCGGGGGACGACCTCCAGCGTGACTACGACCTCGTCGTCTACCCGGGGCACAGCGAGTACGTGACGACGCACGAGTACGACGTCGTCCAGCGGTACCGGGACCTGGGCGGCAACCTGATCTTCCTCTCGGCAAACAACTTCTTCTGGCACGTGAGCGAGGACGGGATCGCGATCACCCGCGACCACCAGTGGCGGAGCCTCGGCCGCCCGGAGGCGGCGCTGATCGGCGTTCAGTACCTGGCCAACGACCGGGGGGAGCGGCAGGGCCTGTTCACCCTGCTCGACCCGTCGCCGGCCGCGTGGCTCTGGGCCGGCACCAGCCTGACCGCGGGCTCGACGTTCGGCGGTGCAGTCGGCGGCTACGGCATCGAGATCGATCACACGGCTCCGGAGTCGCCTCCCTCGACGATCGTCCTCGCGCAGATCCCGGACCTGTTCGGCGCCGGTCTGACCGCCCAGATGACGTACTACGAGACGAGCGCCGGGGCGAAGGTCTTCGCCGCCGGCGCGCTCGACTTCGGCGGCTCGGCACTGACGGTCCCCGTCTCGACGATGCTCGACAACCTCTGGGCGCGGCTCACGAAGCCGTAACCGGGATCTCGTTTCGTCGACGGAGCGTTGCGAACGCCCGTGCCCCCATCGTCAGAGACTGCACCACCGGGACGATCAGGAAGACCGACTGAACCCCTCCGTGGGCGAGCAGGAGTCCGGCGCCGAGATAGCCTGCGGGTGCGGCCAGCTGGTTGATCACGAGCACGGCCGTCAAGGTCTGCGAGCGAACCGCAGCAGGCACGATCAGGGTCAGCATTGCGTGCAGCGACGGATTGACGATCCCGTTGGCGAGCCCCGCGAGTAGGAGGGCGGCGGCGATCCAACCGGCAGGTCCGGCGCCCACCAGCAGCCAGAGCGCCGCAGCCTGCGCCAAGACGAAGACCGCGATCAGCGACGCCGGCTCCATACGGCGTCGCACACGGAAGGAGATCACGTTCCCCACCACTGCGGCGACGCCGAAGCAGGCCATCAGGAGGCCTGCCACCTTGGCGTTGCCGTCGTAGTACGTGAAGGCGTAGAAGGGAAGCGTCGCGAAGAGCGCGCTCCAGGCGGCGTCGCCGACCGCGATGCTGAGCGTCCAAGCCAGCAGGAGGCGGTTGCGGCCGAGCTGCCGGATGCCGGCCAAGAGGCCGCGCGTGTCATCGGTAGCCTCCACCGGCTTGCCCCCGGGCACGAAAAGCGCGATGACCACGAGCGCGAACAGAAACGTCCCGGCATCGAAGACGAGGACCGCAGGAGCTCCGATCAGGGCGATGAGGACCCCGGCGAGCGGGGGCCCGAGCAGCATCGTGATCCGCGTCGCGCCCTGAAGCCAGGCGTTGGCCGCGCTCACCCTCGCCTCGTCCTCGCCGAGGATCTCCGCGAGGATGACCCGCTGCGACGCGAAGTAGGGGCCGAAGAGCCCACCGATCCCGAACACGATCGCGAGTAGCAGCCCGAACGAGAGAACTCCCGCCCAGTGCAGCAGCGGCACGAGCAGGATCGCGGGCCCGGCGATCGCGTTCACGATCACCATCGTCCGGCGGGCGCCGAGCCGCGCGGAGAGATGGCCGCCCGGGATCCCGCACGCGGCGACCCCGAGCGCCTCGGCGGCAAGGACGATCCCCATGCGGGAGGCCGATCCCGTCGTGGAGAGCACGAACCACGGCAGCGCCAGCCACGTCATCATCGAGCCGGTCGTCGAGACGACCTCCGCCGCCAGGAGGGCGCGCAGACCCCGATCGTGCAGCATTTCTACGCTCTGACGATTCTGATGTCGCCGCTCATCGTCGTCCCCTTGACCTCGACGAGCGGCCCGCCGGCGGCGACCTCGACGCCGCCGAGCTCGACCTCCGACGTGGTGTCGCCGCTGAGCGAGCGGGCGTCGACGTGGAGCCTGGAGCCCTGCTTGATTCCGACCCTGACGTCGCCCGAGGCCGACTTCACGTCGACCGACCCCTCGGCGATCGAGCCGATCACCATGTCGCCCGAGGCGGTGTTCAGCGAGAGGCGGCGCGCTGCCTCGCCGATCTGGACGTCCCCCGATGCCGACCGGATCGTTCCGCCGCCGGCGGCCGAGACGATCTCGACGTCGCCGGACGCGGTGTTGATGTCGGCGCGGCCGCCGATCGTGCCGAGCTGAACGCCCCCGCTCGCGGATCGCACCTTCGCCTCGCGCTCCACGTCCTCAACCTGGACGTCGCCGGTCGCACTGTTCACCTCGATCGCGCCGAGGCGACCGGTCGCCCGGAACGGCGCGGAGGCGACGTTGGCATCGACGTCTGAGCCGTGTGGCGCGCGGATCCGGATGTCGAACTCCTGATCGCTCTTGAAGCCAAGGCGCTTTCGGCTCTCGACGACGATGTCGCGGCCGTGCTGCTCGACTTTCAGGTCCTCGACGTCGCCGCGGGTCGCCTCCACCTCGACGGTCGTCTCCGCCGTGTCGGCGGTCTCGACCTGTATCCGCCCGGCGCCGAGCCCGAACCGCAGCCTCGGAGGCTCCTGGGTGGCGAAGTCGTACCTCACCGGGACCGCCTCCTCCGGCGCGACGCACCCGGGACGCGAATCGGGCGCAGATCGACGCGGTCACGCCGATCGGAGGTCTCCCATTCAGGGAGATGTCCAAACATTCCAGGTTGGTACCGCATGCCTCCTCCTTCCCTGGGTCAGCTCTGGCCGTAGCCGGTCAACCGGCTACCGATGCGGCCGCTCGACGCGACCGCGGTCGTGAGCCCGCGGGCGAGCGCCTTGACGATCCACGTGTTCACCGAGACGCCGTCCTTCGCCGCGGCGCCCTCGACCGACGTCTTCAGCGAGTCGGGCAGGCGCAGCGTGATCCGGGCGGTGAGACCGTCCTCCGCGGGGGCAGCCTCCTCGTGCTCCACGTAGACGAGCGAGGGCTCCTGGCCGGCGAGCCGGATCTCGACGTGACCCGCATTGAGCTGCGAGCTCACCTCGAGCGCGGCCTCTGACAGGAGCTCGAGCAGGCGCAGTCGCAGCGACGGGGCGAGCGCCTGGCTCAGCCGCTCCGCCGCAGCGCCGACCTGCTCGTCGCCGATTCCCGCCAGCGCGGCGAGCTCGGTCTGAAGTGCCTGAACGTGCGTATCCAGTTGCATCGTGATGTCATTATGACATCACTAGTGCGTCTGTCAAGTGTCTTCTTGTAGTCGGAGCGATGCGTAGGCGTGGCGGTAGGTCTTCTCCAGCGTCTTGACCCGCTCGACGAAGTCGCGTGTCTCCGGGAACTGGATCGGCAGCTGCTGCGCCCGCCAGCGGTCGACATTCGCCTGGCCCGCGTTGTAGGCGGCGAGCGCGAGCTCCTCCGAGCCGTACTTGTCGAGCAGATGGCGGAGGTACCAGGCGCCGTACCGGACGTTGATCTCCGGGTCGTAGAGGTCGGCGACCGTGAACTTCGATCCGCCGGTGCGCGCGGCGATTCCCCTCGCCGTCTCCGGCAACAGCTGCATCAGTCCGATGGCCCCTCGGTCGGAACGCGCATCGGCGTGGAACTTGCTCTCCTGGTAGATGACCCCCGCCAGCAGCGCCGGGTCGAGCCGGTAGTTCCGCGCGTGGCCGACGACGATCTCCCGGTAGTGGAGCGGGTGCCACAGGCGCTCGTACCAGGCGGGCTGCGTGAGATGGATCGTCCCGATCACCGCCAGCAGGACGGCGCAGACGGTGAGGCCGAGGACGAGGCGGCCGGCGAGCCTCGAACCGGTCACGAGCGCAGACGCTCGAGCACCCGGCCGACGAACGCGTCGAGATCGTCGAGCGCGCCGTCGTTCACGTAGGCGAAGTCGGCCCGGGCGACCTTGTCCTCGTCGGGAATCAGCCGCCGGTTGCGCGTGTCCCGCGCCTGCGGGGTCCGGGATGCCCGGACGTCCTCCGGCGCCGTGATCACGACGACGGCGTCGAACCTGCTCTCTCCCCCGGTCTCGAACAGGAGCGGGATCTCCGTGACCGCAACCTCCGCTTCCAGTCCGGCCAGCCAGTCCTCCGTCGCGCGGCGCACGCGCGGATGAAGCAGCGACTCGAGCCACGCGAGCTGGTCCGCGTCGGCAAAGACGATCTCCGCGATCCGGGCGCGATCTGTCGTCCCGAACCGCTCCTCGAGTGCCGCGCGCACGTCGCCGTCCCCGGCGATCAGCCGGTGGACGACCTCGTCCGCCGAGAGCGTCGGGATGCCCCGGCGCGCGAATGCCTTCAGCGCCTCGCTCTTTCCCGCCGCGATGCCGCCGGTGACGGCGACGGTCAGCGGGCGCATGCGGTCCTAGCTGGTCGCGTCCGACTCGGTCGTCGGCCGCGGGGACTCCACCGGCTCTTCCGGCTCTGACGCGGAGGCTTTTGCCTCTTCCGCCATCGGTTCTTGGTCCTCGACCGTCTCGGTCTCCTCCACCGCGGCCTCGGCGGCCGGCTCGTCGGTGGCGGCCTCCGCGGCCGGCTCGTCGGAAAAGACCTCCTCGGAGAGATCGATCTGCGGACGGAGCGGCTCGGCGCCCTCGGGGAGCGGCTGCGCCTGCTCGCCCTCCTCGATCCGCTTCAGCGAGAGGGAGAGACGGCGCCGGTCGGCGTCGACCTCGATGATCTTCACGTTGACGAGATCGCCCTGGGAGACGACCTCGCGCGGGTTCTCGACGTGGTGCTGCGCGAGCTCGGAGATGTGGACGAGTCCCTCCACACCGGGGAGGATCTCGACGAACGCGCCGAACGTGACCACCTTCGTCACGCGCCCCTGGACGACGTCGCCCTCGCCGTAGCTGTCGAGCACCTGCTGCCACGGATCGGTCTGGGTCTGCTTCAGTCCGAGCGAGATCCGCTGGCGCTCGCGGTCGATGTCGAGCACCTTCACCTTCACGGTCTGGCCGATCTCGAGCACCTCGGACGGGTGGTTGACGTGCGACCAGGAGAGCTCGGAGATGTGGATCAGCCCGTCCATGCCGTCGAGGTCGACGAACGCGCCGAAGTCGACGATGTTCGAGATCTGCCCCTCGACCACGTCTCCCGGGTTGAGCCGGTCGAGGATCGCCTGCCGCATCTCCTTGCGCTCGTCCTCGAGGACGGCGCGGCGGGAGAGGACGACGTTGTTGCGCGACCGGTTCAGCTCGATCACCTTGCAACGGAGCTCCTTGCCGAGGAACTCGTCGAGATCCTGGACGCGGCGGATGTCGACCAGCGACGCGGGCAGGAAGCCGCGCACGCCCAGGTCGAGGATCAGACCGCCCTTGACGACCTCGATCACCTTCCCGTTCACCGGCTGGCCGCTCTCGGCCGCCTGCTCGATCGCCTTCCACGCCATCTCGAAGCGGGCGCGCTTCTTCGAGAGGATCAGCCGTCCTTCCGCGTCCTCCTTGGTGAGGACGAGCGCGTCGATCTCGTCGCCGAGCGAGACCTCGTCGGCAGGGTTGATCGAGCGCCGGATCGAGAGCTCCGACACCGGAATGACCCCCTCGGACTTGTAGCCGATGTCCACCAGGACCTCGTCCTTGTCCACGCGGACGACCTTCCCGTGGACGACCTCGCCCTCGTTGATCGTCGGGAACGTGGAGTCGTAGTCGGGGATCAGCTCGCCGTCCGGACCGGTAGTCCAGACGTCGGCGTCGCTCGTGTCGATTGTCTCGTTTGCCATCAGAAGCGGGTCAGTATACCGGGGCCTCGATAAGACGCCCTCGCTGCCATCCGGTTAGCCGGGAACCGTCGCGACCCGGCCCGCGGGACTGCTCAGTCCTTCGCTTCGTTCCAGTCGCGGCCGGCGCCGACGTCGACCGCGAGCGGCGGGTCGAGCTCGTAGGCGCCGCACATCTCCTTGCGGACGAGCTCCTCGACCGCCCTGACCTCTACGTCGGGTGCCTCGAGCAGAAGCTCGTCGTGCACCTGGAGCACGAGCCGTGCACTCCGGCCCTCGTCCCGGAGCCGGCGGTGAATCCGGATCATCGCCACCTTGATGATGTCCGCGTTCGAGCCCTGCATGACGAAGTTGACCGCCAGCCGCTCCCCGAGCGATCTCGTCTGGCGGTTCTGCGCGCGGATCTCGGGCACGGGGCGGCGGCGGCCGAGCAGGCTGGTCACGTAGCCGTCTCTGGTCGCCTCCTCGATCGTGCGGGCGATGAAATCCTGCACGTGCGGGAAGCGCGCGAGGTAGGCGTCGATGTACTCCTGGGCCTGCTCGCGAGGGATCTCCAGGTTCTCCGACAGCCCGAACGCGGAGATGCCGTAGATGATCCCGAAGTTGATCATCTTCGCGATCGCCCGCTCGCCCTTGGTCAGGGTCGCCGGCTCCTTGCCGAGCACCTCTGCCGCCGTCGCGGTGTGGATGTCCTCGCCGCGGGCGAATGCTTCGCGCAGCTTCGGCTCGCCCGAGACGTGGGCGAGGATGCGCAGCTCGATCTGCGAGTAGTCGGCCGAGACGAGCTTCGAGTCCGGGTCGGCGACGAAGGCCGAGCGGATCTCGCGGCCCAGCTCGGTGCGGATCGGGATCGCCTGCAGGTTCGGGTTCGAGGTCGACAGCCGGCCCGTCGCGGCGACCGCCTGGTTGATCGTCGTGTGCAACCGGCCGTCCTCGCCGATCAGGGCGGGCAGCGGACCGAGGTAGGTGTTGACGAGCTTCGAAAGCTCCCGCCACTCCTCGATCACACCGACGATCTCGTGCTCGCCGCGGATCGTCCGGAGCACGCGCGTGTCGGTCGAGAAACCGGTCTTGCCCTTCCGCCCCGGAGTGAGCGCGAGCTTCTCGAAGAGGATGCGGGCGACCTGCTGCGTGGAACCGAGCATGAACTCCTCGCCCGCGAGCTCGTACGCCTTCGACTCGAGCTCCTCGAGGCGGTCGGCGAGCCGGGCGGTGATCTCGCCCATCCGGTAGGTGTCGATCCGGACACCGGTGTCCTCCATGTCGGCGAGCACCTGCGTCAGCGGCAGCTCGATCGTCTCGTAGAGCTCGAGGTTCCCCCGCTCGAGCAGCCGCGCCCGCATCTGCGAGACGATCCGCGGCGGGATCGCCGCGCGGCGGACGAGCGCCGTCGTCTCCTCGTCCGTCGCCGGCTCCGGGCTGACACCGACGCCGTACTCGATCGCGAGGTCGTCGAGCTCGTAGGAGGCGCGCCCGGGCTCGATCAGGTAGGCGGCGAGAAGCGTGTCGTCGGCGGCCACGACCCGCTGGGCCTTGGCGTCGTGCGCCACCGCCTTCAGACCTTGTAACACTGTGTCACTTGGGCGCGGGCCGACGAGCACGCCGTCGTCATTCGCGATCGCCATGCGGTCTCCGTCGGTGGCGAGCCCGACGATTTGACCTTGTAACACTGTGTTACTTGGGTCTTCGGCCTCGCGCCACGGAAGCGTCTCGCCCTCGACCTCCCTCGGGGCCGCGGCCGGCAGGGCCTCGTCCAGCAGGTCCACCCGCTGAAGGAGGCCGCGGAACTCGAAGCGCCGGAACATCTCAGTCAGCTGCGAGCGGTCGGGCGGCGCGAGCACGAGCTGGGCCGGATCGCAGTCGATGTCCAGGTCGCGGCGCATCGTCGCCAGCTGCTTCGACTGCTGCGCCTGCTCGGCGTGCTCCCGGATCGCCTTCGCGCGCGCCGGGGTGAGCTCGTCGACGTGCTCGAGCACCGCCTCGAGCGAGCCGTACTTGGCGATCAGCTGTGACGCGGTCTTGTCGCCGATCCCGGGGACGCCGGGGATGTTGTCGGACGAGTCGCCCTTGAGGCCGATGAAGTCCGGCACCTTGTCGGCGGTGATGCCGAGCCGCGCCTCGACCCGGTCCGGCGTGTAGACGTTCACGTCGGCGACACCGCGCGGCGTCATCATCAGGCACACGTTCTCGCTGACGAGCTGGAAGGCGTCGCGGTCGGTCGAGACGACGCACGTGCGAATCCCAGTCTGGTCCGCCCGCGTTGCGAGCGTGGCGATCACGTCGTCCGCTTCCCAGCCCTCGAACTCGAGGTTGCGGTAGCCGAATGCCTCGACGATCGGCCGGAAGTAGGGAAACTGCTCACGGAGCAGGTCCGGCATCGGGCGGCGGCCCTCCTTGTACTCGGCCGAGATCTCGGCACGGTGCACCGGCCGCGTGTCCCACGCGACCGCGACGCCCTTCGGCCGGTAGTCCGAGAGCAGCTTGAAGAGCATGTTCGTAAAGCCGAGCAGCGCGCCGGTCGCGAAGCCCTCGCTCGTCGCCAGCTCCTCCGGCAGCGCGAAGAACGCCCGGTACGCGAGGTTGTTCCCGTCGACGAGGAAGAGCTCGCAGTCGCGTGCGGGCGCGTCGTCGAGCTCGAGCTCATCGCCGGTGAGCGTCTTCGGCGACATCTCTGCGAGTCTACGTCCCGTGGCCCGGCCGGAGATCGTCCCCTTCGCCGACGAGCACCTCGACGGTGCCATGCGGCTCGGGGCGCGCCGCGAGGATCAGATCGGGCCCTACGGCTGGAGCTACCTCTACCGCTCCATTCCCTAGTGTCGCGAGTCCCCCTCCTGTGCGGCTCCCGGCTGGTGGTCGCAGACGCCGGCGAGGAGGCGACGGTGGTCGCGCCGCCGCCGCCGCCCGGCGAGGCGATCGCAGACGTCGGAGCCGCGGTCCGCGACGCCCTCCGCTTCCCGCTGGCGGGCGAGCCGCTGGAGGCACTCGTTCCCCGGGGCGGCCGCGTGACGATCCTCGTCGAGCCGCCCGCGTTGCCGATCCCCGGCTCCGCACGGGACCCGCGGCAGGCCGCGGTGGCAGCGGCGTCGGACGAACTCGAGCGGATCGGCGTGCCCTCCGACCGCCAGACGATCCTCGTCGCCGCGGGGCTCGGCCGCCGGCCTGGCCGCCGTGTGCTCGAGAGCCTCGTCACGCCCGAGTTCGCCCTGCGCTTCCGCGGCGAGGTCGTCGTCCACGACGTCGAGGACCCCGAGCTGGTCGAGCTCGGCTCGAGCGGCGGGGTCGCGTTGCGCTTGTCCCGAGCGCTCGTGGAGACCGACACGGTGGTCACCGTCGGAGCAGCAGAGACCGTGCTGCACGGCGGTCCCGCGTCGCTGCTCGCCGCCGCGGGCGCAGAGACCGTGAGGGCCGCCTCGGCCGACTCGCTGCTGGAGACGCATCTGGCCCCAGGCTGGGAGATCGCCCTCGAGCTGGAGCGGCTGCTCGGCCGACGGGTCCCCCTGATCGGGGTGTCGCTCACGCTCGACCTGCCGCGGCTGGCCGGCACCTTCCGCGGCTACCCCTACGAAGAGGCGGCCGTGGAGCGAATCGCCCGCTCGCGGCTCGCGCGCGGCATGCGCGTGCTGCCCGGCAGCCTCCGCACACGGCTTCTTGCTTCACTGCCGCTCGAGCTGAGAGCCTCGGCCGCGTTCGGCGGGCCGCCGTCGGTCGCGCACGCCGAGGCGCTCGTCCGCTCGGTCGAGACCGAGAGCGCCACGCTCGACGAACCGCTGGACACCGTCTGCATCGGGATTCCGCCGACCACCATGACGCTCCCGCGCGAGCGCCCGAATCCGCTCGCCGCCGCGACGCTCGGACTCGGCTACGCCCTACGGCTCTGGCGCGACGCCTTCCCCCTGCGCGACGGCGGCACCGCGATCCTCGTCAACCCGTTCCGGCGGCGCTTCTCCCACCCCACCCAGCAGCCGTACCGGGCGTTCTTCCAGGCCGCCCGGACGGGACGGGAGTCGGCGGCGCTGGCGGAAGCCGAGCGACGGGCGGCCGGCGATCCGCGGGCGATCGAGGCGTACCGCGTCGGCCGGACCTGCCACCCGCGCCTCCCCTTCGCCGACTGGGACGCCTGCCGCCCGGCGCTCGACCGGCTCGGCGCCGTGCTCGTCGCCGGCTGCCGCGATGCAACTGCGGCGAGGCAGCTCGGCTTCGTCCCCACGCACGGCATCTCGGCCGCGTTCGAGATGGCCCGCGGGCTCGGCGGCGACGATCACCGTGTGGGGTTTCTGCTCTGTCCGCCCTATTTTCCTATACGTACGTCGGGATGAACGTCGGCGCCCTGCCCCTTCGGGTCAGGGCTTAACCGAAAGGGCCCGCGCGGCGGCCCTTCATTCTTCTCCGAGATACGTCTTCCGCACGCCCTCGTCCTCCCGGAGCGCCTGCGCCGTCCCTGACAGTGCGACGGTGCCCGTCTGAAGGACGTAGCCGCGGTCGGCGACCTCGAGCGCGACGAGCGCGTTCTGCTCGACGAGGAGGATGGTCGTCCCCTGCTTGTTGATCTCGACGATCGTCTCGAAGACCCGGTCGACGAAGATCGGCGCCAGCCCCATCGACGGCTCGTCGAGCATCAGGAGCTTCGGCCGGGCCATCAGCGCGCGCCCGATCGCGAGCATCTGCTGCTCGCCGCCGGACATCGTCCCCGCCCGCTGGGCCTTGCGCTCGGCCAGCCGCGGAAAGAGCGTGAAGACGCGGTCCATGTCCTCCTTGATCTCGCCCCGATCGTGCCGCTGGAACGCGCCCATCTCGAGGTTCTCGACGACGGTCATGCGCGGGAACAGCTTGCGCCCCTCCGGCGACTGCGAGACGCCGCGCCGGACGATCTCGTGCGCCGGTGTCCGGCTGACGTCGTCGCCGAGGAAGCGAATCGTCCCGCGCCGCGGGTGGTTGAGGCCGTTGATCGAACGGAGCGTGGTCGACTTCCCGGCGCCGTTCGCCCCGAGCAGGGTGACGATCTCGCCGTCGTGCACGTCGATCGAGATGCCCTTGAGCGCCTGGATCGTCCCGTAGTAGGTCTCGACACCGTCGAGAACGAGCATTGGGTCCGCCGACGCAGTCATTGGGAGCCCTGCTCCGTTCTGCAGCAGGTTTCCGCGGCCGCGACCGACATGGCGGGCGCGGCCCCGTGCGGCCCGCTGTGAAAGCAATCGCGAACGCCGATGGCGACGCCAGCGGCGGAGCTCGGAAGGGGGCTCACGGGGGAAACCGGCCGTTTCCCCCGTGAAACGAGCCGAAGGCGAGCGACGATCATGCCGTCTTCACCGCCCCGCTGCCGAGGTAGGCCTCGATCACCTTTGGGTCGCGCTGGACCTCCTGCGGTGTGCCCTCCGCGATCTTCCGGCCGTAGTCGAGGACGGTGACGCGGTCGGAGACGCCCATCACCATCCGCATGTCGTGCTCGATCAGCAGGACGGTCAGCTTCTCGGCCCGCAGCTTGCCGATGAAGCTCGCGAACTCGAGCGTCTCCTGCGGGTTCATGCCCGCAGTGGGCTCATCCAGCAGGAGCAGCTTCGGCTGCGTCGCCAGCGCCCGCGCGACCTCGAGGCGCCGCTGGTCGCCGTAGGAGAGGTTCCGCGCGTAGTTGTCCTCGCGTCCGGTGAGACCGCAGTAGACGAGCAGCTCGGCCGCCTTCGCCCTCGCCTCCCGCTCCTCGCGCTTGATCGTCGGGAGGCCGGCGATGCTGGCTAGGGCGCCGCCCTTGAGGCGCGAGTGCATCCCGACCAGCACGTTCTCGATCACCGACATCTGCTGGAACAGCCGGATGTTCTGGAACGTGCGCCCGATCCCGCGCTGGGTGATCGCGTGCGGCGGCATGGCGGTGACGTCCTCGCCGTCGAACACGATCCGGCCGCCAGTGGGCTTGTAGACGCCGGTGATCATGTTGAAGAAGGTCGTCTTGCCGGCCCCGTTCGGGCCGATCAGGCTGACGACCGCGTCCTGCGGGATGGTGAAGTCGACGCCGTCGACGGCGACGAGGCCGCCGAACTCCTTCCGCAGACCCTGGACGACGAGCAGATCCTCCGTCATCGGGAAACATCCATCAGCGGCGTGTCGTGGACGCCCGTCTCGAACTCGACCCTCCGCCGCCGTTCCGGGAACATGCCGTACGGCCGGAACAGCATCACCAGGACGATGATCAGGCCGTAGATCCCGAAGCTGACGAGCGGCGCGTTGATGCAGCCCCCGCTGATCACCGAGGACGGGTTCTGCTGGGAGGGATCGCAGTTGAGCAGGTGGCCGTTCGCCCACCCGCTGATGTTCGAGAGCCCCTCGCGGTCGAGGTAGGTGAGGAAGAGCGCACCGGCGATCACGCCCCAGACGTTGCCCATGCCACCGAGGATGACCATCGAGAGGATGAAGACGGAGATGTTGAAGAAGAACTGGTCGGGGAAGACCGACGCGATGTCGACCGCGAACCAGGCGCCGCCGACCCCTCCGAAGAACGCACCGGACGCGTACGCCCACGTCTTCGTGCGCATCAGCGGAATTCCCATCGCCGCCGCGGCGACCTCGTCCTCGCGGATCGCGATCCACGCGCGGCCGAGGCGGGAGTCCCGCAGCCGGACGCTGCAGAAGACCGTGATCAGCAGCAGCCCGATCGCCGACCAGTAGATCAGGCTGCGGAAGTTCACGTACGTCCCCTGCTCGAGGACGAAGTTGGCGGGCAGGCCGAGGTGCTCTTCTGCCCAGTTGCCGAAGCCCGGAGGGTCGATCGGGTTGATCCCGGGCGGGCCGTTGGTGAGGTTGAAGCCGAGGCTGTTGGCGTCGCCGTTCCGGGCGATCTGAGGGAGGATCTCGCCGAACCCGAGCGTGACGATCGCGAGGTAGTCGCCGCGTAGGCGCAGCGTAGGGAAGCCGATGACGACGCCTGCGAACGCCGCGATCACCGCCGCGATCAGGAGCGCGAGCCAGATCGAGACGTGGATGCCCCGAAGCCCCGGGCCGACCCCGACGGCCCCCACCCGAACGTTCACCTGGTAGAAGAGCGGCGAGGCGACCCAGCCGGCCGCATATGCGCCGAGGGCGAAGAAGGCGACGTACCCGAGGTCGAGCAGCCCGGCGTAGCCGACGACCATGTTCAGGCCCACGGCCATCATCGCGAAGATGATCATCGCGATCATCGTGTCCATGCCCGGAAAGACGTCGAAGATCGGCACCTTGAACAGAAACCGCTGATAGTCGGCCTGCTGGATCAGCAGCGGGTAGACGATCGCGAGGAGGAGCACCGTCAGCGGGAGGGCGATCCGCCGGATCCGGTGCGGCAGCAGGTAGAGCGCGTAGGTGATCGCGAGGAGCACGATCAGCGCCGGGTCCGGGGCCACCCCCGCCGCCCACGCGACCAGGATCACGAGCGCCGCGATCAAGACGGGCGGCACGGCCCGCTGGACGAACGACGGCTGCCTGCTCCAGCGCGTCTGAGCGTCCTTCGCGCCGGCCCGCTCGACCGTCGGCCAGAAGCCGTCCCGGACGGGCCGCCAGAGCAGCAGCACGGCCGCGATGACGATGAGCACGCCTGCTCCGGCCCAGAGGATCTTGTCCGCCGCCGCCAGGGCGACGAGCACGATCGTGATCGCGACGGCGGGCACGAGCCGCCGGACGAAGAGCGACTGCCGGCGCCAGAACTCCGCTTGCCGGTCCGCGAACGCGGTCACTAGCCTCCCTCGGGGGTCCGCTCCCCGAGCAGGCCCTGTGGACGGAAGACGAGGATCAGAATCAGGATCGAGAAGACGATCGACTGCGTCCAGGCCGGGCCGGGCGTGTGCCACGGCAGCCCTTCGTTCCAGGCCTGGATCATTCCGATCAGGACGGCGCCGAGGACGGCGCCCGGGAGGTTGCCGATCCCGCCGAGCACGGCGGCGGTGAACGCGAACAGGCCGAGGGTGAAGCCCGTGCTGTAGCCGATCGTGCTCGCGTAGAAGGCGAAGATCGTCCCGCCGACGCCGGCCAGCGCGCCGGCGACGAGGAACGTGAAGGAGATCGTCCGGTCGACGTCGATCCCCATCATCGCCGCCGCGTCCTTGTCCTGGGCCGTCGCCCGCATTGCCTTCCCCTGCCGCGTGTAGCGGACGAGCCACGTGAGGACAAACAGAACCGGAACGGTGACGACGATGATGAACAGGCGATCCGTCGTGTACACGAAGCAGTGCGGGCAGGTCCCGATCGTGAACAGCTTGTGGCCGGAGCCCTGCGCGAACTCGCTCACCGGCAGCGACACCGGGCGCGTGCCCTTCCAGAGGATCGCGACGTTCTCGAGGATGAACGAGACGCCGATCGCCGTGATCAACGGCGCCAGGCGCGGTGCGTTGCGTAACGGCTTGTAGGCGAAGCGCTCGACAGTCGCGTTCAGCAGGGCGCAGCCGGGGACGGAGAGGGCGAGCGAGACGAGAAAAGCCGCGATCAGGATCCCGAACGTCGGGTTCTCGTCCATGGCGAACACCTGAAGGACGATCGAGGCGGTGATCATCCCGCCGATCATGAAGACGTCGCCGTGGGCGAAGTTGATCAGCTCGAGGATGCCGTAGACGAGGGTGTAGCCGAGCGCGACGAGGGCGTACAGCGCCCCCTGCGACACGCCGATCAGCGAGACCCGGAAGAACCGTGCCGGGTCCTGTTCGAGGTTGATCGCGAGCCAGACGACGACGACGACGACGAGCCCTAGGCCGACCGCAGACAGAGCAAGCGACGAAAAGTCCCTCCTCGCTCGCACCCGTTCTACGTGGGCTTCGGTGACCATGCCTGGCGTCCCACCTACATGCGGCTGGGGAAGAGCTCGGGCACCCTTCCCCAGCCTGGCCCTTCAGCCTTGGGGGGCTAACTCATGCTCCAGCCTTGAGGACGACCTCGTAGACGGGTACGCCGGTCTTGCCCCTGATCTGATCGAAGCTGATCGCCTTCGTGGGGGTGATGTCGCCGTTCTTGTCGAAGTGGAACGTGCCCATGATCCCGTTGGTGACCCGCGTCCCGAACATCTTCTTGGTCACATCGGCGCGCGTGCCGTTCGACCTCGCGATCGCGTTCAGCATGATCTGAGCACCCTGCGCCTGGTAGACGGAGTACGGCGGCGGGAGCTCACGTCCCTTAAGCCCGAGGTACTTCGCGAAGGCGGAGATGAATGCCTTCCCCTTCGGGGGCAGCTTCTCGAGCGGCAAGCCCGCATAGCTGATGAACATCCCTTGCGCCGCCGAGCCGGCCGCCGCCGTCGCGGAGTAGGGCGTCCAGCCGTCCGGCCCGACGAGCACCGGCTTGGGACCGAGCGCAGCGCGGAGGTCCTTGAGGAGCTTCACGCCGTTGTTGCAGACGATTCCGCCAAGGTAGACGGCGTCCGGCTTCGTCGCCGCCACCCGCTGGCCCAGCGCCTCGTAGCTCGTCGCCTTCGGGTCCCACGGGTCGAACCCGAGGACCTTGAGGCCTTCCTTCTTTGCCTGGAGTCGAAAGGCATTCGCGACGCCCTTCCCGAACGTCTGGTTGTCATGGACGATATAGACGGACTTGACCGGCACGAACGTCTTGCCCTGCGCAAGTTTGAATGCCTCGCTCCGGAGCAGCTTCGCAGCCGCCGGTCCCTGGTAATCGTCGCTGGCCGCGAGGCGGGCGTAGTTCCGCTTTCCGGTCGGGTAGTAGATGTTCGGCTCGCCCTTGTCGTTCCAGGGGGCGAAGTGCGTGAGGCCGACTGCGGTGTTGGCGACGCTGAGCATCGCGACCGAGCCGCCCGGGGCGCGGTTGAGGAGCGGCACGATCAGCTTTGCGCAACCGGAGTTGAAGGTTCCGAGGACACCGACGACCGCCGTGTTCGCCGAGTAGGCGTTGCCGTTGGCCGTGCACTTGCCTGGGTCCCAGGCCCCTGACTGCGCGGTCGAGTCGTCGCAGCCCTGGTAGCCGACCGTGTACTTGCCGGCCTTGAAGTGGAATTGGTTCTCGAGGACGTACTGGATCGCCTTCTGCATCGCGATGTTCTGCGCCCGGCCTGCGCCCTGCAGCGGCAGATCGCTGGCGATCAGGAACTGCGGCGACCCCGACCCCTTGTAGAAGATCGGTCCGCACGATGACGACGGCAACGGCGTCGCGCTCTTCGCCCCCGGCTTGCCCACGGCCCCGCTCGCGAGAACGAGAGCCGTTGCGCCGAGCGCGACGACCACGGCGAATGCCGAGATCCTCTTCCTGCTCAACACAACCTCCTTAGTCGCCCGAATGTGAATCGGGAGTATCCGCTCTGCCCGGGCCCATTGCAACAGGGACGGGACTACCCCCGCAGCTCTGCGAGAGGGAACGAGCGGTGCCGCCGGGGCGGGACGATGAAGTTCTGGCGGTGCGTCGTCGTCAGCACCTGGTTGAACCCCTGACCCGACGAGGCCGAATCGAAACGGAGCGTCGTCCCGTTCGGGAGGACGCCGTCCATCGCCAGCCGCAGGCGGCGGAAGTCGTCGCTGCCAGGATTGAAAACGACGAAATGGACGCCGGCCGCCGGGTCGGTTGCGAACGCGTCCCTGACGGGATCGGCCGTCCAGAAAAACGGGTTGTCGAGCGTGTTGAAGTCGGCGCGGTGCGGCACCGCCGTTCCGCGGGGATAGTGCGTCCCGTCAGGGCCTGTCATGTCGCGGTCGAGCCGGGAAGCGGGCTGGATCGAGCCGCTGTGCCCGATCCGGCGGAGCCGGTCGTAATCGCCGGCCACCGCGCGCGCGTCCTGGACGTCGTGGGGGCCTTGCGCGACAGTCTGCGTGCCGTCGGGGACGCGCAGCCCGGGCCTGAAGGTCGTGTCGACCCGCTGCTGGAAGTCGAAGATCTGGTACCAGGCGGGCAGGTCCTCGAAGATGTGCGACAGGTGCATGTGGGTGCCCTGGGCGAAGTAGCCGTCCGGGCCGACGTCCACGTAGCCGAGGGTCTCGAAGTTCGCGATCCTCGTCGGTCCGAGGGCCGCCTTCGAGGTCGAGGTGAACCCGAGGAAGAGCTCGGCCGTGTCCGGGATCAGCTCGGCGCCGTTGATCGCGGCCGCGGTGGCCATCGCCTTCGGCAGGCT
>JBKPMR010000053.1:0-24083 GCA_046732255.1 Actinomycetota bacterium
TCCCAGGGCAGCGACTCGGCGACGCCCTCGCGCACGTCCGCGCCCGGGATGCGTGCCTGGCAGGCAGCGGCGAACTGGGGGGCGGGGTCGATCGCGGCAACGTTGTCCTCGCCGACGCGCCCGGCGAGCTCGACGGCGAGCGCGCCCGGGCCGCAGCCGACGTCGAGGACTCGCATGCCGGCGCGCACGCCGGCGGCATCGGCGAACTTCGGCGCCAGCCCGGTGGCATAGCGGCCCATGAAGCGGTCGTAATTCTCGACTGCGGCGGTGAACTCGGCCACGGCGCCACTCAACCCGACGGCGGCCGTGTGCGTCAACCCGTCGCGGTCACTGCGGCATGGGCGCGCAGGGGCCGGGACAAAAGCGCCGCGGTCGGCCTCGCGGCGAGGGGGCGGCGATAAGCCACGGCCTCCAACGAACCAGGAGGACCCCATGACCGACGTCGCTACGCCTAACGAACGAGACCCCGAGATCCACGAGGCGCTCCTCAGCCTCGCCTGCGCGATCCTCTGCTTCAGAAGGCTCCAGTCATTTTGAAAGACCTTCTAAGGCGCATTTTTGCGTCAGTAGACCGTGAGGATCTGGCCGCAGTCGCGCCTGACTGTGCGTGCGGCGTCTGGGCGGCAGGGTTGGTGCTGCTGCCGGAGCTGTTGCAGGCTGGCGCGGACCTCTGTGCGCAGCCGCTCGAGCCGTCGGTAGCGGCGATCATAGGTGTAGCGCGTTGTCCCTGGTGTCCCCGGATGTGTGCGGATACCGAGCCGTTCGAGTCGTCTGCCGAGTTGTCGCTGCTCGAACCATTCCTCGAAGTGCGCGCTCATAATGGCGCCGAGCTTCTGGTCGAGTCGTTCGAAGTCGAGGACGACGAGTTCGCGTTCGGATGGGTCGGAGCGTTCGCGCCGGGTGCCTTTCCGGAGGCCGAGGATCGTCGCCTCCGGGTAGACGGGCGTGGCGGTGAGGGCGACGCTGTCCAAATATGCCCGCCGGTGCTGGCGGGCGCCGTCGACCTCGCGGCTCGCCAGCGGGGTGAAGCGGATCGAGACGCTTGTCAGGATGCCGTCGTGGATCCGCTCGAGTGCCTCGTCACCCTCGCTGGTGTCGTGGATTCGGAACGCCCCGAAGAGGCTGCTGCCCACATTCTTGAGCTCGACGGCGTGACCGACAGGCGCGTCACGCTGATGGCCCACGTCCAGCGACACGGTTGCCGGCTTGTCGCCGACCAGCTGATCGCGGAACGCCTCGCAGTGGAACATCTCCGCGCGTCGCACGAAACGAGGCGGGTCGGCGACAAAGGGCGACCGTGTTGTACGGGAGGAGCCGCGCGGAGACGATGCGATCGTCGCTGCGCACTGGCATCAGGGCTGCTCCTTGTGCTGGTCGAGGACGGACTTGTGGATGCGGATGGCGCCGTATTCGTGGAGGCGGAGGGCCGGCAGAGAGCCGTTGTCGACCGCGCGGTAGACGGCGGTCGGGTGCAGGCCGAGCTCGAAGGCGACCTCCTTCACGCTGAGCCACTCGCGTTCCTGCGTTTCTATGCTCATAAGTGAATCTTATACTACGGTGCGGATGCGATAAGGAGCCGCCGCGCGACCAATCCGGCCGTGCAGCCGCCGCGACTGCCGCTCGACGAGGCCCGCTTGCTGCCCCGCTACCGCCCGCGCGCCGAGCTCATCCAGAACCAAGCGGACGTGTTGCAGGCCGAGCTCGAGCGGGCAGTGGACGAGGGCGTCGACACGACCGCGCCGCGCTGGAAGACCCCGGTCGGCGACGACTTCCAAAGGCTTCGAGGCCTGCCGGCGGTCGCGAAAGGCGTGGGCTCGGTCGCACCCGGTACCGATCCACTGCGCGCGCTACTGGCGAAGGAGCGCCGGCGGCGGTGAGCTCGCGGTTCGCGGTAGGGGGAACGCAAGTTTTCGGCGCGGCCCGCATCTGTAGGTACAGCGGCCCCAAGTATCGGGGGCGGGCGCAGAGAGGCCTGACGGTGGGGAGAGGCATCACCGTGAGGCCGCAGGCCCGCCCCCGGTCGCATTGTCGCTGATCGCTAAGGAGCGCAGGCGGCGGTGAGCGCGCCGACTGTCGTCGTCACCTGCGCCGAGTGCGGCGTCGACTTCAGCCTGTCGGCCCGACGTGACTACGAGCATCGGAAGCAGGGCACGGGGGCGGTGTGCGAGCCTTGTCGCCATCCGCCGAAACCGCTGGATCCAAGGACGCTGCGGGCGATGCGCCGCTGGTGGCTCGACAGGTACGAGCTCGCCGAGCTGCAGTCCTGGCCACCGCTCTAGGGAAGCGACCGCTTCTGCTTGTAACGTTGACTGCGGCCGGTGTGGCCGTTGATGGTGAAAGGTCCGGTCGGGCGCCTCCTTCGGGGGGCGTTCGCCGTTTCCGACCTGCACCCATGCGACACTGATCGGGTCATGGGTTTGACCGCCCTCACCATCACGTGTCGGCCGTGTCAGGCGCACTAGCCATCGCCCCGTCCGACGAGAAGCGCATCCGCGCGAAGTTCGACGCGAAGTGGCGTGCAGGTGAGTACGCCGACGCGGGCTCGCTGATCGCGCAGATCGAGGCCGTGAAGGCTGAACGCGATGCGGCACTCGCAACGGTCGGCACACCTATCCCGCCCGAAGTCATCGAGAGGGCGATCCAGCAGCACGGCCATCTCGGACTCCGTGCACTGGATGTCGCCGCGACGTGGGCTATCGCTGAGCGCAAGAACGTGCCTGTCGAGCCGCGGCGCAAGACTCCAGAGGGCTCGCGCCAGCAGACGTCACGGCGCCGCACCTCCAGCGGTTCGGGCCGCGACGGCCCTCGACGAGATCCTGACGACGACGACTTAATCCGGCTCCCGGCCCGTGTGCTCGCTGAGCCGCTGGCCGTGCTGCTCCGCGAGCGGCACAAAAAGGGTGCGACGTACGATGACCTCGCCGAGGAGGCGGAGATCCCGGTTCGGCGGATCCGCTCGATCGTCAACGGCGAGCAGGAGCGGGTGAGCTTCGACGTTGCGGACGCGATCGTCTCGCGGATCTTCGGCGCCGACGTGTGGGAGGTCGAGCTCGCCTACCTGTACGGAGCGGCCGCGTGACCGTCCTCGGCCGGATAGTCGTCGCGAGGGAGGCGCTCGAAGTTGGCGACGACAGCCTCGCCTACGACGTGCTCGTCGACCTCGAGCACGACCTCGCCAGCTGCGAGGCTTCCAGAGCCGTTAGGAAGTTCCGGTGCAGGTGCGGTGCGGCGTTCCGCTGGCCGGGCGAGCTCCAACACCACCAGTACGCGGCCTGTCACGGCGCGCTCCCGATGGAAGACGCGGCGTGAGCGCCCGTGAGCCAATCGATCAGAAGTGGATGGACACGCACCTGAGCATGGGACGCGAGCCACTTACGCAGGCGCTTGCGCGCGAGGTCTTCGCCGATCCGATCCATGCTGACGCTGACCTCCACGTCAGCCGTGCGGCTACCGACGACCAGGCGGAGCTCGACGTTCTGACAACGCGCCAGATCTGCGAACTCCCCGACCCGCCCGAGAGCGACAAGCTGCTCGGTGACTTCGTCGTCCGCGGCCATCGGATCGTGGTCGGCGGCCACTCCGGCGAAGGGAAGACGACGATCAGCCTGCAGATCGTCCGCGCCATCGTCACCGGTGAGGAGTTCCTCGAATGGACCGGCGCCGACAACCTGCGCGCGCTGATCGTCGACGCCGAGCAAGGACTCCGCACCGTGAAACGCCGGCTTCACGAAGCCGGGCTCGACCAGTCCGACGCCGTCGACTACCTGCGCGTCCCGGACGGAATGGCGCTCGACCGAGACACCGCCCAAGCGCTCGCCCTCCAGGACGTCCTTGAGAACGGCCAATACGCCGTGGTGGTACTTGACCCGCTCTACAAGCTCCACGCCGGCGACTCGAACGTCGAGCGGGGCGCCACCGATCTGATGAAGATCTTCGACTCTTGGCGCGACCGCTACCGCTTCGCGCTCCTCCTGCCAGTCCACCTGCGCAAGCCGATCCCCGGCGAGCGGTTCTCTATCCATGACGTGTTTGGCTCCAGCGCCTACGTCCGCGGCGCCGAGATCGTCCTGGGGATCCGCCGCGTCAGCCACGGCTACGCCGAGCTGCACTTCTTCAAAGACCGCGACGGCGACCTCGAGGTCGGTGCACGCTGGGCCTGCTGTTCGACCGCGACCAGGGCTTCCGCCGCGACCCGAAAGACGAAGAGCCACCGCGCGACTTCGCCGCCGAGATCGAAGCCTGGCTTCGGGAGCATCCGCGCTCCAGCACCAACGCGATCACGACGGCCGTCGGCGCCGGCAAAGGGACCGTCACCGCGACACTCAAGAACGACGAGCGATTCGCCTTCGAGCTCGGCCCGAACGAAGCCCATCTGTGGGTGGTCCGAAGCCCTCAGAACAACCCGGACAACCCGGACCACCTGAGGCCTGCCTGTGGTGGTCAGCTGGGTGGTCTCTCTATAGAGAGCCACCACCAGACCACCCACGGCAGTAGTGGATCCGTGGTCTCGGACCACCCCAGCGACGAAGAGCTCGCCCGTCTCGATGCGATCGCAGACGAACTCCGAGCCGAGGGACTCCTATGACCCTCCCAAGCGTTGCCTTTTTAAGCAACGAGCCAGCCGACCCCGCGCAGTCGGCATTTCTCTCCCCGATGTCTGGTCGTTCGCGTGAGCCGGAACCGAAGGCAGCACCCGGTGTGGGGGCGGACAGTGGCGCGCGGTTATGGCGAGGAGCATCGGCGATTGCGTCGTGCGCTCGATGAACAGATCAGGGCGGGTGCGATGCCGCCGTGTTCTCGGTGCGGGAAGCCGGTGTTGCCGGGTCAACGGTGGGATCTCGATCACACGGACGATCGCTCGGGTTGGCTTGGGCCTGCGCACGCGTCGTGTAACCGCGCAACGGCGGGTCGGCGGCGGTCGGCGGTGGAGGTTCCGCCGGATGATCCGGAGCGCGGCATCTACGACCGGTCCAACGGCGAGCGGTGGTCTTGACCCTGGTTCGATTGGCGCCAGGACGGGCCGTACGAGGGCGTTTTAGAGGAGTGGCGCCAGCAGCGGGACGGCGACTTGTGAGCCTATTCGTCGAACAGTTCGGCGCGGATCGGCGGGTTGTCGTCCGGCCACACGTCGGTGACACGAGCGCGGGTGCCGTGCTGGTCGACGTCGACCACGTCGCCGACGCTCGGGAGTTCACCGGTGGGGCTTTCGTACTGGCCGGCGCCGCTCTTGCCGTCCGGCTGAACGAGCTGGACGTCGTACGTCTTCACGGAGGGAAGCATAGGACGGGAGTGGCATGAGCGAGCCGCTCATGACCGCAGCCGAGATCGCCGCGCTGCTCGGGTTCGCGCCCGCGACGATCGTCGACTGGGCGGAGGCTGGGAAGCTGCCGGGGTTCCGTCTCGGCGGCCGGCTGCGATTCCGGTGGTCGGAGGTCGAGGCGGTTCTCGAAGCCGCTCGGTTCGGGCCAGATCCTTCCTTGCGACCGAGGACAGTCGTATGATCGCCGCATGCGTGATGGTGGCACGCATTCCTCTGACGCACTTGCGAAGATGCGCGCGGCCCCGGCCGGCGCCACCATCGCCGCGTCGGGGCCTTAGCGCGGAACGGAGGCACCGTGCCTAAGCGCCAGGCGGGCAGCGTCGTGAAGCGGTCGACGAGGAATTACGGCGCGCGCTACTACGACGAGAACGGCGTCAGGAAGTACCAGGGTGGATTCCAAACCCAGACCGCGGCCGAGTCATGGCTGCGAGACAAGACCGACGAGGTCAACGCGCTGCGGCGGGGGGATCTCATCCCCGCACGCGACCGTCCGCAGAGCGTTAACGATCTCCTCGACGTCTTCCTCGACAAGCACGGCCGCACCCTCGACTCGCTGACCGTGCGGAAGATGACCGCGCAGTTCCGGAAGGCGCGGAAGGAGTTCGGCGAGCGGCATCCAGACAGCCTCCGCCGGATCGAGGTCGAGGACTGGCGGGAGGCTCTGCCGCCGGGCTCACGCCATGGAGTTTTCCGAGTCTTCCGGCAGGCGATCACCTGGGGGGTTGCGCGCGGCCTGGTCGAGCGGAACGCGACCAACGGGATCCGGAACCCTCGGCGGAACCGTCACGAGCGGCGGCAGGTCACGCCGTTCGAGTCCTGGGACGAGGTCGACGCGGTCGCCACCGAGCTCGACGCGCGGTACGCGGCGATACCGGTCATCGCCGTGGGGACCGGCCTTCGGCCGGAGGAGTGGATCGGCCTCCACCGCTCTGACATTGACCGCGAGGCACGATCGGTGAGCATCCGCCGGCGGTTTGTCGGCGGCGAGCTGAAGGACGGCGGGAAGACGCCGGGGAGTGTCCGCACGGTGCCGCTTCGCCAGCGAGTGATCGATGCTCTCGACGCGATGCCGCCGAGGATCGACACGCCGATCCTCTTCCCCGCTCCGCGCGGCGGCTACATCGACCTAGAGAAGTTCCGTCACCGCGAGTGGGCCCCGGCGTTCCGCGCCGCCGGGATCCAGCATCGCCGCGTGTATGACTGCCGCCACACGTTCGCGACCTGGGCGATCGAATCCGGAGACGTCCAGCTCTGGTACCTCGCGACGATCATGGGGACGTCGGTGACGCAGCTCGAGGACACGTATGCCCGGTGGCTCAGTCGCACGGACGACCAGCTCCGCGCGGCCTTCGACGGATACGACTCAGCGGGTGGAAAGGTTGCGGATGGGCTCCTCTAGCGGTTTAAGCGTCTCGAGAACCGGGCGTCCCTCGAGGTTCTGCGCGTACTCGGCTTCCCGCCTCGGATCCTTGTGGTCAAGGTCGGCAGACGGCAACCAGCGGAGCGGGAGCCAACACCATGCTTGTGAGTCGGCGTCGGCGAAGATCGCGAAGGCAAGCTGATGGTGGCATCGACCTCGCACGTATTGCAGCAGGGCAACGTTTCGCAGGCCCTTCACGTAGTCCGACTGCGATGCCAATACGTCGAGCCATGTGAGCACCTCGACGAGTGCGATCTGGGCATCCTGTCCACGATCGGCGGTCTCGAATCGCTCGAAGGCGAGCAGATATGCGCGAGCAACCGTGGCGTCGTGCATCTGAACGAGAAGCCGCAGCGGGCCATCGGCAGGATTGCCGACCGCGCTCACATTGGTCCCAGAAAGAGCCTGTGTCGAGAGGCTGAAGAACTCGAACGGCACCGGGACGGGTTCCGACGTGCGGGACTTTTTCGGCTTGCTCAATCGCGTCCGATCCTTCGTTTGGGCACTGATCGGGCACAGAACCGGCCTGATCTGGCTATGCGGATGAGAGGACTTGAACCTCCACGAGCCGAAGCCCACACGGACCTGAACCGTGCGCGTCTACCAATTCCGCCACATCCGCGCGGATCGACAGTGTAGCCCGCCGGTCCCGGGCTTCACCTCGACGGAAGCACCGAGATAGGATCGCCCGGTGACGACGTCGACCGACGAGCTCAAGCGCGTTCCGCTCTTCAGCGATCTCAACCAGCGACAGCTGAGGCGCCTGCGCCGATCCTTCAAGGAACGGAGCTACCGGCCCGGTACGGCGATCGTCCGCGAGGGCGAGATGAGCGGCGTGGACTTCTTCGTCATCCTCGAAGGGGAGGCGTCGGTCACCGTCGACGGCCGGGAGGTCGGCCACCTCGAGGCCGGCGACCACTTCGGCGAGCTGGCGCTGATCGCGGAACGGGTGCGGCTGTCGACCGTGACGGCGTCGACTCCCATGCGCTGCCTCGTGATGGCCTCCTGGAACTTCCGCAAGTTCGTCAACAGCAACCCCGACGTCTCGTGGAAGCTCCTCCAGAACCTCGTCAACCTACTCAGCACCGAGCTGAAGCGACGGTGACCGAGGCCGTCCAGGAGGGGCAGCCGGCTCCGGACTTCGAGCTGAAGAGCGACGCCGGCGAGACCGTTCGGCTTGCCGACCTTCGCGGAAAGCGGGTCGTCCTCTATTTCTATCCCCGCGACGCCACGCCCGGCTGCACGAGGCAGGCGTGCGGGATCCGGGACGCATGGGACTCGTTCCGCGAGACCGGCGCGGAGGTCTTCGGGATCAGCCCGGACGGAGAGGCCTCGCACGCGAAGTTCAAGAACAAGTACAGCCTGCCCTTTACGCTGCTCGCCGACCCCGACCACGACGTCACGGAGCGGTACGGATTCTGGGTCGAGAAGGGCTTCGCCGGCAAGAAGCACATGGGCGTCGAGCGGTCGACCGTCGTGATCGGGGAGGACGGCACCGTCGATAAGGTCTTCCGGCAGGTCAAGCCGGACGACCACGCCGCGCGGGTGCTCGACGCCCTGCGTTGAGCGCCCGCTAGCCTGTCCGTCTTGAAGCGCGGGGTCCTCATCGCCACAGCGACTCTCGCCGCGCTCCTTCTCTCTCCGACGGCGAACACGGCTCGATCGACGGGCCTCGTCGAAGTCGTCGTCACGCTCGACGCGCCGCCGCTCGTCGAGGCGATCCGCACGAGCCGCGTCCTCAGCAGCCGGGTGAAGGCGCAGCGTCTCGACGTCCGAACGCCGACGAGCGTCGGCTACCTGGCATCCCTCGCCTCCGTGCAGCGCACGCTGGCGACCCGGATCACGAGGACGATCCCGCGGTCACAGGTGGTTCGGCGGTACAGCGTCGTCCTCGACGGGATCGCCGTCCTCCTCCCCCGCTCCGAGCTCGGCCGGCTCTCCGCGATGCCGGGCGTCGCAAAGGTCTGGCCGAACGTCGTCTACTGGCCGCTCCTCGACCGCAGCCCGCAGCTGATCGGAGCCGATCAGATGTGGGGCGCTCCCTCTTTCAGCACGGCCGGCAACGGGATCAAGATCGGGATCATCGACGACGGCGTCGACCAGGCACACCCGTTCTTCAATCCGACCGGGTACACGATGCCGCCGGGCTTCCCGAAGGGGAACACGTCGTTCACGACGGCGAAGGTGATTGTCGCCCGCTCCTTCCCCGCGCCGGAGACGACGTGGAAGTACTCGAAGGTCCCGTTCGACCCGCAGGAGTCCGAGCACGCAACGCACGTCGCCGGGATCGCGGCGGGGAACTTCACTTCCGGCGCGATCGCCGGACGAGGCCCGCTATCGGGCGTGGCCCCGCGCGCCTACCTCGGCAACTACAAGGTGCTCACCTACCCGACCGCGAACTTCGGCCTGAACGGGAACGCGCCCGAGATCGCCGCCGGTGTCGAGGCGGCGGTCAAGGACGGCATGGACGTGATCAACCTCTCGCTCGGCGAGGCCGAGATCGAGCCGTCCCGCGACCTCGTGGTCGCGGCGATCAACGCCGCCGCCGCCGCCGGTGTCGTCCCTGTCGTTGCCGCCGGGAACGACTTCGAGGACTTCGGCCGGGGAAGCGTCGACTCCCCCGGGAGCGCCGCGAATGCGATCACCGCCGCCGCCGTGACCAAGCAGCTGGCGATCGCCGGCTTCTCGAGCAGTGGGCCGACGCCCGTGTCGCTCCAGATGAAGCCGGACGTCGCCGCTCCGGGGGTCGACATCACGTCGTCGGTGCCTCCCCACGAGGGGACCTGGGCGTCGTTCAGCGGGACGAGCATGGCGACGCCGCACGTCGCCGGTGCGGCGGCCCTCCTGCTCCAGCGGCACCCGGACTGGACGGTCGCGCAGGTGAAGTCAGCGCTGGTGCTCACCGGCAAGCCGGTCCCCTCCGCCGCGAACGAGCTGCCGACCACGCGTGAGGGCGGCGGACTGATCCAGGTTCCGGCGGCGAACGCGCCGCTGATCTTCGCCGCACCCACCGACCTCTCGTTCGGGCTGCTCGAGGTCGGCGCCGGCGCGACGCGCTCGGTCGCCCTCACGGACGCCGGCGGCGGCGCCGGCACGTGGACGGCGTCGGTCTCGCTCCAGGGTGGGCAGTCAGGAGTCAACGTCACCGTCCCCTCATCGGTCACAGTCCCAGGCACGCTCGCCGTCACCGCCGCAGCGGCTGCGTCCGCCCCGGAAGCGGACGTCACCGGCTTCGTCGTCCTGACCCTCGGCACGGCGACCCGGCGGATTCCCTTCTGGTTCCGCGTCGAGAGCCCGAAGCTCGCCACCGAGCCGCGCAGCCCACTCGCGCGAGTCGGCACGTACCAGGGCCAGCTGAGCGGGAAGAAGGCCGTGGTCAGCTCGTACCGGTATCCGGCCGACCCGCACTCCGTGCCCCCGGCGAACGGGCCGGAGCAGGTGTTCCGCGTGACGCTGGCACGGCCCGTCGCGAACTTCGGCGTGGTCGTGCTGTCGAGCTCGGGCGGCAGCCGGTTCCGCCCGTCCCCGCGCGTGGTCGCTGCCGGCAACGAGAACCGCCTCACAGGCAACGCCGGGCTGCCGCTCGTGATCAACCCGTACCTCGACTCGTTCGGCGAAGCACGGCCGGTCGCCGGCGCGATCCGGCCGGGGTCGGGGTCATACGACGTCGTGTTCGACACGCCGGCGGTCCCGACGCCCTCCGGCAAGGGGCCCGGCCGGTACACCTTCCGCTTCTGGATCAACGACGTCACGCCCCCGACCGTGCGGCTGCTGACGCCGTCCGTGTCGAGGGGATCGACGCTCCGGCTCGCTCTCACGGACGCAGGTGCAGGCGTCGATCCGCAGTCGCTGGTCGCCAAGGTCGACGGGAAGTCGATCGGCGTCGCCTTCTCGGGCGGCCGCGCGCGCATTTCCCTCGCGGGAGTCGCTCCCGGCCGCCATCGGCTCATCCTTCAGGCGGCCGACTACCAGGAGCTGAAGAACATGGAGAACGTGCCGCAGATCCTCCCGAACACGAGGAACTTCGCGACCAGCTTCCGCGTTCGCTAGCGCCGCGGTTCTTGCTCTTCGATCGTCGGCAACCGCTCGAGGTCGCGCTGCACGCTGGCAGCGAACTCGTCGCTCTCCGCACGGATCAGCCGCAGCTGGGCCTTCTGCGCCGCGCGGGCCCGCTTCTGCCGTGACCTTGTCCCGAGTCGCTCCGACAGCCGAGGCCACTCCGCGGCCACGAGCACGACCACCGCCGCCGCGAGCAAGGCAATGAAGAGCCAGCTCACGCCCGGCATTGTAGACAGCGTCGGGCGGCTTAAGCCGTCCCGCTGATCGCCTCGTCCTCGAGCTCGCGGCCCGCGAGCTTGGCCTCGAAGGACCGCCGCAGGTCCTCACCGGAGACCTCGAGGTCGTACCGAGGTCGCCGGGGCTCGAGCTTGACGATCCGCACCTCGGAGTCACGCGTGCCGTGGCACCGTGCGTAGGCCTCCGCCTCGGTCAGTGGCCGAAGTCGCTGCCTGCGCATCATGTGCCGATCCTAACGTCGCCGGGCCGGCCGGGCCAGGGTCGGACGACCTGGAAGCCTTGACGCGAACGGCGGCGCCTTCTAGCGTCGAGCCGTGGCATGCCGGGTGGTCTGCATCTCACGGGCGCTGGGCGCGGGCGGCGAGGAGGTCGGCCGGCTGGTCGCCGACCGGCTCGGCTTCGTCTACGTCGACGAGGAGATCGTCTCCCGCACGGCGGCCAAAGCGGGGATCGACGCCGCCAGCGTCGCGGACGAGGAGCAGCGGCGCTCGTTCGTCTCACGGATGCTCCAGGCGCTCGCGCAGTCCGGCGCCGAGGCGCTGGCAGTCGGCGGTGGGCCGGCGCCGCGAGCGGACGACGAGCCGACGGGTGAGGCGGTGCGCGTCCTGATCCGCGAGACGATCGAGCAGACCGCCGCCCGGGGGAACGTCGTGATCGTCGCCCATGCTGCTTCGTTCGCGCTGCCGCCGGGGCCCGACGCGCTGCGGGTGCTGGTGACGGCCTCGCCCGAGACCCGCGCGAAACGACTCGCCGAGTCCGGTGGCCTCGGCGATGCCGGCGGCGCGCGTGAGGTCAAGGAGTCGGACGCGGCCCGGCGCGACTACCTGAAGCGGTTCTATGGCGTCGACGAGGGCCCAACCCACTACGACCTCGTCGTCAACACGGATGTGCTCTCGTTCGACGATGCCGCCGGCCTCGTCGCCGCCGCCGCGAAGCGTTAAGCGCTCCTAAGACGACCGGGCGACCGCCTCACGCACGGTCGTCGCCATCGCGCGCGGAAGGTTGCCGATCAACTCGTCGCGCTGTTCGGGCGTCAATCGCCGCTCGAGCGCTCGGCCGAGCAGCCGCAGGTCGCAACGACGCGCTCGAAAGTCAGCAAGGCTGCTGCGGATGATCACGTAGTTCAGGTCGGCGGGATACGCGGCGCGCGGGCCGAAGTGAGCGAGGAAGTCGATCGCACCGTCCACGAACGAGCCTGCACCCGCGCGACAGGCTTCGCTGTGGCCGCGGTCGCTCGTCGAGCCCTCGATCGTCGTTGATGGAAACACGCCGTACGCCGGAACGGTGACCCCTGTCGTCGTTTCGGTCTGCCGCGACGACCCGCCGCAGCCGGTGACGCCGGCGACCGCGAGCGCGGCACCAAAAGACAGGAGGAGCCTGAGTCTCACGCTCCCGACACGGTGCCAGGTTAAGGGCTCATGGCGTCGGGCTGCCCCGCCGATGGATAGGGCCATGACGCGCACGTTCGGCCTCATAGCGATCCTCGCCGCGCTTGCCGCCGGCGCGTACCTGTTCGCAGTCCAGTCGAAGAAGGAAGGGCCGACGGCGAACTCCGTCACCCAGGCCGAGGCGCAGGCGGTGTCCGCCGCTACCGGAACGAACTTCCAGGGCGCCGCCCAGGTGCTCCAGGCGTGGTACGCGGCCAACGGAACGTACGCCGGGGCGACGCTCCCACCGGGGTCGGGCGTCGTCCTCGCCCGCGCCGACCAGAGCGGCTACTGCTTGCAGTCGAAGGCGGGCGGCATCGTCAAGCACCAACTCGGCCCAGCCGGGACGCCGCAGCCGGGTTCCTGCTGAGTCGGCGCACCAGCCGGCCAACCGATCCCGCAATCCGACGACCCCCTTCCCTCGTAGCTACCGGCGGACAGGCAACTCCGCGCCCGGACGAAGGAGGGACATGAAGCGATTCGGTCTCCTGCTCACCATGCTGGCCGCCGCCGGTGCCGGACTGACGACGGCGGACGCAGGCACGCACGCAGGCAAGACGACGATCTGCCATCGCACCTCGTCGAAGACGAACCCCTACGTGAAGCAGACCGTTTCCGGCAAGGCGCTCCGCGCCGCCCTGAAACGACCCGCGGACATCGTTCCGGCGCCGGCCGGCGGTTGTCCGAAGACAGTGCTCACGCCGACCTCCGGCGGCCGCGCGTTCCCGGTTGCGTTGACCGGAACCGTCGAGACCCCGGCGGGCGACCCGGTCGCGACGGGGACGGCGACATTCCGACTTCGCGCGGGCCAGGGTCAGGTCTGCTACCAGATCGCCGCCAGGAACCTACCGTCGGCGACTGCTGCCCACATCCACCATGGCGTCGCGGGAGCCGCGGGTCCAGTCGTCGTCCCGCTGACGACCCCGAACGCGACGGGCGCCTCGAGTGGCTGCGCCACGGCGGCGCGAACCCTGGTCAAGTCGATCCTGGCCGCCCCGACGACGTTCTACGTCAACGTCCACACGGCCGAGTACCCGGGAGGCGCGATCCGCGGACAGCTGGCCGGGACCTCGACGACGTCGTTCGGCACGATCTTCGCCCTCGACCTGAAGGGCACGAGCGAGCCGAACGCAACCGGATCGGCCGTCATCCGGATCCTCAAGGACTCAGCGACCGTGTGCTACCGGCTGCACGCCGCGAACGTCACGCTGCCGACGACGGCAGCGCACATCCACAAGGGCGCCGCCGGAGTGTCCGGGCCGGTGGTCGTACCGTTCACCGCACCGGGAGCCGACGGGAACTCGAGCGGTTGTGTCTCCTCGACGGCCGCGATCGTCGACGACATCCTGGCGAACCCGTCCGGGTTCTACGTGAACGTCCACACGGCCGAGCATCCGGCGGGCGCGATCAGAGCACAGCTCTCGTGACCCCGGACGCGTGTGGGGGCGTGCCACCGCGCCCCCACACGCGTCACAGCGCTGCCGAGAGGCGGGACGCGTACCCGTCCAGTGCCGCTTGCTCGGTCCTGAATGCCTCGACGCGCCAGAGGAGGCCGTTGCGGAACTCGTCCAGCCACCACACCCGGGAGACGCCGACGCCGCCGTCGTCGAGGGCATAGCGCGCGTGACCCCGGACGAGCAGCAGGTCGGGGCCGATCGGCTCGCACTGCTCGACCTCGGCCTGGTAGATCTCGGCATCGCGGCCTCGCGCGAGTGCGGCCATGATTGCCCGTCGCCCCCGCAGAGTCCGCAGGTAGTTGGCGAGCAGCGTCATCTCCGCGTCCTCGTGGATCAACGCCGCGATGCGATCGGGCGGGTCCTCGAGCTGGCGCTCGTGAAAGCGGCGGGCGGTCGCCGCCAGATCCTGCCGACCGAACGCGTCCGGCACAACGAGGTCGGAGATGCGAACAGCCACCGTCGGGCGCTATACCCGTAACGGAACGGCGGGAATCCCGCCCCCAGGCCCGCTCAGGAACAATGAGTGCTCGTCGACCCTTGGAGGCGGACATGGACGATGCACAGATCCACGGCACGATCGAGGAGCTCGTCGCGGAGGAGCACGAGCTCTGGGAGCGCGAGGCGGCCGGAGGCGCGACCGACCAGGACCGTCGCCGACTCGAGGATTTGAAGGTTTCACTCGATCGGTGCTGGGATCTGCTTCGCCAGCGCCGGGCTCGCCGCGAGGCGGGGCTCGACCCCGAGGGGGCGAAGGAGCGCCCCGAGGAAGTGGTCGAGCGCTACCTGCAATAGGAAAACCGAAGCTCTCGTCTCCGCCGTAGCCGGGCGGCAGCCGCGGGGACGAACACGTTCTACCTCCTCGTCAGCCAACCGGTCCTCAGCTGGTTGGAGCTGAGATGCCACTCGAGACCAGCGCGGTCAGCTCCGTGACGCCTGCTGCACGCGCTTTGTCCCCGCGCGATCACATAGGCCCGGAGACGAAAAAGGCCCGCGTGCGCGGGCCTTGGAGCTCCCCGGGTTGGACTCGAACCAACAACCCTCCGGTTAACAGCCGGATGCTCTGCCAATTGAGCTACCGGGGAAGGCGGCCGAATCGGCTTCGGCATGGTAGCGAAGGCATTCAGGGGAGGACCCGCCGCAGGACGGCGGCTGCCCGCTCGGGATCCTCTGCGTCGCCGATCGCGCGGACGACGGCGATCCGGGTCGCCCCCGCGGCGACGACCTCGGCGATGTTGGCCTCGTCGATCCCGCCGATTGCGAACCACGGCACGCGCGCATGTGTCGCTGCGTGACGGACGTACTCGAGGCCGACTGCGGGCCGGCCCGCCTTCGTCGGCGTCTCGTACACCGGTCCGACGCCAGCATAGTCGGCCTCGGTGGCCGCCAGCTCGGCCGGCGCGTGGGTCGACTGGCCGACGCCGAGCCCGAACGTGCGCGCCGCGGCCACCGGCAGATCGTCTTGGCCGACGTGGACATAGTCGGCCTCGACCAGACGGGCCAGATCGGCCCGGTCGTTGACCACGAGCGGGATGCCCAGGCGGCCCGTGACCTCGCGCGTGTGCTGAAGCGACGGCAGAAGCTCTCCGTCCGGGAGCGTCTTCTCGCGGATCTGGACGATGTCCACGCCCCCCTGTACCGCCGCCTCCAGGAACGTCTCGAGGTCCGGCCGCACTCCGGTAATCAGGTAGAGGCGGCTATCCACCGGCGACCGGGCGGGCGACGACGAGCCGGTCGCCATCCTCGAGCGCGGTCACACCGTACCGGTCGCGCTCGACCGGCTCCCCGTTTCGCTCGACGAGCGCATAGGGGGCGGCGAGCCCGAGCCTGTCGAGCAACGACGCGACCGTCTCGCCCGGCGCGGTCTCCTGTGCGCGGCCGTTGACGGTGACGGTGACTGCTTCGTCTGTCACGGCCGGGCGGCCAGGCCACCGGTCGGGCTCGAGGCCTCGGCGGTCTCGCGCTCCTCGATCAGCCCGGCGAGGCGCGCGACCCGGCCGGCTTCGACCGCGGCTCGGAACGCGTCCGCCATTGCGGCAGGGTCTTCGGCGCGTGCGATTGCCGTGTTGACGAGGACGGCGTCGGCACCCAGCTCCATGGCCTCGGCCGCCTGCGACGGCGCGCCGAGACCCGCATCGACGACGACCGGAACCTCGGCCTGCTCGACCATGATCTCGATCGCGTGCCGAAGCTTCAGGCCGCGGCCGCTTCCGATCGGCGACGCGAGCGGCATGACGGCCGCGCAGCCGATCGCCTCCAGCTTCTTCTGGAGCACCGGGTCCGGGAACACGTAGGGGAGGACGGTGAAGCCGTCGTCGACCAGCCGCTCGGCCGCCGTCAGCGTGCCGACCGGATCGGGGAGAAGCCAGCGCGGGTCGGGGATGACCTCGAGCTTGATCCAGTCGGGGAGCCCGCCGGCTCGCGCAAGCCGGGCGATCCGGACGGCCTCCTCCGGAGTGGCGGAGCCGGCTGTGTTCGGGAGCAGCGTCACGTCGTCCGGCAGGTAGTCGGTGATCGCCTCCTCGACGGTGTCCAGGTCGATCCGGCCGACGGCGACGGTCACGAGCTCGCACCCGGAGGCGATCACAGCGTCGCGCATCACCTCCGGCGAGGAGTACTTGCCCGTACCGGTGATCAGGCGTGAACGGAGCTCCCGACCGGCGATAACCAATGAGTCGTTCATCTCGTCACTTCCTTCGCTGGCATGACCCAGATCAGGTTCTTCGGTCGCGGCCTCGAGGCCGCCTCTCAGCCCCACGCCAGGGGCTCCCGCACGCGACAATCTAGCCGAGGGAAGACTGCCGGCCGATGGCGACTCCGTCCCGCATCCCCGAGCTCGGCGCCCGTGGCGGCGGCTGGGTCGTCGCGCAGTTCGTCCTGATCGCTGCGATCGGCGTCTCTGCGGTCGTCGGCCTCGGTTGGCCGGCAGCCGGACGCATCCCGGCCTACGCTGTCGGCGCCGTCCTGATTGCGCTCGGACTCGGACTGGTCGTCGTCGGCGGAATCCAGCTCGGCGCCGCGCTGACACCGTTCCCGCAACCGCGGCGGCAGGGCGAGCTCGCCGCCGCGGGGATCTACCGGCATGCCCGCCACCCGATGTACGGCGGCGGCATCCTCGTCGCCGCCGGTTGGTCGCTCATCTTCGCCTCGATCGTCGGCGGCGCGCTCACGCTGGTCCTCGTCGCTCTCTTCGAACTGAAGTCCCGCCGCGAGGAGGCCCTACTCGTCCGGCACTACCCCGACTATGCGGACTACCGCCGCCTGACGAAGCGGCGCTTCGTTCCGTTCGTGTTCTAGGTCAGGGCGCCGACGGCTTCGCGGATCTTCGCCAGTGCGATCTGGAGCTCCTTCGTGCGTTCGAGATCGTCGGAGCGCGCCAGCTCGCGGCGGACGCCGCGCTCGCGCAGGCGGAGGAGCAGCTCCTTCGCGGTCGGTTCGTCGATCGACTCGCTCTCGGCGAGCGCATCCAGCTCCGCGAGGATGGCGACCAGATCACGGTCCTCAGCACCGGTCGAGTCGAGCAGCCGGGCACGAACGCGCCGGTGCAGCTCGACGTCGAAGTGCTCCGGAGGGATGAGCGCAAGCAGATCCCTGGTCGCGTCCGGATGTGCGACCACCCCCGCAAGCGCGCGTCGCTCGCGCCGCTGCTCGGCGTCGAGCACCTTGATCGACTCGGACGGCTCACGGCGCCCCCGGGTGGCGCGGATCGGCACCGTAAGACCCAGCTTGTCGTTCGCGAATCGCCACGCGTCCTGCCGGTCGGGCGAGTCGGGTGCCGCGTTGAGGATCTCCTCGACCCGCTTGAAGTAGCGCTGTCGATCGGGGTCGCGCTGCCACTCGGCCTCGACGCGATGCCGCAGGTAGCTCTTCGCCTGATCGAGCCTGCTCTCGAAGGAGGCGGGGTCGTCGGCCGGATCGGTTCCGGCCGGGAGCGAGACGACGCGGATATCGAACCCCTGTGCGGCGGCGAGCTCCATTCCGCGCAGGGTCGCCTCCTGGCCGGCGGCGTCCGCGTCGAAGCAGAGCGAGACGCGCCTGGTCAGACGGGAGAGCTCACGGAGCTGCGCCTCGGTCAGTGCGGTACCCATCGCGGCGACCACCGGCTCGAACCCGGCCTGGCGGAGGGCGATCACGTCGGGATTGCCCTCGACGATCACGGCGTGGTCGCCTTTGGCGATCGCCGCACGCGCGAGGTCGAGGCCGTAGAGCAGATCCCCTTTGCGGAACAGGTCGCCTTCGGGGGAGTTGATGTACTTCGCCTGGAGGGGATCGTCGTCGAAGAGGCGCCGGGCCTGGAACCCTCGGACCCGTCCGCGGGCGTCCGCAAGTGGGAAGAGCAGCCGCCGCGCGAAGTAGTCGTTGTCGCGGCGGTTGGTCAGCCCCGCTCCGGCGAGCTCGTCGTGCGAGTAGCCCTGCTCGAGCGCACCCCGGGTGAGCGCCGCGCCGCCGGGCGCGAGACCGAGACGGAGCTCGCGGCAGATCTCCTCTCCGAGCCCGCGGGAGGCGAGGTAGTCGCGCGCGAACGCTCCCGCTTCGGACTCCCACAGATACCGCTCGTAGAACGTCGCCGCCCGGTCGAGGAGCTGGAAGAGCCGCTCGCGGCGCTTGCGCAGGCGATCCTGCTCGGGCGACGTCTCCTCGTACTCGAGCTCCACCCCGAACCGCCCGGCGAGCCACTCGATCGCACCCACGAAGTCGAGGTTCTCCTTCTTCTCGACGAAGGTGATCGCATCGCCGCCCTCGCCGCAGCCGAAGCACTTGAACGTGCCGCGGTCGGGGGAGACCCCGAAGCTGGGCGTCTTCTCCTGGTGGAAAGGACAGAGACCGACGAACCGTGCGCCGGACTTGCGGAGACGCGTATAAGGCTCGACCAGCGCGACGATGTCGGCCGTGGCCTTGACCGCCTCGACTGACGAGTCCTTGATCCGAGCCATCAGTGCCCTCTCCAGTGGCGGTCTCGCGTTTCTGGCGAGTGACCGGGGCCGCCAGGCAAGGACGCAGGGAGCGCCAATATCGAAACCAGATATTGGCGCGACTGAGGACGCCGCATGGCGGTTCCGGGCGCCGCCAGAAATGCCCTGACTGGTGCTGGAGAGGGCACTACAGTCGCTCAGCGTACGCGAGCGCGAAGCGGTCGGTCATGCCGGAGACGTACTCGACGACCTCGTCCGGCGCGTCGCCGCGCTCGACCAGGTGGGCGACGATGCGCTCGATCGTCATATGCGCCCGACGATGCTCCTCCTGCGCATGCTCGGCCAGGTACACGTGCTCGAACATGAACTTGCGCAGACGATGCATGGCAGCGCCGACCTCCTCGCTCTGCCGGATCTCGCCGGCGGCGGCGGAGGTCTCCACGAGGTCGTGGACGAGCCGGTCGATGCGCTGCCCACCGGTCGGCCCGAGCAGATCGATCTCGTCGTGCGGCAGGTCCCGCTCCTCGAGCAACCCGTAGCGGAGCGCGTCGTCGATGTCGTGGTTGATGTACGCGACGCGGTCGACGAGGCGGACGATCTTTCCCTCCAGGGTCTCTGGCTCGAGCGGTCCGGTATGGGTGAGGATCCCCTCGCACACCTCGTGCGTGAGGTTGAGCCCGCGCGCGATCCGGTACGACTGCTCGTAGTGGCGGAAGCCGAGCCCGAAGCGCTCCCGAAGGGCGTTGTCGAGCGCGTCCTCGCCGGCGTGCCCGAACGGCGTGTGGCCGAGGTCGTGTCCGAGCCCGATCGCCTCGGTCAGATCCTCGTTCAACCTCAGCGCCCGCGCGACGACCCTGGAGATCGCGGTCGTCTCCAGCGTGTGCGTCATCCGAGTGCGGTAGTGGTCTCCCTGCGGGTCGATGAAGACCTGGGTCTTCCCCTTCAGTCGCCGGAACGGCTTCGAGTGCACGATCCGGTCGCGGTCGCGCTGAAACGGCGTCCGCACCGGACAAGCCTCCTCGTCGCGCTCACGCCCCCGGGTCTCGTAAGAGCGGACGGCGAGCGGCGAAAGCCATGCATCCTCGCTCTCGCGGATGCGAGCCTCGAACGCGTCTGCAACCGTTCTCGCCAGCTCAGGCATCACGTCCAGCGTAGTCGCTCCAGCGGCCGCGGCACCCTACCGGTTGGCTCCTGCAGCGCTCAGAGGAGCCGCACCCAGCCCGCACCCCCACCCACAGAGGGTGGGGAGCCGTCCCGCCGCCCTCGGAGGCGACGATACCGGCCGCCGCGACCTTGACCTGTGACACAAGGGTGGAGATTGTGCGCCGATTTGACGCCGCTTCGATGGGGGCCATGCCGGGGCACCGGCCCGGCGGCGGCTTGCGCGCCTCCGCTCGTCACACAAAAATCGGCTCGACGCGGAGCTCAGATGATGATCGGCACCGTACCGCCGTCCGCGCTCCACGCCGCGCCGGTCACGTACGAGGCGCGGTCGGAACAGAGGAAGACGATCACGGCGGCGATCTCCTCGGGACGCGCGAGCCGGCCGAGCGGCCGGCCGGCACCGACCTTCGCGAGAACCTCGTCGCGGTCGCCGCCCTGCTGGTCGGCGAGACCGCCCTCGCCCAGCCAGGCGCCGGTCGCAGTCGGCCCGGGGGTGACGGCGTTGCAGCGGATTCCATCCTTCGCGTAGAGGTCGGCGACGAGGCGCGAGAGCGACAGCATGGCCGCCTTCGTCACCGAGTAATGCGGCATCCCGGTCGAGGGCCGTTTGGCTGCCGTCGAGGACACGTTGACGATCGCCCCACCGCCCCGCGCTTGCATCGTGGGGAGAGCGGCACGGATCGCGCGGACGTGGCTCATGAGGTTGAGCTGCCAGTAGGCGTCCCACTCCTCGTCGGGAACGTCCTCGAAGCGCGCCTGACGGGCGGCACCGACGTTGTTCACCAGGCAATCGATCCCACCGAGCCCGACGGCAGCCTCGACGACGCGCTCCGGTTCCCCGGGCGTGGACAGATCGACGGTCACGTGCAGGGCTTCGCCCACGGCCGGCGAGTCGCCTCGCCCGCATGTCACCACGTGGGCGCCTTCCTCGGCGAGCAGCCGGGCGACCTCGAGCCCGATGCCCGCGGTCGAGCCGGTGACGACACAGACGCGGTCGCGCAGGCCGAGATCCATGGGCAGCTAGCGTATCCGCCGGTGACGAGAATCCTGCTCGCAAGGCACGGCGAGACCGACTGGAACCTGAACCGGCGCGTCCAGGGGCATTCAGACACGCCGCTCAACGACACCGGCCGAGAACAGGCGCAGGCGCTCGCCGCGGAGCTCGCCGACGAGACGATCGACGCGATCTACTCGAGTGACCTGATGAGGGCGCACGAGACCGCGCGTCTCATCGCGGATGCGCGTGGGCTCGATGTGATCGCCCTCAGCGATCTACGCGAGCGTCACTTCGGTACCTGGGAGGGGCTCACCGACGAGGAGATCTTCGCCCGCTTCCCAGAGGCGCGCGAAGGCCCATGGGGCGACGGCGAGACGAAGGACGCCATGGTGGCCCGGGTGCTCGACGCCCTCCGCCGCATCGCCGACGCCCATCCGGAGGGAAGTGTCCTGGTGGTCTCACACGGCGGCCCGCTGCGCGCGGTGCTGGCGGAGTGTGGAATCGACGGTGTCGCCCGCATCGAGAACTGCCACGTCGTCCGAGTTGAGCTCCGGAGCGGCGTCCTGCGCGGAGTAGACTGAGCGCGTGGAGGACTACACGAGCAAGTACAAGGGCGAGCAGGTCGAGGTGGCGCTGATGAACGGTGACTACCAGGACGGCGTGCTCACCTCGTACTGCGCCGTCGACGATGTCGCGCACGTCGAGCTCAACGGCCACATCCTGATCCCGCTTCAGAACGTGGCTTCCCTTCACTGCTCGAGCCGCTGCGATGCGCCGGAGCCTGACTGGCCGCCGCGCGGGCTTGCCGAGGACGAGCGCGACGACGAGAGTTAACGGTTGCGAGCCGCCTGGCCGGCGATCCGCAACGTCCTGAAGGCCTGGGCACTCCTGGTCGGACTGTGCGCCCTGCTCGGCGCCCTCGGCTGGTGGATCGGTGGCCTTCGCGTCGCCCTCGTCTTCGGCTTCGGCGGAGCGCTCGTCGGCATCGGTTCGTACCTGTACGCGGATCGCATCGTCCTGGGGATGGTGGGAGCGCGCGAGCTGCTCCCCGGAGAGGCCCAGCCGCTTCAGACAGTCGCCGAGCAGCTCGCGGTTCGGGCACGCGTCGTGAAACCGCGGCTCTACGTGATTCCGGACGCCTTCCCGCGTGCGCTCTCGGTCGGACGCAGCCTCGGGAGCTCGTCGATCGTGGTCAGTACGGGCTTGCTGGGCACACCGTCGCCGGCCGAGCTCGAGGGCATCGTCGCCCACGAGGTCGCGCATATCCGCAACCGTGACGTGCTCGTGCAGACGACGGTGGTCGTACTCGCTGGGTCGCTCGTGGAGTTCTCGCGCCTCGGCGGCTGGCTCTCGCGAGCGCTTCTCTACGTGCTCGGTCCACTCGCAGCATCCTTCACGCACTTGCTCCTGTCGCCGCGGCGAGAGTTCGAGGCTGACCGCCTGGCGGCCGCCTTGTGCGAGTCTCCGCACGGGTTGGCGGACGCGCTCGTCCGGCTCGACCAGGCAAGCGAGCTGGTCGAGTTCCGTGCGAGTCCCGCCACCGAACCTCTCTACACGATCAACCCGTTCGCCGAGGAAGGGCTGGCCAAGCTGTTCGTGACCCATCCGCCGGTCGGCGAGCGCGTGCAGCGACTGCGCGACCTCGACCCGGGCTGGCGGGAAAAGCTGCGCGCGGCCTAGTCGAGGACTTCCGACCAGGGCTCGGGCTTCCCGACACTCGTCGCCGAGGTCCCGCGCCGTACCTGTTCGCGACCAGGCGGCCAGCGCGTCAGGTACTGGTCGTTGTGATCGCCCCAGCGGATCGAGGCGACATGATCGACCTCGACCCGGAAGAGGTGGAACATGCCGGCCTCCGGTCGCCACGGGAGCTCAGCTGCGATCGCGGCACTGATCTCCTCGTTCAGACGCCGGTCCTTCTCGAGCACCCCGCGACCGCGCAGCATGAACTCGCCGTCCGTCGTTCCGTCTCGGCCCGTGACGATGTTGTGGACGAGGACACGCGGATCGCGGATGAGATCCTTCGCCTTCAGTGAGCCCAGCAGCATCGGTAGCCACAGATCGCCACGCCAGAAGAACGGCTCGACCGGGCTGATCCGCGGCGTCCCGTCTTTGCAGATCGTTCCGACCAGAACGACACCCGGGCTTCCCAATCGTTGCCGCCCGAGCGCGGCCAGCCGCGGCTGCTGCGCTTCGACGTCTGCCCACCGCACGTCCGATTCGTAGCCCAGCTACGGCAGCTCGAAACGGACGGCTTCGGCGGTGCCGTCCCGAAAGGGCGGATCGTGGGGAATCACCCCAGTGCGTCGAACGCCGGCTTTCTCGGGCGGCGCGCTGGCTGGCCGCGTTCTCCGGATGGGTGGTCACCCAGAGGCCGCGGACTCCGTATTCGTTCCGGATGAGGGTGAGCGCCCTGGTGGCAATGCCCCGCCCGCGGACATGGCGAACGACCCAGTAGCCGACCACGCCGTCGGACGGCCGCACCTCGATAGAGCCGAGGAACTCGCCCGAGTCGGCGTCGACGATCGCATACGGATGCGACGAGCCGTCCGCCCAGACGTTTGGCACCGCTCGAGCCAGGCTTCAGCGTCAGTGATTGTGTAGGGGTAGGGGACTCGCGGGATGAACCTGGCCACGTCGGGTCGTTCAAGCCTGCGATCATCGCGCCGGCATCGAACGCCTCCATCGATCTCAGGCGGACATGCTCGTCGCGAAGCTCCACTGACCGATCGTAGAACGACGAAAGGCCGCTCACGGCGGCCTTTCGGAAGAAATCCGGCGGCGTCCTACTCTCCCGGGAGGTTGCCCTCCGAGTACCATCGGCGCTGGCGGGCTTAACTGCTCTGTTCGGAATGGGAAGAGGTGTACCCCCGCCGCTATGACCACCGGAACTTGTGAAGTGCGACCGGTTTTGAAGCCGGCACGGCCCGCACCCTCAAAACTCCATAGCGACACCTTCGGTGTTCGAAATCAAGACCTCGGGCAATTAGTACGGGTCCGCTGAACACATTGCTGTGCTTGCACGTCCCGCCTATCGACGTGGTGGTCTCCCACGGCCCTTACTCCTTCTAGAGGATGGGAAGCCTCATCTCGAG
>JBKPMR010000054.1:0-15522 GCA_046732255.1 Actinomycetota bacterium
GTCGCAAGGTCTTGGGCGAGACGGTGGCGGGGTATGCGACCCGGACCGGATAGACCCCCTTCACACCGGGCATCCGCTCGAGCAGCGCGATCGCGCGCGGGTCGAGAACGGCCGAGAAGCCGTTGAGCGTTCGGGTGAAGCGGAACTCGGGCCGGACGAGGACGCCTGCCTGCCCCAGGTTCGAGATGAACTGCTCCTGCGCGGCCGCGGCCGCCGAGGTCCAGCTGCGCTCTTCTGCCTCGGTGGCGAGCCCGCCGGCGCGCTCGAGACGGTCGGCCAGCGAGAAGGCGGTGAGGACGACGAGGACGCGCTGGCCCGTGCCGATAGAGGCGCGCGGCCCGCCGACCAGGCCGTTCCAGCCGGCCGCTGCGGCGAGCCGGGACGGCGCCGGCGCGGGCGGAGAACCGCCTCCGGCCGGGACGACGAGGACGGCAGCGGCGACGATGCCCGCCAGCGCCGCGAGCCCGATGCCGCTACGCCACCGCATAGGCGTCGAGGCGAAGGGGATCGACTGCGGACGCGACGAAGCGCGCAGCACTCGCGATCATCGCGGCATTGTCCGTACAGAGCTCGAGCGGCGCGGCAGCAGCCTCGGGCAGCGACGCACGGAGCTCGGAGTTGGCGGCGACCCCGCCGACGATCGCGATCCGCTCGAACCCGAGCTTGTCCGCCGCCTCGAGCGTCCTGCTCGCAAGTGCCCGAACGAGCGCACGCTGGTACGAGGCGGCGAGATCGGCACGTCGTTCCTTCAGCTCCGACGGGGAGAGATCGCGAACGGCGTACAGCAGGGCGGTCTTCAGGCCCGAGAAGGAGAAGTCGAGATCAGGCACGCGCGCGACCGGAAATTCGAACGCGTCCGGATCGCCCTCGCGCGCGAGGCGGTCGATCGCAGCCCCGCCCGGATAGCCAAGGCCGAGCAGGCGGGCGCCCTTGTCGAACGCCTCCCCGGCGGCGTCGTCCAGGGTGGTGGCGACCACGCGGAATCCGGCCCGGTCCTGGACGTCGAGCAACAGCGTGTGGCCGCCGCTCGCAAGCAGGCAGAGAAAGGGCGGGTCGATCGGATCGGGCTCGAGGTAGAGCGACGCAACGTGTCCGTGCAGGTGGTCGACGGGGACGAGCGGCAGCCCGGCACCCCAGGCGATTCCCTTGGCAGCGGCAAGGCCGACGAGCAGGGCGCCGATCAACCCAGGGCCGCGGGTGACGCCGACGGACTCGACCTCCTCGAGCGCGACACCGGCCCGGTCGAGCGCCTCCCGCACGACCGGCGACACGAGCTCGAGGTGACGCCGCGAAGCGACCTCCGGCACGACGCCGCCGAACGGTGCGTGCAACTCGGACTGGGAGGCGACGACGTTCGAGAGGATCTCGCCGCCGCGCGTGATGACTGCAGCAGCCGTTTCGTCACAACTTGTCTCCAGGCCCAGGATCATGTGCTTTCCCCTCGGGAAAGCACTAGCTGTTGTTGCTTCGACACTGGCTCGGCGCTGACGCGACACAGCTTCGAGTGGATGCTGCGGTTGTGGTCCGTGTCGTCGTGGACAGCAGTTCCAGAGCGATGGCTCTCACGTTTCACACTGCCATCACAGCTAGCGGTTCGCGACGGAGTCGCGAACCGCAGGGTCACGCCACATAATCAAGGCGTCCTCGCGGTTGTCCGTGTAGTAGCCGCGGCGGATGCCGCGCTGCTCGAAGCCGAGCCGCTCGTAGAGGGCGATCGCGCCCGCGTTCGAGACGCGCACCTCGAGCGTGTAGCCGCGGCGGTCGTCGTCGGCGGTCAGCTCGAAGAGCCGGCTGAGGAGCGCCGAGGCGATTCCGCGGCGCTGGCGGTCGGGCGCGACCGCGACGTTCATCACGTGCCAGGCGTCGACGTAGCGGGAGGTGATCAGGTACCCGACCAGGATCTCGTCCTCGAACGCGCCGAGACAGACCGAGGACGGCTTCGAGAGCTCGCCGGCGAACATCGATCTCGACCACGGGGTCGGGTAGGCGGTCTGCTCGATCGTCTCGATCGCGGTCAGATCGCGGAGCTGGAGGCGCCGAATCTCGATCACGCGAGTGCCCCCTCGGCGTCGGGGGCGCGAACGTAGACGGGCTCGACCAGCTCGGCCGGGCCGCCCGCCCCCGCCAGTCGAGCGTGGAAGCGTGCTCGAGGGACGTGCACGTCGCTGTCGTCGGGCGGCACGACCCCGCCGGCCGTCTCGATCGCCGTCCGGTAGCGCACGGCTCCGTCGCCCACGTACGTTCGGCCGTAGCCCACTTCGAACACGTCCGGTGCCAGGCACCGGACGTGGCCGGAATGGAGGACGAAGATCTCGCCTCGGCGGGCGTCGATCACCGGAACGGCTCCGGGAGCACCTGCCGCCAGGGCTTCGAGGGTCGAGACGCCCGCGACCGGCAGGTCGAGGGCGAGCCCGACGCCGCGCGCGGCGGCGAGGCCGATGCGGACGCCCGTGAAGCTGCCGGGACCGACGCCAACGGCGAGGAGGTCGAGATCCCTCGGGGTGAGGCCGGCCGTCCGGAGCAGCTCGTCCGCGTCGGCGAGCACCTCGGCCGCGCGCCCTGTGCGCTCGCCGAGCACGTCCGCATCGCGGACGAGCGCAGAGGTCGCCACACCAGTCGCCGTGTCAAATGCCAAGGTCAGCATCGCCCTCGAGCACGATCAGCCGCCGCTTCTCGTCCAGATGGTCTAACCGTACCCGGAGGCGCGGCTCGGGCAGGGATGGGCCCGCCGCCTCGGGCCACTCGACGAAGACGACAGCGTCTTCGAAGTACGGCTCGAGCGCGCCCCAGTCGGCCGCGGAGATGCCCTCGAAGCGATAGAGGTCGAGGTGGGACACGGCCACCGCGCCCAGGTAGCGGTGGCCGATCGTGTAGGTCGGGCTCGTCACCGGCTGCTCCACGCCGAGCGCGCGGCAGGCGCCGCGAACGAACGTCGACTTTCCCGTGCCGAGCTCGCCCGAGACGGTGACGACGTCGCCGGCACGCAGGTTTCCGGCGACGCGCGCAGCGAGAGCCTCAGTCTCCTCCGGCGAGCTGGTCTCGATGCGCGTCAGAACAGGCCGAGTTGTACCGCGGCCGGCTCGGGCGCCGGCTCCGCGATCAGATCGGCGAGCGACGGTACCGGCTCGATCTCCCGATCGAGCAGCGCCGGAAGCTTGGCGAAGTCCTCTTCGAGCACCTTCAGCATCGCCGGCGTGTAGAGCGCGGCGGCCGGGTGGTAGAGCGGGAAGATCGTCACCTGCATCGACCCGTACGTCACCTGCTGCGGCTGGCCGTGGATGCGGGTGATCCCGGTCTCCTTGCCGGTCAACTGTTTCGTCGCGTGGTTACCGAGCGTCGCGATCACCTTCGGCTGGATGAGCTCGATCTGGCGGAACAGCCACGGCTCGCACTCGTGCTTCTCCTCCGGCATCGGGTCGCGGTTCCCCGGCGGGCGGCACTTGAGCGTGTTCGCGACGTAGACGTCCGCTCGGGTCAGGCCGATCCCGGCAAGCAGCTTGTCGAGGAGCTTGCCTGCCTGGCCGACGAACGGGATCCCCTGTTGATCTTCGTGGAAGCCGGGCGCCTCGCCGACGAACATCAGGTCGGCGTTCGGGTGACCGTTCCCGAACACGACCTGGGTCCGGGTCTGGCTGAGGCGGCAGCGCGTGCAGGTAGAGGCTTCCGTCCTGAGCGCGTCGAGCATCGACGGCAGTCTAGGCGAGGGAACGGACAGTTCTCCTCGTCAAGTTCCCGCAGGGAAATTGACTAGTGGCCGCAGCCGCAGGAGCCGCCGCAGCAGCCGCCGCCGGCCGCCGTCTGCCCGAAACTCGGCGCCGATTGCGCGCCGTGCGTCGCGAAGACGGAGAACTGCTTCTGCACCTTCGCGCTCGAGCAGTCGGGGCACTTCGGCGTCTCGCCGTTGCGGACGAGCTCCTCGAAGTGCGACTCGCATTTCATACAGACGTATTCGTAGATCGGCATGTGCAGCCGCAGTGTAGACATATGGGATGGAATGGAGCGAGGAGCAGCTGAGGCCGACGCTCACCGGCCGGATCGTCACGCTCGACCCGATCGCGCCGGGGCACGTCGACGGCCTACGTGCAGCCGCGGCCGACGAGCGCGCCTGGACGTGGATGACGACGCGCGACACCGAGGCGTGGATCGCCGCGGCGCTCGCGGCCACGGACATGCACCACTTCGTCGTGATCCAGGACGGTGGCGTGATCGGCTCGACGAGCTACCTCAACGTCGTCCCGGAGCACCGGCGGCTCGAGATCGGCAACACGTGGAACACCCCGTCCGCCTGGGGGACGGGGGCGAACACGGATGCGAAGTACCTCCTCCTTCGGCACGCGTTCGAAGTGCTCGGCGCCCATCGCGTCGAGTTCAAGACGGATGCCAAGAACGAGCGTGCGCGGGCGGCGCTGGCGGCGATCCCGTCCGAGTTCGAGGGCATCCACCGCAAGCACATGATCGTCCGCGGCGGCGAGCGTCGCGACTCGGCGTGGTACGCGGTGATCGACGACGACTGGCCCGACGTGAAGGCCGCGCTCGAACGGAGGATCGCGGCAGCGAGTTAGACTTATCCGTGCCCGGTATCCCCTGAGGAACTGGAGCCGAGATGGTCGAAAGCATCAACGTGATCGGTCGCGGCCGAGTCGGGTCGGCTGTGAGCGCCCGCCTGGTCGAGCGCGGCGTAAAGCTGTGCGACGACGGCGCCGAGCTCGTCCTGCTCTGCGTGCCGGACCGGGCGATCGCCGAGGTCGCAGCCGGCATCGAGCGCGGGCCCTGGGTCGCGCACGTCTCCGGCGCGACACCCTTGGCGGCACTGGAGCCGCACGTCCGCCGCGTCTCCGTGCACCCCCTCCAGACGTTCACGCTCGGCCGCGGATCCGAGCAGCTCGACGGCGCGTGGGCCGCTGTCACCGCCGAGAACGACGAGGCGCGCGCGCTCGGACGGGAGCTCGCCACCACGCTCGGCCTGCGTCCCTTCGACCTGGCCGACGACGCCCGAGTCCTTTACCACGCGGGCGCGGCGATCGCCTCGAACTACCTGGTCACGCTCTACCGCGCGGCGGCGCGGCTGTTCGAGGACGCCGGCGCGCCGCCGGAGGCGCTCGTCCCGCTGATGACCAGGACGATCGAGAACGGCTTCCAGCTCACCGGCCCGATCGCGCGCGGCGACTGGTCGGTGGTCGATGCCCACATCGTCGTGCTCCATGAGCAGCGTCCGGAGCTCGAGCCGATGTACCGCGTGCTCGCGGAGGCGACCGCCCCGTGAAGATCACGCGGACGATCGCGGAGACGCGCGCGGGGCTGGCCGGCGCCGAGGACGTCGGCCTGGTGCCGACGATGGGCGCCTACCACGCGGGCCACCTCGCGCTCTTCCGCGCCGCGCGGGCCGAGTGCGAGACGGTCGTCGCCAGCCTGTTCGTCAACCCGGCGCAGTTCGCCGATGCCGCCGATCTCGCCCGTTACCCGCGCGACGAGGCATCGGATGCTGCGCTGGCGGAGGCGGAAGGAGTCGACCTGCTGTTCGTCCCCGCGACCGATGAGCTCTACCCACCGGGGTATGAGACCTGGGTCGACGTCGAGCACGCCTCGCGCGGCCTCGAAGGAGACTTCCGCCCGGGCCACTTCCGGGCCGTGGCGACCATCTGCCTGAAGCTGTTCAACATCGTCCGCCCGCGGCGGGTCTACTTCGGCCAGAAGGACGCCCAGCAGGTCGAGGTGATCCGGCGCATGCTCCGCGACCTCGACCTGGAGATCGACCTGCGCGCGCAGCCAACCGTGCGCGACGCCGACGGCCTTGCGTTCTCGTCGCGCAACTCGCTCCTGTCCGAGAGCGAGCGCTCGGTCGCGCTCGCTCTCCCGCGTGCGCTTGCCACGGGCGACCCGGCGAAGGCGCGCGCAATGCTCGACGGCCTCGACGTCGACTACGTCGCGGTCGCTCCCTTCGACCCACCCGTCCTGGCCGGCGCTGTCCGCGTCGGCTCCGTCCGGCTGATCGACAACGCCCCGCTCGACCGAGGAGGCACGAGATGAGCGCAATGCCCGCCGGGAAGCTGCCGCTGCCCGAGCTCGCCGCGATGAAGGCGCGTGGCGACAAGATCGTGATGGTCACCGCCTACGACGCGCCCGGCGCCCGGTTCGCCGAGGACGCGGGCATCGACATCGTGCTCGTCGGCGACACGGCGGCGATGGTCGTGCTCGGCCACGAGGGCACGACCGTGCCGGTGACGGTGGAGGAGATGCTTTTCCTGACCCGGACCGTCTCCCACCACGCCAACCGGCCGCTGGTCGTCGGGGACATGCCGTTCGGCTCGTACCAGGTGTCCGACGAGGACGCGGTCCGGAACGCGATCCGCTTTCTGAAGGAGGGCGGCGCCGACATCGTCAAGCTCGAGGGGGCCGGCCCGATGGTCCCGCGCGTGCGCCGGATCGTCGAGGCGGGGATCCCGGTGATGGGCCACATCGGCCTGACACCCCAGTCGGCGACGATGCTCGGCGGGTTCAAGACGCAGGGAAAGACCGCGGAGGCGGCGCGGCAGCTGGTCGTGGACGCGCGCGAGCTCGAAGCGGCGGGCTGCTGCTCGATCGTGCTCGAGGCGATTCCGGCTCCGGTCGCCGCGCGGATCACCGCCGAGCTCTCGATTCCGACGATCGGGATCGGTGCGGGCCCTGACTGCGACGGCCAGGTGCTCGTCTACCACGACCTCCTCGGCCTGACCGAAGGGCACCTCCCGCGGTTCGTGAAGCGCTACGCCAACCTCTCGCGCGAGATCCGTGACGCGCTCGAGGCTTACGCGGCCGACGTCCGCTCGGGGGCGTTCCCAGGCGAGGAGCACACCTACTCGATGTCGGAGACCGAGCTGGAGGCGTTCACCCGGTAGAGCCAGCCGGGCTGCCAGGCGAACGGCGCGACGACGAGCTCCTCCAGCGGCCGGCCGTCGACGAGGTGGTCGAGCGCCCACCGGTTCGCCGAGTGAGCGATCACGACGATCCGTTCGCCGTCGTGCCGGGCGGCGACCTCGTCGAGGAAAGCACGCGTCCGGTCGACGACCTGCCGGCAGCTCTCGCCGCCGGGGAACGGCTGGTCGACGTACCGGCGGCGGACGGCGGTGACCTGGTCGACGGCGGCTCCGTTCAGGTCGCCGTAGTCACACTCGCGCAGCCGCGGGTCGTGATGGACCGGAATGCCCGAGCCGGCGAAGGCGATCTCCGCCGTCTCGACTGCCCGCCGCAGGTCGGACGAATACACCGCGGCGACGCCGTCGTCTCGGCGGCGGGCGCCGAGCGCGCGGGCCTGCTCACGGCCGCGCTCCGAGAGCTCTCCCGGGAGCCGGCCGGTAGCGATCCCGCGCTCGTTGTCGACGCTCGTCGAGTGCGTCTCGTAGACGAGCTCAAGCAAACCGGACGCCGACGAAGAGTAAGGTGATCAGCGCGAGCAGGACGCCCGCGATCACGAGCGACGCGAAGGTGCGCGGCCACCGCCACCCGTTCAGCGTCCGGACGCCGATCACGAGCAGCACGAGCGACCACGCGAGGAAGCCGCCGTCCAGCACCCGGAAGACGGCCTCGCGGACGCCGTGGTCGCTGCCGCCGGCGCGGAACGAGTCACCGCCGAACATCGCCAGGCGAACCGGCCAGACGAAGACCAGCTCGACCACGAACGGTGCGGTCGCGAGCGCGACGACGTGCCGTGCCTGGCGGTAGCTGGCGGCGCTGTCCGCGGTGCGTCCGCCGAGGTGGACGGCGCCCCCGATGATCCAGAAGTTCTGAATCGCAACCAGCAGCCCGGCAACGATGCACTCCATGAACAGCAGGAGGTAGTTGTTGTTGTTCTCGAAGTCGTCGAAGAAGCGACCGGCCGTGCTGGTGGCGAGGAAGATCGCGGTCCCCGAGACGAAGACGAGGGCCGTCAGCGGCTCCTGCCGCGCCGCCGCTGCCTCCGCCGAGTCGTCGCGGACCCACACGAAGACCGAGGCCGGCGTTGTCAGCACGTGGACGAGCCGCAGCCACCACTGCCGCTCCGCCTGTGCCGGCCGGCTCTGGACTTCGGCGCCCATTCCGGGCCAGCCTACGAGAACTCGACCTCCACCAGCGGCGAGCGTGCTGCCCAAGCGTCCGCCTGGGCCGGACGGAGACGTTCGAAGATTGGCCGCCGCTCCTCCTGCTCCTCGATCGGTCGTGCCCGCGCGGGAACGTCAGCCTCGATGCCCCGCTTCAGGTGCAGCGTGAAAGCCGGGTTCGCGCGCAGATTCGCGTACCAGTCTCGCCGGCCGGGCGAGCCGGTGAGGTAGAGGCGGTCGCCGTCGGGCCAGGCCCAGATCTCGATCCGCCGGGGAAGCCCGGTCTTCGCGCCGATGGTGGTGATGTCGATTGTCCGGTTGCGCCGAAGCGCAGCGAGGACGTCTTCGGCCTCCATACTCCAGCCTACGCGTGGCGGCCAGCCCGGATCGGCAGGGACAGTCCCTTAAGGGACTGTCCCTAGGGCTCTCGTCGCCGATCCGGCGGGCGTCCGCGGATCGGCAGGGGGACAGTCCCTTAAGGGACTGTCCCTAGAGAGATTCACGCGAAGAGCTCTCGGTCGCGGATCCGGCGGGCGTCCATGTAGTACTTCTTCCACCACGGAACCTCGCCCGGCTTCCGCGGCGGTTTGCTGAGGGCAAACGGCCGGCCCGCCTTCTTCGAGGCACTCTGGCTCACTCGAAAGTCGTAGTGGTCGCAGATGCGCAGGGCCTCGACCATGAAGGAAACCGCGATCCGCCGGTCACGGATCCGGAGCAGGTTCTCGCCGTTCCTCGTGTCGGCCGGCGCCGAGAAGTTGTACGAGCCCAGGTACACACGGGCGGTCGGCTTGTCGAAGTCGATCAACACGAACTTGTGGTGCATGCGGATCCCGCCGCCGCCGGTCGGCTCGGCCGAGAACGGCGGCGGGACACCCTTGCGCAGCTGGGAAGGGTAGACGGGGGCGATGTTCCCGTCCGGCTTGAGGAAGTCGAAGCCGCCGACCTTGCGGTCCGAGATCCCGTAGACGAACACGTCGTCGCGGCCGGCGACGTCCTGGATGGCGGAGAGAACCGGGCCGGGCGTCTGGTACAGGAACGCCAGCGAGAAGAGGAGCGACGACTTCGTGTGCTTGCCGATGTCCTCGGCGATCGCGGCGAGCTGGGCGTTCGAGGCGGAGTGTGGCGAGAACGCGACCCCGGCGTCGATCCCCGGGAGGCCGAGATCCGTCCACTTCGCCGCGGCCGTGTCGCCGAAGACCTGCGGCGGCCCGTTCCAGTAGTCCTCGAACGCCGCTCGATACGCGGCCACCGCGGTCGCGCCCTCGAGCGCGATCGCGTTGTTGTTCTGGACGTAGAGGCCCCGCCAGCTGAAGTTGGTCGAGCCGCAGGCGACCGTTCGCCCCTTCGGGCCGTCGACGATGATCACCTTGTTGTGCTGGAGGTTGAGCACGTGCTGCCGGCGGACGTTGCCCTGGCCCGCCGCGACCGCGAGCTCGCCCGCAGCCTTCGTCTCCGCCGATCCCGGCTCGCCGTGGGCGTCGCTGTCGTCGACGATGATCCTCAGGCGCTTGCCGAGCTTCTTGAGGCGCGACACGATCTCGGGCTCGTTCAGGTCGTAGGCGATCACGCAGACCTTGGCCTTCTTGTCCGCCACCGCGGCGTCGAGCACGTCCAGGATCGCCCGGCGCGCCTCGAAGCCCATCCAGGCGAGCGCCTGGGCCGCCTTCGGATGGGTCGGGTCGAAGTCCAGCCCGGCGTCGGCCTTCGCGGGCAGCAGCTTCGAGATCGGCCCGGCCGATTCGTAGTGGTCGACGAACGCCTGTGACGAGACGAACCCGCGCGTGAAGGCGACATTCAGGACACCGGGATAGGTATCGCGCCGCAGCTCGATTGCGACCGTCTGCGGCTCGCCGTAGCTGAGCGCCTCGTCCGAGCCCATGAAGACGGGCGTCACCCGGTACGCGAAGGCGCCCTCGAGCTCGGCGTTGCGGGGGAAGTGCACCCAGCGGAACTTCTGGATCGGCGACTCGAGCGTCGACAGCTGATTGGGATTCAGCTGACCGCCGGGCGTCGGGAAGGAGAGCCGGTTCTTCAGCGGGTAGAAGCGGTCGCCGTTCGGCTCGCGGTACTCGATCGCGAAGCCGACGAAGTCGTCCGGCGGCGTCGCCTGCTTCCAGTTCATCGCGAGGAGCGCCATCCCGTCCCCACGGTGGATCTTCAGCGTGAAGGGCGCCTTTTGATTGCCGCCTGCGACCTGGAACTCACCGGCCACGGCGGTCAGGCCGCAGCTGCCGTGGCCGTGGCGGGCAGCAGCTCGCGCAGGAACTGCCCGGTGTACGAGCCCTCGACCTCGGCGACCTGCTCCGGCGTGCCGGTCGCGATCACCTCGCCGCCGGCTTCGCCGCCCTCGGGGCCGAGGTCGACGATCCAGTCGGCCTGCTTGATCACGTCGAGGTTGTGCTCGATCACGAGCACCGTGTTACCCGCGTCGACCAGGCGCTGCAGCACCTCGAGCAGCTTCTCGATGTCGGCGAAGTGCAGGCCGGTGGTCGGCTCGTCGAGGATGTAGAGCGTCTTCCCGGTCGCGACCTTGGACAGCTCCTTGGCGAGCTTCACACGCTGGGCCTCGCCGCCGGAAAGCGTCGTCGCCGGCTGGCCGAGCTTGATGTAGTCGAGCCCGACGTCGTGGAGCGTCTGGAGCTTCCGGCGGATCTTCGGGATCTTCGTGAAGAAGTCGAGGGCCTCCTCGACGGACATGTCCAGCACCTCGGAGATGTTCTTGCCCTTGAAGCGCACCTCGAGCGTCTCGCGGTTGTAACGCGCCCCCTTGCACGTCTCGCAGGGGACGTAGACGTCGGGGAGGAAGTGCATCTCGATCTTGATCTGCCCGTCACCCTTGCACGTCTCGCACCGCCCGCCGCGGACGTTGAACGAGAATCGCCCCGGCTTGTAGCCGCGCACCTTCGCCTCGGGCGTGAGCGAGTACAGCTCGCGGATCGGCGTGAACAGGTCGGTGTAGGTCGCGGGGTTCGATCGCGGCGTCCGTCCGATCGGCGACTGGTCGATGTCGATCACCTTGTCGAACACCTCGAGCCCTTCGACCGCCTCGTGCTCGCCCGGCTTGATGCGCATCCGGTGCAGCTGGTTCGCGCAGGCTTTGTAGACGATCTCGTTGACGAGCGTCGACTTGCCCGAGCCGGACACGCCGGTCACGCAGACGAGCTTCGCGACCGGGAACTCGACGTCGATGCCCTTCAGGTTGTGCTGCGACGCGCCGCGCACCGTGAAGGAGCCGAAGTCGTCGCCGCGGCGCTCGGGCACCGCGATCGTGCGCGTCCCGGACAGGAACTGTCCGGTGATCGACCCGCGCGTGCGCTGCACCTTGTCGGCCGTCCCCTCGGCGACGACGTGCCCGCCGTGCTCCCCCGCCCCGGGCCCCATGTCGACCAGCCAGTCGGCCGACCGCATCATCTGCTCGTCGTGCTCGACGACGATCACCGTGTTGCCGAGATCGCGCAGCCGGTCGAGCGTGCCGATCAGCTTGCCGTTGTCGCGCTGGTGGAGCCCGATCGACGGCTCGTCGAGGATGTACAGCACGCCGACGAGCTGAGAGCCGATCTGCGTGGCGAGCCGCAGACGCTGCGCCTCGCCGCCGCTCAACGTGGCGCTCGCGCGATCCAGGTTCAGATATCCGACGCCGACGTCGTCGAGGAAGGTCAACCGCTCGCGGATCTCCTTGACGATCCGGGCGCCGATCAGCTGCTCGACCTCGGTCAGCTCCAAAGCGTCGAGGAACTCGAGCGATCGCGTCACCGACATCTTCGTGAACTCGTGGATGTTGAGCTCCCCGACCGTGACCGCCAGCACCTCGGGCTTCAGGCGCGCGCCGTTGCAGGCCGGGCAGGGACGGAAGCTCATGTACTCCTCGATCCGCTCCCGTTGCTGCGACGAGTCGGTCTCGCGATAGCGCCGCTCGAGGCTGGGGACGATCCCCTCGAAGGTGAGCATGTACGAGCGCTTCCGGCCCATCCGGTTGCGGTACTGGACGTAGATCCGCTCCCCCTTGGTGCCGTAGAGGAAAAGATCCTGTTCTTCAGCAGACAGAGCCTGCCACGGCTTGTCGAGGTCGATCTCCCAGCGCTCAGCGATCGCCTGGATGACGGACTCGTAGAAGCTTGAATTTCCGACCGCCCAAGGAACAAGCGCCCCTTCCGCGATCGAGAGCGTCGGGTCGGGAACGAGCAGGTCCGGGTCGATCTCCTGCTGTGCGCCGAGCCCGGTGCAGCGCGGGCAGGCGCCGTGCGGCGAGTTGAACGAGAAGATCCGCGGCTGGAGCTCCGGCAATGAGACGCCGTGCTCCGGGCACGCAAACTTCTCCGAGTACGTTGTGGCGTCACCGTCGACTTCGTCGATCGTGACTAGGCCTTCTGCCAGGGCGACGGCTGTCTCGACGGATTGCGCAAGGCGGGTGCGGAGGTCGGGCTTCATCACCAGCCGGTCGACGACCACCTCGATCGTGTGCTTGAACTTCTTGTCGAGCTCGATCTCGTCCTCGAGCAGGCGCTGCTCGCCGTCGACCTTCACGCGCGTGAACCCCTCGGCCCGCAGATGCTCGAAGACGTCCTTGTACTCGCCCTTGCGGTCGCGCACGACCGGTGCGTTGACGGTGAACTTCGTCCCCTCGGGCAGCCGCAGCACCTGGTCGACGATCGCCTCGATCGACTGGCCGGCGATCGGTCGCCCGCAGACGGGGCAGTGCGGCCGGCCGACCCGCGCGTACAGCAGGCGCAGGTAGTCGTAGATCTCCGTGACCGTCCCGACCGTCGAGCGCGGGTTCCGGGAGGTGGTCTTCTGGTCGATCGAGATCGCCGGCGAGAGCCCGTCGATCGAGTCCACGTCGGGCTTCTCCATCATCTGCAGGAACTGCCGTGCGTAGGCGGACAGCGACTCGACGTAGCGGCGCTGCCCCTCCGCGTAGATCGTGTCGAAGGCCAGGCTGGACTTGCCGGACCCGGACAGGCCGGTGATGCAGATCAGCCGGTGCCGGGGCAACCGGACGGTGATGTCCTTGAGGTTGTGCTCCCGGGCGCCGTGGACCACGAGCTCGTCGGCAGCCATTCGCGACATTCTATCGTGCGAACACGTGTTCGTGAAGCCCTCCGTTTTCCTCTTGAACAAATGGAGAGAACCACCGCGATGGGCGACGTTGCCCGCAAGTCCTTTGTCGCCACGGCGGTTGCGGTCGCAGTGGTCGCGTCGGCGCTCGCCCTCTGGCATCTCAAGGTCCTGATCGCGCTGCTGCTGCTCGCGCTCGTGATCGCATCCGCGATGCGCCCGGGCATCGACTGGCTGCACGCGCATCGCGTTCCGCGCCCCGTCGGCCTGCTCATCCACTACCTCGGGCTGCTCGTCGCCATCGGCCTGCTCCTCTGGCTGATCGTGCCGAGGGCGCTCGACCAGATCGAGAACGCGCTCGGCGGTTCGTTACCAACCTCGAGCTCCGAAGTCGCCGACGCGGCCCGCAACTCGCACGGGCTCAAGCACGAGATTCTGGTCGCGATCCAGCACCGGCTGGAGCGGTTGCCGAACGGCGCCGGCCTGATCCATCCCGCGGTCACCTACGGCCGGACCGCGCTCGAGATCGTCGTCGCGATCTTCTTCGTCTTCGCCATTGCCGCCTACTGGGTCTTCGAGAAGCGGCGCGCCCAGGCCGTGGTGCTCGGGCTCGTCAAGCGTACGAACCGCAGACGGGTCCGGGACACCTGGGATCTGATCGACGCGAAGCTCGGCGCCTACGTCCGTGGAATGCTCCTGATGATCACGTTCGTCAGCACGGTGCTGTCGTTCGCCTTCTGGCTGGACGGGCTGCCGTACTGGCTCCTGGTCGGCGTCTTCGCCGGGCTCGTCGAGGTCGTGCCGGTGGTCGGTCCGCTGATTGCCGGCGTGACCGCAGTCGGTCTGGGCTTGACGGTCTCGATCCCGACGGCAATCGGTGCGGCGATCGCCGTCTGGGGCCTCCGGCTGTTGCAGGACTACGTCATCGGCCCGCGCGTCCTCGGCCATGCGGTCGGCCTCTCGCCGCTGATCGTGCTGCTGACGGTCACCTCGGTCGGAATCCTCGTCGGGCCGGCGTACGTGCTGCTCGCGACACCGTTCGCGGCGGTCCTGGCGACGATCGTCGACGTAGCGGTGTTCGACAAGGACCCCGCGAAAGAGGATGTCCCGGCGGTGATCTTCCCGGCGAAGGACGCGGAAGCGCGCTAGCTGGGCCCGGCGCGTCAGCTTGCCCGGTTGAGCCCGGCGCGTCAGCTTGCCCGGTTAAGCCCGGCGCCAGCGTCCGAAGATCAGCCCGCCGAGGGTGAAGCCGAGGCCGAAGGTTCCGACCGCGAACGCCCCGATCGCGACCGCCTTGCGCCAGCTCGACATCTGCCGCCACCGGCCGAGCGCCTCCTCTTCCTCGGCGGTCAGCGGCTCGCCCCGGCGCTGCTTGCGGAGCGCCCCACCGGCTCGAAGTCCGAGGTAGAGATCGTCGACGATCTCAGCCGGCTCGTCCGTCATGCGACCGAGTTTATAGGGTGAGTCGGCCGTGCCAGCGCGCATTCTCCATGTCTCCGACCTGCACGTCGGCGCGCGCGAGGGCCCCGACGTCGAGGCGTCCCTGTCCGCGCTCGTCGGTCGTCTGGAGCCGGCTCTGGTCGTCGCCAGCGGCGATCTGACCCACCGCGGGCGCGCCGACCAGCACGAACGCGCGGCCGTTCTCCTGCGTGGGCTCGGCCCCCCCGTCGTCGCCGTTCCGGGCAACCACGACATCCCGTACACCTTCCCGGCGAGGTTCACCGGACCGTGGGTCGAGTTCGAGCGCTTCTGGCAGACCACCCGGCCGGTGCACGTCTCCGGCGAGATCTGCCTCGTGGGGGTCAACTCGGTGCGTCCGTGGCGCCACCAGTCGGGTGGCGTGCGCGACGACCAGCTCGCGTGGGCCGCGGGACGGCTCGGTGCCGCGCCTACGGGTGCGCTGCGGATGGTCGCGCTCCACCACCAGCTGACCGGCGCCCCCTGGCGGACCAGGAAGCGGCCGGTCGCGCGGCGCGCCCGCGTGCTCGGCGCGCTCGTCGACGCCGGCGCGGAGCTGATCGTCTCGGGCCACACACACCAGGGCGCGATCGCGGAGCGACACGAGTTCGAGGTCTGGTCGGGAGGCCAACGTGGCGCGGTGGTTGCCACCGCCCCCGGCCTCGGCCAACCGCGCCCGCACCGCCGGGGCGAGGCACGCGGCCTGCTCGTCTACGAGACGGAGGAGCGCGAGCTCCTCGTACACACGTACATCTGGCGCGACGGCGACTGGGGACTGACGGCGACCCGGCGATTTCCCCGCGGAACCGCCTTGCTCGCCTAGATGGCTGACCGGAAAAGATCGTCTGCTCCGGTGCGGGAGCTGGTCCCTCTGGGGCGTGCGCCGAGCCCGGCACCGCTACTGAACAAGTAACGGTGACGGGCTCGGCGCGCGAAGCGGACGCGCCGGTGGAGC
>JBKPMR010000055.1:0-36672 GCA_046732255.1 Actinomycetota bacterium
GAACAGGCCGCCGAAGATCGCGAACACGGCGCCGCCGAACATCGTGTAATGGAAGTGCCCGACCACGAAGTACGAGTCGTGCACCTGCCAGTCGAGCGGGAAGGCGGCCAGATAGATGCCGGTCAGGCCGCCGACCGTGAAGATCGCGATGAACCCGAGCGCGAACAGCATCGGCGTGTCGAAGAGCAGGTTCCCGCGCCAGGTGGTCGCGAGCCAGTTGAGGATCTTCACACCGGTCGGGATGGCGACCAGCATTGTCACGATCATGAAGTAGCTCTGAAGCCCCCAGCCGAGCCCGACCGTGAACATGTGGTGCGCCCACACGAGCATCGAGACGAAGGCGATGCCGACCGTCGAGAACGCAACCGCCTTGTAGCCGAAGATCGGCTTCCGTGAGAACACCGGAATGATCTCGGAGACCATCCCCATCGCTGGCAGAATGATCACGTACACCTCGGGGTGGCCGAAGAACCAGAAGATGTGCTGGTAGAGCAGCGCGCTGCCGCCCTCGTCGGGAATGAAGAAGTGCGTCCCGACCTGGCGGTCGAGCAGGAGCATCAGCAACCCGGCGCCGATCACCGGCAGGATCACGATCAGAAGCCAGGCATAGACGACGATCGACCACACGAAGAGCGGCATCCGTGTCCAGGTCATGCCGGCCGTCCGCATGTTGTGGATGGTCGCGATGAAGTTGATCGCGCCGGCGAGCGAGGACAGCGCAAGGATGTGGAGCGACAGGATCCACAGGTCCTGGCCGTTGCCCGGCGTGAATTGATCCTCCGAGAGCGGCACGTACGCGGTCCAGCCGGTGTCGGCCGGCCCGCCCTTCGCGAAGAAGCTCGAGTAGAGGACGACGCCGCCGAGTGCGAACAGCCAGTAGGAGAGCGCGTTCAGCCGCGGAAACGCGACGTCGCGCGCCCCGATCATCAGCGGGACGAGGTAGTTGCCGAACCCTGCGAGGATCGGCACGACCACGAGGAACACCATCGTCGTCCCGTGGATCGTGAAGAGCTCGTTGTAGCGCTCGCGGGTGACGAAATGCTCGTTCGGCGTCGCCAGCTGCGCGCGCATGAACAGCGAGAGCAGGCCGCCGAGGAGGAGGAAGAAGAGGCTCGTCCCGATGTACAGGATCCCGATCCGCTTGTGGTCGACGGACGTAACCCAGCTCGTGAAGCCGCCGCGTCTCCAGTCCGCGCGATACGGCTGGGTCTCGGCTCTAGCCGCCACCGAAGCGCTCCTTCAGGTACGCCGTCGCCGAGTCCATCGTCCCCTGGTTCCACGACGCTCCGACCGCCGGCATCTTGTTCTTCCCGTTCCGGAGCAACTGTTCGAGCGCCTTCGGGTCGGCGATCGTGGCGTTGCCGGCCAGAGGCGGACCGTAGTCGCCCTGCCCCAACGGGCCGTGGCACGTCGCGCAGACCCCCTCGAAGACCTCCTCGCCGACAACCGCACTCGCGCCCGTGTGCCGAGCGAGGAAGCGCGCGTACTCCGTCGGTGTGACCACGTCGACCCAGCCGGTCATGTGCGCGTGCTCGACGCCGCAGAGCTCGGCGCAGCGGACTTCGAAGCTGCCCGTTCTCTCGGCCTTGAACCAGGTGTGGTTGACGCGTCCGGGGATAGCGTCGATCTTTCCGCCGAGAGCGGGTACCCACCAGCTGTGAATCACGTCCGGCGAGACGACGGTGAGCTCGACCACTCTGCCGACCGGCACGACCATCCGCTGGAAGGCGACCTGGCCCTTCGGGTACCGGAACATCCAGTAGTACTGCTGACCCTCGACCGTGATCTGCAGCGCTCCGTTCGCGGCCTTGGCGGGCGGCACGTTCTTGATCGTCGGCAGCTTCACGAACACGAAGGCGGCGATTCCGGCGAGGATCAGCACCGGGATGATCGTCGATACGGTCTCCAGCTTCGTGGCGCCGTGGATCTGTGGGCCCTCCTGCCCATAGCCTCGCCGTCCGCGGCGAAACCGGATCACGAAGAGGATCAGCGCACCTTCGACGAGGACGAAGATCACGCCGGTCACGATCAGGATCGCCCAGTACGTCTGACGGATCGCGTTCGCGTTCGGCGATTCGGGCGTGACCGGGGCGAGTCCGGCGTCTGCGGCGGCCGTCGTCGCGGAGGCGAGCGCAAGCGACAGCGCGGCGGGCAAGGCCAGGAACAGGCGCGACACGTCGCGGGCATTCTATGGAGGTGACCGGGACGAGGGTGCAGCTGCCTACGGGGGTGGAGGGTGGTTTCGAGGTGTACGTGAACGGCGTCCGACAGCGAGAAGGAACGGACTTCGTTCGCGAGGACGACACGCTCCTCTTCTCCCGGAAGCTCGCGCACGAGGGGAGGCTCGGCTTCTGGCGCTGGACGTCGCTCTTTCTCGGCGTCGCGGGTACGTACCGGAAGAACGACAGCGTCGACGTCGTCTACGAGACCGGCGGCCGCAGAATCGTCCGAACAGGGTTACCGATCGAGCCGGTCGAGCCGATAGAGAACGCGGAGAACCGATCCAGGTAGCAATGGCGGCGAAACAGCGACACACACATCCCAGGGTGATTGCGGCCGCGCTCGACCTCGAGCGGCGCAACTTCCTGATCCTGCTGGTCGCCGGCGCGCTCGCGCTCGCGGCCGCGATGGGCCTTGCCGACATGGCCGGCTACAGCAGGCTCGTGGAGGCGGTCCAGGATGTCGTCCCCACCTGGTTCGCCGTCTGCTTCGGAGGCCAGGTCGTTGCCTACTTCGGCTACGTCCTCGCCGTGCGAGACATCGCCCGTGTCGACGGCGGGCCGCTCCTCTCCTTCCGCCTCGCGATGCGGACGGTTGTCGCCGGGTTCGGCGTCTTCGCGGCCACGCACGCTGCCGGCGGCTTCTCCGTCGACTACTGGACGTTCCGCCGCTCGGGCCTACGCCGGCGGGAGGCGGTCGCGCGGGTGCTCGCGCTCGGGGCGCTCGAGTACGCGGTCCTCGCCCCGGCGGCGCTGATCTGCGCCATCGTCCTGCTCTTCGGGACGGGCGGCCACGTCCAGCACGCGATGACCTACCCATGGCTGGCGGTGGTGCCGGGCTTCCTTGCCGCCCTCTGGATCAGCTCGCCGAAACGTGCCGACCGGCTCTCCGACCCGGGCAACGGTGGCCGCGTGCGGCAGTGGTTCGCGCACCTCGTCGCGGGGATCGTGAAGCTCCGCTGTCTCCTGACCGCGCCTCGCGGCCATGGGCTCGGCGTCGTCGGCGTCAGCCTCTACTGGCTCGGTGACATCGCCTGCCTCTGGGCGGCGCTGAAGATCTACAACGCCGAGATCTCCACGCCGGCGCTGATCCTCGCCTACGCGACCGGCTACGTCGCCACCCGGCGCTCCCTCCCCGCCGGCGGCGCGGGGCTCGTCGAGGTGATGATGACGTTCGCCCTCGTCTGGGTCGGGCTGCCGCTCGCGCCGGCCCTGCTCGCGGTCGTCACCTACCGCGCGTTCAGCTTCTGGCTGCCGGTGATTCCCGCGCTGGCGGCGCTGCCCGCCGTCAGGCGGATGCGGCACGACTTCCGCCGCGGCGAGAAGGCCTTCGACAAGACGTAACGGGCCGCAACCGCTGTGGTAGCCTCGGCGTTCCGATGCGGCGCCTGCTGTTGCTTGCGATCCCGCTCTCCGCGCTCGCGTTGACGGCGACGAGCACGGGCGGCGGCGCGGTTTCCGCCGCCTCCGCATCCTGTGCAAAGGCCGACCTGCAGACCGTCACCGACGGCAAGCTCACGGTCGGCACGGACAACCCGGCGTACCCGCCCTGGTTCGGCGGCACGCCGTCGAAGGGCTCGAAGTGGAAGGTCTCTGACCCGACCAGCGGCAAGGGATTCGAGAGCGCGGTCGCCTTCGCGGTCGCGAAGCAGCTCGGCTTCGGCCGCAACGAGGTCGTGTGGACGTACGTGCCGTTCGCGAAGTCCTACGCCCCGGGGTCGAAGTCGTTCGACTTCGACATCAACGAGATCTCGTACACGCCGCAGCGCGCGAAGGTGGTCGATTTCAGCAACTCGTACTACGACGTCAACCAGGCGGTCGTCGTCAACAAGGGCACCCCGATCGCCGCGGTTCGCTCGGTCGCCGGACTGCGCAAGTACCGGCTCGGCGTCCAGCTCGGGACGACGAGCTACAACGCGATCGTGAACGACATCAAGCCGGCGCAGAAGCCACGGGTCTACGACACGAACGACAAGGCGGTGTTCGCGCTCAAGAGCAAGCAGATCGACGCGCTCGTCGTCGACCTGCCGACTGCGTTCTACGTCACCGCCGTCCAGGTACCGAACGGGAAGATCCTCGGCCAGCTCCAGTCGAAGACCGGCGAGCACTTCGGGATGGTCCTGAAGAAGGGCAACCCGCTGACGGCGTGTGTGAACCAGGCACTCGCGAAGCTGAAAGCGAACGGCACCCTCCGGCGCATCCAGGCGCTCTGGCTGGCCAAGGTCGCCGGCGCTCCCGTCCTGAAGTAGCGCGCCGATGAGCGCACGCGGGCGAGGCGAGGGGCGCCGCAGCGTCGTCATCGCGCTCGTCAGCACGATCGTCGTCTTCGCGGCAATCGCCTTCGCGATCGTGAACGCACCCGGCTGGCCCGAGGTCAAGGCCCAGTTTTTCGACTGGGGCGAGTTCAAGGCCACCTTCCCGGACGTTCTCGACGCCTTCTGGCTGAACGTCAAGCTCTTCTGCATCGCCGAGGTGATCATCCTGCCGCTCGCGCTGCTGCTCGCGATCGTGCGGAGCCTGCCGGGCCCCGTCTTCTTCCCGCTCCGGATCCTGGCGATCGCCTACACGGACTTCTTCCGCGGGGTGCCGACGATCCTTGTGATCGTCACCCTGGGCTTCGGCGCCCCGGCGCTCCAGCTGCGGGGAGTGCCGCAGTCGACGACGTTCTGGGGGATCGTCTCGCTCGTGCTCGTCTACACCGCGTACGTTTCGGAGGTCTACCGCGCCGGGATCGAATCGGTGCATCCGAGCCAGAACGCGGCGGCACGATCACTCGGGCTCAACCACCTCCAGTCGGTCTGGTACGTGGTCGTACCGCAGGCGGTGCGCCGCGTGATCCCGCCGCTGCTCAACGACTTCATCGGTCTCCAGAAGGACACGGCGCTCGTCGGCATCCTCGGCGCGATCGAGGCGTTCAAGCAGACGCAGATCGACCAGGCAGCGTCGTTCAACTTCACGTCGAGCGTGTGTGCCGCCGTGCTGTTCGTCGCGGTCACGATCCCGCTGGCGCGGTTCACGGATTGGCTCGTCGCCCGCGACCGCCGCCGGCAGCTCGCGGGCGCAGCGGCGTGACCGAGACCGGCGCGGCCGCCCTCGTCCTCGAGAACGTGCACAAGTCGTTCGGGAAGGCGGAGGTCCTTCGCGGCATCGACCTCGCCGTCGACGAGCATCAGGTCGTCTGCCTGATCGGCTCGTCGGGATCCGGGAAATCCACGCTCCTCCGGTGTGTCAACCTGCTCGAGCCGATCGACGAGGGCCGAATCCTCTTCTTCGGCCGCGACATCACCGACGTCGCGGTGAACGTGAACGATGTCCGGAAGGAGATCGGGATCGTCTTTCAGGCGTTCAACCTCTTCCCGCACATGACGGTGCTGTCGAACGTCACCCTCGGACCGCGGAAGGCGCTCGACCTCCCCCGGGCGCAGGCGGAGGAGCGGGCGCTCGAGCTGCTCGGCCGCTTCGGTCTGGCCGACCGCAGGGACGAGTACCCGGACCGGCTGTCCGGCGGGCAGCAGCAGCGCGTGGCGATCTTGAGGGCGCTCGCGATGCAGCCGAAGCTGATGCTGCTGGACGAGGTGACGAGCGCGCTCGATCCCGAGCTCGTCAGCGAGGTCCTGCAGCTGATCCGCGAGCTTGCGGAGGGCGGAATGACGATGGTGGTCGCGACGCACGAGATGAGCTTCGCCCGAGACATCGCCGACCGGGTCTGCTTCCTGGACGCCGGCGTGATCCTCGAGGAGGGCCCGCCCGAGCGGATCTTCACCGAGCCGCGCGAGCCGCGGACGCAGCAGTTCCTCGCCCGGATCGTCGCCGCCGGCCGGCTTTAGACCCGCCTTCGGGAGCGCGCTTCCGACGTACTGCAGTGACAGGCTTAAGCCTGTCACTGCTCTTCTAGCGCGCGAGCGTGACCTTCGAGAGGCCTCGCGGCTTGTCCGGGTCGAGGCCCTTCGCGCGCGCGACTGCCCCGGCGAACAGCTGGCCCGGCACGACGGCGAGCAGCGGCGCCAGCAGCGCCAGCCGCGGTCTCGGCACCGGGATGCGGTACTGGGCGTCGTGGAGCGCCTCCGACGCCGTGCCGCTCGCGACCACGGTCGCCCCGGCCGCCCGCGCCCGCTCGGTCGCGTCGACGACGGCCCCGAGGGTCTCGTCCTCGTCGGCGATCGACCAGACCGGGAACAGCGGGTCGAGCGCGGCGACCGGACCGTGGGCCAGGTCGGTCGCCGTCAGCGGCTCGGCGGCGATCTGGCAGGTCTCGAGCAGCTTCAGCGCGATCTCACGGGCGGTCGCGAACTCCGGCCCGCGGCCGATCACGAACATCCGGGCGACCGACGCGAAGGAGACGGCGAAGGAGGACGCCAGCCGCTCGAACTCCGGTAGATGCTCCTCCAGCTGCGCGGCCGTCTCGTCGAGCAGCCCCGCGAGCTCGTCACACCTCCCGGCGAGGCAGCCGGCGAGGAGCGCGAGCGCGGCGAGCTGGTTCGAGTACGTCTTCGTCGCCGCGACCGCGTGCTCCGACCCCGCGGCGAGCGGGAGCACCGCTTCGGCCGCGCGGGCAAGGTCGGAGTCGGGGTCGTTTGTGACTGCGATCGTGAAGGCCCCGCCGCTGCGCGCCCGCTCGACGTACTCGAGCACGTCCTGCGTCTGCCCCGACTGCGAGAGCGCGACCACGGTCGACCGGCTCAGGTCGAGCTTGGCGCCGTAGTAGACGAGGAGGCTGATCGAGTCGCGCGTCGCAGTGAGGCCGGGGAGGAGCCCGAAGGCGTAGACGCCGAAGGAGGCGGCGTTGTCGGACGAGCCGTGGCCGACCATCCGGACGACTTCCGGACCCCGCCGAGCCGCCGCTTCGGCGACCGCGCTGAACTCCGCCCGGTGCTCGAGCAGACGGCGCAGGGCGGCCGGTTGGTCGCGGATCTCCGTGAGGAACTGCGCGCCCGGGAGGGTCGAGACTGCTTGTGCATCGGGGGCAGGATTCATCCTGTCCCCGATTCCGCTTTACGCTGCGACACGAGCCTCACCTCCGACGAGGACGCGCTGGATCTCCAGCTCCTCGCTGAGGACGACGATGTCCGCGGGTGCGCCGGCTTCGATCCGGCCGACGTCGGCGCCGACCACCCGGGCGGGGACGGCCGTCGCGGCGTCGAGCGCCGACTCGAGGGGCACTCCCAGTGCGTGGAGGTTCCGTACCGCCTCGATCATCGTCAGCACGCTCCCGGCCAGGACGCCGTCGCCGTCGCGGCGGACGACGCCGTCCCGGACCTCGACCGCCACGTCGCCCAGCCGGTACGAGCCGTCGCCGCTCACGCCCGCCGCTGCGACCGCGTCGGTGACCAGCGCCAGCCTGCCGCCGGCGGCGCGCCACACCAGCCGCACCGTGTCGGGGGCGAGGTGGACGCCGTCGAGGATGATCTGGACGATCACGTCCGGCCGGGCGAGCGCGGCCCCCGCGACACCGGGATCGCGGTGGTTGAACGGCCGCATCGCATTGAAGAGGTGGGTGACCGTGCCGACCCCGCGGTCGAACGCTGCGTTGGCCTCGTCGGCATTGGCGTCGCTGTGCCCGACCGAGACGACGATCCCGCGTGCGACGAGAAGGTCGACGAGGTCGAGCGCCCCGGGCAGCTCGGGTGCGAGCGTGTAGAGCCGGACCGGGCCTGCGGCGAGGAGGCGCTCGAGCAGGTCGACGTCCGGATCACGCCGTGCGGAGGGAGGATGCGTCCCGAGCCGCCGGGGCGAGAGGAAGGGGCCTTCGACATGGGCGCCGAGGATGCGGGGGCCGCGACCGCCCTCGACGATCTCGGCCAGCGCAGCGACGAGGCGATCCTCAGGTGCGGTGATCAGCGTCGGCAGGTAGGCGGTGACGCCCGTCTCCAGCAGGCTCTCGCCGGCACGCGCGTAGCCCTCGGTGTCCGCGTCGAGGAAGTCGACGCCGCCGAAGCCGTTCACCTGGAGGTCGACGAAGCCGGGCGTGGCGATGCCGCGGCCGTTCGCGGAGGGAAGCCCGTACGCGCTCACCCGGCCGTCCAGGAGCTCGACGTCGCCGGGGACGAGCCGGCCGCCGACGAGCGCCGCCCGGACACCGAGCCTCGTCCCGCGGCCCGGAAGCGCGGCCGCACCGGCCGCCAGCAGGGCGGCGATGGCGCTCTTCGCGTCGCCGTCGGCGCGCGCAAGCGCCTCGGCGGCCTCCTCGACGGAGGAACCTGTCGCCTGAGCGACCACGGCGCGTTGACGGGCGCGGAGCTTCTCGTTGAGCGGGGCGACACCAACCATCAGGTTTCCGTGCGTCCGGCCGAGCCGGATCATCGAGATCGTCGAGATCATGTTCAGGACGAGCTTCTGCGCGGTCCCCGCCTTCAAGCGAGTCGACCCCGCCAACAGCTCGGCACCGACCGGGATGCAGACCTCGTGCTCGGCCAGCGCCGCGAGCTCCGACGAGGCGACGCAGACGATGCAACCGGTGAGCGCGCCCCGGGCGCACGCGGCTTCGAGGGCACCAACGACCCACGGCGACCGGCCGCTTGCGCTGACACCGACGACGACGTCCGCGTCGGATACCGCGAGCCCTGCGACTGCCTGCGCGCCGCCCTCCCGGTCGTCTTCAGCCTCGTCATCGGGGGCGACGAGGGCGGTGACGGGGACGGAGAACGTTGGCTCGCACTCGACGGCGTCGAGCGCCGCGAGGCGCCCCGACGTGCCCGCGCCGGCATAGATCAGACGTCCTCCCAGCGCCAGGCGGGCGGCGACCGCGTCGACCAGTGTGGCCACGGCCGATGCAGCCGCGCCGACCGCGACCGGGACCGTCGCATCCTCCGCGTTCATCAGCTCTACCAGCTCGGCCGTGGAGCGGAGATCCAGGTCCGCGCCGTTCGCGTCGCGAGCTTCCGTGCCGAGACGATCGAACGCGGTCATCCTCGCCAGTGTATGCAGACGCGGCGTAGGTGGTCAATACCATTTTGGTGTGTGCCTGGAAATTTCCTGGTGCGATCGGTAGATCATGCGGAATGTGGTCTTGACCACCAGGGCGGATGCAGTACGATGCAGGCCCGATGAGTGCGACCGCGACGAAACAGTCCGAGGCCCGCGAGCGGGTGCTCGGGTTGATCGAGCAGCTCGGGATCGGCGACGCGATCCCGTCCGAGCGGCAGCTGTCGGCCGACCTCGGCATGTCGAGGCTGACCGTGCGGGCGGCGCTCGACGACCTGGTTCGCGACGGCTACCTCGTCCGTAAGCGGGGCAGCGGCACGTTCGTCAGCGAGCCGAAGATCGCGCAGGAGCTGACCATGACCTCCTTCACGGAGGACATGCGCCGGCGCGGCATGGTCCCCGGCAGCCGCACGCTCGAGCTGCGCACGACCACGGCAGGTCCGTGGCTGGGCCGGATCCTCCACGTCTCTCCCTCGGAGCCGATCGTGATCGTCAAGCGCCTCAGGCTGGCCGACGACGAGACGATGGCGATCGAGACGCTCCACGTTCGAGCCTCGCTCGTTCCGGGGCTGTCGGCCGCCGATCTCGAGAGCCACTCGTTCTACACGCTGCTGAGCGAGCGGTACGGCATCGACATCGTCGGCGGCCGGCAGACGATCGAGCCCACCGTCACGGACGAGGAGGAGTCCGCCGTGCTCGGCGTTCCGCTCCATTCGCCGGCATTTCTCTTCGAGCGGACGACTAACTCGAGGGCCGGTGAGATCGTCGAATACGTTCGATCGCTCTACCGCGGCGACCGGTACCGGCTCGTGACCGAGCTCAGCCGCGTGCCGGTGCGCCGCTAGACCGGTCAATACCAACTCCCCTCAAACGTTGAACCCTCGTGTGAAGAAAACCCTTTCGTTGAGCCATGCACGGCGATGGTTTGGAAAAGTGGTCTTGACAAGCACCCCTGTTCTATGCCAATCTCGCGCCGTGACCAAGTGGTCTGAACCAGTCAGACGGACCCAGTCGCATCCTCCCCGCTTCGGTCACGCGGGAACGGGAGCGGGCGAGGGCCGTCCTTCCAGGATGGAGAGGAGATCTCGATGAAGGCACGCATCATCGGCGCCGCCGTCCTCGTCGCGGTCCTCGCTGTGGCCGCGTCGACGGCAACCGGCGCCACCAAGCGCTCGGCCGCGAGTATCACGGTGTGGCTACAGGTCGACGCGCAGTCCGGCTGGCCGGGCGTCGTCGCTGCCGCCAACGCGGCGTTCCAGAAGCAGCACCCCGGTGTGACTGTGAACGTGCAGTACCAGAACTGGGGCACGCACCTCGGCAAGTTCGACGCCACGCTCGCGGGCGGGAACACGCCCGACGTGATCGAGATGGGCAACACCGAGATGGTGAAGTACATGGCCGCCGGGGCATTCCAGGACATCTCGTCGTCCAAGTCGTCGTTCGACAACGCCGGCAACTGGCTCGAAGGCCTCGCCGCATCGGGCCGCTACAACGGCAAGCTCTACGGCGTCCCGTACTACGCGGGCTCGCGCGTGGTCACCTATCGCACGGACCTGTTCAAGCAGGCCGGGATCGCGGGCACGCCGAAGAGCCTCCGCCAGTTCACGGCTGCCGCGACCAAGCTGAACAAGAAGTTCGGCAAGAAGGGCTTCTCGCCCGTCTACATCGCCGGCACCGACTGGTACTTCGCGATGAGCTTCGTCTACGACTACGGCGGCAGGATCGCGACCCAGGTGAGCGGCAAGTGGAAGGGCGTCCTCGACTCGCCGAAGGCGATCGCCGGCCTGACCGCGTACAAGAACTTCTACGCGGCCGCCTCGCGGGCGAGCAAGACGACCGACGAAAACCGCCCGACGCCGTACAGCGTGTACGCCGAGGGCAATGCGGCCTCGATGGTCGGCCCCGGTTGGTTCTCCTGCTGCGTCGGCGACAAGTACAAGAGCTCCACCGGGCAGTTCGTGATGCCCAGCCACGAGGCCGGCAAGCCGATGCCGGGCTTCCTCGGCGGCTCGGACCTGGCCGTCCCGATCGGCGCGAACAAGCAGCTCGCCGTCGACTGGATCGCCGCCTTCACCAGCACCTCCTCGGAGAAGGCTCTCCAGGCGGCCGGGAACATCCCGAACACGACCTCGCTCCTGAACACCGCCAAGGTGGGCGAGCGGGCGGCCCTGCGCAGCTGGTTCGTTCCCGCTGCGAAGAACTGGGTCAACGTCGAGAACGGGAATATCCTCCGCACCATGCTGGCCCAGATCCTGACCGGCAAGCTCTCCGTCAAGCAGGCGGCGGCGACGGCGAGCGACAACATCACGTTCACCCTGAACCAGTCGTAGGAAGCGAATGCCGCGGGACGCTGACGTCGCTGTCCCGCCAAGCGCGGCGGTTGCCGGGGAAACCGAATCGGGGACAGGATTGATCCTGTCCCCGATGCCGTCTCCCCTCCCGTCTCGGCGGCACCGCCGTTTTTCGTTTGCGCCCTACGGGCTGATCCTCCCGGTCGCGGCCGCCGTGGTCGTGATCCTCGGCTACCCGATCTACAAGCTCGTCCGGATCTCGTTCGAGCAGTACGGCCTCTTCGAGCTGATCCGCCACCAGGGCCACTGGATCGGGCTGGACAACTACCGCTCCGTCCTCGGCGACCACGTCTTCTGGGACACGGTCGTGCGCACGATCGTCTTCACGATCGCGAACGTGGGCTTGACGATCGTCCTGGGCACCCTGATCGCGCTTCTACTGACCAAGATCAGCCCGTGGGTCCGCGTGACGCTGACCACCGGTCTCGTGCTGGTCTGGGCGATGCCCGTCGTCGTCGCCGTCCAGGTCTTCTACTGGATGACGAACTTCGAGAACGGCATCCTCAACTACCTGCTCGCGGAGCTTCACCTGACGGACGCCAACCACGACTGGTACGCGACGCCGCTCTCGAGCCTCGGCATGGTGACGCTGCTGATCGTCTGGGGCGCGCTGCCTTTCGTCGTCGTCACGGTCTACGCCGGGCTCGCCCAGGTGCCGCACGAGCTGGTCGAGGCGGCCCGGGTCGACGGTGCTGGGCCGGTGCGCATCTTCCGCGACGTCACCTTCCCGGTGCTCAAGCCGATCCTGCTGATCCTGACCAGCCTCTCGATCATATGGGACTTCGGCGTCTTCGCCCAGCCCTACTTGCTGATCGGCTCGTCCCACATCGACGCGACCAATTACCTGATGGGCGTCTACGTCTTCATCAAGGGCTACGCCGACCACGACTTCGGCCGCGGCTCGGCGATCTCGCTGCTGATGCTGCTGATGGTCGCCGGGATGAGCGTCTTCTACGTCCGCCAGATGGTGAAGGCGGGGAACGTCAAGTGAGCTCCGTGACAGCGCCGCGCAGGCGCCGCCGCAGGAACCGCGGGCGGCTGGGCTGGAACATCGTCGCGCTCGCGATCTTCGTCGTGATGATCTTCCCGGTCTACTGGATGTTCGCGACCGCGTTCAAGTCGACCGACGACATCAACCGCCTGACGCCGACGTGGTTCCCCACCCACCCGACGCTCCAGCATTTCCGCGACGCGATGGACCGGCCGTACTTCTGGAGCTCGGTCGTGAACAGCATGATCATCGTCAGCGTCACCGTGGCGATCTCGATCGCCCTCGCGTTCCTCGCAGCGGTAGCGCTCTCGAAGTTCCGCTTCACCGGCCGCGAGGTCTTCATCGTCCTCCTGATCGGGATCCAGATGCTGCCGCAGGTCGGGCTCGTCATCCCGCTGTACGTCGTGCTCGCCAAGTACCACCTGACCCGGGACCAGGGGGTGTACCTGGGCGTGATCATCACGTACATGACCTTCGCGTTGCCGTTCGCGGTGTGGACGCTGCGCGGGTTCCTCGTGAACATTCCGAAGGAGCTCGAGGAGGCGGCGATGGTGGACGGCTCGAGCCGGATGGGTGCGTTCATGCGCATCCTGCTGCCGCTGGTCGCGCCCGGCCTGGTCGCGACCTCGGTCTTCGTGTTCATCACCAGCTGGAACGAGTTCATCTTCGCCTACGTGCTGCTCAGCGACCAGTCGAAGCAGACGATCACGGTCTGGCTCTCCGAGTTCTACGGGACGAGCCGTCAGGTCGACTGGGGCGGCCTGATGGCCGGCTCGATCCTGGCCGCGGTCCCGGTGCTCGTCTTCTTCGGGTTCGTGCAGCGGAAGATCGCGTTCGGCTTAACTGCAGGGGCGGTGAAAGCCTGATGGCGCAGATCGTCATCGACCGGGTCACGAAGGAGTTCGACAACGGCTTCGTCGCGATCGACGATCTCTCGCTGACCGTCGGCGACGGCGAGTTCATGGTGCTGGTCGGGCCGTCGGGCTGCGGCAAGTCGACGCTGCTGCGGATGATCGCCGGCCTCGAGGAGGTGACGGCGGGGGCGATCTCGATCGGCGGCCGCGACGTCACCGAGCTTGCCCCGCGCCACCGCGACATCGCGATGGTCTTCCAGAACTACGCCCTCTACCCGCACATGGACGTCCGCCGCAATCTCGGCTACGGCCTGAAGGTCAGGAAGACGCCGTCCGCGGAGATCGAGCGGCGCGTGACCGAGGTCGCGCGGCTCCTGGGTCTCGAGAAGCTGCTCGACCGGAGGCCGGCGGCGCTTTCCGGCGGCCAGCGGCAGCGGGTGGCGATGGGCCGCGCGATCGTCCGCGAGCCGGCGGCGTTCCTGATGGACGAGCCGCTGTCCAACCTCGACGCGAAGCTGCGGGTGACGATGCGATCGGAGCTCTCGCGCCTGCACGACCGGCTCGGCGTGACGACGATCTACGTCACGCACGACCAGGTCGAGGCGATGACGCTCGGCCAGCGGGTCGCGGTCCTGCGCGACGGGGTGATCCAGCAGGTGGACACGCCGCAGGCGCTCTACGCGACGCCCGAGAACCTGTTCGTCGCCGCCTTCATCGGCTCGCCGGCGATGAACCTCGTCGAGGCAACCGTCGCCGACGGCCACGCCTCCTTCGCCGGCTGGGAGCTGCCGCTCGATCCCCGCCGGCGGCCGTCGCGGGACGGGCGCGTGATCCTCGGAGTCCGCCCGGAGAGCTTCGAGGACGCGGCGTTGGTCAACGCCGGCCCGCCGGTGGTGGACGTCGACGTCGTCGTCGTCGAGGAGCTCGGCTCCGACTCGCACGTGATCTTTCCGATCGACGCGCCCAGGGTCGAGGCGGAGGAGCTGCGCGCCGCGGCCGACAACGAGGAGGACGCGCTCCTCGCCGACGACCAGTCGCTGTGGAATGCGCGCGTGTCGTCGAAGACCGAAGCCGAGCCCGGGCGCCGGCTGAGGCTCGCGGTCGATCCGGCGGAGCTGTACTTCTTCGATCCCGAGAGCGGAGCGAGCCTGACGGCGGCGAGCCCGGCCGCGGCGGCGGTCGGCTGAGCGTGGGTCCCGCGATCGTCCCGAAGCCGGTGTCGGCAACACCGGGATCCGGCGCGTTCGTCGTCCGCGCGTCCTCGACCGTGGCCGCGGCACCGTCGACGCCGGAGACGCGGCGGATCGCGGCGGCGCTGGCGGGGATGCTCGGGACGAAGGTCGTTGCCGGCTCGGCTCCGATCAGGCTGGAGCTCGGCGGCGGTGCCGGAATCGGCGGCGAGGGCTACGAGCTGGCGGTCACGCCGTCGTCGATCCGGCTCGTGGCCGCGGATCCGGCCGGCCTGTTCCACGGCGCCGAGACCCTCCGGCAGCTCCTGCCCGTTCAGGGCCCGCGGCGGATCGGCGCGATCCACATCCGCGACCGACCGCGCTTCGCCTGGCGCGGCGCGATGCTCGACGTCGCGCGCCACTTCCGCGCGGTTCGGGATGTGAAGCGGTTCCTCGACCTGATGGCGCTCTACAAGCTGAACCGGCTGCACCTGCATCTGTCCGACGACCAGGGCTGGCGGATCGCGATCGAGAAATGGCCGCGGCTCGCGCTGCACGGCGGCAGCACCCAGGTCGGAGGCGGCAAGGGCGGGTACTACACCCAGGCGCAGTACCGGGACATCGTCCGGTACGCCGCTCAGCGGTACATCGACGTCGTCCCCGAGATCGACATGCCCGGGCACACTCACGCGGCGCTCTCCTCCTATGCGAAGCTCGCCTGTGACGGCAAGCCGTCTCCGCTCTACACGGGCATCGACGTCGGCTTCAGCTCGCTCTGTATCGAGAAGCCGGTGACCTACGACTTCGTGTCGGACGTCGTCGGCGAGCTTGCTCGGCTGACGCCCGGGCCATGGATCCATATCGGCGGCGACGAGGCGGCCGCGACCAAGACGTCCGACTACGTCCGCTTCGTCCAGAGGGTGCAGCGGATCGTCGAGGGTCACGGGAAGCGGATGATCGGCTGGGAGGAGATCGGACGGGCGAAGCTCGACGGCTCGACGATCGTCCAGCACTGGAACACCGACCCGGCGAAGACGGCCCTGTCGGCACGGGCCGTGAAGCAGGGCGCGAAAGTGATCATGTCGCCGGCCGAGCACGCGTACCTGGACATGAAGTACGACCCCTCGAGCCCGCTCGGGCTCCAGTGGGCCGGCTACACGAACGTTCGGGACGCGTACGCATGGGACCCGGTCCGGCAGGTCCCGGGAGTGGGGGCCAGGGACGTCCTCGGGGTGGAGGCGCCGCTCTGGAGCGAGACCGTGCAGTCGATCCGCGACGCCGAGTACCTCGCGTTCCCGCGCCTGATCGGGATCGCCGAGATCGGCTGGTCGCCCGCCCGCGGCCGGAGCTGGGGCGAGTACCGGCAACGGCTGGCGGCCCAGGCGCCGCTGCTCGACGCGCTCCGGGTGAACTTCTACCGCTCGCCGGAAGTCCCATGGCGCTGAGCCTCGAGGGACAGTCCCTAAGGGACTGTCCCCGGCTGTAACGGAAGCGTCACAGGAGCGCGCCAGAAATCGAAAGGACACTGTCGGCGCCTGCGGCCCGCCGGTAGTCGTTGGGCGACTCAAAGTCCCCCACCCGAACGGAGCCGCCCATGAACAGGATTCGCCTGCTCGTCGTCCTCGCCTTCGCCGCGCTGCTCGTGGCCGCGCCGGCGTCGCCCAACGCCTCGTCGGGCGTCGTCGTCAGCCAGGTCTACGCCGGCGGCGGCAACTCGGGCGCGAGCTTCAGCAACGACTACGTCGAGTTGCTCAACGCCGGCTCGGCAGCCGTCACCGTCAACGGTTGGACCGTCCAGTACGCCTCCGCAGCCGGCTCGACCTGGCAGTCGACACCGCTCAGCGGATCGATCGCGCCCGGCGGGTACTTCCTCGTGCAGCTCGCCTCCGGAGGTACGGTCGGAGCCGCTCTGCCGACACCCGACGCGACGGGTACGAGCAATCTGGCCGTCTCCGGTGGCAAGGTCGCCGTCGTCACCGACGCGACGGCGCTCTCCTGTGGAGCCTCGGCCGGGAGCTGCGCGGCGGTCGGCACCATCGCCGACCTCGTCGGCTACGGCTCGGCGGCGGACTACGAGGGAGCTGCCGCCGCCACCTCGCTCAGCAGTTCCACCGCCGCGGTCCGTGCCGGCAACGGTTGCACCGACACCAACTCGAACGCCGACGACTTCAGCGCCGGGACCCCGACGCCGCGGAACTCGTCCTCCCCCGCGACGTCGTGCGGTTCGGCTCCGCCGCCCCCGCCGGGAGGTGGTGTGACCGGGTCGGCGACGGTCGACGTCGACGTCCAGCCGGTGCTGTCGCTCGCGCTCGAGCAGCCGGCCCTCAGCTTCGGCCACGCGTTCTCGGGCGACACGCCCGCCGCTGTCTCCGAGCGCGTCACGGTGGTCAGCAACAACGACGCCGGGTATGCGCTGACGATCCACCGCACCGCATTCACTCCGGCCGACCTCCCGCTCGGGGTCGCGAGCACGGCGCCCACAGGCGGTACGCTCGGCCCGGCCCTGGTGGGCGGTGCGCGTCCGTCGATCCCGATCGCCCCGGCGGCCGATCTGCTCGTCGGGACGACGGCGGGGCGGAGCGCATCGGGCGGTGACGCCTGGCCGACGACGATCGGCTTCACCGCACCGCTGCCCGTCGTCGCTGCGGGACGCTACTCGGCGACGATCACCTACACGCTGATCGGCCGGTGAGGCTCGCTGCGGTCCTCATCGCCGTGTCGGTCCTGGCCGCCTCCGCGGGTGCGGAGGCGGCCAGGCCCCGAATCGCGCTGATCGCCTCGCCGGCGCACGTCGGGCTCGCCGGAACGGCGACGGCCCCGCTCGCGGTGACGAACTCCGGCGCCGACCCCGTCGTCGTCGACATCGCGCGCGCGGGTTTTGCGCTCGATCTTCGCGGACGGCCCCGGGTTGCGACCCGCCGCACGACGTGGCTCGCCGTCAGCCCCCGGCAGCTTTCCCTCGCTCCGGGCGCAACCGCCACGCTGAGGGTCTCGTCGCGCGTCCCGACCCGCGCAGAGCCGGGCGACCACTCGGAGCTGGTGCTCCTGACCACCCGGTCGCCGACCTCCCGCGGCCTGCCGGTGCGCATCCGGCTCGGCGTGGTCGTGGTCGTGCGGGCGCCGGGGAAGGTCGTCCACCGGATCGCATTTGTCCGGATCCGCGCCCGCCGCGCGGGCCGGTCGCGGATCGTCGGCCTCCTCCTTGCCAACCTCGGCAACGTCACCGAGTCGGTCGGCGGCAACTGCGCCCTGGTCTGGCTCCACCGCCGGGGTCGGATCCTGGCGCGCCTACGGGCACCGGAGCGGCGGATCCTGCCGCACACGTCCGGCCTCGTCGAGCTGACCTACCGCGGACGAGTGCGGGGCGAGGTGCTCGTCCGGGTGGTGCCGTCGTCGCGACCCGGGTGCCCTCGGATCCGCTCGCGCGAGCTCGCCGTGACACTCTGAGCCGGGCCCGCTGCTCGCTATCGTGGCGTCGGCGCGCCCCCGTAGCTCAGTGGATAGAGCAGCGGTTTCCTAAACCGCGTGCGCAAGTTCGATTCTTGCCGGGGGCATCGTCTCGTTTTCGGAGTGAGGCGCTCATGCAGGGAGTCTCCGCCTGGTCGCCGACCATCCTTTGCGCCGAAACCCACCGATGCTGCCTGATCGCCGGGTAACCGGTGCGCGGCAGGCGTCAACTCGAGCATCTCGGTGACGAGCTTGAAGACGCGCGGCCGCTCCCCTACAAGGAGAATATGGGTAGCTGTGGCCCCGTGCTCATCGTCGGCGACGATGCTCTGCTTCGCAGACAGGTCGGAAAGATCCTGCAATCCGCAGGATTCGCACCCAGCGAAGCTGCCACTGCAGAGGAAGCACTGAAGCAAGCCGGCGAGCAGGCCCCCAGCGTCGTGATCGTCGATGTCGACCTGAACAGGGGTAAGAGCGCCTATGAGGTCTACCAGGAGTTACGGGACCGCATTACCGACCTCCCAGGCGTGTTTCTATCGGGGAGGCGAACAGAGGCTATCGACCGCGTTGCGGCCAACCTGCTGGGAGTCGACGCGTACTTGGTCAAGCCGTTCGATCCCGACGATCTGCTCGCTTGTGTGCGGCGCCTCGTTGCGCGCGAGGTCACACGCAACGAAACGAGATCGGCTGACTTGGCGAACATCGAGAATCTGACGCCTCGTCAACTCGAGGTGCTGCGTCTCCTCGCCGCGGGACTCAGCCAGAAGGAGATCGCCAGAGTGCTCGGCCTCAGCTCCAAGACTGTCGCGACGCACATCCAGTACATCCTCACGAAGCTGGACGTGCACAGTCGTGCGCAGGCAGTAGCGATGGCCCACTCCTTGGGACTCGTGCCACGAACGCCACGGCGTACGGCGTGATACCTGACAACCCGACCAGGCCTGACGTCGGCTCGGGCCGGGTGCCGGAACGCAGCGTCAGTTCGTGAGTCCGCGTTGATGCGCTATAGCCACAGCCTCCGCGCGGCTGCGCGCATTGAATGCTCGAAGAATGCCTTCGATATGGCTGGCTACGGTCCGGGGTGCGATGCTCAGGGTCTCCGCGATCTCGCTTTGACTCAGTCCGCGAGCAAGAAGCACCAGCACTTCGCGCTGCCGCTTTGTGAGTTCGACCGGGTGCGGCTCGTTCTTGCGCGTGAGCCTCCGTACACGGGCGATCAACTCATCTGGACTGAACGGCTTGACGACGTAGTCGTCGGCGCCGAGCAGCAAGCCTGTGACCCGGTCGGAGGGCTCCACGCGAGCGCCTGACAGGAAGATCGCCGGCAGCTCCGACCACGCCGCGCGCAGTTCCTGGAGAAGCTCGTAGCCGCTCTTTCGGCCCCGAAGGTCGATATCCAAGATGGCGAGGCTGGGTCTTTCGTGCTGGAAAAGTTCGAGTGCATCGTCGGCGCTTGCAGCAGAGCGGCAAGCGAAACCCGCTCGTTCCATCAAGGTCGTAACGAGCGCACGCATCGATGAATCGTCGTCGACGACGAGGACGGAGCGGACCCGAGCCATGTTCCGGGTTGTAGACGACCGCAGAGTCGAGTTCAAGCAGTGTCCTTTGCCCCGCCGCTCTCCGTACTGCATTTGACGGACATCAGGTTCGGGCATTCGCCTCTTTTCGGATCCTGCCCGCCGTCCTAAAGTCAAACGTCATGAGTTGATAGCACCGGCGGAGCGCTGCGGCGTTTTGCTTCGCTGATGCAACGTCTGCTGGTTAGGGGAGAGCGGAGTGTGTGGAATTGTCGGCTATGTCGGCGCGCGGCCGGCGTGTGCCCTGCTACTTCGAGCGCTTACACGCCTCGAATACCGCGGCTATGACTCATCCGGGATCGGTCTTCTCGTAGCGAACGGGCGTGGACCGGCGATCACGCGGGTCCGTACGCTCGGGCCGGTCGCCGAACTCGCACGCTCGCTAGACGGTCATGGGGCCGTGGCGACCTGCGGCATCGGTCACACCCGTTGGGCGACGCACGGCCAGGTCTCCATCGCGAACGCTCATCCGTTCGTCTCGTGCGGAGGCGAGCTCGCCCTCTGCCTGAACGGGATCATCGAGAACTACGCGGAGCTTCGCGCTGAGCTGCGCCGCGAAGGCCACCGCTTCGAGTCGGAAACGGACGCCGAGGTTGTCTGCCACCTGCTCGAGCAGCATTACCAGGGCGGGCTGGCCGCCGCTGCCGAAGCCAGTGTCAGGAAGCTCGTCGGCCACTTCGCTTTCGTCTGCTGCCATCGCGACCACCCACAGCTGCTCGTTGGTAGCCGCCGTGACTGCCCGCTCGTCGTCGGTCGAGTAGAGGACGGCACATTCGTCGCATCATCGGCAACTGCGTTCCGCAGCCAGACCTCCCAGATTCAGCAGGTCGAGAACGACGAGATCGTCGTCGCCGGTCCGGCCGACGTCGCGTTCTACGCAGGCGGATCCCGGCGCGTGCGATCGGTCGTCCAAGCCGATTGGGACGACGAGCTCTCGGACCGCGGCAGCTACGAAACGATGATGTTGAAGGAGATTCACGAGCAGCCGAGCGCGCTGCGCGCGACGACGCAGCGGCTGCCTGAGCCGTTGCTATCGCGGCCGCTTACACCTCGGCGCGTCGTCCTCGTCGCCTGCGGTACTGCCTACCACGCCGCGCTGGTCGGCCGCGATCTGATCGAAGCCTGGGCCGGCATCCCTTGCCAAGCCGAGATCGCCAGCGAGTGGCGCTACCGCCCGCTGCTCGAGGCCGACCGCACACTCGTCGTCGGTATCAGCCAGTCGGGCGAAACGGCTGACACGCTGGCTGCTCTCCGCCACGCACGTGCCCTCGGCTGTGAGACCCTGGCGATCTCGAACGCCCCCGGCTCGCAGATCACTCGCGAGGTCGATGCCACGATCTTGACGAGCTGTGGTCTCGAGGCTGCGGTTGCTGCCACGAAGACCTTTAGCGCTCAGGTTCTCGTCACCGCCAATCTTGCGCTGGCACTAGCGGGGTCGACAGCTGCACCGGACCGTGGCGAAGCGACGGCTGCGCTTCGGCAGTTGCCGGCGCAGTCCGAGCGCTTTCTGGCCGGTGAGCATCCGCTCGACGAGCTGGCAGAGCGGTACGCCGAGGCTCCCTACTTCTTCTTTCTCGGGCGCGGCCCCGGCCTCGCAGCTGCCCTCGAGGGTGCATTGAAGCTGCGCGAGATCGCGTACATCCCGTGCGAGGCCTATCCGGCCGGTGAGATGAAGCACGGCCCGATCGCGCTGATCAGCGACGGGACGCCGGTCGTCGTCATCGCCAGCGGCGGTGAGAGCTACGCAACGCTGTTGGCGAACATCGAAGAGGTCCGCGCCCGCGGCGGCCGGGTGATTGCGGTCGGCACGGACGACGACGAGAAGTTGCAGCACCTGGTCGACAGCGTCATCTACGTCCCGCGCAGTCATCCGCTGCTCCAGCCGCTGCTCGACACGATCCCCCTACAGCTTCTTGCCCACCACATCGCGCGGCTGCGCGGGCTCGACCCCGACCGTCCGCGCAACCTCGCCAAGACCGTGACAGTCGAGTGAGAGATGATGAGCCGCCCACGATCTCACGACCCAATCGGTGCGCGATTCAGCATCGATTGCAGACCGGTAATCGGTCTGCAATCGACGCGGATCGCCCGTCGGACACGGTCAGATCTGTTCCATTCCTGCGGAGGGTCACTTGGATTGGCTGATCGCCTCGGCCATCAGCTGGTTCATCAGCGGTGCCGTCGCAGTCGTATTGGCGACCTTCGGCGTGTATCGCGCTGTGACGCGCCTGAGCGGTCGGGGCCCCAGTGACACCTAGTCCAACTGTGCGTCGTAACCTCGTCGCCGGGCTCGTAATCGCCGTCCTGGCGGGAATGACGGTTTTCGTCAGTCGACTGGCAGATGAGACGGCTCCGGAGACCCCCGATCCAGTTCCGCCTCGTAATCCCGAGACACCGAATCCAACTCTGCGTCGTAGCCTGGTCGTCGGGCTCGTAATCGCTGTCCTGGCAGGGGTCACGATTCTCGTCCACCGACACACAGACGACGTGATCTTGGTGGCCTACTGGTACTTCGGCGTCTCGATCATCATCGCCTGCCTCGTCTCGTTCGTAATTGGTCGACGTTATACGAATAACCCAATTGCTCCGGGTCGGGTTCTGTGCATTGTGCCGGCCTACAACGAGGACCCCGAGGGGCTGAGGAAGACCGTCGTTGCGCTGCTGCAACAGACCGTGCCGGTCGACATTGTCGTAATCGACGACGGCTCGCAGGTGCGCGTCGTGCCGAGCGTGATCCATCCGCGAGTTGAGTGGCGGCGGCAAGAGAATACCGGCAAGCGTGGCGCCCAAGTCGCCGTCTTGAAGGAGTTCCATCGCTCGGCCTACCAGTTCATCCTCACCGTCGACTCGGACAGCACGCCGTACCCGGACGCATGCGAGCAATTGCTGCGGGCCATGCACAACCCCAAAGTCCAAGCGGCTACCGGGATGATCTACATCCGCAATTACGGCGAGAACTGGGTGGCCACCGCCGCGGATCTCGACATCGGCTCGTCGTGCGTGATGATGAGGGCGTCGCGTTCGATGCTCGGCGCGCTCGAGACGACATCGGGCGCGCTGGCCTTGTATCGGAGCGAGCTTCTCTACGACCACCTCGATGCGTACGCCGTCGAATGTGGCACTGGAGACGATCGTTGGCTCGCGCTGCGGGCGCTCCGCCGTGGGCAGGTCGTCGCGGTCGCGGAAGCGCTTGTCGAGACCGACATGCCGACGACGCTGAAGGGGACGTACAAGCAACGACTGCGCTGGTCTCGTTCGTGGTGGTGGATGCTGCCCTACGTCGGCAAATACCTCGGGTTCCGCCAGTGCCTCAGTCCTGTCTACGGCGTCATCCAGCTCCTGGTTGCCCCGATGATGGTCTTCTACATCTTCGCCTCGACTGTCGCCACGAACGCCGGGCGCTACACGACGCACGACACCTACGTCCTGCTCTCGTACGTCGCTGCATACGTGGTTGTGCGCTACGCACTTTCTGCCCTGTACCTGATCGAGCGACCGAATGTCTCGCGGCGCGACAAGTGCAAGCTCTTCTTGTTCGGTACTCCGGCTGCAGTGTTGCTGAACGTCGGCCTACTGACGCCGACGCGTTATGTGGCTCTGGCAAAGCTCTTCGATAACCGCTGGCAGACCCGCGAGCTCTCCGCTGGTCAGTTGGCCGCGCTTTCGCAATCCGATCATCTGACGCCTGCAAGCGAGGCCGTCGCTTGACCGTTAAACGAGGAGGAACGGGAGAGATGTTCAAGAGATTCAGGTTCACGACCACCGCGCTCGTCGCGGCCGCTCTCTCGTGCGGGGTCCTCTTAGTGAGCACCCTGGCGGCAAGCGGAGCGATCACCGCGAAGCCGACGAAACCGGCCAACACGGCACTGCCGACGATCAGCGGCACCGCTCAGGAGGGGCAGACGCTGACTGCGAGCACCGGGAGCTGGTCGGGTTCGCCGACCTCCTATGCCTACCAGTGGCGCCGTTGCAAGACCAATGGGACGGGTTGTACCGACATCAGCGCCGCAACCGCGCCGACCTACACGGCGGTTGCCGCTGATGTCGGATCGAGTCTCAGGATCGTCGTTACTGCGACCAACACTGCCGGCTCGACGGCGGCCACCTCCAACCAGACCGCAACGGTGGTTGGTGCAACCTCGGCTCCGCAGAATACTGCCTTGCCGACGATCAGCGGCACTGCCCGGCAGGGGCAGACGCTGACCGCGACAACCGGGAGCTGGTCGGGTTCACCGACCTCCTACGCCTACCAGTGGAGCCGTTGCAACGTCAACGGCAAAGGTTGCATCAACATTCTCTCGGCAAACGGCCCGACGTATCTGCTCGCGGTCGGCGATGTCGGCTTCACGCTTCGCGTCGCTGTGACCGCGACCAACGGTGGCGGATCGACAGCCGCGACCTCGAACCCGACCGGGACGGTGACTGCTGCGGTGGTCGCGCCGGCGAACACGAGTGTGCCGACGATCAGCGGCACTGCTCAGCAGGGGCAGACGCTGACTGCGAGTAGCGGTAGTTGGTCGGGGAGCGCCGCGACGTACACGTATCAGTGGCAGAGCTGTTCCGGCACGTGCACGGATATCGGCGGGGCGACTGACTCGACGTATGTCCTGACCGCTGCCGAGGTCGGCTCGACCGTCGATGTGGTGGTGACGGCGACGAATACTGCCGGGTCGGCGTCGGCGACCTCTGATCCGACCGGGACGGTGACTGCTGCGGTGGTCGCGCCGGCGAACACGAGTGTGCCGACGATCAGCGGCACTGCTCAGCAGGGGCAGACGCTGACTGCGAGTAGCGGTAGTTGGTCGGGGAGCGCTGCCACCTACACCTACCAATGGCTCTCCTGTAATACAGGCGGGAACGCGTGTAGCTCGATCACGGGCGCGACAGACGTCACGTACTCGCCTGTGAGTGCCGACATCGGAACAACGCTGCGCGTTGCCGTCACCGCCACGAACACCGCTGGTTCGGCGTCGGCGACCTCTGATCCGACCGCGACGGTGACCGCTGGGGTCCGTCCGATCAACAACAACTGCTCGGCAGGCACCGTCGCCTTCACCTTCGACGACGGCCCTGATGTCTACACGGCCGACATGATGGCGAAGCTGACGGCGTTGAACCTGCACGCGACCTTCTTCGTGCTCGGACAGAAGGCGCAGGCGAGCCCGCAGACCATTGCCGCTGAAGTTGCAAACGGCTTCAGCGTGCAGAACCACACGTGGGACCACGCATCGTTTACCGGGACCTCGACCGGTACGGCGCCCCTGACCGATGCGCAGATCCAGGCCGAGCTGGACAGCGCATCTGACGCGATCGTCGCGGCCGGCGCTCCTCGCCCGACGCTGTACCGGCCGCCGTACGGGGACATCAACTCGTACGACGACTTGCTTGCCCGCAATCTCGGCTACCGGATCGTCATGCCGTGGGGAACTCCCAGCGGGAACATCGTCGACTCGCGCGACTGGACGGGCATTTCGCCGGCCCAGATCACGTCGAACGTGGTGGACGGCTACAGCCTCAACGGCAACTTTTACCCGGGCATCAAGGCTGACTCGATCGTCTCGATGCACGACGGCGAGGAGACGGGGGCGAACACGCTGCAGGCGCTGCAGACGATCGTCGACTACATGAACGCGCATCACCTGTGCTCGGCTGACTCGATCAGGTCCGACGCGACCGGTGGAGTGGTGCCGGCGCCGGCGCCGCCGGAGCCGACCTCGGGCAACCTTGTGCAGAACGCGTCACTCGAGACGCTTCCTGGTAACCCCAACCCCGCGTCCGAGCCGGTCTGTTTCCAGCAGGCCGGAGCGAATATCGCGAGCAACGTCGCGAACTGGTCGCTCACGACCGACGCCCACAGCGGCTCCGTGGCGGAGCGGGTCGATGTGACCAGTTGGAGTGCAGGCGACCGCAAGCTGGTTCTAACCCAGCGACAGTCACAGGCGTCCTGCCTGGCCGCGGTTACCCCAGGAAGAACCTATTCCGTGTGGGTCTGGTACAAGGGGAGCTGGGCCTATTCGGGATCGAATCCGACGAAGGTCAGCATCGTCACCTACTACAGAAACTCCTCAGGAAACTGGGTGACGTGGCAGGCGAGCCCGCTCGTCCCTCCGACTTCGTCGTGGAACCTGGCGAACTTCACGTCCGCTCCGCTCCCTGCGGGAGCGACCGCCGTGAGCTTCGGGCTGGCGATCTCAGGTGTGGGCACCTTGTTCACCGACGACTACGCGATGATCATGAACTGATCTTGCGTCGTCAGGAGGCGCGTGTACGTCTGGCGATCGCCTGGATCTCTCTCCCACCCGATCCGGGCGGTCGCCGGCCTCCTGATCAGCCCCAGTCGGTGGATGTCGCTATCGCCCGGTAGGCATTCAACGAAGCGTCGGACGACTCCACTCTCCAATCGGTTTCCTTCATCTCGTCGAACCACAGAACCAGCTTCACTCTGGGCATGACGGTCGGGATCTCTCTCGTGTAGGCCGACGCAATCCACGCTGCCTTGTTGCCGCCGGCTTCAGCGGACGCCGTTTCGGCGATCATGACCGGCTTGCTCGAATCGAGACCGCAAAGGCTGAGGTACGAGTTGCCGAAGACCTGGGTCCACGTCTGCCAAACATCGGCGCTTCCCCAGTTGTATCCGTCGAGTCCGAGCACGTCGACCACGTCCGAACCCGGGTAGTACGGGGTGAAATCCACGGCCTTTCCGGTTGTGCTGAAGACGTTGGGGCTCCAAACCCAGATTGCGTTTGTCGCACCCGCACCGACGAAGAGGGCGTGAACATGTCTCCACGCGTTCACGTAATCCTGCGGGGTGTTGCCGTTGATTCCCGCTTCCCACGGCGCCCAAGCGCCGTTCATCTCGGGGGCGAATCGCAGATAGAACGGCTTTCCGTACGTGCGTGCGGTGTCGGCTCCCGCGCGAAACCAGGCATCGAAGTCGCCACGGATGATGTTCTTCAGCGTGTACCGGGAATCCGTGGTGCTCGACGAGTCCCAGGGCTCGACCGTGACCAACGGCAGTGCGCCCATCGCCGCCACCGTGTTCATCTGGTTGGCATTGAGCATCGCGTACTGCATGTCGCGGTACGTCTGAACGACCGAGGGGACTCGGCCGATGCGGGCCGAGTAGGCAAGGAGGTCTGACGACCACGACGACGACCACGCGAGTGTCACGCCCAGCTGCCGAGGCGCGGCAGGGTTCGCCGGTAGAGGCGTTGTCGAACTCGTCGAGGTCGTCGTTGTCGTGCTCGTGCTGCCCGTCGTCGTCGAGCAGCCTCCGCCGGCCTTGCAGGGACGTGGCTTCGCACCGGCAACCCCGGTGACCATTCCCGCAGCAGCCAAACCGATACTTGCAACCGCACATGCGATCAGGATCGCGAAGTACCGCATTAGGGTTAGGTCGGCTGGTCCCTTGAGCTGGGTAATCCCTCAGTTGAGTCGTAACTCCGCCGGCTTCCGTACTACCTGCACGGGATTTTCACACTGCGACGCGGCCGTCCTCGGAACAGCTCCTTGCCGACGCCGGCCACGAGCGGGTGCAGCGGGTCAGACGTCGATTGGTCCTTGGGATCGCACAGAGACTGGCGCAATCGCTGGCCCGCGCCTTCGCATGACAGCCGCATGATCGCCTCGTTGCAGACTTTTCGGCGACAAGCACGACCCTTCCTAAGCCGTGCGCAAGTTCGATTCTTGCCGGGGGCATCCGCTTGATGAGGCCGAGTCTGTCTGTCACGGCTCTTGGCAGCAGATGACTGTGAAGCCCTGGCGGCGGAAGAGTGCGGGCCAGTCGGTAACGAGCTCTTCGCACCGGTGGTAGAGGACTGCCTTGAGTGTGTGGTTGGCTGTCCGTGCAAACTGCCAGGAGAATTCTGGAACATCGCGGGCTGCCAGGCAGTTCCTCATGGTCTTCGACGACCACGCCGGCCGTTCGCTCATACTCGCCCTATCGGAAAGCAAGTGCCTGGCTGAGCGGTGTGGTGAAGACTTCCGAGTTAGAGCGCGCGTGGCACCTCACGGACCGGCTCGACGATTCCGCGGGGTAGATGGCCCGGTCGTTCCCGCTCCGGGTCGGCGTGCTCATCCTTCCCGAGCGTCCATGGCGCGAGTCGGGCGGTCGCTGGCAGCGGGCAGAAGAGCTCGGTTTCGCCCACGCCTGGACCTACGACCATCTGACCTGGCGGGGCCATCGTGACCGTCCCTGGTTCAGCGCGATCCCAACGCTCACGGCCGCGGCCGTAGCGACCGAACGGATCCGGCTCGGCACGCTCGTTGCCTCCCCCACTTTCCGGCACCCGCTCACCTTGGCCAAGGAAATCGTCACGCTCGACGACATCTCCGGCGGTCGCGTGACTCTCGGGATCGGGCAGGGAAGCACAGGCTGGGACGCGACCATGATGGGCAGCGAGCCGTGGTCTCCTCGAGAGCGAAGCGCGCGGTTCCAAGAGTTCGTCGAGCTGACCGACTTGCTGCTCCGCCAGGCGGAAGCGAGCTACGTCGGACGCTTCTACGCTGTCCGGGACGCACGCACCTACCCGGGATGCGTCCAGAGACCCCGCGTCCCAATTGCGATCGCCGCGAGTGGACGGAGGGGCATGCGGCTGGCCGCCCGATTTGCGGAGACGTGGGTCACGAACGGCAACCGAAGCCGGGCCGAACCGGTCGACGCGGTGCAGGGCGTCCGCGACGTTCGCGACCAGATCGAGCTTCTCGAAGAAGCCTGCATCGACGGCGGACGCGATCCGGCAACGCTCTCGCGGCTGGTCCTGACCGGCCCCAGGCTGACCAGCGGACTCAGCTCCCTCGACGAGTTCGAGGACACCGTCGGCAGATACGCCGCCATCGGGATCACCGACCTCGTGGTGCACTGGCCCCGCGCGAACGACCCCTACCAAGCCGACCAGTCGACGTTCGAGCGGATCTTCGCTGGATGACGCGCCGAGTCGTCGCTGTCATCGGCGCTCACGATGGGTCAGAGGGCGGAGACACCGTAGCCGGGCCGGAGCCGGTGCACATGGGTCGGCGGGCACGCAATGGGCCTCGCCTGGTGGCCTTTTCCGCGCCCTCGAACGGCGCACTGAGGCGGTTAGGTGGCCCGTTGACCGCCGGAGTGAGATAGTCCGTGTGGCGGGACTTCCCCGACTGAGGAGGTTGGGCATGGCTGGTGTCGAGAAGCGCAGCTTCGACTCTCCAGACGAGAGCCGGACACCCGACAAGACGCGGGCCGACGTGGTGCATATGGGCGGCACGACCGCTGCTCGCCTAACGCTCGAACCAGGGTGGTCATGGGCCGAGTGCATCAAGCCGGTAGTGGGCGGGGACAGCTGTCAGTTGAGCCATCTGGGCGTCGCGCAGTCAGGAACGATGCGGATCACGCACGACGACGGCACCCAGATTGAAATCGGGCCCGGTGATACGTATGTGATCGAACCCGGCCACCACGCCGAGGTAGTGGGTGACGAGCCGTTCGTCGGCTTCGAGTTTCAGTCGCAGACGGCCGAGGCGTACGCACGCTCCTAGGCTGACCCGAAGCATCAACGGAGCCTGTGGTTCGCAGGCGACCGCAGGCTCCGGCCTCGGGTGAGTCCACGAACATCCTGCTTGAGTCCGGTGACGCCTGACCCGCCGCTACGGCATGACGATGCCGTGCAGCACGACCGGCCCGAGCGTGTAGTCGAGCTCGGTCGACTGCGATACCCCGCCCGGGGTGATCACGTCCATGGCCTTCGGTACGGCGTTCGGGTCGAACGTGCAGTGGGGATCGGCGCTCGCGGTCGCGCAGACGCCGAACTGGAAGTCCTGCGGAGTCGGCTGGAACCCTCGGGCCTGGTCCGGGCTGAAGCCGTCCTGGCCGGTGAGAACGACGGTGAAGGCCCACCCGGAGGTAGGTGCGCCGAGGGTCGCCTTCGGGACGCTGAACGTGATGAAGCGCGAGACCTGGTTGGCGCTGATCGAGACTGTTCCGAGCGTGGCGCCGTGCGCGTCGACGTACCGCTGGCCGAACCCCTGGACCTCGATCAGGCGACTCCACGCACTCCCGGCCGCGATCGCGTAGTTCCGCTGGGGGAACGACGCTGCCGTCGAGGTGTCGGCCGGGGCTGCGCCGGGATCCTGCACGTAGACGTCGACGAGCTGCGCGCCGAGTGGGCTGCCGAAGGTGGGTGTCAGGTCGCGCGTCTGTACCCGGAAGATGATGTTCGTGCCGTCGTCGAGCACCTCGAAGCGTTGGAGATCGAACGCGCCGGCGTGGAAGTTGCTCGAGGTCGGGTACGCGTAGTTCCCGGGCCCGTTGTCGTCGTTCGACGGGTCGGAGACGTCGAGGAGCACGGTGCCCGGGACGAAGTCGAAGACGATCGTGCGCTTCACGTGCGCGGTACCGCCGCTCGGGCTCACGGCGACGATGTTGAGGACGCTCGTGCCTCCGGTGACGGGCACGTCGATACTGAACGTCCCGCCACCGGCGACTGCCGACGCCGTGGTGGTTGCCGAGTTCGCGTCGGTGTTCGTCGCGGCGACGTAGACGGTGTTCCCGGGTGCAGTCGTGCCGGTGACGGTGACGGGCGAGCCGGCGACCGCCGAGTTGTCGGCCGGTGCGGTCACCGTCAGCGTGGTCGTGCCCTGCGTGTGGGCGACGTAGCGGGAGTGGGTGACCGCCGGCAGCACGACGTTTCCGCCTCCGGCGATGTCTGAGGCGAGGCGAACGAACGACGCCGCCGACCAGGTGAGCGGCGACGCCGAGCCGGCGGCGCGGCCGTTGACGAAGCCGATCGACGCGACCGTCGGGTCGGTGCCGTAGGCCGAGGCGGCGAGATTCGGCAGCTCCCAGTCCTGCTCGGGGACGAGCCCGATGCCCGAGGAGAACATGCTCATGGCGGCCAGCAGGGATGTCGCACCTGTCGTGTTGCCCGAGGCGAGCAGCTGCTCGCCGCGCTCGGCGGAGAGTGGCGGCCACAGGTGGCCGTCGCCCGTGCCGGTCGGCGGCCAGGGCCGGCCGTCGCTTGACCGGTCGCCGTAGCCGTCGCCGTTGTAGCGATGCCAGCCGGGCCCGTTGGTCGTGTTCGACTTGATCGTCGCGTCGACGACGGGCAGCGACGCAACCACGTCCGGATCGCTCGCTGGGAGCTCTCCGAGGCGCACGAGCTCGAGGAAGCCGGCGTCGATCACGGATCGTTGGTCGAGCGTCGGGCCGCCGTTGCCGACGTTGTACGTGATCGCGGCGTTCGGGTCGCCGGTCTTGGACAGGCGGATGAAATACCGGGCTGCGAGCGGCCCGCTCGTCGTCACCGTCCAGCCCTTGACCGACCGCTGCCAGTCGTCTGCCACGCCGAGCCAGATCCTCGCAGAGGTCACGTCCCCGTTCGCGCGTGCGAGATCGGCTGCCGCGACGAGACCGGCGATCTCTGCGGCGATGGTCGACGGCGAGAAGCCGTCCTGTTCCTCCCAGCGCTCGGCCCCGAACGAGGGCCCGTGTGCGGCGACGAAGTTCGCGGCCGGCTTGACGTGGTTCTGGTACAGCGAGGCGTCGGTCATGCCCAGCTGGTCGGCCATCAGGATCGGGTACGAGGCTTCGTCGAGCTGCGTGCCGAACGAGTCGGGGGCGACCTTGCCGTTGACGAGGCTGTTGCGAGGCATCGATCCGTCCGGGAGCTGCTGCCGGTCGAACAGGAACAAGGTTGCCGCCCGGGCGGTGGCGAGGTCGCCGTCGGCGACGAGACCGGTCCACGCCTCGTACAGGTCGCGGGCGAACACCTCGCGGTAGGAGCCGAAGTACGTGTTCGCAGGATCGCCGGCCGATACGGATTGCCCCCACGGCGAGGCGAGGCTGGCGACGATCGCGCCCGGGAACGTCTTGTCCTCGGACGCCTTGATCACGTTGGCGCTGACGAAGTACGCGTCCGCCAGGTCGGCGGCCGTCTTCTTGCCGCTGAGTCCGGGAAGCTTGTTCGGCGGCCGGTTCAGAGACTTGTCGTAGTCCTTCCAACCCTTCGTGTAGTCGACCAGGACCTTGTCGGTCGGCCCGCTCAGCGAGCCCTCGGCCGCGCCGACCGCCTCGCTCCGGGATGCGCCGAAACCGAGCGCGAGGACCGTCGTGCCGTTCGGTCTCAGCGTCACCTGCGCCGTCTGGACGACGTTGCCCCCCAGCGCCTCGTCGTAGGTGGTGGTCAACGTGTGTGAGGCATCGAGCTGGACGAGCCCGTCGCTACCCGAGCCCGCGAAGCCGCTCGTCACCCGCGAGAACGACCCGTCGAGCGCGACGTAGACCGGCTGCGCATAGTCACGGTTGGCCGCGTTCGTCGCGGTCACCGGGTCGGAGGCGACCAGCACTGGATGGCCGGTCGACGTGTCGGTCGTCGCCGAGTCGGCGCCGCCGTTGCCGGGCCCGCCGCCGCCGTTCCCGTTCACGGTCGGATCGAAGCGGACGTACAGCCGCGAGCCCGGCGACTTGGCGTTGAACCCGACCTGCATCAGCACCGTGTTCCTGCTCGGATCGGTGAAGTAGTCCGTCACGATCGAGTACTTGCCGCTCTTCGCCGTGGCTGTCACCGTGCAGGCCATGCCACCCGTGTCCTTCACCGGCTGGACGGTGTAGGTCATGTCTCTCGCCTGCAGATCGGTGAACGTCGAGCCGTCGGAGACGACGTACTGCAGCGTCTCGACGTTCGTGTTGTCGACGGTCGGGTAGTAGACGTCGCTCAGCACGCCGCCCGCGACGGTGAACCAGACCTTCGACTGCGTGCCGACTGCCGCTCCGACGCAGTCCTTTCGCGCCAGATCGAAGTGCGAGAGCGCACCCGGGCCGTCGGGCGCGCCCTGCGGATTCTCGACCATGACGGTCAGGACGTGTGTCGTCGACACGTAGCTGAAGGTCACCTTCAGGTGGTCGGCGGGGACGGTGAACGGGATGTTCGCCCCGCCCGGGACGCCGCCCTGGCCGTAGTTCTCCGTCCAGTCCTCGTTGATCGCGACCTTCGTCTCGTAGGAGCCGGCCGGCAACGCCGTGGTCTCGAACGTGTAGGTCCCGTCGCCGTCCGGGTCCTCGAGCCAGGAGCGCAGGCAGCCTGGATCCCAGTCGGCCGGGCACCCGAGCTCGGACTGGAAGCTTCCAGGTGCGACCGCGATCACCGAGCCCCGGTTGTCGGTGACCCAGTGGCTCTTGTGGTCGTAGTAGAACTTGACGCTCGTGCCCGAGGCGAGGTTGAGCGGGATGTTCGCACCGTTCGGTTGCGCGTTGAGGCCGTAGTTCTCCGTCCACGAGTCGTTCAGCGCGGCCTTGTACTCGTAGCTCCCGGCAGGCAGTGAGAACGTCCCCTGCCAAACGTCGTCGCTCGCGTCGTACGTGAGGTGCGTCGCCGCGCATGCGGGGTCCCAGTCGCCCGCGCAGCCGAGCTCGGACTGGAGGGAGCCGGCCACAGTAACCGAGGTCGGATCCGGGGTGGGAGAAGCCGACGACGCTGAAAAGAGCACCAACGCGAGCGTGCCGAGCGCGACGACCAAACCGCGGAGCCTGCCCACACCGCTTGCCGAACCCGAGATGCGCATGAGCGCTCCTCCCCCGATCGAAGGCCAAAGAATACGCGGGACGCCGTCAGTTGTGAAGCCTGCAGCGAGTTACGAACTCGGGGCTTCGGTGCTGCTGACCAGTTGGCGAAGCCACTCCTCCGCGATCGCGAGGTGCATCAGGTCCGCAGCGGCCGCGGGTCCGCATCCCGTGCGAGGAGAGCGTCGTAGATCGCGCGGTGGCTCGCGCGCGTCGACTCCACCGCGTCCTCCGCGACGACCGCTTGCCACATACGCGCCCGGACCGTGCCGCTCGAAAGGTTGTGGATGAGCGAAGCGAGCGTCGCGTTGCCGCAGGCGTCGAGGATGACGCCGTGGAAAGCGGAGTCGGCCTCGATGAAGGCCGCCGCGCTGCTCTCGACGTCCATCTGCCGCAGGCACTCCTCGAGACGGCCGAAGTCGTCCTAGGTCAGCCGCGACGTCGCGAGCCTCGTTGCCTCGGGCTCGAGGATCCGGCGGACGTGGTGCAGCTCGAGCAGGGATCCTGCTCCGACGAGGTCGCTGACGCGAAACCGACGCCGGTCAGGAGAAGCTCCCGTAGCTCAGTGGATAGAGCAGCGGTTTCCTAAACCGCGTGCGCAAGTTCGATTCTTGCCGGGGGCATCCGCTCGTCCATGCGAACCCCATTTCTTGCGGAGACCATCGCTTGACAGCAGCCCACACTCGTGAGAGGGTGCCCACCGTCAAACCCGGTGGCTCTTCGGAGTGGCCGGGTTTGGCGTTTCTGGGGCGCCGTACCGCTCGCGCGACTGCTCAACCCATTGTCTTGATCGTTCCAGCCGGCCGGATGCCGGGCGGTCAGTGCTACCGACGTTGGATGCCCTGCCCGGCGACTTGCTCTTCAGGCTCGCTGTCGGATGGTCCGTTTGTTGCTGTCTTCGACGGACCGTAGATTGGCGTATGCGACGGCTTCGCCGTGTGTATACCCCAGCTCGCGCCGTGCGAAGCGGTACCAGTCCATCCAGCTTGTCAGACGCTGACTATCCACCCAGTCAGTGAAGCACCGTGATGGTGATGACCGGGACAATCATTCGTGAGCATTCGGAGAACCTCTCGGTTTTCTCGGCGGCGCACTCGAGAACGCACTCGAGTGGGTTCTCGGACCGCAGCTGAATGCTTGCGGGCTGCCGGCTAGGCTGAGTTGGTGCTGGAGTCGGAGTACACGATTAGGGCTCTCGATGAGTCGACCTGGGATGCGTTCGCCCGGCTGGTCGAGGCGAATAACGGCGTGTTCGGGGGTTGTTGGTGCATGGGCTTTCATCCGGACGACAGCCGCGAGCCGGCGTTGAACTGGGAACGCAAGCTCGCACGGGTGCGGACAGGGAGGGCGCATGCGGCCCTTGTGTTCGATGGCGACGACTGTTTGGGTTGGTGCCAGTTCGGCGCGCCGGACGAGGTGCCGAAGATCAAGAACCGGGCTGCCTATGAGAAGAGCGTCGCGACCTTGCCGGACTGGCGGATCGCCTGCAACTTCGTCGGCAAGGGGCACCGGCGCCAGGGCGTCGCCACGGCGGCGCTCGCGGGGGCGCTCGATCTGATCGCGCTTCTCGGTGGCGGCAAGGTAGAGGGCTATCCCGAAGCCGTGGGTTCGGTTCCTGCCGGGTTCCTCTTCAACGGCGCCCTTTCGACCTACGAGAAGCTGGGATTCGTCCGCGATCGCAAGATCGGAAAGCACCGCTGGGTCGTCACCAAGGTCGTCAAGCCAACGTCGTAGGCGATCTCGCGACGCTCAGGGGTCATTCCGGACGACTGGCCCCGGGGAGGGTCTTTCCTCTCGGATCATCGTGACGCGGTTTCGCGCGGTCCCGGTCTCGACGGACACTGTCGGCTGGCTGGGGTGGTTACCACTGGCGCGCACGCGTCCTCTGCGTCCCCGAACAGGCTGATCGGTGCACTTCCGCGGAAGTGCACGAACCGTTCTAAGCGCGCGCAAGTTCGATTCCTGCCGGGGCATCCGCTTGATCGAGCGTTCGCGCTCGACGAGGCGGTCGCGCTGACCGTGTCGGTCGTGCAGAAAGACCTGCGCCGTCGGTCCCGCTACACGGTGCGAAACGGCTAAGCTAGTCCGAGCGAAGGGGTGGCGCACAAACCTCCCTCTCCCGGGAATAGCCGGTGTTCGATCCCTGGGGGGAATCATCGAGCACCGGGCGTTCGGTGTCACCCCTTCGTCTCTTCCCGCCTAATCGTGCGACCGCAGTACGACGCGCCGCCGGGAGCGGAGGAGATGGTAGGAGCTCATTCCACGGTCGAAGGAGGCCTTGCCGGCCGGATGCAGAACGCGACAAGCATGCCGACCCGACCGTGAGTGGTTTCTCAGAGGGTATGACTCCCAGCGTGCGTCGCTATGACGAGACGTGGCAACCCGCTGTCGACGGGCGCGGCCCGTTGCCCTGCGAGCACGACAAGCCTGGGACGTGGGTCCGGCGCGACCTGATCCGGGGCTATGCCGCTCGGGGTTACTGCTGCGTGCACGGCTACATCCCCGACGAGGATGATTGAGCTGATGGAGGACAACCCGCCGCGACCCCTTGTCACAAGACGGCCGAGCGGGTGCCGCGGCGAGGTTCACCCTCTCGGGGTATGCGCGAGCTTCGCTCCAGGCGGACAGTGAGCATGACGATGGCAGTTCTCTTCCAGATTGTTTTCGCCGAGCCGGTCTGCTCGGCCGCATCCCCCCGAGTCCGCGCACGCTCACGACGACCTGCCCGTCGCCTTCACCGGACACGCCCGTAAGAGGCACCTGGGCAGCGGGCGACTCGCCGAGTAGCGTCCTGGACAGCCGGGTGACGCGCGCGAGCGAGGACGCCGAGTAGTCGATCAGCCATCCGGACCAGCGAGCTGACTCGACGAAGTCGCGGAAGCGGCTCGACCGTTCAGCTCGGCGTCTCTGCGCTGTCGAGCAACTGGCGCAGCCACTTCTCGGCAATCGCAAGATGCATCAAATCGGCGGCTGCGGCTCGATCCGAGTCGCGGGCGAGCAGGGCTTCGTAGATCGCGCGGTGGCTCGCACGGGTCGCCTCGAGAGCGCCCTCCGCGACCAGCGCCTGCCACATCCGGGCTCTGAGCGTGCCGCTCGAGAGGTTCTGTATGAGCGAGGCGAGCGTTGCATTGCCGCACGCCTCGAGGATGACGCCGTGGAAGGCGGTGTCCGCCTCGATGAAGGGCTGCGCGCTGTTCTCGACCTCCATCCGGCGCAGGCACTCCTCGAGACGGGAGAAGTCGTCGTCGGTCAGCCGCGAGGTCGCAAGCCTTGTCGCCTCCGGCTCCAGGATCCGGCGCACCTGGTGCAGCTCGAGGAGTGAGCTGATGCCCACGAGGTCACTGACGAATCCGACGCCGGTGAGCAGGAGCTCGGGCTCGAGCGTCGTCACGTACGTCCCGTCGCCGACGCGCGATTCGAGGACGCCGACGAGCGCCAGCGCGCGGACAGCTTCGCGGAGGGAGCTGCGCGAGACGCCGAACCGCTGCGTGAGCTCGCGTTCGGTCGGCAACCGGGCTCCGGCCGTGAACTCGCCGGAGCTGATCAGCTCCTTGATCTTCGCGATCGCCTGGTCGGTGGCTTTGCCGCTCGTCGTCGCATTCATGCTGGCTC
>JBKPMR010000056.1:0-20223 GCA_046732255.1 Actinomycetota bacterium
ACTAGCGTGGGGGAACCCATGGTTCCCCCACGGACCCCCTCCTTTGGAACGCGTGACGAATCCCGCTCGCGCTCCGGAGAGAGCGCGGTCTCGCCTCCGCGTACGGAGGCTTGCGCGCAGACAGCCGCGTGATTCTGGCGCTGTCTCGGGCGCATCACGGTGCGCAGAACGCCGTCGTCCACGAGCTCGAGGACGGGACGACCCTCGTCTGGGAGCTGCTCGAGGCGGAGCCCGAGGACGCTCTTCTCGCGGCGCCCGTCACCGTCCAGCCGGGCTGGCTCATGCGCCACGACCGGATCGACTTCCCACCTGGCGGGATCGCCTACCGGCACACGCATCCCGGCCCCGGGATCCGCTACCTGCTCCGCGGCGCGATCCGGATCGAGTCGGGCGGCGAGACTCACGACTACGGCCCCGGCGAGCCGTGGTTCGAGAGCGGCCCGGAGCCGGTACTGGCGACGGCGTCGGAGACGGAGGAGAGCGCGTTCGTCCGGGTGCTGCTCCTGCCGCCGGAGTGGGCAGGGAAGCGCACGATCCGGTACGTCGATCCGGCGGACGAGGACCGGCCGAAGCTCCAGCGCCCCACCGTGTACGGCGAGTACCCGATCGCCTTCTAGGTTGCGCACCGCCGCGCAGATCCTCGTCGACCAGCTGCTCGTCCACGGCGTGGACACGGCGTACTGCGTGCCGGGCGAGAGCTACGTCTCCGTGCTCGAGGCGATCGGACAGTCGCCCATCCGCCTGTATACCGCCCGCCACGAGGCGGCGGCCGCGAACATGGCCGAGGCCTACGGCAAGCTGACCGGCCGGCCGGGGGTCTGCCTCGTCACCCGGGCGCCCGGCGCGACCCACGCCGCGGTCGGCGTCCACACCGCGTATCAGGACTCGACGCCGCTCGTCCTCCTGGTCGGTCAGGTGCCGCGCCGCCACCTTGGCCGTGAGGCCTTCCAGGAGCTCGACTACGCGCGCATGTTCGGCGAGATGGCGAAGTGGGTGACGACCCTCGAGGACGCGGCCGCAGTGCCGGAGCTCGTCTCGCACGCCTTTCACACGGCCACCTCGGGCCGCCCGGGCCCGGTCGTGATCGCGCTCCCCGAGGACGCCCAGGACGACGAGGCCGACGTCGCCGACGCCGCTCCGTACCGGCCCGCACGGGCCTCGGCATCCGCCGCGGACGTCGGGCGCACCCTCGAGCTCCTCGCAGGCGCGGAGCGGCCTCTGATCGTCGTCGGCGGCGGGGGCTGGAGCGAGCGCGCAGGACGCGACGTGATTGCCTTCGCCGAGGCCTCCCAGATCCCGGTCGCAGCGTCCTTCCGCCGCCAGGACTACGTCGACAACGCCTCGCCGGTCTACGCCGGACCGCTGACGATCGGGATGGACCCCGCGCTGGCCGCACGCGTCAGGGACGCCGACGTCGTCCTCGCGCTCGGGACGCGGCTCGGCGAGATCGCCACGCAGCAGTACTCGCTGCTCGAGCCGCCCCGCCCCCGCCAGCGGCTGATCCATGTCCACGCCGACCCCGACGAGCTCGGCCGCGTCTACGAGGCGGAGCTGCCGATCGTCTCGGGCTCGCCCGAGCTCGCCGCCATGCTCGCGCCCGTGGACGGCTCCCACCGCACCGCCTGGGTGGTGGGAGCGCGTGCGGACTATCTCGCGAACCTTCAGCCGCAACCGCTGCCCGGCGCGCTCCAGCTCGCCGACGTGATGGCGTTCCTGCGCGAGCGATTGCCCGAGGATGCCGTGATCACGAACGGCGCGGGCAACTACACGGTCTGGGCGCACCGCTTCTACGAGTTCCGGCGGTACGGCACCCAACTCGCGCCCTGCGCCGGCGCGATGGGCTACGGCGTCCCCGCTGCGGTCGCCGCGAAGCTGCTCCAGCCGGAGCGGCCGGTAGTGTGCGTCTCCGGAGACGGCGACTTCTTGATGAGCGGCCACGAGCTCGCCACCGCCGCCCAGTACGGCGCAGCAGTCGTCGTCCTCGTGGTCGACAACGGCATGTTCGGGACGATCCGCATGCACCAGGAGCGTCACTTCGGGCACGGCGTCGCCACGGATCTGGTCAACCCCGACTTCGTCGCCTACGCGCAGTCGTTCGGCGCGTTCGGGGCGCGGGTCGAGCGCACGGAGGACTTCGCGCCCGCGTTCGAGGCGGCGCTCGAGGAGCAGCGCCCGGCGCTGATCGCGTTGCGGGTCGACCCCGAGGCGATCACGCCGCGGGCGACGCTGTCGCAGATCCGCGCCGGCGGGTAGCGTCCGGGCATGCGCGAGCTGCTCCGGGAGACGGCCAACCTCGCCGCGGACTTCCTCGAGAGCCTGCCCGAGCGCCCGGTCTTCCCCCGTGTGGAGCTCGCCGACCTCCGAGCACGCCTAGGCGGTCCGGTGCCGGACGGCCCGATAGACCCGCAGGAGGTCGTGCGGGAGCTTGCGGCGGCCGGCGACGAAGGCGCGGTTGCGATTCCCGGCGGGCGCTACTTCGGCTTCGTCATCGGCGGGGCAGTCCCGGCGGCGCTGGCCGCCGACTGGCTGACTTCCGCCTGGGACCAGAACGCCGGCCTCTACGTCGCCGGGCCTGCGGCTGCGGTCGTGGAAGAGGTCGCAGGCGCGTGGGTCGCCGAGCTGCTCGGCCTGTCGGCGGGAGTCTCTTTCGCCTTCGTCACCGGCACCCAGATGGCCCACGCGACTGCGCTCGCCGCCGCCCGAAACCACGTGCTCAACGAGGCGGGGTGGGACGTCGAGCGCGACGGGCTGGTCGGCGCTCCCAGAATCCGCGTCCTCGCGGGGGAGAAGGTGCACTCGACGCTGCCGCGCGCGCTCCGGCTGGTCGGGCTCGGGACCGGATCGATGGTGCCCGTCGCGGCCGACGACCAGGGACGGATGCGTGCGGACGCGCTCAGGGATGCGCTCGCCGCCGGTGAGGGCCCCACGATCGTGTCTGCTCAGGCCGGCGAGGTGAACACCGGCGCCTTCGATCCGTTCGAGGAGATCGCCGACGCGGCCCAGGCGGCGGGCGCGTGGCTGCACGTCGACGGCGCGTTCGGCCTGTGGGCGGCGGCGAGCCCGCGCTTCGCTCACCTGACCGCCGGCGCCGAGCGGGCCGACTCCTGGTCAACGGATGGGCACAAATTCCTGAACGTCCCCTACGATTCGGGGGTCGTGCTGTGTGCTCGCCCGGAGGCGCACCGCCGCGCGATGTCGGTGCACGCCGATTACCTCGTCCACGCCGAGGAAGGCGGGCCGCGCGACCAGATGGACTGGACACCGGAGTTCTCTCGCCGGGCCCGCGGCTTCCCGGTCTACGCGGCGATCCGGTCGCTCGGTCGGAGCGGTGTCGCCGAGCTGGTGGAGCGCTGCTGTGACCATGCGACCCGCTTCGCGGCCGGCATCGCCGAAATCCCGGGAGTCGAGGTGCTGAACGAAGTCGTCCTCAACCAGGTGCTCTTCCGCTTCGACTCCGACGAGCGCACTCAGGTGGCGCTCGCGGCCGTCCAGGAGAGCGGGGTCGCGTGGATGAGCGGCAGCGTGTGGCAGGGTCGCCAGGCGATCAGGCTCTCGGTCAGCAACTGGCAGACGACCGAGGAGGACATCGACCGGACGGTCGCCGCCTTCGCGTCTGCCGTCGCCCTCGGCTAGTTCATCGACGGGTCGTCGGGCATCATCGCGACCACGCGGTAGAGACCGCCCTTGTCGCGCAGCACCGTCGCCCAGAGGTCGGCGTCCGGCTCGGGGAACAGGCTTGGCCCGGTGGAAGACTCGACGATCCAGGAGGACTCCTCGAGCTCCGCCTCGAGCTGTCCCGGGCCCCAGCCGGCGTAGCCGGCGAACACGCGGGCCCGGCGCGTCGACGCGGCGATCAGGTCGAAGTCGCCGTCGCCGGGGACGAATCCTACGTCGTCGACGACCAGCAAGGCGGCGTCGTCGGGGTCGTCGAACTCGGCCAGGACCAGGACCGCCGACTCCTGGACGGGCCCGCCGACGTAGACGCGCTCCTCGTCGCCGACCAGCGGCAGGAGATCCGGGACGGCTTCGGCCACCGCCGTCTCCGAGGGGCGGTTGAGGACGAGCCCGGCCGCGCCCTCGTCGTTGTGCTCGGTGACGAGGACGACCGCCCGGCGGAAGTTGGGGTCGAAAAGGCCCGGCGAGGCGAGGAGCAGCTGTCCCTTCAGCGAGTCCATCGCCCGCCGCCTACTCGTACTGCAGCGCCTCGAGGACGTTGAGCTTGGCCGCCCGGCGAGCGGGGAAGATCGCCGCGATGATCCCGACCAGGATTACGAGCGCGGCGAAGATCACGAGCTGCGGGACTGGGACTGCGAAGACGATGAAGTCGACGCGGGCGGCGAGCAGCCCGCCGAGCACGATTCCGAGGACGATTCCCAGTACGCCGCCGATCAAGGCGGTGATCACGCTCTCGTGCCTGATCATCCGCCGGGTCTGGCGCCGGGTCATCCCGACGGCCCGGAGCATCCCCAGCTCACGCGTGCGCTCGAACACCGTGAGGATGAGCGTGTTCACGATCCCGAAGAGGCTGACGATCACCGACAGCGCGAGCAGCACGTAGAGGACGTTGAGAATCGCGTTCAGCCCGCCGATCTGGTTGTCGATGAACTCCTGCTTGTCCTGGACCTTGGCGTTCGGGAAGCCGGCGAGGGTCTTCTCGAGCGCGGCCCTGTTCGCGTCCGACTCACCGCCGTCCATCTGCACGAACGAATAGATGTTCTGCGGGTTGTCGTAGATCCGGTCCCAGACCTGGGTCGAGATCGTCACCGGGCCGAACGGGGAGCCGCCGGTCGGCGGGTCGAAGATCCCCTTGACGACGAGGGGGACGGTGATCCCGCGTGGTGAGGTCAGGGTCAGCGGCGAGCCGAGCTTCAGGTTGTGGTTCTTCGCGAAGCCGTCGTCGACGAACGCGCCGTTTTCGCCCAGCTGCCCGAGCACCTGGTCGCTTCCGTCGACCCACTTCATCCGGAAGATGCCGACCGACTCCGGGTTGACCGCCGTCGCTTGTCTGACCTTGCCGAAGATCAACGCGTCACCGGCACGCACGTTTGCGATCGCCTTTACGCCGGACGCCTTCGCCGCCGCCTCTCCGGCGGCAATCGGAATCGGGTCGAAGTTGTTCTCGGCGGTGATCGCGAACCCGCTCACCCAGAGGTCGTTGACGGCACCGCGGAAGCTCTTGGTGATCCCGGCCGCGAGCACCGCGACCAGCGTGACGAGCGCCAGGCCGATCATCAGCGCCGAGGCGGTTGAGGCGGTGCGCTGTGGATTGCGGCGGGCGTTGTCCCGGGCGAGGGCGCCGGCGGCGCCGCCGACGCGGGCGGACGGCCACCCGATCAGCTGGGCCAGCGGCCGCGCGATCCGCGCGGAGAGCAGCGCGACACCGAAGAAGATCAGGAGCGTGCCGAGCCCCATGTAGATGAGCACCCTCGTCGTCCCCAGGCCGTGGCCGAATAGGCCGTAAGCAAGGGCCGCGAAACCGAGCACCGTGAGAACGATCGACCAGGGCGTCCGGAACCGGGCGAACCGGCCCTCCGGCAGCGTCGCACCCTCGCGGACCGCTGCGATCGGTGGCACCCGTGTCGCCCGGAAGGCGGGGCGGAGGCTGGCGAGGAGGGTCACGAGGATTCCCACGACCAACGCGACGATTACCGTGCGCAGGTGGAGCACGAGCCCGTTGTTGGGCAGGGTGAAGCCGACCGCGTCGAACAGCTTGAAGAGACCGACGCCGAGCCCCAGCCCGACGAAGATGCCGACGACGGAGGCCAGCGCTCCCATCACGAGCGCCTCGACGACGATCGACCAGCGCACTTGCCGCCTCGATGCGCCGAGCGTTCGCAGCGTGGCCAGCTCTCGCGTCCGCTGCGCGATCGTGATCGAGAGCGAGTTCGCGATCACGAACGCGCCGACGAAGAGTGCGATCCCACCGAAGGCGAGCAGGAAATCCTGGAGGAAATTGAGGAAGCTCTCCGTGTCCTTGGCGTCCTCGCGTGCCTGCGCCTCTCCCGTGCGCACCTGGGTGCCGGCCGGCAGGATCTCCCTGATCTGCGCCGCGAGCCGGCCGGGGGTCACGCCCGGCTTCGCCTTCGCGCGGATCTGGTCGAGCTTGCCTTCCTTCTGGAAGAGCCGCTGGGCGGTCGGCAGGTCGAATCCGGAGAGCGTTGCCCCGCCCAGGCTCGACGCGCCGCCGAACTTGACCAGCCCGGCGATGCGCATGCGTATCACCGGACCGTCGGCCTGAACGCCGATCGTCTCTCCGATCTTCAGGTCCTTCTTGCCTGCCGTTGACTTGTCGACGACCAGTTCGCCCGGACCCGGCCACTTTCCGCCGACCAGCGTGAGCGAGTTGAACGACGGTCGGGTCGGGTCGACGCTGAAACCGAGGTTCGGGGCCCCGCCGAAGACGATGACCTTGCCGTTCGGCCCCACCAGATGCGCGTTCCCCCCAACGCCGCCGACCGCATCCTCGACGTCGGGTAGCGACCGCACCTTCTGGAGGAGCGATTCTTTGAACGGTGGCGCCGTCGTGTTGTTCTCGTTCGACAGGTCGAACGCGGACTTGCCTGTAACCGTGGCGTCGGTGCCCTGGTAGATCTCCGTGAAGATCCCGTTGAACGCGCCCTTGATCGAGTCCGTCAGCACGTAGGTGCCGGTCACGAGGGCGACTCCGAGCACGATCGCGATCGCAGTCAGCGCCGTCCGCAGCTTCCGGGTGGCGAGGCCCTTGACCGCGAAGCGCATCATGTGCGGCTGATCTCCTCCATCGCCTGGATCACGTCGTGCGGCTCGGAGCGGGGCAGCTCGCGCACGATGTTCCCGTCCGCGAGGAAGAGAATCCGGTCTGCGATCGAGGCGGACCGCGCGTCGTGCGTGACCATCACCGTCGTCTGGCCGGCGTCCTGGACCGCCTGCCGGAGCAGCTCCAGGATCTCGCCGCCCGTCTTCGAGTCGAGGTTGCCCGTCGGCTCGTCGGCGAAGACGACCGTCGGCTTCGACACGAGCGCGCGGGCGATCGCCACGCGCTGCTGTTGGCCGCCCGAGAGCTCGGAGGGACGGTGCTTCCGCCGATCCTTGAGGCCGACCGAGTCGAGCAGTTGCTCGAGCCACTCGCGGTCGGGCTTCTCGCCGGCAATCGTCAGCGGGAGCACCACGTTCTCCTCTGCCGTGAGCATCGGCAGCAGGTTGAAGAACTGGAAGATGAAGCCGATGTGCTCCCGGCGGAGCTTCGTCAGGTCGGTGTCCCCGAGCGTGGTGATCTCGGTCCCATCGATCTGCACGCTTCCCGTCGTCGGCCGGTCGAGCCCGGCGAGGATGTGCATCAGCGTCGACTTGCCGGAGCCCGAAGGCCCCATCACAGTCGTCAGCTGACCTCTCGACACATCGAGCGAGACGCCCCGAAGGGCGTCCACGGCAGTGTCGCCCTCGCCGTAGCGACGGGCGATGTCGCTCGCGGCGACGACGACTCCATCCGTTTCTGCCTGGCTCATCGTGCGCTCCCTCGGTTGAACTCCCAGAGACATCGCGGCCCACCCTACCCATCGATTGGGGGCGTTGCAGTGAGGCTAGCCACACTCTTCGGCAGGTGCTGGCAGCAGGCTACCCGGCTGCCGCGAAGGCCGTTCGCCGGATGAGCTAGGCTCGGCGAAAGGTGTCGAAGCGCTATCTGTTCACCCCCGGCCCGACCCCCGTGCCCCCCGAAGTGCTGGCCGCCCTGGCCGAGCCGGTCGTCCATCACCGCGGTCCCGATTACCGCGCGCTCTTCGGGGAATGCCTCGAGCGGCTGAGGGAGGTCTTCCGGACACAGCACGAAGTCCTGCTCTTCTCGTCGTCGGGAACCGGCGCGATGGAGTCGGCCGTCGCGAACCTGTGCTCGCCCGGCGACCGCGTCCTCGTGGTCTCGGCGGGGGCGTTCGGCGAGCGGTGGAGGGCGCTCGCGAAGGCCTACGGCGCCGACGTCCAGACGGTCGAGTACGAGTGGGGAGAGATCCCGCAGGCGGACGACCTGGCGGCGAGGCTCGACGAGCTCGGCGGCGCGAAGGCCGTGTTCCTGACCCATTCGGAGACCTCGACCGGCGTGGTTGTCGACCTCCAGACGCTTGCCGCGACGGCGAAGGCGTCCGGCGCGCTCGTCGTGGTGGACGGCGTCTCCAGCCTCGGCGCCGTGCCGGTCGAGACCGACGCCTGGGGGATCGACGTCGTCGCCTCCGGCTCGCAGAAGGCGTTGATGACCCCGCCGGGGATCGGGCTCGTCTCGGTCTCGGATGCCGCCTTCTCGGCGCTCGGAAGCTCGCCGCGGTTCTACTTCGACTGGGAGAAGACGAGGGCCGGACAGGCCAAGCTGGACAGCGCCTTCACGCCTGCGGTCTCGCTTGTGCGGGCGCTGAACGTCGCGCTCGGCCTGCTCCTCGAGGAAGGGCTGGAGGACGCGTTCGCCCGCCACGTCCGTCTCGGCCGCGCCTGCCGCGAGGGCGCGAAGGCGATGGGGCTCGAGCTGTTCTCGCCCGACGACGATCGCTCGGCCGTCGTCACCGCGATCCTCACGCCCGAGGGCGTCGACGCCGGCGAGATGCGGCTCGCGCTCCGCGACAAGTACGGGGTCACGGTCGCCGGCGGCCACGGCGACCTCAAAGACCGGCTCTTCCGGATCGGCCACATCGGCTACTACGACGTGTTCGACATCACCAGCGCGCTCGCGGCCGTCGAGCTCGCGCTCGTCGACGCCGGCGCCGACATCGAGCGCGGGGCCGGAGTCGCCCGCGCCCTCGAGGCCTACGCCGCGCCCGCGCTCGCGTGAGTAGCGACGTAGGCTCGACGGAGTCGCCCAGAAGCGGAGAGGCCGGCTTGGCCGGCGTCGGAGCGGGCCCTGCCAGGCCGCGAGTCCTCGTCCGCGAGCAGATCGCGGAGGCGGGCGTCGAGCTTCTCCGGAGCCACTTCGACGTCGACGTCGACGGCGACTCCGACCTGGAGCAGACGATTGGTGAGTACGACGCGATCGTCATCCGCTCCGCGACGAAGCTGACCGCCGAGCTGATCGAGCGCGCCGGCCGCCTGAAGGTGATCGGCCGGGCCGGAGTGGGGGTCGACAACGTCGACGTGAACGCGGCCACGCGCCGCGGGATCGTGGTCGCGAATGCGCCGGAGTCCACCGTCGTCTCCGCGGCCGAGCAGACGATCGGGCTGCTCGTCGCCCTCGCCCGCAACATCCCGCAGGCGCACGCGGCCCTCAAGCAGGGCGGCTGGGAGCGCTCGCGCTGGAGCGGGATCGAGCTCGCCGGCAAGACCCTCGGCGTGCTCGGCCTCGGCCGGATCGGCCAGCAGGTGGCGCGCCGTGCGATCGGGCTCGGCATGCGGGTGATCGCCTACGACCCCTTCGTCGGCGACGACCGCTTCCGCGAGGCGGGAATCGAGCGGGAGGCGACGGTGGAGGACGTCCTGCGCGCCTCCGACTTCGTCACGCTCCACCTGCCGCTCACGGACGAGACGCGGGGGATCATCGGACACGACGCGATCGCGGCGATGCGCGACGGCGCGCGGCTGATCAACGCCGCCCGGGGCGCACTCGTCGACGAGGACGCGCTCGTCGAGGCGATTCGCTCCGGGAAGCTCGCCGGTGCCGCCCTCGACGTCTTCTCGGCCGAGCCGTACTCGGGCCCGCTGCTGGAGCTCGACGAGGTCGTGGTCACGCCGCATCTCGCCGCCTCGACCGACGAGGCGCAGGACCGAGCGGGTGTGATCGTCGCGGAGCAGATCGTCGCCGCGCTCGAGGGCGGGCTGGTCACGAACGCCGTGAACATCCCGGTCGTCGACGCCGCCGATCTGGAGATGCTCGGCCCCTTCATCCCGCTGGCGGCCAAGCTCGGCCGGCTGGCGGTCGAGCTCGAGGGCGGGTGGCCGAGCAAGGTCGTGGTCGCGGCCCACGGCCCCTTGTCCGAGTACGACACCCGCCTGCTCACCGTCGCCGCGCTGAACGGGATCTTCCAGGGGCGGGTCGACCAGGTCGTGAACTACGTGAACGCGCCGGTGATCGCCGCCGAGCGCGGGATCGCCGTCTCCGAGGAGCGCTTCCGCGCCTCCAGGGACTACATGAACCTGGTCGAGGTTCGCGCCGACGGGATCGCCGTGTCCGGGACGACGATCGGGCCGGAGCCGCGCCTCTTCCTCGCCGGCGCGCTCGGGTTCTCGATCGACATCGAGCTCGCTCCCAATCTTGTCTTCCTGCGCTACACGGACATGCCGGGCGTGATCGGCCGGGTGGGGACGATGTTCGGCGAGCACGGCGTGAACATCGCCAACATGGCCGTGTCCCGTACGCACGAGGCCGGGAAGGCGTTGATGGCGTTCGCGATCGACGCACCGGCGCCGCCGGAGCTCCGCGAGCGGATCCACGCCGAGGGCTTCGACGACGCCCAGTTCATCTCGCTGTCGTGACGTTGCACGTCACGAACGGCGACTCGACCGCGGCCACGCTCCGCGAGACCTCGCTCGGCGGCGACGTGCTCCCGTGGCGCGACTCGCTCCACGAGGGGCCGCTCGGTACGCGCGAGACTCGAGCGCGGTTCCTCGCCGGCTGCGGCCTCGGCAGCTACCACGCTATCCTCAGCGACCTCGTCGCGCGGGACTATGCGCTCGCCGGCGCGGACGACGTCGTCCTCTGGTTCGAACACGACCTCTACGACCAGCTGCAGCTGGTCGAGATCCTGGCACGTCGGCCTCGACGCGCAGAGCTGATCCAGGCGTCCGGCTTTCTCGGGGAGCTTGCTCCACCGGCGTTCGAAGCGCTCTGGCCGACGCGCGCGCCGGTCACCGCCGAGCAGGTCGATCTTGCCTCGGACGTCTGGTGCGAACTCGTTGCCGACCGCATCCCCCTCGACCGCAACCTCTCCGCCCTGCCGTTTCTCGGGGCCGCTCTCCGCCGACTCGCGGAGGATCGCGAGAACCCGCCGCGCTCCGACCGGCAGCTCCTTGACATTCTGGCCGAAGGGCCGCGCACTCGCCACCAGCTCTTCAGGGAGAACAGCAAGCGTGAGGAGGCAGAATTCGCCGGCGACTTCTGGATCTGGCGCCGACTCGACGCGCTCGTCGACAAGGGGGTCATCGTCGAGGACGGAGAGACCCTCCGCCTTGCCGAGCCGATCGACCTGCGGACGCCGTAACCCTCGCCGATACGCTGCGACTCGTGAGCTCCTCCCCCTGGCCCGACGCCGTCGAGCGGGTGAGCGCCGCCCTCGTCGCGGCAGGTGCCGAGGCGCGGATCGAGGAGTTCGCCGACGGCACGCCGACTGCCGAAGCCGCGGCGACGGCGGTCGGCTGCGAGCTGCGGCGCATCGTCAAGTCTCTGGTCTTCGACTGCGACGGCTCCTGGGTCCTCGTCCTCGTCTCGGGTGACCGTCGTGCCGACGCCACGAAAGTGGCGCGGGCGACGTCCGCAAACCGAGCCCGCGTGGCAGGGGCGGCGCAGGTCCTCGCAGCGACCGGTTACGAGCCGGGCGCCGTCGCGCCGGTCGGCCTCGCCCGGGTGAGGCGTGTCCTGGTCGACCGGCGGATCCCGACGGACGGGGTGCTCTGGGTGGGCGCCGGCTCGTCCAGACACATGGCTGGGCTACCCGCATCCGAGCTCCTCCGCGTCACGCGCGGAGAGTTGGTCGACGTCTCGGACGACAGGTAACGTTGCCGACATGCACGAGTCCGAAAAGATCTGGATGAACGGCGAGCTCGTGGACTGGGCAGATGCCCGGATCCACGTCGGCGCCCACGGCCTGCACTACGGCACCGGGGTCTTCGAGGGCATCCGCTGCTACGCGACCGAGCGCGGCCCGGCCGTCTTCCGCCTGGTCGACCACCTCAAGCGGCTGGACGACTCGGCCAAGCTCATCTACATGGACCTGCCGTACACGGTCGACGAGCTGCGTGCGGCGTGCTTCGAGACGCTGGCCGTGAACGGCCTCGAGGCGTCGTATCTCCGCCCGATCGCGTTCTACGGCTACGGAGAGCTGGGCGTCCATTCCGGGGAGAACCCGGTCGACCTCGCGATCATCTGCTTCCCCTGGGGTGCGTACCTGGGCGAGGACAGCCAGAGCCGCGGCATCACCGCAATGATCTCGTCCTGGCGGCGGGTCGGGCCGAACACGATCCCGCACGCGTCCAAGGCGACCGGCGTCTACCTGAACTCGATGCTTGCGACGCACGAGGCGAGCCGCGCCGGCTACGACGAGGCGATCATGCTCACCGACGAGGGGTACATCGCCGACGGCCCCGGCGAGACGATCTTCGTCGTCAAGGACGGCACCGTGTTCACCCCCGACCTGAGCAGCGCGTCGATCCTGCCTGGGATCACCCGCGACTCGATCATCCAGATCGCTCAGGACATCGGCTACTCGGTGGTTCAGAAGCCGCTGATCCGCACGGACCTCTACCTCGCCGACGAGGTGTTCATGACCGGCACTGCGGCCGAGGTGACGCCGGTGCGCGCGGTCGACGACCACGAGATCGGCGTCGGCCCGGTCACGCTCGAGCTGCAGACGGCCTACAAGGACACGGTCGAAGGGCGCAGCGAGCGCTGGGCGCAGTGGCTCGACTACGCGCCGATGCGCGCAGCAAGCTAGACAGCATCGGTGCCAGGCTCCCGCGGTTTCGGTGTTGAGGTGCCTGGCTCCGATTCCGTTTCCGCCAGCACGATCTCGACGATCTGCTCCTGATCCGCGTCCGTCAGCGCCGAGCCGCTCGGGAGGCAGAGTCCACGCGCGAAGAGCGAGGCGGACACCTCCCCTCCGTAGACGGGCGCATCTCGGTAGAACGGTTGGAGATGCATCGGCTTCCAGAGCGGGCGCGACTCGATGTCTGCGGCCTCGAGCGCGAGACGGACGCGCTCCGGATCGTCCACTTGGATGCACGTCAGCCAGCAGTTGCTCGTCCCGTAGGCGGCTTCGGGCATGAACTCGACGTCAGGGAGCAGCTCGCGATAGCGCCCGTTGATCCGGCGACGGGCCGCCACCCGCTCCGGTAGCACCTCCAGCTGCGCGCGGCCGACGGCGGCGAGGAGGTTCGAGAGCCGGTAGTTGAAGCCGAGCTCGGTGTGTTCGTAGTGGGGCGCGGGCTCGCGCGCCTGCGTCGAGAGCTTCCGCGCGTGCGCGATCCGGTCGCCGTCGCTCGAGAGGAGAGCTCCGCCGCCGCTGGTCGTGATCACCTTGTTGCCGTTGAAGGAGAAGGCGGCGACGTCGCCCTGGCCGCCGGCCGACGCGTACTTGTAGGCGGCGCCGAGCGACTCGGCGGCATCCTGGACGAGCGGAACGCCGTCCCGATCGCAGATCGCCCGAATCTCGTCGTAGTCGCAGCACTGACCGTAGAGGTCGACGGCGACAACCGCCGCGATGTCCCGCTCGGCCAGCGCGCGCTCGAGGAGCTCCGGATCCAACGTCCACGTCTCGGCATTCGCGTCCACGAAGACCGGGGTCGCGCCGACGTACCGGATCGGATTCGCGCTCGCGGAGAACGTCAGCGACGAGCACGCGACCTCGTCGCCCGGCCCGATCCCGAGGACGACGAGCGCAAGGTGGAGCGCCGCCGTTCCGCTGGTGAGCGCAAGCGCGTGCTGGACGCCCGCCAGCCGGGCAAGCTCGGCCTCGAAGGCATCGACCTGAGGCCCGAGCGGCGCGACCCAGTTCGACTCAACTGCCTCCCGCAGGAGGTCGAGCTCACGGCCGGAGAGGTGAGGGGGAGAGAGGTAGATCCGTGGCACGGCGCCGCGAGCCTATCCACGCGGGCGCCGACACCTCGTGACTGCATAATCACTTCGTGGCAGACGGCTCCAGGATGATCTTCCTCGGCTTCGGGAAGTTCGCGCGTGCGGACAAGATCTACGCGCTCGACCCGATCGAGAGCGCCGACAGGGGCAGCGGGCGGCGGACGCGAGTGTGGGTGGAGGGCATCCCGGAGCCGATTGTCGCCTCGCGTACAGAGCGGACGATCCTGCACGACATGGGCAGCGAGGCCGGCGGCGGATCGGCGATCGTCGACGAGGCGCTCGGTCTCGCCGAGCGGCTCGCGGAGGCCGCCGACCAGGGCAAGGTCGACCTCAACGACCTCGGCCGCCGGGCGCGGCGGCTGCTAGAGAAGACGTCGAAGCCGTCCGGAGACGAGCAGCTCTTCTAGCCTCAGCACGTTCTGAGCGACTACGACGAACTGCCGCCGGCGCTAGAAGATGCGCCGCCCACTACCGATCGCCCTGGGCGGTTCGCCCGCCTGCGCTCGCTCGCGATCGACACCCGCCCGCTTCGCGAGTCGCGCGACTTCCGCCTGCTCTGGTGCGGGCAGGCGATCTCGTACCTCGGGAACATGGTCACGTTCGTCGCCGTCCCGTTCCAGTTGTACGCGCTGACGGGATCGCCGCTCCAGGTCGGTCTGCTCTCGATCTGCGACGCGGTGCCGCTGCTGCTCTTCTCCGCGGTCGGCGGCACGATCGCCGACCGGCTCGACCGCAGGAAGCTCATCCTCCGGGCCGAGGCCGGGCTGATGGTCGTATCCGCGCTGCTCGCCGTCAACGCGTTCGCGCCGACGCCGCAGGTCTGGGCGTTGTACGTCCTCGCCGCGGTCGCAACCTCTCTGTGGGCGATCGGCGCGCCCGCGCTGCGGGCGCTGATGCCCGGTCTCGTTCCCCCGGAGCAGCTAACGGCGTCTCAGGCGCTCCAGGGGATCTACTCGAACACGGGCGCAATCGTCGGGCCCGCCGTCGGCGGTCTGCTGATCGCCGCCGCCGGTGTCGGCGCCACCTACGCGATCGACGCGGCCAGCTTCGTTCCCGCGCTCGCCGCCGCGCTCCTGATTGCCCCGGCGCCGCCGAAGGATGCGGTGCCGGAGCGGGCAATCGAATCGCTGCGGGAGGGCTGGCGGTTTCTGGTCCGTCAACGGGTGATCCTCGGAACGTTCGTCCTCGACACGAACGCGATGGTGTTCGGAATGCCGCAGGCGCTGTTCCCGGCCGTCGCGATCGCGCACTTCAACCGCGGCGCAGGGGCGGTCGGCCTCTTGTACGCCGCCCCGGCGGTCGGAGCATTGGTCGCCGCGCTCACGTCGGGCTGGGTCGGTCAGGTCCGGCGGCAAGGCGTGGCGGTTGCGGCCGCGATCGTCCTGTGGGGCCTCGCCATTGCGGGGTTCGGCCTGGCGACCGCGTTGTGGTTCGGCCTGGTGATGCTCGCGCTCGCCGGCCTTGGGGACGAGTACAGCGCGATCCTGCGGTCGACGATCCTCTTCGACGGGACCCCGGACCACATGCGCGGGCGCATGCAGGGCTTCGAGCTCGCGCAGGTGGCGAGCACGCCGGCGATCGGAAACGTCGAGGCCGGCCTGGTCGCGTCGCTGACGAGCCTGCGCTTCTCCATTGTCTCCGGCGGTGTCGCCTGCGCGGTCGGAGCGGTCGCGATCGTCGCCTCGATCCCGAACCTGCTCCGCTACGACTCCAGGAGCCGCCTCCTTGAAACGGAACCGGGGACAGGTCTGTGAGACCTGTCCCTCTCTGTGCTCATCATCTGACCAATGGCTGACGTTCGCTCCACAGGCTTCTTCGCCCGCAGCGTCCACGAGGTCGCCCCCGAACTGATCGGCGTGACGTTGCTCGTGGACGGCGTCGGCGGGCCGATCGTCGAGGCCGAGGCATACGACCCGGCGGATCCGGCCAGCCACGCGTTCCGCGGCCGCACCGCCAGGAACGCGGCGATGTTCGGGCCGCCGGGGCACGCCTACGTCTACCGCTCGTACGGGATCCACTGGTGCCTCAACCTCGTCTGCGAGGAGGAGGGAACCGCAGCGGCGGTGCTGATCAGAGCTCTCGAGCCGACCTACGGGATCGAGCGGATGCAGGAGCGGCGCCGCACCGAGGACCTGCGACTCCTGGCCGCCGGCCCGGGGCGGCTCTGCGAGGCGCTCGGTGTCACGCGCGAGCACGACGGGCTCCCGCTCGACCGCCCTCCGTTCGAGCTGCGCCCGCGCAGCGGCGAGCCGGTCGTCGTCGCCGCGCCCCGCATCGGCATCACGCGCGCTGCCGATGTCCCGTGGCGCTACGTGCTGGCGGGTTCGCGCTTCCTCAGCCGGGCTGTGCCCAGAGCGTAACCGGGAGACCTGCGCCCGCCGCCAGGCCGGCTTTCGGCTGCTGCCGTACGACGCGTCCGGCGAGGCCGCGGACCACGGGCTGGAGCTTGAGCCGCTCGAGCTTTGCGCGTGCCCGTGCGACCGGCAGCCCGACGACGCTCGGGATGACGCCGTGGAGCGGCTTCGCGAACACGATCGTCACCTTGTCGAACGACGACAGCCGGCCCTTCAGCGGGAACTGCTTCACCACGACGCCGAGCGCCTGCCCCGCCGAGGCCGGCTTGTAGACGACCACGGGCGTCAGCGGCTGCGCGGCGAGCCGTTCCCGGGCGGCGTCGTAGGTATCGCCGACGACGTTCGGCACCTCGACCTCGTTCTGCTTGCAGTTCGCCCGTTTCGCGGGCGAGCGTCCGTCGAAGTACGAGACCTGGATCGTGTTCCGGCAGAGGCCGTTGTCGAGCTGGAACGTGCCGTCACGGAGGACGAGCCGCCGGGTGGAGGCACCCGGGACGCTCGGGTAAGGGAAGCTCTCGGGCTCGTCCTTCAGGTACGGCAGCGCGCTCTCCATGAACGCCTTCCAGATCAGCGCCGGGAGGGTGCCGCCGGCGACCGCGTCACCGTGGAACTGGGTCAGCATCGGCACGAGCCGGTTCGGGTAGCCGACCCACACGGCGACCACCAGTTGCGGGGTGTACCCGACGAACCAGGCGTCGCCGTAGGCCTCGGTCGTCCCGGTCTTGCCGGCCACCGGACGGCCGTCGACGAGCTGCGCCCGCCGGCCGGTCCCGTAGGTGACGACCTGCTGGAGGATGGAGTTGACGATCTCCGCGTTCTGCTCGCTGATCACCTGACGCGGCTTCGGCGCGTTCTTCTTGCCGCTCACCGACACGATCACCCGCGGCCGGTTCCCGATGATCGACCCGTCGACGCGCTTCCCGCCGTTCGCGAACGCCGCATAGGCCCGAGCCATCTCGAGCGGGTTGACCGCCTCGCCCCCGAGCGCGATCGAGAAGTAGCCCTGGAGCGGGCTGGTGATCCCCAGCTCGTGCGCCGTCTTCACCACCGCCGCCGGCCCGACGATCCGCGTCAGCTGCGCGTAGACCGTGTTGTCCGACTCGATCGTCGCCGTCGTGAGGTCGACCGCACCGAGATTCGAGCCCTCGTAGTTGTGGACGTAGTAGGTCTTGTCGCCGAGCGGAATCGCAACCGGCTTGGAGACGAGCACCGTCGAGGGGGCGATTCCCTGTTTGAGCGCAGTCGCAAGCGCGAACGGCTTGAAGGCCGAGCCCGGCTGGCGCTCGCCCTGGACGGCGAGGTTGAACTGACTCTTGCGGTAGTTGTCGCCGCCGACCATCGCGAGGACGCGGCCGTCGCGCGGGTCGATCGCGACGAGTGCGGCGGCCGGGCCATCGGGCGCCGTCAGCACCTTGCCGATCGCGTTGCGTGCCCGCTGCTGGAGCTTGAGGTCGATCGTCGTCACGACCTTGAGCCCACCGCCGAACACCTTTCCGGATCCATAGCGGTCGACGAGTTGCTGCTTGACGTAGTCGACGAAGTACTGCGCCGGGCCCCGCGTCCCGGGGAGGTGCACGTCCTCCGGCTGCGGCAGCGGCGCGCGGTTCGCGACGCGGAACTCGTTGTAGGTGATCTCGTGCTGGTCGAGCATCGCCTGGAGCACCTCCCGGCGGCGGCGATGCGTCGTCTTCGGGTTGGTGACCGGGTTGTAGAGGCTGGGATCGGCCGGGATGCCGGCGAGCAGCGCGGCCTCGGCAAGCGTCAGGGTGGAGGCGCCGTGACCGAAGTAGACGCGGGCGGCCTGCTCGATCCCGTAGGCGCCGTTCCCGAAGTAGATCGTGTTCAGGTACGCGGTCAGGATCCGGTCCTTCGGCCAGACCTGCTCGAGCTGCCACGCGAGCGCGGCTTCCTTCAGCTTCCGGCTGATCGTGCGGCTGCTCTTCACGTAGGTGTTCTTGACGAACTGCTGCGTGATCGTCGAGCCGCCCTGGACGACCTTCTTGTTGCGGACGTCCTGCCAGACGGCGCGCATGATCCCGTGGATGTCGACGCCGCGGTGCTCGAAGAAGCGCTGGTCCTCGATCGCGACGATCGCTTGCTTCATCACCGGTGCGATCCCGGCGGAGTCGATCAGGACACGCGACTCCGAGCCGCGCAGGACGGCGAGTACGCGCTTCCCGGTGGAGTCGTAGATGTAGCCGTTCTGCTCCAGTCTGTGGCTGCTGCGCGCCGGATCGAGCTGGGGCAGCTCGCTGCGGATGCCGAGCACGAGACCGTACGCGAACGAGACGAAGCAGAAGAGACCCACCAGGAGGAGGAGGGTGAGGAGGCGCAGCTTGCGGATGCGGCGACGGCGCGTGCCGTTCGCCCGAGAGGACTTCCGACCGGCCAGAACCCGACGATTCTAGCCGTCTAGACTCGTCGCGATGAGCCTCGCCGAGCTGACCAGGAACGCGACCAATGTCCTGCCTCGGGGTGAGCTGGAGCGCAAGCTCGCGCTCGGCCGGCCCCTGCGCGTCAAGCTCGGGATCGACGTGACGGCGCCCGACGTCACGCTCGGGAACGGCATCCCGCTGCAGCGCATGCGCGCCTTCCAGGACGAAGGCCACCTCGGGGTGCTGATCGTCGGCGACTACACGACCCGGATCGGCGACCCGTCGGGGCGATCGGCCGAGCGCCCGATCATCCCGCCCGAGGTGATCGATGCAAACGCGCAGCGGTACTTCGAGCACGCCTCGACGATCATCGACCCCGGCCGCACCGAGCTGCGCTTCAACAGCGAGTGGCTCTCGACGCTCGACTTCGCGGAGATCCTGCGGCTCTCCCGGACGACCACCGTCGCCCGGCTGCTGGAGCGAGACGACTTCGCCAAGCGGTACGCGGCCAAGGAGCCGATCTCGGTGTCCGAGCTGCTGTACCCGCTCATGCAGGCCTACGACTCCGTCGCCGTCGAGGCGGACGTCGAGCTGGGCGGCAACGACCAGCTCTTCAACCTGCTCACCGGTCGCGAGGTGATGCAGGCATACGGCCTCGCTCCCCAGGTGGCGCTGACGGTGGCATACCTGGACAGCTGGGACGGCACGGGCATGAGCGCCTCGCGTGGGAACTACATCGGGCTGAAGGAGGCGCCGGAGGAGCAGTTCGGCAAGGCGATGCGGATCCCCGATTCCCTGCTGGACCAGTGGTATCGCCTCGTGACGGAGCAGGACGCCGCCCCCGGCGGGGATCCGCTGGAGGCGAAGCTCGCGCTCGCGCGTTTCATCGTCACACGTGCCCACGGGGAGGAGGCTGCCCGGCAGGCCGAGGCGCACTTCACTCGGGTCGTCCGGGAGGGGAAGGCGCCGGAGGACGTTCCGACGATCCCGGTTCCGGACGGCGATCCTGTCCATCTGCCGGCGCTGCTCGCGTCTGCGTTCGGAATGTCGACCAGCGAGGCGCGCCGGCTGATCGCCGACGGCGCCGTGAGGGTCGACGGCGAGGTTGCCAAGGAACTCGACCTGCCCCGCGCAGCGCTCGAAAATGCGCTTGTTCAAGCCGGGAAGCGCCGCTTCGTCCGCTTGACACCCCCCTGATGGTTGCTATCATTCCGCGGCTGCCCAAAAGGGTGGCGTGGAACTGTCCCGACGGCCAGGAGTTCCCAAACAGAGCAACCTAGACGGAAGTCGAAGTCGCAACGTTCTGGGGCCTCCGGTGCGGTTGGAGGCCTTTTTCACGCCTCCTCGTCAGCAGCACGGTCTTTGAAAACTCAGCAGCGTGCGTTTACGTCGAGACCTCTCGCCGGCTTCGGCCTGCGGGAGGACACAAGACCCGTCCTTCACCTGCGGGTGAGGACACTTTGAGCACAAGCTCGAAGCTGAAGTTTGCCGCCCATGCCGGCTTAACTGCCGCATGGGACGGCAACCATCTTCACGGAGAGTTTGATCCTGGCTCAGGACGAACGCTGGCGGCGCGCTTAACACATGCAAGTCGAGCGAGAACCAGGACTTCGGTCCTGGGGACAGCGGCGAACGGGTGAGTAACACGTGGGTAATCTGCCCTTGACATCGGGATAGCCCGGGGAAACCCGGATTAATACCGAATAGCCTCCGGAGCCTTCGGGCGCCGGAGAAAAGGTAGCTTCGGCCTCTGGTC
>JBKPMR010000057.1:0-8605 GCA_046732255.1 Actinomycetota bacterium
CCCCGTACTCGGCCCAGCCGCTCGGCGTGATCGGCGACGCTCAGGTGGAGCTCGGCCGTTACGCGCAGGCGTTCGCCTCGTTCGACCGGATGAACAACCTGCGCCCGAACCTCGCCTCGTACGCGCGCGTCTCCTACGGCCGCGAGCTGCTGGGACACACCGCAGCTGCGATCCGGGCGATGAAGCTCGCCGTCGACGCAGCCACAGGAGCCGCCGAGCCGACCGCCTGGACGCACGTCCAGCTCGGCAAGCTCTACTTCAACCACGGCCGCTACTCGGACGCCGAGCGCGAGTACCGGCTCGCGCTGCAGGTCTTCCCCGGCTACGCGTACGGCCTCGACGCCCTCGCTCAGGTCCTCGGCGCACAAGGCCGGTACCGGCAGGCGATCGCCGCCGAGCGCCGGGCCGTGGACGCAATCCCGCTTCCGCAGTATGTCGCCGCGCTGGGCGACCTCTACCGCGTCACCGGCCGGCACGTCCTCGCCCAGCGGCAGTACGACCTGATCGGCGCGATCGAGAAGCTGCTGAACGCGAACGGGGTCAGGACCGACCTGGAGATCGCGCTCTTCCAGGTCGACCACGGAATCGCGCTGCATCACGCGCTCGCCCGCGCCCGGCTCGCACAGTCCGAGCGGCCGTCGATCGACGGCAACGACCTGCTCGCGTGGGCGCTCGTCCGCAACGGCCGCTGCGCGGAGGCGCTGCCGTACTCGCGCGCCGCGCTCCGGCTTGGCACACAGGACGCGTTGAAGTTCTTCCACCGCGGGATGGTCGAGCGGTGCCTGGGACACGAGCGTGCCGCGCGTGCCTGGCTTCGCCAGGCACTAGCCCTCAATCCTCACTTCTCTCTCCTTTGGGCGCCCGTGGCACGGAGGCTCGCAGGATGAAGCGGTGGCTGATTCTCGGACTCCTTCTTGTCGCGCTCGCGGCTCCCGCGCGCGCGACGGGGCATCCGCTCGGCAACTTCACGATCAATCAGTACAGCCGCATCCAGCCCTCGGGCGACCGCCTGTACGTCCTCTACGCCCTCGACCTCGCCGAGATCCCGACGTTCCAGGCGAAGCCCAGAGTCGCGACCGAGGGCGAGGCCGCGTACGCGAGCCGGCTCGTGCGCTCCATCGGGCGGCACCTCGACCTGACCGTCGACGGCCGCCGCGCGGCGCTCACGCCGATCCGTCACGTGCTCGCGTTCCCGCCCGGCCAGGCCGGCCTGCGGACGACGCGTCTCGAGATCGTTCTCCGCGGTCCGCGGCTCGACGGAGAAAGCACGATCGGCTACCGCGACGCGAACTACGCCGGACGGATCGGCTGGAAGGAGATCACCGTCCGTCCGTCGTCCGGCGCGCAGGTGAGCTCCTCCAGCGCGCCCTCGAAGTCGATCAGCTCGGAGCTCCTCACGTACCCGAAGAACCTGCTCCAGAGCCCGCTCGACGTCGTGTCGGCACGGTTGACGGTCGAGCCCGGCTCCGGAAGCGGTCCGGCACCAGTCCTGCTCCCGCGCACCGTGCTCGAGCAGCGGGTCGGCGTCCGTGCAGTCGCCGACGGCGGCTTCGCCGGCCTGATCGCGCGCGACCGCCTCACGCCCGGCTTCGTCGCCCTCTCGATCCTGATCGCGATGTTCTGGGGCGCGGCGCACGCCCTGTCCCCGGGGCACGGCAAGTCGATCGTCGCCGCCTACCTGGTCGGCTCGCGCGGGACGCCGCGACATGCCGTCTTCCTCGGGATGACCGTGACCGTGACGCACACGATCGGCGTCTTCGCGCTCGGGCTCGTCACGCTCAGCCTCTCGGCGTTCATCGTCCCCGATCAGCTCTACCCCTGGCTGAATCTCGTCTCGGCGCTGCTGATCGTCACGGTTGGGCTCAGCGTCCTCCGCTGGCGGGTCCGCGAATGGCGCGGGCGCAGGATCTCCGACCACCGTCACCACGACCACGGTCATTCGCATTCCCACGGCCACGGCCATGACCACGACCACGCGCTCAGCCTGCGCCGGCTGCTCGGGATAGGAGTCTCGGGCGGGATCGTCCCGTGCCCGACGGCGCTCGTCGTCCTCCTGGCCGCGATCTCGCTCCACCGCGTCGGGTACGGGCTCGTCCTCATCCTCGCGTTCAGCCTCGGCCTCGCGGCCGCGATGACCGCGATCGGACTGGTCGCGGTGACTGCGAAGCGGACATTCGAGCGCGTCGACTTCAACGGCGGCGTGGTCCGCCTCCTCCCGGCGTTCAGTGCGCTCGTCGTGCTCGGGCTCGGCCTGGCGATGACGGTGCGCGCCCTCCCCCACCTCACCTGAGCAACACGTGGTTCACGAGCCGGCAGCCGCATTCGCCCTCGACGCGCTCGACGGCGACGAGGCGGCCGAGTTCGAGCGGCACCTGGAGATCTGCCCCGACTGCGAGGACGAGCTCGCCCGACTGCGCGTCGCTGCGGTCGCCCTCGCGTTCGCCGTCGACCAGCCCCTCCCGCGCCCTGAGCTCCGGCTGCGCGTGCTCGACACCGGCGCGCCCGTGGTCGTGCTCCGCACGCGCCGGCGGCCGAAGATCGTCGCGGCCGTTACCGTCGTCGCCGCCTGCGCGGCCCTTGCGATCGTGCTGAGGCCGTGGGCAGACGGCCGCCTCGTCGGCGGCCTGCGCAGCTACGAGGCGGGCGGCTCGAGGGCCACGCTGCTCGTCGACGGCGCGGGTGAGGCCGTGCTCGCGGTTCGGCCGCTGCCGCGTCCCCCCGCCGGGATGGGTTACGAGGTCTGGGTGATCGACAGCGGCGCCACCGTTCCGGCCGGTTGGATCCGTGGCCGGCTGACGATGCTCACGAGACCGGTGTCGCCTGGCGCGGCCGTGGCGGTGTCGGTCGAGCCGCTGACCGGGTCGAAGCGGCCGACTGGACCGCTCGTCCTGCGAGCGGAGACGACATAGGCTCCTATGTCGAACGTGGCCGATTTCATCCGCGGAGAGACCCAGGCGGACGCAAGCCCGAAGCGGGGCCTCGCCCATCTGTCCGACGAGGCGCTGCTCGCGCTCGTCTCGAGGGGCGACGAGTCCGCCCTCGGCGAGCTGTACGACCGTTACGGCCGGGTGGCCTACGGCCTGGCGCTCCGGATCGTCCGCGACCGGACACTCGCCGAGGACGTCGTGCAAGAGGGCTTCTTCGCCGTCTGGCGCTCGGCCGGGACGTTCTTGGCCGAGCACGGCAAGCCGAGCACCTGGATCCTCACCCTCGTCCACCGCCGCGCCGTCGATCTCGTCCGGCGGGAGGAGCGGCGCCGCGCCGACCCGATCGACGAGCTCGCCCAGCCGGCCGGCGAGGCGACCGACGAGGAGGCGTGGCTGCGCGCGCAGCGGCAGGTCGTCCAGGAGGCGCTCCGGAAGCTCCCGCCCGACCAGCGCGAGGCGATCGAGCTCGCCTACTACGGCGGGTTCACCCAGTCGGAGCTGGCCGAGCGACTGGGTCAGCCGCTGGGCACGATCAAGAGCCGGATGTTCACCGGCCTGCGCCGGCTGCGCGAGCTGCTCGCCGAAGCCGGCCTCGACGTAGACGCGCCTTAGGGACTGTCCCGAAATTCGGGACAGTCCCTAGCGCTACTTCTTCGCCTTGCCCTCGATCGTGGGCTTCGAGCCCGCACCGATCTGGATCTTCCGCGGCTCGGGCGCCTTCGGCTTCGTCACGTGGAGCTCGAGCACGCCGTCCTTGTAGTCGGCGCGGATGTCGCCCTCGGTGACGCCCTGCGGCAGGCCGATCGACCGGGCGAAGCTGCCGTAGCGGCGCTCGAAGCGATAGAACCGATCCTTCGTGATCTCCTCCGAGCGCTCGCGGTCGGCCGACACGGTCACGGCGCCGTCCTCGAACTCGATCGAGATCTTGTCCTCGGGCACCCCCGGCAGGTCGAACGCGTAGACCACCTCGTCGTCGGTCTCCCAGACGTCGAGCGGCGGCGCCCAGCGCTCACCGTTGGTGCCGGCGGACGAGCCGCGTAGGAACGTGCCCATCAGGCGCTCGACGTCGCTCTGCCAGGCGGCGAGCTCGCGGACCGGATCCCAGCGAACAAGCGTTGCCATGATGTCGCCTCCTTTGTTCATTGACTCCACGGCCATGATAAAACCTAAGTGTTGGTTTGTCAACTGGCTTCTGCACTAGCATCCATGCGGTGGAGCGCCTCAAGGGACGGGATTTCCTGCGTGTCGCCGACTGGAGCGGCGAGGAGCTGCTCGCGGTGCTCGACCTGGCCGACCGGCTGAAGGACGAGCGCAAGCGCTACGTCGATGAGCCGCTCCTCCCCGCCCGCAGCGTCGGCCTGTTCCTCGAGAAGCCGTCACTGCGGACGAGGGTGTCGTTCGAGCTCGCGGTCGAGCAGCTCGGGGCGCACGCGGTCTACCTCACCGGGCCCGAGATCGGTCTCGGCTCGCGGGAGGCCCCGCGCGACGTCGCCTACGTCCTCTCGCGCTACCTCGATGCGATCGTGATCCGGACGTTCGCCCAGTCGATCGTCGAGGAGATCGCGGAGCACGCCTACATCCCGGTCGTCAACGGCCTCACCGACGACACGCACCCGTGCCAGGCCCTGGCCGACGCGATGACGATCCGGGAGCGGCTCGGCGGGTTCGACGGCGTCAGGGTGGCGTGGCTCGGCGACGGCAACAACGTCTGCGCCTCGCTGATGGTCATGTGCGCGAAGCTCGGCATGGAGTTCGTGGCTGCAACGCCGCCCGGATACGAGCCACCCGCGGTGCCGATCGAGGCCGCCCGCGCGGCGGGCGGCTCGCCTCAGGTGGTCGCGGACCCGCGGGAGGCCGTCGCGGGAGCGAACGTCCTCTGTACCGACGTCTGGACGAGCATGGGTCAGGAGGACGACCGCGAGCGGCGGCAACACGATCTCGCGGCGCACCGGATCGACGCCGCCGTGCTCGACGCCGCGGCGCCGGACGCGATCGTCCTCCACTGTCTGCCGGCCCACGTCGGCGAGGAGATCACCGAGGATGTCCTCTACGGGCCGCGCTGCGCCGCCTGGGACCAGGCCGAGAACCGGCTGCACACCGAGAAGGCCCTGCTTGCGCTGATCGTGCCCTGATGGGGCGGTTCGAGGACCACGTCCGGGCGGCGCTCGACTCCCTTCCGCCCGAGCTCGCGCGAGGCCTCGAGAACGTCGCCGTCGTCGTCGAGGAGCAGAACGCCGACGAGCCCGACCTGTACGGGCTCTTCGACGAGCCGGCGTACCTCCCGGCCCGGATCGCGATCTACCGGCGGCCGCTGGTGGCGGACTTCGGCCACGACCCGGCCGCGCTCGAGCACGAGATCAAGGTCACCGTCCTCCACGAGCTCGCCCACTACTTCGGGATCGACGAGGCCCGCCTGGACGAGCTGGGGTACGCGTGACCACGGCGCTCGATGCGATCGCGATCGCCTCCGCCGTCGTCGGAGCCGCGGTTCTCGCCCTCTTCTTCGTCGGTCCGTGGCGTTAAGGAATACGTCCACCGGGTACGCGCGTTTACAGAGGCATGAGGACACTCGAAGACATCAAGACTGAGATCGAGCAGCTGACCGAGGAGCGGGCCGAGCTTCTCCATAAGCTCGCTGAAGGGCACGATGCCCTGCTGGCGGTCGAGCACAAGGAGCTCGAGGAGCGGATCGCCGCCCTGTGGGACGAGCACCGCATGGCGCGCGCCGAGCTCCGCTGGGGCAACCGCGACGTGATCATCAAGCGCGCCCGCGCCGAAGAGCGCCTCGACCGCGCCGCGTAGCACGGGGGAAACGGCCGGTTTCCCCCATGAACCCCCTTCCGAGCTTCGCCGACTACGTCGGCGTTCGCGATGCTCTTGGAGCAGGCCGCGCGGGGACCGCGCCCGCCCTGTCGGTCGCGGCCACGAATTACTGCGGTCCCGGCCGTCTACACTGACGCCGACCAGGGGCGTTAGCTCAGCTGGGAGAGCGCCGGCTTTGCAAGCCGGAGGTCGCCGGTTCGATCCCGGCACGCTCCACCAAGAAAGGCCCCGGAAACGGGGCCTTTTTGCCGGTCATGGTTGTGGCGGGTCTACAGAGATCGCGCTCATGCCGCGGCATTTGCGTGAGCCAGGATCCGCCGGCGGATCAGGAGGGCGTCGGAGAGAAGCACCACTCCGCCGATGAGCGCCCATGCGCTCGCGAGCCAGGCGGAGAGAGAACCGCTCTGGCCCGACGTCACCACGAGCGTTACGCCGAGCCCGACCTCGAGAATCCCCAGAGGGACGCCGGGGCGCCACCGCCGACCCGACACATCGGCAAGCTCAAAGCCACCGAGGAGATGGACGACCCCGGTGAGCACAATCACGACGCCGAGGATCGCGAGCAGGAAGGTGGTTTCGCCGTTCACCAGGAGCACCACGGCGCCGGTAACAACCCCGATCGCGCCGGCTGTGAGCGGCACCCAGCGGCGCGGCCCCTCCACGAACAGGCCCCACTGGAAGGTGACGAGGCCGTTGAGCATCCAGTAGACGCCCATAAAGGTGACGAGCGCCGCAGGTGCGCGATCGCCGCTAAACGCGAGGCCGAGCCCGAGGACGATCGCCATCACGCCGCGGACGACGGTGATCCAGACGAGCGTCATCGGGCGCGGCGCGTGCAGCGAGCGCTTCCGTTCGGTTTCCTCCAGCCTGTTTTCGGCGGTCATAGAGGCGTGACCGGCTACTCGAGAGCGCTGATCGCGAAGGCGAGTGCGAAGCCGAGCGTGGTGGCCAGGCCGACGAGCTTGCCGCCGTGTTCGAAGGCCTCGGGCATCATCGTGTCGGCGAGCATGGTCAGGATCGCGCCACCGGCGAAGGCGAGCACGAACGCGATCGTTCGTGGTGAGGCGGTGTCGAGAAGGCCGTAGCCCGCGAGAGCAGCGAGGCCGGAGACGATCATGACGAGGATCCAGAGGCCGAGGATCCTGCCCCTTGCCCAGCCAGCCCGGGCGAGGCCGGTGGTGGCCGCGATCGCTTCGGGGAGGTTGGACATGAAGACCGCGACGAGGAAGGCGACGCTCACAGCACCCGCCTCGAGCACGGTGAGGCCAAAGCACGAGCGATTCAGGGATCCCGTCGAGGACGATTCCAAGCACGATCGCGAGCGCCGAGCCGGCGGCCTGGGTTCCGCTCGACGATTTCCGTCCGGCGCCGCCCATTCGATCGATGACCGTGTCTCCGAGGAAGAAGACGCCCGATCCCGCGAACAGACCGAGCGCGACCCGCCGTCGCCGGCAGAGATTTCGAACGCCTCGTGGACGAGCTCGAAGGCGACAGCGCTGATGAGCACACCTGCGCCGAAGGCCATGATCACACCGAGCAATCCCCGGCCGATCGGAAACAGGAGCGCGCGACGATGCCACCGAGGACGAGCGACGATCCGGCGAGGATGCCCCAGGCGAAGGACTCGGCCATCAGTCGGATGTCGAGCTGGTGCTCACCGCGTCGGTATGGCGGGTGCCGGGGGCGAGCCGGTCTCGTCTGGATGCCGTCGGCGGTCGATCCAGTACACCCCGACGATGAGAATGGTCGTGACGATTCCCGAGACGACGATCGATCCGAGCGGGAAGTCGGCCAGCGCCGTGCCGACCCCGTACGCCAACAGACAGGTGTAGACCGCCCAGGCGACCCCTCCGATCGCCGAGAAGAGCAGGAAGCGTCGGTAGGGATACTCGGTAATCCCCATAGAGACGTTGACGGCGAAGCGAACGCCGGGCACGAAACGGCCGCACGCGATCAGCAGCGGGCCTGACCGCCCGAGCAGAGCTAGTCCCTTCTCGACACGCTCGTCCTTCTGCGATGCCGTCTCGAGACGGGCCTTGAGTCGCCGCGGGCCTGTGCGGGCGATCCAGTAGAGGGCGCTGTCGCCGAGAACGGCCCCGAGTGCGCCGGCGAGCATCACGAGCTCGAGCCGGAGCTTGTCCTGAGAGGCCAGCACGGAGGCGGCGTTCAGCGTTGTCTCGCCTGGGAAGATCGGCACGATCGCATCGGCGAAGACGAGCCCGAAGATCATGAGGTAGGCGGCGAGCCCGCCGCCTGCGTCCTCGACGATCTCCTCCGCGTTTGCGAACGAGAAGACGATCACGCCGACGACCGCGAACACGAGCGCGCCGGCGAGCGCGACGACCGTCCAGAAGAGGGCCCGGCGACTCACGTCGGAGCCGCCACGGAGCGGGCGTGCTCGTCTACGGTCGCATGCACAGACGGGTAGAAGTGCTGAGCGCGTCGCCGACCGCAGAGTGATTGCGTGAGGCCAAAGACGCGCGCGACTGCCTCCTCGCGGTTTCCTCACCCGTCATCGCAGTCTTTCGCTCACTGCCGTGCCATTGCGACGCGGAGTCGTTCCTCGGGCGCGATCAGGTGGTCGGCATCCTCAGCGTCCTCGCCCAGATCAATCTGCACCCAGTTGACCGTACCGGTGAAGACGCTGCTTTCGCCTTCGTAGTCGTCGCTGACCGGGGACGCGGTGTCGCGTCCGACGTCGGCGGTCTCGTCCGCTGAGAAGATCAGCGGCACGGTTGCCTCGACGCGGCCTTCACCCGTCTTGTCGCCGTCGAGGTAGAGCGTGACTGTGCCGCCCTTGGCCGGTCCGCCGCCGTCGTAGGCGAACTCCATCCGCACCTGGTGCGTTCCGGGCG
>JBKPMR010000058.1:0-33566 GCA_046732255.1 Actinomycetota bacterium
TGCTCTTGTGCCGCGCGCAGCCGGCCCGCGAGCGTGCGGAGCAGCGTCATGGCGATCTGCGGCTCGCTGCGGAGGAGCTTCGTGAAGCCGGCTCGGCTGATCACCATGACCGTGACCTCGCCAGCTGCGCGGATGTCGGCCGACCTGGGTGCTCCGTCCAGAAGAGCCATCTCGCCGAACGAATCGCCCGCCTTCAGCATCAACGACGGCCCCGTCGGCGGCTCGACTCGCACCTGGCCGTCAAGGATGACGTAGAAGGCGTTCCCCGGATCGCCCGCACGCACGATCGTCTCGCCCGCCCCGTACCGTTTCGCCCGGGCGGGGATCCGGCGCAGGTGGCGGCTCGACATCCCCTCGAAGAGCGGCAGCTCCTTGAGCACGGGGGCCCAGTCCCGGCCCATCCGCTCCGGCTGCGCCCTGACCGGAAAGACGTCCGGGGCGAAGCTGCCCGACCCGACGGTGCTCATCGGTCGAGCATACGCCTGAACCGATCAGGCGGCCGCGAGGTACGTGGACAGCCGGGCTGCGTACCATTCCTCCCAACGCTCGCCCGGGGCCGCGGCCGTGTAGTCACGGTCGAGTTGGACGAGGGTGTGGACGAGGTAGCTCCGCACGGGCGTCGACCCGAGCAGCTCCGGGAGCTCGGACAGCTTCAGGAGCCAGTCCGCGTACCAGGACGCCCAATCCGGATCATCGCCGTCGGTGATCCGGTAGACGACGTGGTGGGTCTCGGCGCACTCGTGGAGGAGCTCGGCGATGCGGGCGGCGTCGGCCACGAGCGGACTATGGCAAACCTGGAAGGGGCGCTCCGATCTGGGGAGCGCCCCTTCACGTTGCCGAGCTCACGCGGCCTGCGGAAGGAGCTGCTCGACTGCGGCGGGCTCCGGGAAGTACGTCGGGCCGTACCCCATCGCCTTGCCGACCATCGCGCCTGCGGAGGACGCCGCCTTCTGCATCCACGCCGGGATCACCGGCAGCTGCACGGTGTCGATGTACGCGTTGGCGATCACCGCGAGCCTGAACGGATTCGGCATGCCCTTCGCATTCGTCTTGCCGTCGGCCGCCAACGAGAACATCGTCTCGATCAGCGCCTCGAACTGGAGCGCGGGGCGGATCTCGCACTGGAAGACGAGCTCGTCCCCGCCCGCGTTCCACCAGGTGTGCGCGACGCCGGGCGCGACGCCGAGGACCTGTCCGGGCCCGACCTCGGCTGTGTGGCCGGCCACGTTCGCACCCAACGTGCCGGAGACGACGCTGAAGGTCTCCCATTGGCTCGGGTGCACGTGAGCGGCCGCGACGCTGCCGCCCGGATCGGCGTGCAGCTCGATCACGACCCGCTCGCCGGCGTTCTCGGCGGCCGTCTCGACGAACGTCATCCGCTCGCCGGTGACGGGATTGACCAGGGTTTGTCCTTTCTCGATCACTTCGAGCCTTCTTGCTCGTCATTGACGCACTGACGATCGCGCGCCGGCGGCCCCGCGAGAATCGGGTTGACCTGTGTCTTGCCGTGCGGCTGACCGCACTTCGATGGTGTGGCCTACGCTTTGCGGCATGGACGATGTCCGCGTGATCAGGCCGAGCCCGGAGGCGACCGAGCGGCAGCAGCTCGACTACTTCCTCGGCGTCTCCGGCGCCACGTGCGGGGCGACCGGTCTCGCGATGCACCTCGTCGTCGTCCCGCCGGGGGCGGCTGCCGAGCCGCACTATCACGACGGGTACGAGACCGCGATCTACCAGCTCGAAGGGCGGGTCGAGACCCGGTACGGCGAGACGCTGGAGCACTCGGTCGTCACCGAGGCCGGCGACTTCCTCTTCGTTCCACCCGGCGTGCCGCACCAGGCGGTCAACCTCAGCGAGTCGGAGCGGGCAGTGGCGTTGATCGCCCGGAACGACGCAGGCGAGCAGGAGCGCGTCGTCCCGTACACCTCATAGGGACTGTCCCGTACTTCGGGACAGTCCCTAGCGGAGCAGGAAGCCCTCGCCGAGGTCGTCGGTCGGGTCGAGGACGAACTCGTGGCGGCCGGTCAGGTATGCGCTGCCCTCGACCTCGGTGACGACACCGTCGGGTGTCTCCTCGACGAGGCGGCCGGTGAACTCGCTGCCGACGATGCTCAGGTGGCGCAGCGGCTCGCCCACCGCAAGCCGTCCCTGGTCGTGAAGGAGGGCAAGGCGGGCGGAGGTGCCGCTGCCGCAGGGCGAGCGGTCGACCTCCCCGTCGGCGAACACGGTGACGTTCCGCTGCGTCAACGGAGCAACGCCTTCCTCCTGCCAGAAGATCACGCCGTAGACGTCGCGGAGCTCCCGCTCGACCGGGTGGACGATCTCGTGCTCGCCCTCGAGGTCAGCCTTGATTGCACGTCCGAGCTCGATCAGGCGCGGGAGCTCGTCCTGCGCGACGCGTTCCTCGACCGATGCGTAGAACGCGCCGCCGAACGCGACATCGACCTCGCGGCCGGTGGCGGCCAGGCGGCGGGCGTGGACGAAGGACGGCACGTTCCGGAACCGCACGGAGGCGACCCGGCCGTCCTCGATCCGTGCCGTCGTCCGCAGGCGGCCCGATGGGACGTCGACGACGACCTCCGGTCCCTCGACGCGGCCGCTCTCGATCGCCCAGGTGACCAGCGCGATCGTCCCGTGCCCGCACGCAGTCGAATAGCCGGCGTTGTGGAAGAAGACGACACCGAGGTCGGCGCCCTCGTCCTCCGGCTCGGTGACGAAGCAGCCGTACATGTCGGCGTGCCCGCGCGGCTCGAAGACGAGGAGGCGCCGCACATGGTCGAGCTGCCCGGCGGCGAACCGCCGCTTGTCGAGAATTGAGCGCCCCTCGAGCGGCGAGACGCCTCCAGTAACGATCCGAAACGGCTCGCCCCCCGTGTGGTAGTCGACCGTAGTAATCGGGGCACTCAACACATCAATGTCCCACTCTCCGGAGGAGTTCCGTCGCCGCGACCGACATGGCGGGCGCGGCCCGGAGCGGCTCGGTGTGAAACCAATCGCGAACGCCGCCGGCGAAGCCGGCGGCAGAGCTCGGAAGGGGGCCCACGGGGGAAACCGTAGGTTTCACCCGTGCTAACGGCCGGTGAAGCTCGGCGGGCGCTTCTCGAGGAACGAGGTCACGCCCTCCGCGAAGTCGGTCGTCTTCGTCGCCGCAGTCTGGAGCTGAGCCTCGAGGGCGAGCTGCTCGTCGAGCGTCGCCGTCTGTGCGCTGTCGAAGAGGATCTTCGTCATGCCGATCGCACGGGTCGGCCTCGCTGCGTAGTCGGCCGCGAGCTCGGCCGCACGACCCGCGACTGCACCGGCGTCGACCACCTCGTCCACCAAGCCCCATGCGTGCGCCTCTGCAGCCGTCAGCCTCCGGTTGGAGCTCATCCACGCGAACGCGCGCGAGGCGCCGAGCAGACGCGCGATGAAGTACGAGCCGCCGGAGTCCGGAATGAGCCCGATCCCGATGAAGCCGGGAACGAACGCGGCACCGTCGGCGGCAATCCGGTAGTCGCACGCGCAGGCAAGCGAGAGACCGGCACCTGCTGCGGCCCCGTTCACGGCCGCGATCACCGGCTTCTCCAACGCCCGGATCGCACGGATGTTCGGATGGTAGGTCGCTTCCAGGTGCTCGCCGACCTCGTGGTCGAGCCCCTGGAACTCTGTGATGTCCTGGCCGGCGCAGAACCCCTTCCCCGCACCGGTGATCACGACCGCACGAACCTCGCCCGCCGCAGCCTCCTCCAGTGCGGCATGGAGCTCGGCGTGCATCGAGGTGGTGAAGGCGTTATAGGAGTCCGGACGGTTGAGCGTGATCGTCAGGACGGCGTCCGCGCGGCTGGTCTCGACCTCGGCCACGGGCGCAGCCTATCGCCCGGCTGCTATCACTGGATCGTGGGAGCGTTGAGGCTGGTTTCGCTGGACGAGGTGCAGCGCGAAGAGGGGCCGCTGGATGCATACTCGCGCGTGGTCACCGAGGTCGCGCGACGGCTGGCGCCCTCGGTTGCAAACCTGCGCGTGTCCCGTCGGATCGCGCGCGGTCGCCGCGTCGACGGCGGCGGCAGCGGCGTGGTGATCACCCCGGACGGGTTCGTGCTCACCTCCGCACACGTGGTCGACGGCGCCGACCGCGGCGTCGCCTCGTTCGTGGACGGCCGGGAGCTCACCGTCGAGGTGGTCGGGGCCGATCCGCTCTCCGACCTGGCCGTGCTCCGGACGGAGCCGAGCGAGGTCGTCCCGGCGGAGCTCGGAGACGCCGAGTCGCTCCAGGTCGGCCAGCTCGTGGTCGCGATCGGGAACCCGAACGGCTTCGCCGGCTCCGTCACGGCCGGGGTGGTCTCGGCGCTGGGCCGCTCGCTGCCGACCCGCTCCGGCTCGGCGACGCGGATCGTCGAGAACGTGATCCAGACCGACGCAGCTCTCAACCCCGGCAACTCCGGAGGAGCGCTCGCCGACGGCGACGGCCGGGTCGTCGGGGTCAACACCGCCGTCGCCGGGGTGGGGCTCGGGCTGGCCGTCCCGATCAACTCGACCACGAGGTCGATCGTCGGCGCGCTGATGAGCGAGGGCCGTTTCCGCCGCGCCTACATCGGGATCGCAGGCGACTCCCGGCCGCTGCCGCCTCGGCTTGCGTCCGTTCTCGGCCGCAACCGAGGAGTCGAGGTGGTGCAGGTGGTCGAGGGCAGCCCGGCCGACCGTGCCGGGCTCCGTCCAGAGGATCTGATCGTCGAGGTCGGGGGCGATCCCGTCGCAGGCGTCGACGATCTCCAGCGGCTGATGGCCGGTGATCTGATCGGGCGGACCGTGTCCGCCCGGGTGCTGCGTCGCGGGGACGAGCTCGAGGTGGAGCTCGTCCCCGACGAGCTCGCCGTGTAGATGCTCTGGGACCCTGCGGCCCACGAGCCGCTCGTCGAAGCCAGGTGGGACGAAGGGCGTGCGCGGGCGGCGGTCCGGGCGATCGTCGCCGACGCCGAGGACGCCTTCGACGACGGCTGGCCACCCCACCCGGACGACGCCGACCCCGGCGATCCCGGCCCTTGGGGCGGGCTCTACGTGGGCGGCGCCGGAGTCGTCGACGCGCTGCGACGGCTCGCCGAGCGGGGTTTCGTCGAGCTCCGGGCAGACTACCTCCCATACGTCGAGACGCTCGAGCCCGAACACCCTGGGCCCAGCCTCCTGGCAGGCGACACCGGCGTGCTCCTCGTCCGCAAGCGGCTTGCGCCGGCGACGGCGACGCTTGAGCGGCTGCGCGAGCTCGTCGCCGCGAACGTCGCCGACAACCATCGAGAGCTCCTCTGGGGAAGTCCGGGGACGATGCTCGTCGCACGCGAGCTCGGCTTCGACGATCTCTGGCTCGAGTCGGCCGAGCGTCTCCTGGCTGCCCGCGACCCGCAGAGCGGCCTCTGGACCCAGAACCTCTACGGCCGCACGGCCCAGCACCTCGGCGCTGCTCACGGCTTCGCCGGGTGCGTGCTCGCGCTGGGCGATGTCGTCGGAGCGGACGAGACGGCCAGACGCCATGCAGCGGTCGAGAATGGGTTGGCGAACTGGCCGCCCCTCGCCGACGGCGTCCTCGAGCGCAACGGAACGATCCGTGTGCAGTGGTGCCACGGAGCGCCGGGAATGATCACGTCCCTCGGGTCGCTGCTGGACCAGGGCCTGGCGATCGGGGGTGGAGAGCTGACGTGGCGGGCCGGGCCGGTTGCGAAAGGAGCCGGCCTGTGCCACGGCACGGCCGGCAACGGCTACGCATTCCTCAATCTCTTCGAGCGCACAGGCGACGAACAGTGGCTCGAGCGGGCTCGTCGTTTCGCCTCACACGCGGTCGTGCAGGTCGAGAGCGCTCGAGCAGCCCATGGGATGGGCCGCTACAGCCTCTGGACGGGCGACCTCGGGACCGCGCTCTATCTCGCCGACTGCGTCGACGGGGGCGGCTCGCTTCCGCTCCCCTAGCGCCGGGTGCGCAGCAGCAGCGCGAGCGCGGCGACCACGACCAGCGCGACCCGAACGGGGTCGACCGCGGGCCGCCAGCTCACCTGGCCGTCCTTGATCACGTAGACGCCGACCGGCCTGGCGCCGAGGCCGAACCCGCCGCCGCCGTTGTTCTCGGCGTCGCCGCCCCCGCCTCCTCCGCCGCCGACCCTCGCGACCGGGACGACCATCACTCCGTCGTGCTCGATCGGCTCGCCGAAGACCCGGCGCACCGAGATCGCATCGCGGGCGCCGCTCAAGAGCTCGTCGACATTCATTCCCCCTCCTTCCTCGTCCGTCGGTCGAGAAAGCCCTGTACCCCCTGGGCGGCCTCGTCACTCAGCATCGAGAGGGCGAGCCAGTCGCGCGCGTGACCGATCGTCCCGTGCCAGGCAAGGTCGCGGAAGAAGTCCAGCTGCTGCTTGGCGTAGCGGGTCATCAACGGCAGCCGATCGGCAAGCTTGGCGACGACCTTGTCGACCGCAGCGTCGAGCTCGGTCGCCGGGACGACTCGATTGACCAGGCCCCATTCTTCCGCCTTGGCCGCCGGGATCTCGTCGGCGAGCAGGATGATCTCGCGGGCGCGGCGGTCGCCGACGATCAGCGGTAGCCACTGGGTCGCCCCGGCGGCCGGCACCGAGCCGTGCTGGAGGCCGACGTGGCGGATGAACGCGTCGTCGACCATGACGGCGAGGTCGCAGGCCATCTGGAGCTCGTTGCCCCCGCCGACGCAGAGGCCGTTGATCCGCGCCACGGTCGGCTTCCCGATCCGGCGCAGCGCGGTGACGCCTGCGTCCATGGCTCCGAACCACTTCCAGTATTCGCGCTCGTTCCCGACGTAGCCCTCGTCGGACCAGCTGCGCAGGTTGGCCCCAACGCAGAAGGCGCGGCCGGCGCCGGTGAGGACGACCACCCGGATCTCGTCGTCCCAGCTCGCATCCTCACAGGCGCGCGCGAGCTCGCGGAGCATCCGGAAGTCGAAGGCGTTGAGCACCTCCGGCCGGTTGAGGGTGATCGTCGCCCGCGGCGGCGCCTTCTCGTACAGGATCGACTCGAAGCCGAGCTCGTCCGGACGGCTCGGGGTGGGCCGCTCCGGCTCAGTCAACGCTGACCAGGTAGACCGAGTGCGGCACGCCCAGCTCGGCAGCGTCGGCGCCGGTGGCGCGGAGCTCCTCGGAGTCGGCGACGGCCTGGAACGCATCCATGTCCGGGAACTCGAACTCGGCGTAGTAGCGGAGCTCGGGCTCGCCGTGGATCGTGCGCAGCACCCGGCCGTGACGGAAGGTCGAGCCGGCGACACGCCGGCAGAGCGCCTCGTGCTGCTGGTAGCGGTCGGCGTCGGGCTGCTCGCGGTAGACGACCATGACCCGGATCACTGCGCACCCCCTTTGCTCGGGAACGGCCGGAGCCTACTGGAGCCTCCTCCGTTGCCGGGCTACGATCGGGCCTTGTGGCGATGAACGACGATCTCGATCTTCGTCACCTGTCTGGCGCGATCGAGCTCGCCAAGTCGGCCCGAGAGCGCGGCAACCAGCCGTTCGGCTGCCTGCTCGTCGACGCCGACGGTCAGGTCGTCCTCGAAGCGGAGAACACGGTGGTCACCGGGCGCGACGTCACCGCGCACGCCGAGCAGAACCTCGTCCGTGAGGCGAGCGCCCGGTTCCTGCCGGATGAGCTCGAGCCGTGCACGCTGTACACGAGCACGGAGCCGTGCGCAATGTGCGCGGGCGCGATCTTCTGGTCGGGTATCGGCCGGGTCGTGTTCGCGCTGAGCAGCGCGACGCTCGGCGAGATCGTCCGGGACCCGACCGGCGCATACACGCTGGCGATCTCGTGTCGCGAGGTGTTCCAGCGGGGCGGCCGCAGCGTCGAGGTCCGCGGTCCTCTGATCGAGGACCGGGCACGGGTCGTGCACGAGGGCTTCTGGAGCTAGAGCCCGACGATGTCGTCGGGCTTGACCGGGACGCGGGAGAGCTCGCGACCAGTCGCGTCCCGGAGGGCCGACACGATCGCTGCCGTCGACACGACCGTCGGCGGCTCGCCGACGCCCTTCAGGCCGTACGGTGCGTCCGGCTCGGGATCCTCGACCAGGACGCTGTCGACCGGCGGCATGTCGAGCGTGGTCGGGATCAGGTAGTCGGTGAAGCTGGCGTTCGTGATCAGGCCGTCCCGGGTCTGGATCTCCTCCATCAGCGCCAGTCCGAGTCCCTGCGCGGTGCCGCCCTCGATCTGGCCCTCGACCGCCTGCGGATTGATCGCCTTGCCGACGTCCTGGGCCGTGCCGATCCAGACGACCCGACTGAGCCCGAGCTCGACGTCGACCTCGGCGACGACGCGCATGGCCGCGACCGCGAGGGCAACGTGTGAGCGCTCGCCGGTCGTCTGGCCCGTCTCCGGGTCGAGCGGCCAGGTGCGCGGGTGGTGGTAGACGCGCTCGACGTCGACCTCGGCGGCACCTGTCCGTTCGCGCTCGTCCAGCGCGGCACGACACGCGAGTTGCACCGCGCCCGCGGCCATGTAGGTCAGTCGCGACGCCGAGGCGGAGCCGGACGAGTCGACGCGCGCGGTCCCGGCCGGAGCGACCGTGACGTCGTCGATACCGAGCTCGGTGCGCGCAACCTGGAGCATCACGCCGGTGACGCCCTGGCCGACCTCGGCTGCGGCGCAGTGGATCTCGGCTGCGTCACGGGAGAGGACGACGCGGGCGGCGCAGTAGTCGTCGAAGCCCTCGGAGTAGCAGATGTTCTTGAACCCGACTGCGAACCCCGTGCCGCGCTTGACGCCCTGGCCGCGGGTCGTGTTCCCGGCGCCGCCGGGCAGGCGGATCGGATCGCGGGGGAGCTCCTCGGGCGGCGGCGGCTCGAGCGCGGCGGCGCGTCTGATCACCTCCGCCACGGGCAGCGAGCCTTGGATCACCTGCCCGGTCGGCAGCGTGTCGCCGGGAGCGAGCGCGTTCAGCAGCCGCAGCTCGACCGGGTCGATAGCGAGGGCGTCCGCGAGCCCGTCCATCTGTGCCTCGGCGGCGAAGCAGGTCTGGACGGCGCCGAAGCCGCGCATCGCGCCGCAGGGTGGGTTGTTCGTGTAGACGGAGGTCGACTCGATCAGCGCATTCGGCACGTCGTATGGTCCGCAGCCGAAGGAAGCGGCATTTGAGGTGACGGCGGTCGAGGACGACGCGTACGCCCCACCGTCGAGCAGGATCCGCATCCGGACACACACGAGCCGGCCCTCGCGGGTGGCGCGGTGCTCGGCCCAGATCTTCGCCGGGTGGCGGTGGACGTGTCCGACGAACGACTCCTCGCGGCCGTAGACGAGCTTGACCGGGCGGCCGGTATGGAGCGCGAGCATCGCGCCGTGGATCTGCATCGACAGGTCTTCCCGGCCGCCGAACGCGCCGCCGACGCCGGCGAGGTGGATCCGCACCTGCTCGGGCGCGAGACCGAGGCACGGCGCGACCTGGTCACGATCGACGTGGAGCCACTGCGTCGCGACGTGGATGTCCACGCCGCCCTCCCCGTCGGGGACGGCCAGCCCCGACTCGGGCCCGAGGAACGCCTGATCCTGGATTCCGACCTCGTAGACGCCCTCGACGATGACGTCGCCCCCCGCGTCCGGGTCGCCGCGCTGGATCACCAGGTGGCGGACGACGTTCGGCCGCGGGTCGTCGCGGTACCCGTGACCCATCGTCGGGCGGTCGGGGTGCAGCGGCTCCTGCTCGGTCGCCCGCTCCGGGTCGGTGACGGGCTCGAGCAGCTCGTACTCGACCCGAACGTTCTCGGCTGCGCGCCGGGCTTGCTCGGGGTGCTCCGCGGCGACGAGCGCGACCGGCTCGCCGAAATAGCGGACACGGTCGATCGCGAGCACCGGCTGGTCGGGGAACTCGAGTCCGTAGCGCTTCTGGCCGGGGACGTCGTCGTGGGTGAGGACGGCGTGCACGCCGGGCATCGCGAGCGCCTGGGAGATGTCGATCTCGAGAATCCGCGCGTGCGCGTGCGGGCTGCGGACGGTGTGGCCCCAGAGCATCCCTGCCTGCCAGAGGTCGCTCGCATACGCGAACTGGCCGGTCGTCTTCGGGATCCCATCCGCCCGCGGGACGACCTCCCCGATCCGCCCGACCTCGAGCCTGCGAACGGTCGTGCTCACGCGCCCCCCTCCCAACGCCCCACCCTGGGTGGGGAAAGAGGGGCCGTCCCCCCGCCACCCGACATCGACGATACCGCCGCAATGCGCGTCGGTCTGTCGCAGAACTGCGCGGATTCAGCGCCGATCCGTCCACCGGAGGCGTCGGCCGTCGTGGGCGCCGGCACGATCATCCTGCCGCCAGCCTGACCGCGTCGAGGATCTTCTCGTAGCCCGTGCAGCGGCAGAGGTTCCCGGACAGCGCCTCGCGGATCTCGTCCTCGGACGGAGTGGGATTGCTGCCGAGCAGGTCGGCGGTGGCGACGACGAGCCCTGGCGTGCAGAAGCCGCACTGGACCGCGCCTGCCTCCACGAACGCCTCCTGAACGCGGTGCGGCTCGTCACCCTGCGCCAGGCCCTCGACGGTCACCACCTCGTGCCCGTCCGCCTGCGCCGCCAGCACGAGGCAGGCGCAGACGAGCCGCCCGTCGAGCAGCACCGAGCACGATCCGCATTCGCCCTGTTCACAGGCGTTCTTCGACCCCGGGAGACCGAGGCGCTCGCGGAGCGCGAACAGCAGGCTCTCGCCCGGCCAGACGTCGGCCTCGCGCGGCTCGCCGTTGATGGTGACCGTGATTCTCAACCCAGGCAGCGCTCCAGGGCCCGCGTCGTCAAGACGTGCAACGCATGGCGGCGGTAGGCGGCGGTCCCACGCACGTCGTCGATCGGGCTCGCCGCCTCGGCGACCCGCTCGGCGAACGACGAGGCCTCGCCGAGCGGCGCAGCGACCAGCCCGGCCACCGGCCCGGACGACCCGAACGACGCACGCAGCTCTTCCCGCTGCCGGTCGGCGACGAGCGCGAGGGAGCAGACAGCGATGACCATCGCGTTCCGAGGGCCGATCTTCATGAACGTCTGCGGCGCTCCCGACGGCTCTACCGCTACCGCGGTGATCAGCTCGTCCTCGGCGGCTGCGTTCCTCTTCGGGCCGACAAGGAAATCGCTCAACAGCATCGTCCGGACACCGCGGACGGACGCGAGCTCGACCACCGCCCGCTCGACGAGGAGCGGCGGCAAGGCGTCGCCGGCCGGGGAGGCGGTGCCGAGGTTGCCGCCGATTGTTCCGCGATTCCGGATCTGCGGCGAGCCGACTGTCCGCGACGCCTCTGCCAGCGCGGGCAGCAGCTCGGCCAGCGGAGCCTCCATCGACTCCGCGTAGGTGAGACCCGAGGCGAGCCGCAGCGTGCCGTTCTCGCGTGACCAGCCGCGCAGCTCGCCGACCTCGTTCAGGTTGAGGAGCAGCTCGGGACGACTCCGGTCGAAATTGAGCTCGACCATCACGTCGGTTCCGCCCTGGATCGGCACGGCGTCAGGACGCTCGGCCTTGACCCGCAGCGCCTCGTCGAGACTCGTGGGACTGACGACCTCCATCAGCGTTCCTCGCGGACATACGGTACGCCGAGAGCCGCCGGGGCGCCGATCCTCCTCCGCGCGAACCCGCCGGAGACGATCACGAGCACGACGATCGTCATCACGTACGGCAATGCATTCAGGAACTCGGGCGTGATCGTGTAGCCGTGCGCCTGGAGCGCCGAGGGCAGGCCGCCCGACAACCCGCCGAACAGGTACGCGCCGACGAGGCAGAGCTCCGGCCGCCAGAACGAGAAGATCACGAGCGCGATCGCGATCCAGCCCGCGCCGCCGACGAGTGAGTCGCCGTCCGACCAGCCGGGTGTGATCGCGAGGCTGTAGCAGGCGCCGCCGACCCCCGCCAGCGCACCACCGACGAGCACGTGCACGTACCGGTAGCGGGCGACGTTGATCCCCATCGCGTCCGCCGCGCCCGGCGACTCGCCGACCGCGCGCACGTTCAGCCCGAAGCGGGTCCGCGCGAGGTACAACCCGATCGCCGCGGTCAGTGCCCACGAGATGTAGACGAGGGCCGACTGGTGGAAGAGGATCGGGCCGATGACGGGAACGTCCTTCAGGCCGAACACGTCGATGTCGCTGAACTGATGCGTCGGCGGGACGTCCGCGATGCCGAGATCGTTGCCGAGGTACGACGACAGGCCGAGACCACCGGCGAAGATCGTCAGCGCCAATCCCGAGACGATCTGGCTCGCGCGCAACGAGACGACGAGGAACGCGAAGACGAAGGCCGAGACGAGCGCCGCAAACGCCGCCGTCAGCACCGCAAGCGTGAGCGCGACCGTCGTCGATCCAGGGGCCTGCTGCATGGCCCAGAAACCCATCGCGGCGCCGAGAAGCATCATCCCCTCCACGCCGAGGTTCAGTACGCCCGACCGCTCGGCGAGCAGCTCGCCGAGCGCTGCGAACAGGATCGGCGTCCCGTAGACGACCGCCTCCGCCAGCACCTGGACGACAAGTGTGTGGTTGACGCTCACGACTGCGGCACTTCCGCGGCAACCGCCGGCGCCGCGCGGCGGCCGAAGCGCACGCGGTAGCGGACGAGGATCTCGCCGCCGAGGGCGCAGAACAGGATGATCCCCTGCATCACCCCGACGAGGCCGGTCGGGAAGTCGGCGCCCTGCAGGAAGAGCCCGGCGTTCTGGAGCCCGCCCACCAGAACCCCGACGAGGAAGACGGCGAGCGGGTTGTAGCGGCCGAGCGCGGCGACGACGATCCCGGTGTAGCCGTAGTTGGCGCCCTGGAGACCCTGCGGGCTGGCGTCGAGCACGTGCGAGAAGTCGCCGATCTGGCTGGCGCCGCCGAGACCGGCGATCGCGCCGGAAATCGCCATCACCGCGAGGACCTTCCGGCGCGTCCGCATCCCCGAGTAGCGGGCGGCGCGCTGTGAGTCGCCGATCACGCTCATCTCGAACCCGAACCGCGTGACGCGGAAGAGCGCCCAGAGCGCGACCGCCACGCCGATCGCGAGGATGAACCCGAACGAGACCGAGACGCCGAAGACGGTGACCGTGGGCCAGAACTGGCTCGGCTTCAGCGCGACCGACTGCGGGAACGAGCGCGTCTGGATCGTGGACAGGTCGCGCCAGGGCGACGCACTGTCGAAGATCATGTACGTGAGCAGGAGGCCCGCCACGTAGTTGAGCATCAGCGTGGTGATGATCTCGTTGGTGCGGGCGAACGCCTTCAGGACACCGGCGATCAATGCCCACAGCGCGGCGCCGGCTCCGCCGCACACGCACATCGCCAGGATCGTCAGCGTCAGCGCGTGGTCCGGCCCGAGCCAGATCGCGGCCCCGGCGGCGCAGATCGCCCCGATGTAGAGCTGTCCCTCCGCCCCGATGTTGAAGAGCTGCATCCGGAAGGCGACCGCAGCCGCCAGCCCCGTGAAGATCAGCGGCGTCGCGAGCGTGAACGTGTCCGTCCAGGCGGCGCTGCCGTGGAAGGCGGCGTCGAAGAGCCGCCGGTACGTCCGGATCGGATCGTGCCCGGTCGCGAGCAGGACGACCGCCATGATCAGGAACGCGACCACGACCGACACGAACGGGACGAGATACGTCAGCCAACGCGGCTGCGTGAGTCGCCGCTCGACGCCGATCACGTCCCCTCCCCTCCGGCCATCGCGAGCCCGATCTCTTCGACCGTCGCCGTGCCGGGATCGAACTCGCCGGTCAGCTCGCCCTCGTAGACGACCACGATCCGGTCGGCGAGCGCGCGGATCTCGTCCAGGTCCTCGCTGATCAGAAGCACGGCGACGCCGCTCTCCGCCGCCTGCCGCAGGTAGGCGTGCACGGTCTCGATCGCGCCGACGTCGAGCCCGCGCGTCGGCGAGGCGGCGATCAGTACCTTCGGAGTGCTGGAGAACTCACGGCCGAGGACGAGCTTCTGCAGGTTGCCGCCCGACAGGTCGCGGGCGCGCAGGTTCGGGCCGGGCGTGACAACGCCGTAGCGGAGGATCAGGTCCCGCGCGACCTCGCGGATCATCCCCCAGTTCAGGATCGGGCCACGGGAGATCCCCCGCTGGCGGTACGACTTGATCACGGCGTTCTCGGCGATGCTGAGGCCTGCCGCAACGCCGGTGCCGAGGCGGTCTTCGGGGACGTGCGCGATCCCGGCGGCGATCGCCACGCGTGGGTCACCGGTGCGAAGCTTCCGGCCGCCGACTCGGACGGAGCCGCTCGAGGGCGGCCGCATCCCCGTGATCGCTTCCGCGAGCTCCCGCTGACCGTTGCCGGCCACCCCCGCGACACCGACGATCTCGCCCTCCCGTACGACGACCGTCACGGTGCGGATCGCCGCTTCGCCCCGGTCGCCGCGGACGCAGAGCCCTTCTACGGACAGAGCCGGGCTTTCGCCGGGCGGCGTCAGGCGCTCGACGCGCCTCGCGAGCTCGACCTCGCGCCCGACCATGAGCGCGGCGAGCTCCCGCCTCGTCGCGTCCGCCGTCGTCAGCGTCGCCACGTTTCGCCCACCCCGGAGCACCGTCACTCGGTCCGCGACGGCCTTGACCTCGTGCAGCTTGTGGGAGATGAAGATCACCGTGCGACCCTCGCGCGCCATCGCGCGCAGCGTTTCGAACAGCGCTTCCGCCTCTTGAGGCGTGAGCACCGCGGTCGGCTCGTCGAGGATCAGGATCCGCGCCTCCCGGTAGAGGGCCTTCAGGATCTCGACGCGCTGCTGCTCGCCGACCGAGAGCTGCCAGACGCGCGCGCGGGGATCGACGGCGATTCCGTACCGCTCGCCGAGAGCGGCGACGCGCCGCTCGATCCGGCCGGGACGGACGACGAAGCTGCGTGCCTCCGGCCGGTGCTCGCCGAGGATGATGTTCTCGGCGACGGTGAACGGCGGCACGAGCCGGAAGTGCTGGTGGACCATGCCGATCCCGGCGTCGATTGCATCGCTCGGGGAGTCGAACTGGGCCGTCTCGCCGTAGACGCTGATCTCACCCTCGTCAGGGCGGTAGAGCCCCGTGAGGATGTTCGAGAGCGTGCTCTTACCGGCGCCGTTCTCGCCGAGCAGCGCGTGCACCTCGCCCGCCGCGGCGTCGAAGTCGACCGCGTCGTTCGCGAGGACGCCGGGGAAGCGCTTCGTGATCCCGGTCATAGCCACTGCCGCCCCTTGCGGGGCGGCAGTGGCTAGAGAACCAGCAGTGGTCACCGGGCTTCTAGCCAGCGGCGCAGCCTATGGCTAGCCCGGGGGCTGGACGTGGGAGACGGACCCGACCACGCCCTTCACGAGCCACTGCATCGAGTACAGCGCGTCGATCCCCGCCTTCGTGGTCGGATCGAGGCACTTGCCCTTCGGGATCTTCAGCTTGCCGCTCTGGTCGTAGATCGGACCGCAGAAGGAGTGCCACTTGCCGGAGAGGATCTGCTGCCTCTTCGCGGCGATCGCAGCCTTCGTCTTCGCGGAGACCTTCGGGCCGTAGGGAGCAAGGCCGGTGAAGCCGTCCTTGACCGAGCCGTAGTAGAAGCCCGGCTTCCAGGTGCCGTTCATCGCCGCCTTCACGCGGCGGACGTAGTACTTGCCCCAGTCGTAGACCGACGCGGTCAGCCACTGCTTGGGCGCGAACTTCTGCGCATCGGAGTCGTAGCCGACCCAGGGCACGCCCGCCTTCTCGGCGTACACGCCGGCGGCCGGGCTGTCGACGTTCTGGCCGATCACGTCGGCGCCGGCGGCGATCAGAGCCTTGGCGGCCGCCGTCTCCTTCGGCGGCGAGAACCAGGCGTTCGTCCAGACGATCTTCACCTTCGTGCCCGGGTGCGTCGCCTGAGCCCCGAGGGTGAAAGCGTTGAGGTGACGGACGACCTCGGGGATACCGTAGGGCACCACGTAGCCGATGACCCCCTTCTTGGTCGCGGCCCCTGCGGCCATGCCCGAGAGGTAGATCGTGTCCTCAGCCGCGCCGAAGTACTCGGACTGGTTCTTCTCGACCTGGGTGCCGGTCGCCTGCTCGAACAGGATCTTCGGGTACTTCTGCCAGAGCTGACCGTTGACTCCGAGCTCGAGCATGCCGAACGACGTGGCGAAGATCATGTTGTAGCCGTCACGCGCGAGTCCGGCGACGATCTGCGGCACCGACGCGTTGCTGAACACATTCTCCTTGTAGGTGGTCTGCACCTTGTCGCCGAGTGCCTTCTGGACCGCCAGACGCCCGGCGTCGTGCGCCTGCGACCAACCGCCGTCGTTGTGCGGGCCGGGATAGATCCAGGCCACCTTGAACGTCGCCTGCTTCTTGCCCGGCTTCGCCGCCGCGAGCCCGGCCAGCGACGCAGCCGCCAGCACCAGGCACGCGATCAGCGCGCCTAGCACGAACTTCCGCTCCTTCATATGACTCCTCCCCGGATGCCGTGGAACGCCCGAGGCTCGACTATATGAACTTGTGGCGATGCCGTGAAGGGGCCTGCCCGGTAGGGTCGGGGCGCCGATGACGATGCTCCTGCAAAACGGGTGGATCTGCCCGATGGACGACGCCGGAAGCGAGTTCCCAAGCGGCTGGGTCCTCGTCCGCGAGGGGCTCGTCGAGGCGGTCGGGGGCGGCCCGGCACCGGACGCCGACACGTTCGTCGACCTCCGCGGCGCGGTCGTCACGCCGGGGCTGGTCAACACGCACCACCACCTGTACCAGTCGCTCACGCGGGCTCGGGCGCAGGAGGCGACGCTCTTCGAGTGGCTGCAGGAGCTCTACCCCGTGTGGGCTCGGATCGACGCCGAGGCCGAGTACGCGGCTGCGCGGACGGGCCTCGCGGAGCTGGCCTTGTCCGGCTGCACAACCGTCTTCGACCACCACTACGTCTTCCCGCGCGGCGCGGAGTGGCTGTGGGAGGCCGAGGTGCAGGCGGCGCGTGAGCTGGGCGTGCGGATCGTCGCCTCGCGGGGGTCGATGGACCTGGGTGAGTCGGACGGCGGCCTCCCGCCCGACAGCCTGGTCGAGCCGATCGACGACGTGCTCGCGGAGACGGAGCGGCTCGCGGCGCTCCAGGACGAGGAGGGGATGGTCCAGCTCGCGGTCGCGCCCTGCTCGCCCTTCTCCGTGACACGGGAGCTGATGGTCGAGTCGGCGGCGCTGGCGCGGCGGCTCCGCCTGCGGCTGCACACCCACCTGGCGGAGACAGTCGAGGAGAATGAGTATTGCCGGCAGCTGTACAGCTGCACTCCTGTTCAGTACCTTGGCGAGCTCGGTTGGACGGCGGGCGACGTCTGGTGCGCGCACTGTGTGCACCTGTCCGCGGAGGACATCGCGTTGTTCGGCCGCGAGCGAATCGGGGTCGCGCATTGCCCGACGTCGAACCTGCGGCTCGGAGCCGGAGTCGCCTCGGTACCGGAGCTGGTGGCGGCGGGCGCGCCGGTCGGGCTCGGCGTCGACGGCTCGGCGTCGAACGAGCGCAGCGACCTCTTCTTCGAGGTGAAGCAGGCGCTGCTGGTTGCGCGCGGACGCGGCGGGCCGCGCGCACTGACCGTGCGGGAGGCGCTCCGGCTGGGGACCCGCGGCGGCGCCGAGGTGCTCGGCCGGGACGACATCGGTCAGCTCGCACCGGCTAAGCGCGCCGACATCGCCGTCTGGAGGACGGACGGCCTCGAGCTCGGCGGAGCGGAGTCCGACCCCGTCGCGGGTCTCGTCCTCTCGGCGCCGCACCGCGTCGACCGCCTGTACGTCGGCGGCCAGGAGGTTGTCCGGGACGGTCACCTCGTCCGCGCGGACGAGCAGCAGATCGCCCGCGAGCACCGGGTCCAGGCGAGGCGGCTCTTGTGACGTCTGCCACCCAGTCTCTGAGACCGGGGGTGAAACGTTCTTGGAACGATTCGTCAACAGGATCTCGGACGGTTGGCATGGTTCCAGCGTTTCAGCCCCGGTCTCTGAGACCGGGGCTCGAACAGGAGTGCGCCTTCTTGTTCACAGCCGGGGGAAAAGTGAAGATGCGCGCACGTGATCTCGACCCACGTACTCGACACCGGACGAGGCGTTCCGGCGGCGGGCATCCGCGTCCAGCTCTTCCGGGGTGACGAGCTCGTGGCCGACGGCAAGACGGACGGCGACGGGCGCATCCGCGACCTGGCCGTCGTCGACCCGGGCACGTACCGGATCGTCTTCCACGTGGACTCGCCGTTCTTCAAGCGGGTCGAGGCGGGGATCGAGATCGAGGCCGGCCGCGACTACCACGTCCCGCTCCTGCTCTCGCCCTACGCGTGCGCGATCTACCGCGGCAGCTAGACGAGGAGCAGCTCGCGGAGCTGTTCGAAGGCCACACCGCCCTCGTCCGGAAGCTCGCGGCCTGCGAGGAGCCGCTACGGGACGCCCGCGAGGTGATCGCGACCCTGGGCGAGGAGGAGAAGCTCGAGGCGCTCAATGCGCACCCGGCGATCGGCGCCCGCACCGGCCTCTCCGCCCGGTCGGCAGCCGAGCAGGGCGACGACGCCGACCCCGAGACGCTTGCCGAGCTCGCCCGCCTGAACGCCGAGTACGAACGGCGTTTCGGCTTCCGCTTCGTCGTCTTCGTCAACCGCCGCCCGAAGGCCGAGATCCTTCAGGTGCTGCGCCGGCGCATCGACCGCACCCGCGAGGCGGAGCTTGACACTGCCGTCGAGGAGCTCGTCGCGATCGCGGAGGACCGTTGGCGGCGCAGATGAAACGGCATCGGAGCCAGACCCGACGAAGCCGGTGAGAAGGGTCTGGCACCGATGCTAGCCACCTACACAACCGACTGGCTGGACCTCGTCTTCCGCTGGTTCCACGTCACCGCGGCGATCGTCTGGATCGGCACCTCGTTCTACTTCGTCGCGCTCGACAACCACCTGCGCGAGCCCGAGCGGGAGGAGGACCGAGCCGACGGTGTCGGGGGCGAGTCGTGGGAGATCCACGGCGGCGGCTTCTACCGGATCCAGAAGTTTCAGGTCGCACCGCCGAGGCTCCCGAAGCCGCTGCACTGGTACAAGTGGGAGGCGTACTGGACGTGGCTGTCCGGCTTCGCGCTCCTCTGTATCGTCTACTACACCGACGCGCGTCTCCGGCTGATCGACCCGTCGGTCGCGGATCTCGAGCCGTGGCAGGCGATCCTGATCTCGATCGGGCTCCTCGCCGCGGCCTGGCTCGTGTACGACGCGGTCTGCCGCCTGCTCGCTGACCGGACCCTGCCCTTCGTGCTGGCGATGGTCGTCCTCGTCACGGCGATGACGTACGGCGTCGGCGAGCTGTACGCGCCGCGCGCCGCGTACCTCCAGGTCGGAGCGATGCTCGGGACGATCATGGCCGCGAACGTCCTGTTCGTGATCATCCCGGCTCACTGGGAGCTGATCCGGGCGAAGGAGGCAGGCCGCGAGCCCGACCCGAGGCCGGGGGTCGTCGCCAAGCAGCGCTCGGTGCACAACAACTACCTGACGCTGCCCGTCCTCTTCACGATGCTCGCCGGCCACTTCCCGTTCACCTACACGCATGACCACGCCTGGGCGGTGCTGGTCGCGCTGATGGCCGTCGGCGCCGCGGTGCGCGTCTACTTCAACCGCCGCCACGCAGGCGAGACGCTCTGGTGGATCCCGATCGGCTGCGCCTGCGCGATCGCCGGCATCGCGATCTGGCTGCGTCCGCCGAGCACGTCGTCCGCGACCACGCCGGCCACGGTGCCGTTCGCCCGGGTCCAGCAGGTGATCAAAGCCCGCTGCCTACCCTGTCATTCGATGAATCCGACCTATCCGGGCATCGACTCGGCTCCGGCCGGCGTCACCTTCGACACCGCCGCAGAGATTCACGACCGCGCCGCCCAGATCGACGAGCTCGCGGTGAAGTCGACTGCGATGCCGCTCGGGAACGCGACCACGATGACGCAGACCGAACGCACCCTGCTCGGCGATTGGATCGCCGCCGGCGCACCGACGAGATGAAGTGGGAACGCCGGACCGTCGACGCACCCGAGCCGCTCGCCGAAGCGTGGGAGAAGCACGCCGACGGCTGGATCGCGTGGGCACGCACTCCCGGTCATGACAGCTTTTGGCACTTCCACGGCGAGGCCTTCCGTGAGCTTCTCCCGCCGCCGGGTCGCCGGACGATCGACCTCGGCTGTGGTGAAGGCAGGCTCTCGCGTGACCTCAAGGCAGCGGGCCACGAAGTCGTCGGTGTGGACGCCTCCCCGACGGCGCTCGACGCCGCCCGCGCAGCGGATGCATCGATCGAGGTGCACCGGGCAGACGCTGCCGACCTCCCCTTCCCCGACTCGTATGCCGATCTGGTGGTCGCGTTCATGTCGCTCCAGGACATCGAGGACGCCGCCGGTGCCGTCCACGAGACAGCCCGCGTGCTGGAGCCGGGCGGCCGCCTCTGCCTCGCAATCGTGCACCCGTTCAATTCAGCGGGCCAGTTCGAGAGCCAGGAGCCGGACAGCCGATTCATCGTCTCGGGCTCGTATTTCGAACGGTTTCGCTATCGCGACGTGATCGAGCGCGACGGGCTGGCCGTGACGATGGAGAGCGAGCACCGGCCGATCGGGTGGTACACGGACGTTCTCGCCGAAGCCGGCTTCGTCATCGAGCGGGTGCGCGAGGTGCGCATTCCCGATCCCGCCGTCGCCCAGCCGCGTCACCGGCGCTGGCAGCGCCTGCCGCTCTTCCTGCACATCCGCGCGCTGCGGCCGTAGGGTGTCGGCCGTGATCCGGATCTCCGTCGCCGGCTACGAGCTCACGGCCCGCCTCGAGGAGGCCGCGTCCCCGCGCACCGTCGCCTTCTTCCGGACGATGCTCCCGTATGAGAGCAAGCTGATCCAGGCGCGCTGGAGCGGCCAAGCGGCGTGGATCCCGATGGGCTCCTTCGACGTCGGCGACCTCGGGCTCGAGGACCCGACCAGCTATCCGGCGCCGGGCGAGCTGCTGCTCTACCCCGGCGGCCTCAGTGAGGTCGAGATCCTGTTTCCGTACGGGGACACCTGCTTTGCGAGCAAGGCCGGCCAGCTCGCCGGCAACCATTTCGCGAGCGTCGTCGACGGCCTCGAGCACCTACCGGCGATTGGCGAGCTCGTGCTCTGGGAAGGCGTGCAGGACATCCGCTTCTCAGAGACGGGTTAGCGCCGCCGCGAGCACCTCGATCGCGAGCTCGATGTCCTCGGCAGACGAGAGCTCGTCGGGCGAGTGCGAGACGCCGCCGTTGAGGCTGCGGACGAACAGCATCCCGGTGGGGACGCCGGCGCGGGCCAGCACGCCGGCGTCGTGCCCGGCCCCGGACGCGAGCTCGACGACCGGCAGCGCGCGGCCCTCGACCTCCGCACGGAGCACTCCGGTCACGCTCGGCGTCATCTCGACCGCAGGGACGGCCTGCGAGTGGTCGATCCCCGCGAAGGCGATCAACCGATCGAGCCGCTCCTGATCCGGGGCCCGCACGTCGACGCTGTAGCGGACGCGGCCGGGGATGACGTTGGTCCCGCCCGGCTCCACCTCGACCCGGCCGACGGTCGCAACAGCGTCGGGAATGCGCCGCGCCTCCTCCTCCAGCAGCAGGATCGCCCGGGCGGCCTTCACCAGCGCGTCGTCGCGGAGCTCCATCGGCGTGGTCCCGGCGTGCCCCGCAGCGCCGTCGACGACCACCTCGCCGCGAGCGTAGCCGACGATGCCGGTGACGACTCCAAGCGGCGCTGACGCCGCGGCCAGCCGCGGTCCCTGCTCGATGTGCAGCTCGAGGAACGCCTCCGGCAGAGGCCCACGCCCGACAAAGGCCCGGCTCCCGGCGCACCCGCGCTCCTCCTCACGGAAGATCGCGACCGTCCCGCGTCCGGCCCGCTCGACGGCCTCGATCGCAGCGACGACGCCGAGCGCACCGTCGAACATGCCGCCCTGCGGGACGGAATCGAGGTGCGACCCCGTCCAGACCGGATCGGAGCCGCCGAACGTGTTCCCGGCCTCGTCGACGCGCACCTCCAGGCCCGCCTGCTCGAGCCAGCCGCGCGCGAGGACATGCGCCTCGTCCTCCTCCGGCGAGTAGCCGATCCGGTTCGCCCCTCTCCCGCTGCCGATCGCGTACAGCTGCTCGAGCCGTTCAAGCGCGCGCACACGGCAACGCTATCGCCGTCGGTCGGCGCCGGGCCCGGGGTGTGGAGAACCGAACCGGCAGACACGGGGCAGCGCCATGGTCGCGGCCACCTGCGCGGGTGAGCATGGTCGTGGAGTTCGAGCTGACCGAGAGGAGGAAGACGATGACCCGCAGCTACGACGTGACCAGCACCTTCGTCCAGACGATCGAGGCCGATCGCGTCGTTGCCGAGCACGTTCTGGCGACCACCGACCCGATGCGGTCGCTCGTCGTCCGGCTCACGGCGCTCGGGCTCGACGACCGGGCGATCTGGAGCACGGGAGGCCCGACGCACAGCCTGATCTGGCGCTTCGGGCCGGATGCCGGTCACGCCCGGATCGACTGGACACTCACCGTCGAGAGCGACGGGGCCGGCCGCACGGTGCTGTCCGTCAAGGCCGGAGGTCGCGGCAGCGACCCGGACGCACGGGCGCGCGTGCTGCGCGCCTGGCTACTCGTCGAAGAGCTGTCCCGCAGCCACGCCGGCCGGCTGGCACGGATGGTCGAGGACTACGCCGAGGAGGACGAGCCCGCCGTGGCCACGGCGCCCCGGCTAGTGGCCGTCGGAATGGGTCTCTAGGAGGTCGCCGACGCGGATCTGCTCGGTGAGGAGCCGGACGAACCGGTCCGGCTCCCCGCCGACCCAGGCTTCGCAGAGGTCTCGGCCCGCCGAGTAGTTGACGACGTAGGCCCGCCAGGTGGGGTCGACGACGAAGCGAACGCTGTGCGCCGCCTCGTCGGGCGTGGCCAGCGCCCATTGCCGAACGTAGGCTTCGGCTTCCTCGACGGAGGCGCCGTCCTCGTGGATCATCAGCGCCGCGTCGAGGCTGACGGGGCGAAGTGCACGGCGGGCATCCGCGACCGCCTCGGCATGCTCGGCGTCGTACTCGAGGCCGTGCCGCCGGATGGCGGCGACCAGCCGCCCGCGAAGATCGTCGTCCATGACCAGGTCCGGGCCCGTCTCCGCAATTCCCTCGCCGACGAGGGCGGCGGGGGTGGGCACGAGCTGGATCGTCTCCTCGACTTTCCCCTGACGCCGAACCAACAGCTCTTCCTTCAGCGCGTGCTCGGTGTGGTGGCCCGGGTAGACCTCGTGCCCCGCGAGGTGGACGCACTCGCGGCATGTCGTCGGCACGTCCAGGTTGACGACCACGCGGCTGCGCAGCCCGCCGAGGTAGTAGTTGAACGCCCACCATGGCTCGTCGTGCACGCCGTCGACCACGAGCTGCTCTCCCTCGGGCAGCTCGACCAGACGTGCGGTCACCGTCCGCAGCTCGGCGGCGGCCTCCTGCACGAGCGGGACGACGAGCTCGACCGGCACCGTCGCGTCGCTCCGCCACGCCTGGTAGCGCTCGCTCAGCGGGCCCGTTCCCGGCAGCAGCTCGTCCAGCCGCTCGTGGGCGGCGGCATACGCCTCTCTGCCTCGACGCCGGGGACGAACGCCGTAGCAGCGCTCGACCTCGTCCGAGTACGAGATCTCCTCGCCTGCCAGCCTGCCCGCGTACGTGCGCAGTCCGAGCGTCTGGTCTCGCAGCCAGCCGTCCTCGAGCTCCGCCAGCAGTGCTTCGCCCTGCGCGACTAGCTCGGCCGGATCGGCGAGCGGCTCGGCGTCGACCTGCTCTTTAAGCTCTGCCGGCCCGTAGTACGCGTCGACGAGCCCGTCGACGTGACGCCCGAGCCGCAGCCCGAGCTGGACGTAGGCCTCGCCCGGGCTAGCCACGCTCGAAGAGCGCCGCCTGCCCCTGGCCGACGCCGACGCACATGGTGGCGATTCCGTACCGCCCGTCACGCCGCCGCAGCTCGTGGAGGAGCGTCACCACCAGCCGCGCCCCGCTCATCCCGAGCGGGTGGCCGATCGCGATCGCACCGCCGTTCACGTTCACCTTCGCCGGATCGAGACCCAGGTCGCGGATCACGGCCAGGCTCTGGGACGCGAACGCCTCGTTCAGCTCGACCAGGTCGAGGTCGCGCGCGTCGATGCCGACGCGCGCCAGCAGTTTGCGCACTGCGGGGACCGGGCCGATTCCCATGACCCTGGGGTCGACGCCCGCCACCGCCGACGCCACGAATCGCCCGAGCGGCTCGATGCCGAGGGCGGCCGCCCGCTCCTCGCTCGCGATCACGAGCGCTGCCGCACCGTCGTTGATCCCGCTCGAGTTGCCGGCGGTGACGGTACCGTCCTTGCGGAACGCGGGCTTGAGCGAGGCCAGTTTCTCGGGCGTCGTGTCCGCGCGCGGGTGCTCGTCCGTCTCGAGCCCGCCGGCGGGCACGAGCTCGTCGGCGAAGCGGCCGGCCGCGACCGCCTCCGCGTGGCGGCGCTGGGACTCGAGCGCGAACGCGTCCTGGTCCTCGCGCAACACGTCCCAGCGGTCGGCGACGTTCTCGCCGGTCTCGCCCATCGACTCGAGCGGGAACATCTCCTCCATCCGCGGGTTCGGGAACCGCCAGCCGAGGGTCGTGTCCCAGACGGTCTGGTTCCCGCGCGGGAAGGCCTTGTCGGGCTTGCCCATCACGAGCGGCGCGCGGCTCATCGACTCGACCCCGCCTGCGACGAAGAGGTCGCCGTCCCCCGCGATCACCGCATGCGCAGCGCCGACCACCGCCGCCAGGCCGGAGGCGCACAAGCGGTTCACGGTCACGCCCGCGACCGATTCGGGCAGCCCGGCAAGCAGCGCACCCATCCGGGCGACGTTGCGGTTGTCCTCGCCCGCCTGGTTGGCACAGCCGAACCAGACGTCCTCGATCTCGTCCGCCGGGACGCCCGCACGTTCGACCGCGGCGGCGATCGCGGTCGCGGCGAGATCGTCCGGACGCACCTCCGCGAGCCCGCCGCCGTAGCGGCCGACCGGCGTCCGCACGGCGGAGAGGATGACGGCGCGGGGCATGCCGCGCAGGCTAACGCCTCATGCGACGAAATCGACCGTGACCGGCCGATCGAAGGCGCCGATCGCCTCGCCGCGCCGCATCAGCTCGCGGACCGCCTCCCGTCCCTCGTCGCCGTAGTCCTGGGTCAGCTCGTTCACGTACATCCCCACGAAGCGGTCGCCGAGCTCGGAGTCGAGGCCACGCCCGAACTGGAGCGCGTACTGCATCGCCTCCCGGCGGTTGGCGAGACCGGCCCGGATCGATTCCGCCAGCACCTCGGAGAGGTCGTGCAGCCGCTCGGCGCCGAGGTCGCGCCGCGCGACGTTCGCGCCGAGCGGAAGCGGCAACCCCGTCTCGAGCAGCCACCACTCGCCGAGATCGACGACCTTCTTCAGGCCCTCCGACTCGTACGTGAGCTGGCCTTCGTGGATCACGAGGCCGGCCTCCGCGCGCCCGGACTTGACCTCGTCCAGGATCCGGTCGAAGGGAACCACGCGGTACGCGAACTCGCCGATCACCATGCGCAATACGAGAAACGCCGTCGTCATCGTCCCGGGCACGGCGATCTCGACCCCGCCGAGCTCGTCCTTCGTCAGCGCCTGCTGTGCGACCACCACGGGCCCGTAGCCGGAACCCATGCTCGCGCCGTGTGGAAGCAGCGCGTAGCGGTCCTGGATGAACGGGTAGGTGTGGAGCGAGATCGCCGTCACCTCCAGGCGACCTTCGAGCGCCCACTCGTTCAGCGTCTGGATGTCCTCCATCACCGGCTCGAACTCGAAGCCGCGCGTGGGGACGCGGCCCTCGGCGAGCGCCCAGAACATGAACGCATCGTCGGGATCGGGGCTGTGTCCGAGGCGAATCAGCATGGCCGCGGGAGGCTAGCGAACGACCGGAGCCAGCTCGTCGATGAGCGGCGGGACGATCTCGCCGAGCCGGCCGACCGCGTCCTCGATCCGCCACAGACCGCGGTCGGTCTCCGCCGGCCGGTTCGAGATCGTCCGCACCTCGACGGCCGGGACGCCGGCGAGCTCGGCCGCGCGCAGGACGGAGAAGCCCTCCATCGCCTCGACATCGCAGACGCCGCCGCCGCCGACCCGGGCGCAGCTCGTGATCGGCAGGAGGTGCGCGTCGGGCAGAGCTCGTCGAGCCGCCTCGACCAGCTCGGGAGCCGGGTATGCGCGCTCGACTTTCGGCATCAATGACTGGGGATCGACGATGTCGGCGTAGAAGGCCTCGGCCCCGATCACCACGGAGAGTGGCTCGAGCTCGGGGGCGCCGGCGATCCCGATGTGGAGCACGGCATCAGGACGCCGCTCCGCCAGGGCCGTCGCCGTCCGGATCCCGGCCTCGGCCGGCCCGATCCCGCAGCAGAAGGTGTCGGCCGCACCGGAGGCGGCGAGCTCCTTCTCCGTCGCCGCGACGACGAGGATCGCGGGGCCGGATGCGTCGCCGGCCAAGCCGGCGACGCCCTGCCAGGAAGACCGTTCGCCCTTCCGGCTCACCGGCGCCCGAAGAACCAGCGTTCGAGCGGGCCGAGCAGCTCGCTGCGGCGGAAGGGCGGCTGGCGCACCTCCGAGCCGTCTCCTTCGGAGACGCTCACGTCGTCCTCGAGCGCCGCGTTGGCCGCGTCGAGCGCGTCCTGGAGCTCGTAGCCCTCGAAGAAGTAGTCGTCCTGGCGCGGCTCGTCGCTGGGGCGATGTTGCGGGTTGACCGCGCGGCCGACCGCCCAGACTCCGCCCTCCTTGCGCTCGATCCAGATCTCGATGCGCTCGGCGACACCGGCGTCGTCGCGGCCCTCGACGACACGCTCGGCGAACCGGCCTGCCCTCGTCCTTCGGATCAAGGGGCAAGGATACAATCGCTTCCGATGGGGGCGATCGGCAGGTTCTTCCGAAGCGTCTTCTCGTTCCTCGGAACCCGGTCCACCCAGGAGGAGCGCGTTGCCGCCTACGTGATCCGCGAGCACGACCGCGGACGCTCGCTCGACGACATCCTCGACGACCCCTACGTCCGGAACCGTTGCTCGGCGCGCGAGATCGAGCGATTGCTCGACCGCCCCGACGTCGTGAAGGCGATCGGCGACGACCTGGCCGCCGAGGCGAAAGCGTCACTCGCCGGCGGCTAGCCCGACGACGCGCGCAGCGACCGCCAGATCCCAGGCGGCGAGTCCGTTCGACTTGAAGACGACGATGTCGTCCTCGGACTGGCGACCGGGAAGCTCGCCCGCAACCACCTCTTGGAGCTCGTGCACCTCGAGCCAGTCGAGGACGCCCTGGCCGACCGGCTCGATCAGGTCACCCGACTCGATCTTCGCGTCGGCGAGCGAGTCGCAGCACACGAACGCGGCGCGTTCGAGCATGGCGTTGTCGAGCTCGCGGGACCTGGCGATGTTCGCGCCGGCAGCGCAGACGAGCGCCCCCGGCCGCAACCACTCGCCGCGGAGCACCGGATCGCGGGAGGTGGTGATCGTGACGACGACGTCGGCCGCGGCTGCGTCCCGGTGGCTCTCGGCCGCCTCCGCGCCGACCTCTGCGCAGAAGGCGGCCAGGTCTTCCTCGGTGCGGCAGTAGGCCATCGTCTCCTCGATTCCCGGTAGCGCCTCGCGGATGCAGGCCACCTGCGTGCGGGCCTGGCTTCCGCAGCCGATCACCCCGAGCGTCCGTGCGCCCGGCTTTGCCAGGTACTTCGCGGCGACGGCGCTGGCCGCACCGGTGCGGAGCTGGCCGAGACGGTCGGCCTCGATCACCGCACGGAGCTCGCCGCGCTCGAACAGCACGACGACGAAGCGGACCCCGGCCGCTCCCGCCGAGTACGTCTTGACGCAGGCCAGGCCCCGCTCGTTGTCCACCGCGGACATGACTGCGAGGAAGCCGCCCTCGAGGCGGACGCGGTAGCGGGGGACGTTCTCGATCGTCCCGGCCTGCAGCCGAAGGAACGAATCTTCGACCGCCGCGACTGCGTCGGAGGGCGTGAGCAGCCGGTCGACGTCGGCTTCTGTCAGCGAGAGGGGCAGGCTGCGAGTGTAGGAGACCTACTTCTTCGGGATGATGCTGATCTTCCCGCTCGTCTCCAGCACTGCCCAGGCGATGTCGTCGAGCGACGACACCTGTTGCTGCCGGGCCGCGACCATCACCTCCTCGAGCGTGAGTCTCTCCCGCTTCATGTTCTTCTCGATCGCGCTGCCGTCCTGGACGATCACCAGCGGCTCCCCGTCGAGCGCCGGCCGAAGGCGGGGGAACCGGAAGCTCAGGTAGGACACGAGCACCTGGAGGATCGCGAACGTCCCGATCACGATCAGCGCCCCGGTCACCGAGTAGTCGTCCTGGGTCAGGCCCTGCTGGATCGCATCACCCATGACGATCAACAGGATCAGGTCGAAGGGCTCGAGGGAGGACAGCTCGCGCCGGCCGATGATCCGCGTGATCAGGAAGACGAAGAAGAAGAGCGTGACTGCCCGGATCGTCAGGTCCATGGCCTACGGGAAGATCGTGATCTGGCGGTGGATCGTCGCGAGCAGCCGCGTCCCGTCGTAGAGGCGGACGTTCTGCGGCCGCCGGCCGACGTTGGTCGGATTGACCTGGAACTGCATGAACAGGACGTAGCGCCCACCCTGCCGCACGTGACCGAGGTCGAGGACGAGCCGGCCGTCGTTCGAGCCCTCGCCGACCGGCGACGGCTCGATCGTGTTGATCTGCATGCCCTCCAGCCAGCCCTTGTCGAGCTCGAGCACGGCGTCCTTCAGCTCCCGGTGGGCATCGATCGTGAACCGCGCCTCCCAGAGCAGCCCGCCCCGAAGGTGGGCGGGGGCATAAAGCTCGAGCGTCGCCGCCTCGACGGCGGCGGTCGCGACGTGCGGCCGCTGGCCGAACAGGTTCGTCAAGGCCAGCAGCGGCACGACGCCGACGAGAGCGAGGAACGCCCGTCGCACCCACGCATCCTTCCGCCGCCCCTGGAGATCGCGGTGCCGCTTGAGCGTGAGCGTGTCCGGAACCGCGGCCATTGCAGGGAAGACATCCCCGAACGGCCGAAAATGAAGCGTTGTCACGCGGGGGAACCGATCGCGCGGCACGACGAGATGCGCCCGGCAAGATTCGAACTTGCGGCCTCTGCCTCCGCAGGGCAGCGCTCTATCCCCTGAGCTACGGGCGCGGGAAGGGCAGTGTAGCCGAGCGTCGCGGAGGCGGCCCTTGTCCCGGACCAGTTCAGAAGGGTCGGATTTCAGTCTGACCCTTGCCTTCCGGTGTGCACCGGCGCAAGGCCTGGGGACAGGCTAAAGCCTGTCCCTTCTGCGAATTTCCGACCTAGTCCGCCGGGGTGACCTGCGCCCCCGCGAAGACGCCGACCCGCCCTGCATTGCCGACGAGCTCGTTGTCCGAGAGCTCCGCCTCCGCCTTGTAGTCGCTGACGATCCCGTAGCCGCCCTGCCGTTCGAGGCCGGGGGTCGTCCGGTCGGGCCTCGTGCCCGAGACGTGGTTGTCCTCGATCATGCACATGGACTGGTCGACGCAGGCGATGCCGGCGCCGACCGCGCCGGCGACCTCGTTCTCGGCGATCATCCCCATCGACATCTCGGTCATCGTGATCGCCTGGTACGAGGTCGTGCTCACGCGGTTGCCGTGGATGTCGGCGCCCGCGGAATCGACCACGATCCCCTGCATGCCGCCGACGACCGTGCAGCCCTCGATCATGCTCATCCCCTTGTCGGCGGAGAACGAGATGTCGATCCCCTGCGTCCATCCACCGGGGGAGTCGATCCGGCAGTCCCGGATCATCACCCGGCTCCGGCGGACGTGGATGCCGTCCAGCGTCGCTCCGACCACGCGGACATCGTCCAGGACGACGTTCTCGGCGCCGTCGACCTCGACCCCGTACTCGCCGCCGAGAGTGGCGATGTTGCGGACGACGACGTCGTCCGCTCGAACGACGATCCCTCCACGGACGACGGCGCCGCGCTCTCCGACGAGGTGCTCCCGCTTGGTGATCACGATCGGCCCCTGATGCACGCCGGCGGACAGGTGGACGGTCGGCGGTAGCTGCGACCACGCATACCCGCCCGCGGAGCCGAACACGGCCAACGTGACGACCGCGAGCCCTGCGCCGAGCAGGCCAAGCTCTCCGCCGTCGTCCCCGTAGGACAGGCGGAGGAGCGGCAGGCCGGCGTGCGCGAGCACCTGGGCGAGCAGCCAGGAGGCCGCGTAGAAGGCGAGCGCCGGGCCGAGCGGGGCGTGGATCGCGAAGGCCCGCGCCAGCACGATGACGAGCGCGAGCTCGACCAGGCCGAGCACCACCGCGACCCAGCCCGGCTGGTAGGTGAAGACCCGGTCGTAGACGAGGGCGTCGAGCAGCAGGCCGACACCCAGCATGAGCCCGGCCAGCTCGAGCGGCCACCACGCCGGCAGCGCAGCGGACAGGACGCAGGCGGCAAGGAGTGGGAGCAGCGCCACCGCGAGCCGCGACTGGAGCCTGCCGCTCAGCGTGTACGCCATCGCCTCACCCGTCGAAGGAGGCAGCGGGCCGCGTACTTCATCCCGACGAGCGTGTCCGCGCCCGGGTGCGCCCATTGCGCGCAGGCCCCTGCGAGCGCCAGTGTCCGGCCGTCGTCCGTGAGCTCCGGAACGGTCGAGTCGGCGTCGAGCACGATCCAGCCTTCTGCCGTCGCCAGCCCGTGACCCAGCACGAGGTCGCGCAGAAGCGGGTCGGCGTCGAAGCCGCGCCGGAACCCGGTCGCGCAGATGACCTGCCCTGCGCCGTTCAGCTCGGGCTCGACGCGGAACCGACCCGCGGCGACCGCGCGTGCGATCGGATCGTCCCACTCCGGTCCGGCTGGATAGGAGGGGGCGGTGAAGCTGCGCAGCAGTCCGATTCGCTCGTCTCGATCCGTCTGCCAGAACCTCGAGAGGCCGCGCTTCGTGAAGTACTGGCGCTCGACGTTGAGCGGGCGGCGCGCGGGCTCCCGCCGGCGCACCGAGACAACCTTTGCCCCGGCCGCGAGCGCGTTCAGCCACTCGGTCGCCGCCGCCATCCCGGCACCGACGACCGCGACCTCGTCGGCGTACTCGTGCGGCCGGTACGCGTGCACGACCCGCGGGTCGTCCTGGAGCCCTGGCGGATAGGCGAGGCCGGCATGACCGGGCGCCACCATCACGTGGGCGAAGATCCCCTCGTCGTCGAGCGAGAAGCCCCCCTTCACGGCGCGGATCCGCTCGACCCGGCGGCCGCGGAAGCTCGCGTCCCAACCGGACGTCTCCCGCGCATCCTCCACGTGGGCGAGGAACTCCTCGACCGTCGGCCGGTAGCGGTCGCGCACGGAGTCGAGCAGCGGCCGGAGGCTCGCACGCCGCAGCGCCGAGCGAAACGCAAGACCGGGGAACGAGCGCGCGAAGCAGTGGCCGTTGCTCTCGGACCGCATCCGCTGCTGCCGGATCGCCTCGGCGTGCGCCCGGAAGACGGCCGCCGGGTCGGGATCGGTTCCGAACACGACGATGTCGGCGGGCTCGAGCCCTCCGTGCCGCAGGGTCAGGTACGTGACCAGGCCGCCCAGTCCGCCCCCGACGATGGCGGAGGTCGGGGCCGAGCCGCTCATTTGACCGAGCCTGCGAGGAGCCCCTGGACGAAGTAGCGCTGGAAGGCGAAGAAGACGGCGAGCGGGATCGCGAGCGAGATGAAGGCGGCCGGGCCGATGATGTCGATGTTCGCGCTGAAGGAGCGCAGCTGCGTGAAGATCGCCACCGTGATCGGCTTCGTGTCGCCGCCGAAGACCAGTGCCACGAGCAAGTCGTTCCACGTCCAGAGGAACTGAAAGATCGCGAGCGAGGCGATCGCCGGGAGCCCGAGCGGCAGGATGAGACGGAAGAAGATCCGCAGCTCCGATGAGCCGTCGATCCGGGCCGATTCGAGGATGTCCTTGGGGATCCCGATGAAGAAGTTTCGGAGCAGGAAGATCGCGAACGGCAGGCCGAACGCCGTGTGGAAGAGGATCAGGCCGAAGACGTTGCCGTACAGGCCCAGGTGGCTGTAGAGCTTGAAGATCGGGATCAACGCCATCTGCAGCGGAACGACGAGCAGGGCGATCACGCCGAGGAACAGCCAGTCGCGCCCCGGGAAGTCGAGACACGCGAACGCGTAGGCGGCGAGAGCAGCGACGAAGATGGGCAGTGCGGTCGCGCCGACGGCGATCTCGACGGTCGTCACCAGCGCGTCCGTGATCTGGTGGTTGCTGAAGATCTGGTCGTAGTTCGACCAGGTGGCAAGACTCGGGTGGGAGAAGATCTTCCACCAGCCCGCCTGGTCGAAATGGCTCGCCGGCAGGATCGACGTCACGAACAGGCCGATCGTCGGGACGAGCCAGAGCAGGCCGACGGCGATCAGGAAGAGCTGCACCGGCAGCTTCCCGGCAATGCGCAGGATCTTGGTCGAGAGGCGTTCCTCGATGACCGGAGCAGGCGCCGCCGTGTCGACCACTATCCCTCCCTCCTGAAGCGACGGATGTTGAGCAGCAGCACGGGGATGACGAGGATGAACAGGAAGACGGCGATCGCCGATCCCAGCCCGAAGTCGTTCTGCGGGAACGCGGTGCGCCACATCGCCAGCGCGATCACGTTCGCGTCCGCCTGCGACGACTCCGGCGCAACCGAGAGCACGATGTCGAAGACCTTGAGGACGTAGATGATCATCGTGATGAAGACGACGCTGAGGACGGGCGCCAGCAGCGGGACGGTGACCCGACGGAAAACCTGCCACTCGCTCGCTCCGTCGGTGCGCGCCGCCTCGAGCGTGTCACGCGGGATGGCCGCGAGGCCGGCGGCGATCACCACCATGGCGAATCCGGCCCATACCCAGACGTAGGCGATCATGATCGAGGGCGTGATCAACTTCGAGCCCAGCCAGGAGACACCGCCGAAGGGCTTCCTGAACGTCGCGGGGTCGACCCCGGCTCGGTAGACGCCCGGCTCTACCTTGGTGAAGGTGAAGGTGCCGTTGTCCTCACTCGTCGCGGTCCCGATCTTCTTGCCGGAATCGTCGCGCAGGAAGACCTTCACGTTCGGCAGCCCCACCTCTCCCTGCTCGACCTTTCCGGGCACGCCGCCGCCGGGCTTGAAGTCCTTCCAGACGACGCCGGTGATCGATCCGGCTTTGGGCGCGGGCTTGACAGCCTGGCGTGCGCCCGAGGGAGTCTGGGCGGGCGGGATCCCCGTCAACCCGATCACGGCCACGCTTCCCGGCCTGAGCGGCGTCTTCAGGACGATCCCCTGCGAGGGAGTGCCCGTCTCGTTCGTCGTCGAGGGCAGGGCATCGGACAGCGGCCCCGGCGGCGTAATCGCGTCGTGCACGCTCGCGATCACCGCGTTCACCGCGCCGATTCCCGGCTCTTGGCGGTCCATGATCCGCCAGATCACCCCGGCGGCGAACAGCGAGATCGCCATCGGCATGAAGACCGCCGTCTTGAACGCCAGCGACCAGCTGACCTTCTCGAGCAGCACCGCGAACACGAGCCCGATCGCGGTGATCGTCGCCGGAAGGACCGCCACCCAGATCGCGTTGTTCTTGATCGCCGTCGTGATCGCGCTGGTCGTGAACAGCGCCTTGTAGTTGTCGATCCCGACGAAGTCGCTTCCCGACTGGCCGTAGAAGCTCCGGATGATCGTGTAGACCGCCG